>JAFVXA010000050.1 GCA_017501355.1 Oscillospiraceae bacterium
ATGTACTGCCCCAGATTGTGCGGACAGCACAAAAAAGGCCCCTGGTAGGAAAATATTGAGTTTAAGCGGAGTGGCGCAGCGTTAGCGGCGCCACTCCAGTTTTTAACTGGATTCGCTGGTGATTATAGAAATAGATATAATTGTCAATCAGCGTTCTGGCTTCTTCAAAGGAAGCAGGAAGATGCCTGTAAATGCACTCTGTTTTGAGAATCGAGAAAAAGTTTTCTGCCATGGCGTTGTCATAGCAGTTTCCGCGCCTTGACATGGACGGAGTTATCCCATATTATTTAGTCAGGTCAAAGTATGCTTGCGAGGTATACTGACTCCCTTGGTCGCTGTGGAGCTGCAACTCCTCAGCGACTTTCTTTTCTTTCTGCATAGCAATTCGGATCGTGTCCAGCACGAGGTTGACTGTCTGAGTAGTTCCTGTTTTGTAAGCAACGATGCTGTTGTCAAACAGATCCAGAATTACTGACAGGTAAAGAATACCTTGACCAGTGTGGATGTAAGAAATATCCGTGACCCATTTGTGGTTAGGTCTGCCAGCCTGAAACTCTCTGTTGAGCAGATTTTCGTATTTGTGGAGCTGCTGTCCCATCTGTCTCCACTTTCTGCGGCGGCGAATCTCGGATAGAAGTTCATATTTTTTCATAATACGAAGAATTGTTTTGGGGTTCCTGTGTATTTTCTTTACTTTTCCCAACCACTTCCACATACGACGGTATCCATAGGTTTTATCACACTTTTCCTGTTGTTTACGAATGATCTCAACCAGAGCTGCATCATGTGCCGGCTGATCCAGGCGTTTCACATAGTCATAGTAGCCGCTGCGCGACACGCCAAAGAAGCGGCACATCACGGACACTGAATATCGATTTCGGTTTATGTGAATGATCTGGTATTTTACTCGCGGCCTCACTTCCTTCCTGTCAATCGCAGAAAATCCCGCAATAATTTGTTTTCCATCTTAAGACGATTGATTTCATACATCTGCTCTGCAACCACATCTCTTGGTGGTGCATCCTTGCGCGGACGGCCTTTGGGACGAGGCAAGATTCCGGCCTCTGCTTTTTTCTCTTTCCGGCGTTCTCGGGTAAGAAGCTGTTTTACGACGTACTTATCTCTTAGGCCGAAATGTTCCGCGATTTCTCGCTTGGTCTTTCCCGTGGCCTCCATTGCTCGAATTTCTGGCAGCAGAATTTGTACATGCGTATACTTTTGTCTGGACATAATTTTACCCCCTAATGTAGTACTTTCATTTTCCTACATTAGGGGGTGTTTTGTCATTGTCCGTTTTTAATGGACCTGTTCATTAACTTGAGTGAGTACTGGGATTTTTATACTTATTTCTCTACCTTATGGCAGGCAACAAAGCGACCGGGTTCCACCTCGCGCAGCGCGGGCTCTTCCTGGAAGCATTTTTCTGTCGCATAAGGGCAGCGACCTGCAAAACGGCATCCGGCGGGAGGATTCACAGGGCTGGGTACATCGCCTTTCAAAATGATACGATGGCGCTCAGCGCTGTCCGCCTTGGGAATGGGAATTGCAGACAGCAGTGCCTGCGTATACGGATGCAGAGGATCTCTGAAAATATCATTGCGGTTGCTCAGCTCCACGATCTTGCCCAAATACATCACGGCAATGCGGTTACTGATATGCTTCACCACACTCAGATCGTGAGAGATAAACAGATAGGTCAGCTTGAACTCCTGCTGCAGGCGTTTGAGCAGATTGATGACCTGCGCCTGAATGCAGACATCCAGCGAAGAGACCGGCTCATCCAACACCAGGAACTCCGGATTCACAGCCAGCGCACGGGCAATGCCGACACGCTGACGGCGGCCGCCATCCAGCTCATGGGGATAGGAATTGATGAGGCGGCGGGAAATACCCACCGTGTCCATCAGCTCCGTGACACGGTCATAGACCTTCTTTTTGTCGTGCGCATACTCCGGGATATTCATCAGAGGCTCGGAGATCAGGTCAAAAATATTCAGACGGGGATTCAAAGAGGAGTAGGGATCCTGGAACACCATCTGCATATTCTGACGAAAATCCTTCAACTTCTGCTTGTCCAGCTTGCGGATATCTTCTCCGTTAAAAAGGATCTCACCTTCATTGGCTTCGATCAAGCGGATCAGCGTGCGACCTGTCGTAGACTTGCCGCAGCCGGACTCACCAACGAGACCCAAAGTTTCACCGCGGTCAATATAGAAGCTCAGATCATCCACCGCATGGAGCAGACCCTTATTAACCTTGAAATACTTTTTGAGATGGTTGACCTCAATCAGTCTCTCGCTCATTCAGCCGCACCTCCTTCTGCCTGCTTCTCATACAGGAAACAGCGGACATAGTGATCGTCGTCCAAATAGGTAATACCGGGCTTCTTCTGCTTGCAGATCTCCATGCACTTGGAGCAGCGAGGGCTGAATGCGCAGCCGGGGATCACCTCGGTGGGCTCGGGAGGCAGACCGTCGATCTCCTCCAGCCACTCCTCGTCTACATCGAGCTTGGGGATCGAGTTGAACAAGCCCTTGGTATAGGGGTGTGCCGGCTCGTTGTAGAGCTTCTCCTTGGAGGCATATTCCACCACGCCGCCTGCATACATGATCGCCACCTTGTCACAAATCTCTGCCACGATGCCGAGGTCATGGGTAATGAGGATCATGGATGTACCCAGCTTATGTTTCAGATCGCGCATCAAGTCCATCACCTGCGCCTGAATGGTAACATCGAGGGCAGTCGTGGGCTCATCCGCAATAATCAGCTTGGGGCTGCATGCCAGCGCAATGGCGATCACCACACGCTGCTTCATGCCGCCGGAAAACTGATGGGGATAGTCCTTTGCGCGCTCGCGCTTGATACCCACCAGCTCCAGCATCTGGCAGGCTTCTTCCCAAGCCTGCTTTTTGTTCACGCTTTTGTGCAAAAGCAGCATTTCTACGATCTGATCGCCCACCGTCATCGCAGGATTGAGGGAGGTCATGGGGTCCTGGAAAATCATAGAAATATCCTGTCCCAAAATGCTGCGCATCTGACGCTGCGACTTCTGCAGCAGGTCCTCACCATCAAAGATGATCTGACCCTTGGTGATCTCTCCGGGAGGAGAGGGAATCAGACGCATGATCGCCATAGCGGTAGTGGTTTTACCGGCGCCGGTCTCACCAACGAAGCCCAGCGTTTCCTTGTTGTGAACCACCAGATTCAAATCGTTCACCGCGTAGACGATGCCGTCTTCTACCTTATAGGTAACGCTGAGGTCTTTGATTTCAAGCAACTTTTTCTCTTCCATATCTTTGACCTCCTTAGCGCTTCAATTTCGGATCCAATGCGTCACGCAGACCGTCACCCAGCAGGTTCAAAGCCAACACCGTGACAATAATTGCAAGACCCGGGAACACGGACATGTACGGATAGGTCAGCACATAGTTGCGTGCGCCGGACAGCATAGCACCCCACTCGGGAGAGGGCGGGGTAATACCAAGACCAATGAAGCTCAGTGCTGCACAGCTGAGGATCGCATTCGCAATACCCAGCGTCACCTGAACGATCACGGGTGCCAGGCAGTTGGGCAGAATATGCTTGATGATGATCTTGGCATCGTTGGTGCCGGATGCGCGAGCCGCTTCGATATACTCCTCACCACGGATGGTCATGACGGATGCACGCACGATACGCGCATAGCTCGGGATCGTAGCAATACCGACTGCCACCATCAGGTTAACAAGACCGTTACCGAGGGACGCAATAATAGCAATTGCGAGGAGCACCTGAGGAATTGCCAGCAGAATATCCATGCAGCGCATGATGATGTCATCCAGTCGGCCGCCGTAGAAGCCGGCAACTGCGCCCAGGAAACCACCAAGAACCAGCGCAATACCCACAGAGATAAAGCCCACCACCAAAGACAGGCGGCTGCCATAGATGATGCGGGAGAAAATGTCACGACCGAACTCATCGGTTCCGAAGATATGCTCCGCGCTGGGTGCCTGACGGGCATTAAGCAGATCCTGCGCATCATAAGCATAGGGAGCGATAAAATCCGCAAAAATGGCCATCAGTGCCAGCAGCACCAGGATCACCAGACCCAGCATCGCCATACGATTGCGGCGCAGCGAACGCCACACAGAGGCAAGCTGACTGTTCGTCTTTTTGTTTTCCTTGTTCATTTCAGCTCTCCCCTCTTATGATTTCGTAATCTTGGGATCCACCACGGCGTACAGCAGGTCGACCACCAGATTGACCAAGCTGAAGCAGGTTGCGACAAACAACACGCCGCCCTGAACCACCGGATAGTCACGCATGGAGATCGAGTCGATAATCAAGCGACCCAGTCCCGGAATGGAGAACACCATCTCCGTCAGCATAGCGCCACCCAGCAGCTGACCGAACTGCAGACCAACCACCGTGATGATGGGGATCAGTGCATTGCGGAACACGTGCTTCATGATGACCACGATTTCCTTCTGTCCCTTGGCGCGAGCAGTCTTTACGTAATCCATGCGGATGACTTCCAGCATACTGGAACGGGTCATACGCGCAATCATGGCAGTAGACTGAAGACCAAGTGCCACTGCGGGCATAATCATCTGCGCAAACGTACCGTAGCCGGAGGGGGGCAACAGATGCAGCTTGACAGAGAACAGGACGATCATCATAATGCCCAGCCAGAAGATGGGCACAGAAGTGCCGATCAGCGCGAACACCATGACCAGGTTATCAATAATGGAGTACTGCTTCACAGCAGAAATGATGCCCAGCGTCACGCCAACCATGACAGCGATCACAATCGCGGAAGCCGCCAGAGTGACCGTGTTGGGAAACACCGCAAGGATCTCATCCAACACTGCTCGACCGGTATTATAGGAAGTTCCCAGATCCAGCTCAAAGACAATGCCTTTCAGATAATTGAAATAGCGCACCAGGAAGGGGTCGTTCAGTCCCAGCTGTTCCTCCAGCGCGGCAAGAGCCTCAGGAGTCGCAGCCTCGCCCAGAATAATCTTCGCAGGGTTACCGGGAGAGATATACAGCAGCGTAAATACGATGAACGAAACGCCCAGTAGTACGAGGATCAAATAGAGAAGTCTTTTTCCAATATACTTTAACATGTAGCCTCCTTTTTCGCGCCCAAGAGAATCGGCCGCTGAAGGGATCTAATACTTGTATAGAAAACAAGGACATGCCCGAAATACGTGCCTCGCAGGCCGTGCCTCCCGGGCATGTCCTATGTTTCAAATTCTTCTAACTTCGCGGTACCTCGCGATCAGACAGCCGTATGCTGTCGGATCATTAACCGAAGTAAACGCTGTGAACGAAGTGGTTCTGAGCAGGAGTGGGAACGAAGCCCTGAACGTCGCTGCGCAGACCGATCACCTGCATGGTGTTTGCGTAGGGCAGCATGGGCACTTCGTCATAAACGATCTGCTGGACCTCTTCGATGATGGTCTCACGGTCAGGACCGTCCACGATCGCACGGCTCTGATCCAGGATGTCGCTCAGATGCTGATTTGCATAGTAGCAGTAGTTGCTGGTGGGGATCTGACCCTGATGCAGAGGACCATAGATGTTCATATCGGGGTCGGGGAAGCCGATTGCGCCGAAACCAGCGATGAAGAAGTCGGTGTTACCAGATTCCAGATCGCTTGCCCAGGTAGCCAGCTCAACAGCATCGATGGTCAGAGTGATGCCGACTTCCTTCAGCATGCTCTGCATGATGGTAGCACAGTCAACACGGTGCTGAGCATTCCAGGTGGTCATCTTGAAGGTGGAGCCGGTCAGACCCAGCTTTTCGATGATAGCCTTTGCAGCTTCAGGATCATAGCGGGAGGGCAGTTCCTCGGAGATGGAGTAGGTCATGCCGGGGTTAACAGGAGAACGAGTCACAGCAGCACTCTCACCGTAGACAGCAGTCACCATTGCCTCGAAGTCGATTGCCATTGCAATAGCCTCGCGGAACTCGGGGTTGTTGAAGGGTTCCTTGGAGCAGTTCATGCCCAGATACTCATAGGTGGTAGAGTTGCGGCTTGCGATCTTGGTCTCTGCGCCGGCATCCAGACGTGCGATGTCGGTAGCGGGGATCTCATAAGCGATATCGATGGAACCAGCTTCCAGCTCGATCACGCGGGAGTTTGCCTCAACGATGGTACGGATCACCAGCTTCTCGTAAGCAGGAACCTCGCCCCAGTAGTTTTCGTTGCGGACATAAGTAGTACGGTCATTAGCGACCCAGCTCTCGAAGGTGAAGGGGCCGGTACCGCAGGGATTGTTGATGGCGAATTCTTCGTTCTCAGTAAATGCCTTCTCGCTGACAACGCAAGCGCCCATGAAGGTCATGTAGGTCAGGAAAGGTGCAAAGGGAGTCTTGGTGCGAATGATAACGGTATAGTCGTCCACCACTTCGCATGCAGGACCGTCAACAACGTACATGACGTGAGACACGTTGACACCCTTGTCGCCGGTAGCGCGCTGAATGCTGAACAGGACGTCGGAAGCCTTCATTTCTTCGCCGTTGTGGAACTTAACGCCCTTGCGCAGGTTGAACTTCCAGCTAACATCATCGATCTGCTCCCAGCTTTCAGCCAGCAGGCCCTTGATTTCACCGTTGTCATCATAGCGAACCAGAGTCTCATAGACAGGGTTCAGCGCGTTGATGGCATGAGCGAGGTTGGCAGAATGAGGATCCAGAGTGTTGGGCGCTGCGGAGATAGCCACAGTCAGAGTGTCCTTAACAACAGGTTCACCACCGGTGCTTGCGCTATCGTCGCCGGCAGCATCACTGCTGCCACCGCAGGCTACCAGGCTGAGCACCATGACCAAAGTCATCGCCAGGCACAGAAGCTTAGTCATTGTCTTTTTCATAATTCCCTCCAAATAAATTGTGTAGATTCAATAAACTGGACAATCCAGAGAATCACTTGTTATTCTGCTCAGCAACCTTCTGCAAAGCAACGTCCATTGCGTCACAAATCTTTTCGATGATCTCATCCGTGTGACTGACAGAAATTGCGTGGTGTGACAGGGGCTTGGGGATCACCATCATGCCCTGCTCCAGCATCGCATTTGCAAAGGTAATGAAGTTGCTGACATTACTGCCGGCAGCATCACGATAGTTGACAACGTCGTCGGCGAAGTACCAGTGGAAGTGACCACCGCGACCAACCAGGATCGCAGGAATGCCCAGCTTCTTTGCGGTAGCCTCAAAGCGGGTCTTCATATACTGGACCTTCTTCTCCATCGCCTCACGTGCGGAGCCATCTTCCATCAGTTCCAGTGCAGCAAGTGCAGCTGCCACGGAATAGACGTGACCATTGAAGGTACCCACAAAGTTGGTTTTGCCGTTTGCAACCGTCTCCATCACATCAGCCTTACCGGCAACTGCAGCCAGAATATGACCATTGGCAATTGCTTTGCCGAAAATGGAGAGGTCGGGAGTCACGCCAAACCACTTCTGGCAGCTGCCCTCAGGAACGCGGAAGCCGCACAGCAGTTCGTCAAAGACCAGCAGAATGCCCAGCTCGTCACAGAGCTCACGCAGACCCTGCAGATAACCGGGAGCAGGTTCAATAAAGCCAACGTCGATCATCACAGGCTCCAGAATCAGTGCAGCCAGACGATCCTTGTTTTCAGTCAGCAGCTTGCGGGTGACCTCCAAATTGTTGAAGGGCACGATCACCGTGTTCTCAATAGAACGGGTATCCATACCGCCTGCACCGGGAACGGCATTGGGACGATTGACATCGCCCACGTCCTTCAGTGCAGGGAAGTTACTGATGTTCACGCCGTCTACCCAGCCGTTGTAAGCGCCTTCTACCAGTGCAAAGTCGTTCTTGCCGGTATACGCACGAGCCATCTGCATCACATGGATGATCGCCTCCGTGCCGGTGTTGGTAAAGCGCATACGATCAGCAGGAATGATGCGAAGGAAGGTCTCGGCAGCTTCAACAGCCAGTTCGGTTTCCCAGCCGGTGGTCAAGCCTTCACATCGCTTCAGATTCTCCTGATAGCGGGTATAGAAGGGTTCGTATCCGTGACCAAAGAAAATGGAACCGTTGCCCATAATCAGGTCAATAAACTTCAAACCCTCCACATCGTAGATATAGGCGCCTTCGCCCTTCTTGATATAGTAGGGATGAGGCACTCGTGCGCGAGAGTTGGAATGTACGCCGCCGGGAACGGTCTTATTGGCACGGTCGTACAGCTGTTCAGAAGTGCTCATATATAATTCCTCCTTATCCGACATTGTCAGTTAATTTACTTAATCTCAGAGTCCAAGTCGCCAATCATGAAGGTGAAGTCACCTGCATAAATGCGATTGACGGAACCGCGCATCAGAATGATGTAGTTCTTCTCATAGGGAGCACGGATCTCTTCCAGCAGCTCCAGAGTCATGGGGTTGTAAACGCGACCCAAAACCACCTTACCCTCAACAATGGTATTCATAGCGTCATAAGACAGAGCGGGAACGAAGAGACCACCGTGATGAGGATTCACATGTGCAATGTGGGAGATCATGATCTGATCATCACGCTTCACCACTTCACCATCAATTGCCTTCTTCAGACGAAGAATGTTCAGAACTGCCTTCACGCCTCTATCCACATAGTAGGGAGCGTTGGGACCGCCGCCGCACTCGATGGTAACAGTCTTGGTGCCGCGAGGTGCGGTAAAGGTAGCGCTGGTGCCAACATAATCCTGCGTAGGACGATAGAGAATGTTTGCAAGAGTTGCACGGGACATTTCCTCGTCATTCATCACGTAAGCGTAATCCACAACGGGGTCCTGACCGCCGGAGTGAATGTCGATATAGGTATCCAAACCGGTAAGGAACTTTTCAACGATCACATGTGCCTGCACATCAGTGACCATGCCATCGGGATTGCCGGGGAAGATGCGGTTCATGTTGTTCTTATCAATGGGGGTATTGCGCAGACCGCACTCAAAACCAAGGGGGCTTGCCACGGGCATGACCTTGACGGTACCATGAACGTCATTCACCTTCAGGAATTCCACCACCTGGCGGCAGATTTCGACACCGATGGTCTCATCGCCGTGAATGCAAGCAGTGATACCGACAACAGGACCTTCGCCGCCGCAAAACTCATGGACAGGAAGCTTCAGTTCAAGACCGTTGCCCAGGTAGTTGACAGGAATTTCATAATACTTATAGCTGCTCATATCATTCTTCTCCTTTGCCGTTTTGAATTCTTAAATTGATCTTATATCGATACTGAAGAGTTACTTCACCAGGATATACAGGAACTCGCCCTCTTCTTCGCCACCGCACCAATGCTCAGTGCCCTTGGGCATAAAGTGGAAGTCACCTTCCTGCAGCTCATAGGTCTTCTCTCGAGTACCAAAGGTCAGCTTACCCTTGAGCACTACAACATACTCGTCTTCCTCATGCGCTGCCAGTCCTTCCGGAGGAATGCGACCATTTTTCTCATAAGTCACTCTACCAACGCTGACATGACTGCCATCGGTATCAACCGCTTTCAGCGTCTGATAGCCAGCGCTGGCAATTACACTTCCGATCTCGATCTTACCCATTTCCATCTCAAAAAATCTCCTTACTTTTCTTTAACCATCAAAAGATCGCGGGAGTAGAAACAGACAGCATCACCAGCTCAATATCGCGCTTGTTGATCGTGCGGTGAGGCAGATTGGAGGGATAGTGAATCACTTCGCCCTCAGAAATCTCATATTCCTCATTATTGATAATAAAGGTTGCTGTTCCGCTGAGAACGTAATAAAACTCCTCTCCTTCGTGAACCTGCTCCTCCTGATCGTAGAAGTTGGGCTTCATCGTCAGGATCAGGCCCTCCAGCTTGCGATTTTCAAACTTACCGCTCACCGGCATGTAGCTATAGGACTTTTCCAGATTCACCTTACGAACGGATCTGTGGCTCACAAAGGAAGAGTGCTCTTCCACATTCACCAGATCTCCCAAAGGAATCTCCAACGCATCCGCAATTTTTTTCAAAGAAGTCAAAGTCATGGAACACACGCCGCGTTCCACCTGGGAGAGGAAACTAACAGAAAGCTGTGTTTTTTCACTTAGTTCTTTTAGTGTGATATCAGACTTTCTCCGAATATCTCTGATTCTTTCGCTGATTTTTTTATCCATACTATCCTCTCTTCAAGTGGCTGATATATATTCGCACATTTGTGTTTTCTGTAAAATTTTCAGCCACACTGTAATTAAAGCACCGCTATTAAAATTTGTCAATAATTAAACAACAAGTTTTTCACATGAATGTCAGCTTTTGTAATACTTGTCGAGATTCGTCTGTCAATCATCGCTCCACAGAACCCGCCCCCCTTTATTGCCTTTCAGCCGTCAAATGTTTTGAATACGATTCAAATAAGGCTCTTAAATATTTTTTCACCCACTATTCATTTCAAATTTACTAATTCAAAAGCGATCATCTTTACCGTAGAGTTAGCATCATCCCGCCAAGCAGCAATGCCATGTTCAACGAACCCAACGTTCTACGATATCAATTATAAAACAATCCGTAATATTCAGCTAGGGAGAAAAAACGGACTGTCACCTCGCAATATCAGACTGCTCCGTTACGTTGCAGGATACTGGAACAATACTAGATAGTCTATCAGTTTTCTTCCCTTGTCGGTACTTTCACTCTGCTTCGAGAGAAATAAGACCACAGATTGTTGCGAGAAATTACTTCTTCATAGGTACGAAGTCTGCTGCGGAGACGGTCATTTTCCTGCTCCAGATCCGCTGTGCGGAGCTGGCCACGGACGGACTTGTATTGTGCCAGCTCTGCCTTGACTGCTGAAAGTTCAGCTACCAGCGATTCGATTTTCGCCCTATTCATATATTCGTCAACAGCATTCAAGGGCATATGATGTACAACAAAATGTAAAATTGAACAATTATGCCTGTGACATTCTTGCGGTTTCAAAGATAGATAAGATTGATTATCTTTTCGAAATTAAGTATTGGACTAACAAGCCCAGTCCAGCATTATTTCATCGTGTTATGGCTCGTGCTAACGAAATGAGAATTTCTTACGAATCTCAGACCCAACGAAACTGTAAATCTATCCTAATGATTGTGACTGTCGATGGAATGAAAGAAGAGTTCAAAGAGTATTGTGATCGATATGTACGCAGGAATTCTGTTTTCATTGATATTCAAATTTATACAGAGAATGATTTGAAATGACAAAAAAGAGCTAACTGACTTCATCGAAATCAGTTAGCTCTTTATCTTTGAATAATGAACTTTTGTTGCCACGAAAGGCTTCAATCCTCAAAAAGCCTTGATTTTACAGGCTTTTTTTGACCTCTGAAATTATTCCCACTCGATGGTACCGATGGGCTTGGGAGTGAGGTCGAGGCAGACGCGGTTGATACCTTCCACCTCATGGGTGATGCGGTCGGTGATCTTGTGCAGCACGCTGTAGGGGATCTCCTCAATGGTAGCGGTCATAGCATCCACAGTGTTGACAGCACGGATGATCGCGGGCCAACCCTCGTAACGCTTGCCGTCGCGAACGCCGACGCTCTTGAAGTCGGGCACTGCCACGAAATACTGCCACACATGGTTCAGACCGTTCTTGTCGAACTCTTCGCGGAGGATCGCATCAGCCTCGCGCAGCGCGTGCAGACGATCGCGGGTGATAGCACCAAGGCAGCGCACGCCGAGACCGGGACCCGGGAAGGGCTGACGATAGACCATGCCATGGGGCAAACCCAGAGCCTCGCCCACCACGCGGACCTCGTCCTTGTACAGCAGCTTCACGGGCTCCACCAGCTCCATCTCCATTTCCTCAGGCAGACCGCCCACGTTGTGGTGCGCCTTCACGCCCTTGGACTCGATGATGTCGGGGTAGATGGTGCCCTGTGCGAGGAAGGAAATGCCTTCCAGCTTTGCAGCCTCTTCGTCGAAGATCTTGATGAACTCTTCGCCGATGATCTTGCGCTTGCGCTCAGGCTCGCTGACACCTGCCAGCAGCTCCAGATAGCGGTCGGTAGCATCCACATAGATGAGGTTTGCATCCAGCTCCTCGCCGAACACCTTGATCACGTCCTCGCTCTCACCCTTGCGCATGAGACCGTGGTTGACGTGCACACAGACCAGCTGCTTGCCGATTGCCTTGATCAGCAGGGCAGCCACAACAGAGCTATCCACGCCACCGGAAAGTGCCAAAAGCACCTTCTTATCGCCCACCTGGGCGCGAACGGCAGCAACCTGCTCCTTAATGAAGGCATTTGCCAGTTCCGGAGTGGTAATACGAGCCATAGACTCGGGACGAACATTATTCTGCATATATCAGTACCTTTCCTTTCCCAATATCCCTCTATCAGTTGGTATAGTTATCAAAGTAACCCTGCACCAGAACCACGGGAGTACCCTTGTCGCCGCTGCCGCTGGTGAGGTCGCAGAGAGAGCCGATCAGGTCGGTGAGCTGGCGGGGGGTAGTACCCTCGGATGCCATGTTGCCCACGAGGCTCTCTTCCTTTTCACGGATGCTGGCAGAGATAGCTGCCTTCAGCTCCTCGCCGGTGAGATCCTTATAATCGTTGTCAGCGAGATACTTCAGCTTCAGCTCGTTGGGAGTACCGACGAGACCATCGGTGAATGCGGGAGACACCACGGGGTCAGCCAGCTCCCAGATCTTACCCTGAGGATCCTTGAACGCACCGTCACCGTAAACCATGACTTCCACATGCTTGCCGGTTGCCTTCAGCACGCGGCTCTGGATATCCAGCACCAGATCCTTGCACTCGTTGGGGAAGAGCTTGACAGTATCCTCGGTTGCCTTGTTGGAACCAAGCAGACCGTAGCGAGTGTTGTAGCCGCTGCCGTTAATGGATTCGGTCATCAGATCATCCAGACCGCAGACCACCTTCGCACCGGCAGCGCGCAGGATACGCTTGGTGCGAGCGCGGGTATGGATGTCGCAGTTGATGATGCAGTCGGTATACTCGAGGATCGCCTTGGGCTGGTTGGCAAAGATAATCTCCACCTCAGCACCACACTCACGGATCAGACCCTCATAGTAGCTCACATAGTCAACGCCGGTGAACTCATGCTTATTGTCGCCGAAGAGCTCACGGTACTTGGCAAGGGTCAGCACATCGGAATAGGGATTCACGCCGGCTTCATCCAGCTTATCAAGGCTCACCAGCTGGTTGCCCACTTCGTCAGAGGGGTAGCTAAGCATCAGCACCACCTTCTTGGCACCCTTGGCGATACCGCGCAGGCAGATAGCAAAACGGTTGCGGGAGAGGATGGGGAAGATCACGCCCACGGTCTCGCCGCCGAGCTTGTTCTTCACGTCAGCAGCGATATCTTCCACACCGGCATAATTGCCCTGTGCGCGTGCCACAATGGACTCGGTGATGGAGATCACGTCACGGTCGCGGAGTTCAAAACCCTCACTCTCAGCGGCAAGGAGAACGCTCTCGGTCACAAGGGCAGCGAGATCATCGCCTGCGCGGATGATGGGGCAGCGGATACCACGGGAAACGGTACCAACTCTTCTTTCCTTCTGTTCCATACTGTGTGTCCTTTCTTATCAAGCAGATCTGCCGCGATGGTGCGGCGGTCTATTTTCTTCGGGCATAGAGACGCTCACGTCGCCCCTTCGATTAAAAATTTTACTCTCAACCAGGACTAATGTCAATAAGACGAGCTATTATATCTGTTAATGCCAGTTTTTAATCGTCCTTCTTTCCTTTTTCCCCACTTTCTTCCATCCTATGCGTGAAGAAAAAGGAAACCTCTGCCGCAGCAGAGGTTTCCCGATTGCACTCTTAAAACTTCCGTTTTGCCCGATGCCAGACAGTGGCTCCGCTGGTAACAGGCTTCTCCCCTGTTCCAAGAATTTCCACCAGCACATGATGCACATTCTGCACGCCGCCGCGGCTGAGACAGCCCGCGCAGGACGCACAGTAGGCATAGACATTCTCACGGTTCTGCTCTTTGACCGTATCGCGGAAGCCCTGTACCAGTTCCGGCTCCTTCCCTGCCGCACAGCCGCCGAGCCCACAGCACTGCACGCCCGGGATATTCTCCCACTCCCCCGCAAGGAAGGGCAGGAATGCACTCTCCAGTTCCTTCGTCTCCTTATCGGGACAGGGCACGAAGATATTTGCCTTTTCCGCACAAAGCTTGTCGCCAAGCCCCAACTCCCGCAGCTTATCATAGATGTTCACCACGGAGAATTCCGTGAGGCAGGGCTTCAAAAAGTAATAGCAGTTAGGACAGAGGATCACGATCTCCTCCACACCCGCGTCGCGCAGACGCTGTTTCAGAGCCTGCAGTCCCTCTTCTGCCGCCCGTTCCATGCCCAGCTCAAAAATCGGCTTGCCGCAGCAGTCGAACACCACACCCAGATCTGCCGTCTCCCCCAGCAGGGCGATCAGATGATCAGTGGTCTTGGGGAAAAAGGACGGGAAGTTGCAGCCGGGAAAGAGGACAGACTTCTTCGCCTTTTTATAATTCTTAAAAAGGTAATCCTTCTTTTCCGCGATCAGCGCACCGTAGCCGCCTTCCTTCACTTTGCCGCCATCGGCATTCACCCGCTCCCGCCGCAGGGCGAGGGCGACAGCTCTGCCGCTGATATCTCTGGGGCAGGCAGCGGCACACGCACCACAAAGGAAGCAGTGGTACGCAAGCTCTTTCCGCGCGGCAAAGGCAGCGAGATCCAAACCATATTGATTCAGGAAACTGCACTTCTTTGTACAAAGCCCGCAGTGGATGCAGTTTTCCGTCAGTTTGATTGCGTCAGACATAGCTTCTCCTTATTTCTCCGCGGATGCACCGAGGAAGCGTTTACGGATGAACCAGCCAAGGAACAACACCAGCGCCAGCAGCGCCGCCGCTACAGCCAAATAAGCCCATCGGTTTCCCTCAGCCGCGAGCCCTGCCGTGCCCACCGTGAACAGTGCCACACCCGGCAGCATGAACAGAAAGGTACAAAGGGTATAGGTCGTCACGCGCATATCCGTGATACCGTAGGCAAAGTTCTGCAGATTATAGGGAAACAGCGGCACAAGGCGGGTGATCATCAGCACCACCACATCGCTGCGCCCCACATCCTCGAACAGCAGTTTTTTCAGCAGGCGGTTCTTCTCCACCATGGGCTTGACGGCATCCTTGAGAAAAAAGCGCCCTGCAAGAAACGCAGCTACCGCGCCGAGGGTGGTAGCGACAAGGCAGAGCAGTGTCCCCAGCCATGGTCCGAACAGCACCCCCGCCAACACCGCAAAGGTCACCCCCGGCAGCGCCAGCACCACGCAGCCCACCACAGTGACAAGACAATACAGCAGCGCCGCCTGCAGCAGATTTTCCCGTACAAGCACCGCTAGAAAGGACAGATTGCCCACATCCCCCAGCAGCGCAGACCAGCCAAACCGTCGATCCAATATAAGGATCACCGCCGCGATCAGAACGAACGCAGCGGGCTTTGCGTATGTTTTCAAATCTTACTCCTTGCTTGCCTTCTTCTGGCGGCTCACCCACACAGAGCGGATGACCGTCACAGCGACGGCAAGGGCAAACAGGCACAGCAGGCCCATGAACAGCATCTTTGCGCCGCCGGTGAGCATACCGCCCACGTAGGAGTACACGATGCAGGCAGGGAGCTGACCGAGACCGGTAGCAAGGAAGAAGCCCCAGAAGCCCATAGAGGTCAGACCTGCGGCATAGCTCACCACGTCAAAGGAGATGAAGGGCAGCAGGCGCGCCACCAGAATACATTTCTTGCCGTACTTATCGAAGAACTCCTCCACCTGCACCAGCGCGCCCCTGGAGCAGATCTTCTCCACGATGTCACGACCGAGGATGCGGGCAATGAAGAAGCACATGGCTGCGCCGATCATGGACGAGACAAAGGAGAGGATGCATCCCTGCCACCAGCCAAAGAGATTGGCGTTGGTAAGGGTGATGAAAAAGGCAGGCAGGGGCGCTGCAAGGGACTGAAAGATCATCAGCAGGGACGAGACGATCATGGCGTAAGGTCCATACTGCGCGATAAAGTCATGCATGGCGGAGAAATCGCCGGACTGGAACATCTTGATAAGCTTATTGATGAAGCTGTGGACAGAGGGGACAGCAATGTAGATCACCAGTGCCAGTGCGGCAAGCCCAAGAATGATCGCCTTGCCCAGCCACTTGTTTTTCTTCTCGGCAGGAGTATGAGTCATGGTTCTTTCCTTCCTTTTCGGTACTTGGCTTCCTTCCGGAAACAAACTTTTCTTATTGTAAATGGTATTGAGCCTTCTGTCTAATTCAAATTTGCAGCAGATTCGCCGCTTTTTTCCGCAAAAGCGATAACAACCCTCAGCGGATGTCCCGATAGCGGCGGGCGATCTCGTTGATGTCCATGCCTGCACGGTAGCAGCAGCGAAGATAGAACATCCGCCACATAGTCAGCAGGGGATGATTCGTACGGTAACGCCGCCCGGAGGTAATGATCTGCCCCGGCAGCACCGTGAGGGGGATTCTTTGCCGCTTCATGCTGAGAGACAGCTCAAAATCCTCCATGATAGGGAGATCGGGGAAGCCCCCCTGCCCCAGAAACAGTTCCCGCTCCATGAAGATCCCCTGATCGCCGAAGGCGATATGCCACCACTTGGCGCGGAGATTGGAGTTGAAGGTGTTGCACTGCATAAAGGGTCCATCGTAGTCAAAGCCGATGTGGAAGCAGCCGAACACCGCCCCCTTTTCTGCCGCCGCAAGGATCTGCTCCACCGCATCGGCGGGCAAAACGCTGTCGCTGTGGGAAAACCAGAGGATATCGCCGCTCGCTTCCTTTGCTGCGGTGTTCATCTGCTTCGCCCTCCCCTTCGGGCAGGGGATGACACGATAGGCATCGCCGATCTTCGCAAGGGTATCATCCCTGCTGCCGCCGTCGGCGAAGAGAATTTCCACCTCACCGCGGAGACTGCGGAGATTGGCAAGGCAGCGCTCAATGACCGCGCTTTCGTTATAAATGGGAATGATCAGCGTCAGCTTCACTCAGCACACCCCCTTGAGGAAATCACGGCGGACATAATTACGGAGAATGTTCTCCATGAAGTCCGGCTCCACATACTGACGAATTTTCGTCAGAGTGTCGCTGTTGGTGATGGCGCGTCCCGGCTGCAGGTATTCCCGCAGTGCCATAGCGCACCAGCTGATGCCCCGCAGGCAGGTCACCGTGAAGAACAGGGGCAGGCGCTCGGCAATGGTGCTTGTGTCCATTCTGCCGTCCACCGCCCGCAGGTACATCCGCAGAAAATTCCCAATCTCCTCCGCCGTGAGGATCACATCCGTTTTCCAGAATGTAGTGGTGGGTACAAGAAAGTGACCGAGATCCTGTGCAGGCTCGGACAAAAGGGGCTTTTCCCAGTCGATGAGATAGCTCCGTGCCCCTTCGTTGATGAGGAAGTTACCGGAGTTCAGCTCCGTATTCACAATGCAGCGGGGTGCGGCGGCTCCTTCTGCAAGGGGTAATCTTCCGATCTCGGCGATCAGCTCCTCCAACAGATGGCAGCTTTCCTTCTCCGCGCCATCCCAGTCAAGATACTGCTGCGCCATGGTAAGGCATTCCTCGTAAATCTCCCTGGCAGGGTACTTTGCCGGGATCAGTGCCGTCGTTTGCGGCACAGGCAGGCTGTGGATATCCGCAAGGATCTCCGCCGCCGCGCCAAGATCGCTTTCATACCGCAGCGCCCGCCCGCTCAGCCACTCCATCACAAGGGTGCCATAGGGCAAGATACTGCGGGAATCATCGCAGAACAGCGCTTTGGGGGTGCGCCCCGAGGGTGCAAGATCACGCAGCGCCGAAAATTCATATTCGATCTGGTTCGGAAGATGCATCTGGCTGCCCGTGTTCACCCGCAGTACCAGTTTCTGCCCCGTCAAAGGATGGGTAAAAGAGAAATTGGTGTTATATTCCCCCTGTCCGAGGGGGACAAAGTGCAATTCTGTCGCAGCGGGCAGCCCCAGCTGATCGAGAAAATCGCGGCTATGGACATAGGTCTGAAACGCTTCCGTCTGGATCATGTCCCTTCCTCCTTTGCAAAAATCATCCTAAGGCAGCGGGCGGTATGATTCTCTTCGCCGCGGCACTCGTCCCAGAGCTTACGAAGTTCCTCAGGCGTATCCACATCGTCACAGGGCAGGGTCTTTGCCACGGTGCAGCCCGCCCGCTCTGCCGCTGCACAGGTCGCGTCAAAGACGGTGCTGATACCGTAACACAGCTTTTCAAACATCGCAGGGCAGGGCTTTTTTAAGCCTACCAGATAATAGCCGCCGTCAGCAGTCGGACCGAGTGCAACATCTGCCGATGCAAGGGCAGCAAAGCCGCTTTCGAGATGCGCCACCGTCATACGGGGCAGATCAGAGCCTGTCAGGACACAGGCATCGTAGCCCATACCCAGCACCCGTGTCATGGCGTTGTGCATCCGCGCACCGAGATCCTCCCCCTCCTGCGGGAACAGCTCCTGCGCTGTGGGGAATATCTCCCCCAGCCGCTCCCAGCCCTCACCGGGGGTATAGGTGACAAAGAGCTCCGCGTCCGTTTTACCCGCAAGCCCTGCCAGATCACGCAGGAAGGCGGTGTGCAGCGCCGCGCATTCTTCGCCGCTCAAAAACGGCATCAGACGGGTTTTGGTGCGTCCCGGTTCGGGGATGCGGGTCATACAGATCCACGCTTTTTTCATCCGTGTTCCTCCCTGCCGATCGTTTTCTAATTTCTGTTATCTTGGCTGAAAAACACACACTCGTCAAGTGTCACATCGCAGGAGATCGTCTCTCCCACCGACCACGCGGGGCAATCCCGCAGAGAACACTTCCAGCGCTGTCCGTTTCCCGCTTCCAGCGTCACCAATGTGTCCACGCCGCGGAACTGTATTTGCCGCACGGTGAGGGCAAGCGCCCCCGCTTGCTTTGTTCGGATCGCTCCCGCGCGGAGCATCAGATCGTAGCGTCCATCGGGCAACGCCGCTTCGCAGGAGAAGAGTTCCGACACAAAGCGACCGTTTTCCACTCTGCCGCCGAGGTAGCAGCAGTCACCAAAATAGTCCGCAACGGTTCGATTCGCAGGATGACGATAGACCTCCTCCGGCACATCGTACTGAAGGATCTTTCCCGCCGACATCACCGCCACGCGGTGGGACATGGCAAGGGCTTCTTCCCGGTCATGGGTCACAAGAACGGTGGTCATGCCAAACTCCCGATGAAGCTGCGCCACAAGGCTTCGCATCTCTTCGCGCAGATTTTCGTCGAGGGAGGAAAAGGGCTCATCCAGCAGCAGAAGCTTCGGTTTTGCCGCAAGCGCTCTTGCCAGCGCCACGCGCTGCTGCTGTCCGCCGGAAAGCTCCGACATTCTGCGCTGCCCCAACCCCGGCAGCTGCACTTTTTCAAGCAGTTCTTCTGCCGTCCGCAGGCGCTCCGCTTTGGAAACGCCCTGCATTTTCAGCGGGAACGCCACGTTCTCCGCCGCCGTCATGTGGGGGAACAGGCGCATATCCTGAAACACAATGACTGTGCCGCGGCGATGGGCGGGGAGCTTCGTAATCTCCTCGCCACCAAGGAGGATACTGCCGCCATCCGGGGGCAGGATGCCCGCCACGGTTTTCAGCAGGGTACTTTTGCCGCAGCCGGAATGACCCAGCAGAGACACAAACTCCCCCTCCTCCACCGTGAGGGACACGCCGCGCAGAATGGGCTGCGCCTGCAGCGACACGGAGAGGTCTTTGATTTCCAGTTTCATTGCGTTTCACCTCGCTTTTCTGTTCGTTTGATCGCCCACTCAAGCAGGAAGAACACCAGCAAAGCGGATGACACAAAGACCGTAGCATAAACAGAGGACAGAGCGCGATCACCGCTCTGAATATAGGGCACCAACACCAGCGCCAGCGTCTTGATCCGTCCGCCGCCCACCATGAGGGTGGTGAAGTACTGACTGTAGGACAGCACAAAGCCCATGGAGAGGGAGGACAAGATCCCCGGCAGGAGCTGGGGCAATGTCACAAGGAAGAACGCTCTGAGCGGGCTTGCACCCAACACTGCCGCCTGCTCCTCATGCCGCACACCCACGGCGGCAGTTACATCCGCCATGATGGTCACGCAGTAGGGCAGCGCCACCACCAGATGCACCAGGACCACACCCAAGAGGGTATCGGACAGACCCGCGCGGATCATGGTCAGCTGAATGCCCGTAGCAAAGACCGTACCCGGCACAAGCAGGGGCAGAAAGCCCGCCGCCTGCACCGCAGAGCACCCGAAAAAGGTATAGAGCTCCGTGGCACGGGCAGTCATCACACCCACGATGGTGGCAAGCACCGCCACCACCGCCGCCAGCCAGATGCTGCTAAAAAGGAGCTGCGGCAGCTTGGCGCTGCCAAAGAGCAGCTCCTGCACCGTGCGGAGAGTATAGCTCTCAGGCAGGAGATTCGGCCACGACCAGCGCCCCGTCACGCTCCAGAGCACCATCACCGCCATAGGCAGCAGGATCGCAAAGGCGGTCACGCCCAGCACGAAGGAAAGAAATCTGTGCTTTCTCATGCTCTGCCCCCCATTCGTTTCAGCATACGGCGGGTCAGCACCCCATAGAGCGCTGCCATTGCAAGCGCCAGCAGCAGAATCACGCCGTTCATCGCCATGGCATAGGGGCGGTCACGAAGGTTGGGGCTCATGTAGGCAAGGTATGCCTGCACAGGCAGTGCCTTCGGCACCGTCGCGCCCAGCAGCAGGGGCAGCTCATAGCCGCCAAAGGCAAAAATGAAGATGATAAGAAATGCCTTCACGATGGCAGGCAGGGTCAGCGGCAGGGTCACAGAGAAAAAGCTTCTGAGAGGGGATGCACCGAGATTTTCCGCCGCCTCGCCAAGGGTATCGCTCACCGAGAACATCAGCGCCAGCACGAAATATGCAACAAAGGGGATCTCCTTCCAGAGATACGCCGCGATCGCGCCGCCGTAATCGGGGGTAAAGAGGAGCTGAGGAAACTGTGACTGTTCCGCGATCAGCCCAAGAGCCGCCGCAACACGCGCCACCAGTCCCGCCTGCGACAAAAGGTTGATGGCAAACACCGCCACCACCGCATGGGGCACCAGAATGGGCATCCGCACAAGATAGAGCATGGCGCCATCCCGTTTGCGGCAGCGAATGAGCGCCGCCGACAGCAGCACACCCAGCACCGCTGACAGCACCGCCGACAGCAGCGCAATACGCAGGCTCACGCCGAGTGCTCGCAGAAAGGTCTCATCCTGCAGCACCTTGGCGTAGTGTTCTGTTGTAAACTCCGTCAGTCCGAAGGCGGGGATATAGCCAAAGCTCTGAATCGCCACGTTCCAGACGGAAAGAAGCAGCAGCGCCGTCAGCGCCAGAAACGGCGCCAGCAGCACGGCAATATGCCATTTTTTCTTTCTCATACGCCCTCACAAAACGGCAGGAAACGACACAGGTCTCCTGTGCCGTTTCTCGCCGGATAACAATGAAGAAGTTTTTATCGTTACTTGCCCACCACTTCGTTCAGCCAGATCTCCTCGATCACGGGGACAAGGCTTGCGGGCATCTCGGGCAGACGGTGCGCCAGCAGCTCTGCCTGCGTCAGCACGCCCTCACCGATCTCCACCGCGTCAAAGGCAGCCTTCTCCTCGGCGCTGAGCTTATCGGTGGCAACCACAGGCAGCTCACGCAGGGTCTCATACTGGGTCAGCTGGATGTCGCCGGAGAGGATGGCGTTGATCACCACCATAGCACCTGCCTTGTTGGGGGAATCGAAGGCAATTGCCATGTAGTTGGTGTTGCCGATGGTGCCATTGTCAAAGACAAAGGTACGGGTGGTATCGGTGTAGGTGCCGTTTGCAATGCCGGTGGCAACAGAGAACGGACCATAGCTCATGTTCATCACAAGCTCACCATCCGCAAACATGGAGTCCACGGTGGTGGAGGAATCGGGGAAGGTCTTACCCTCGTTCCAGAGATAGGGATTCAGTGCGCGGAGATATTCGATAGCGGGTGCAATGGCAGCCTTCACGGTCTCATAGTCTGCCTCCATGGTCTGGAACTGCTCCCAGCCGCAGAGCTCATAGATGAGGTTGCGGACAAAGGCGCTGCCGGTGAAATCGGGAAGAGCCGGATAAGTAACCTTGCCTGCATACTTCTTGCAGTACTCCATAAATTCATCGGCGTTTGCAGGCGCTTCGGGCGTTACGGCACTGTCGCTCATCATGACCATCTGCGCTCTTGCATAGGGGGCTTCGTAGCCCTCGATGGGCATACAGAAGTCGTTCAGCGTCTCGGGATCGTCCAGATCAATATACGCTTCCATGTTGGGGAGCTTCTCGGTAAAAGGACCATAGAGCAGACCGTTTTCCTTGGCGGAATAGAAGTTTTCGCCGTTGATCCAGATCATGTCGATGCTGCCGCTTGTCGCGCCCATCTGCTTCTCACCGGAGAGCTTTGCGAGGATCTCGTCGATGTTCATGCCCACCACTTCGAGGGTGATGTCATAGTGTTCCTTCACGTAATCCGCGACGGTGGTGTTCAGCCAGTTGTTGCGGTTCTCATCACCGCCCCAGCCGTAGAAGGTAACGGTGGTACCGCGTGCAGCTTCCACGATCTCTTCCCAGCTTGCGGTGCTGAGATCCAGTGCATCCACTGCGATCTCCTCATCGCCTGCGCCGCAGGCAGCAAGGGACAGGCTCATCACCAGCGCAAGCATCAGTGCCAAAAGCTTTTTCATGCTCATTCCTCTTTCTTTTGTTCTTTACTCTCCCCCGCAAGCATACGGCAGGCAGTGATCCATGTTTGTTCAATGTGGCGGAAATAGGCATCCTGCTGCCCGATCACAGGCAGGTGCAGAGAAATGCTCTCCCCGCCGCCGTGGAGCATACCGCGGCGCAGCGATTCCTCTGTGGGGCTGATCTCACATTCCTCAAATCGCACCAGTTCCGGATGCAGCAGCTGTACCGCCACCATCACATCCCAGTTCACAAAGCCCGCAAGCCCCCAGTTCTTTTCATAGATATCGAACCAATAGGCGATCTGCTCCTCCAGCTGCGCTCCCAATCTGCCGCAGGGCTGCAGCGATCGGTCTTGCTGTCCGCGCCGCGCAGCACAGGGATGTCCTCCCTGCCCCAGTCCTGCATCATACGCAGGGTATTGCGATACACCGTCTCCTGCGTACTGTTGCCGCAGGAGCAGGTGATGCCCAGCAGCTCCACCTCAGGCAAGCCCAGAAGGTACAGCAGGGTCAATCCGTCATCCACATCGCAGCCGGGCACCCCCATGGTATTGTCGCAGTCAAAGATCAACGGGATTTTCTTCTCCATACGGTGCGCCCCCTTCGCAATAGGATTCGACAATAATCTACCGTTTTTTATTAGACTTCGTCAAGTATATTGCCATTGATTTTCGCAAGTCTGAAAATGCTTTTTCCAATCGTCTGTTCATGGACAAGCGCTACGCTTTTGATTACAATGAATAGGAGCAGACATCTCACGTTCGGGAGGGATCGTATGAAAAAAATCATCTTCGACTGCGACAACACCATGGGCATCAGCGGTCGTCCCATGGACGATGCGCTGGCGCTGCTATACCTTCTCGGTCGAAGCGAGGAAGCGGAGATCCTCGGCATCTGCTGCAACGCGGGCAACGGCACCGCGCAGGAGGTCTACACCTGCTGCCGTCACCTGCTGGACGAGAGCGGCTGGGCGCACATCCCCCTCTACCGCGGCTGCGAGGACGGCGATCCCGCAGACAGTGAAAGCGCCCGCTTTCTTTCGGAAGCTGCTGCCGCTCACGCAGGAGAGCTGTGCTATCTTGGCATCGGCTCTCTCACCAATCTCTACGGTGCGTTCCTCCTCGACGGGACTGTTTTCGACAAGCTCTCCCAAATCGTCCTCATGGGCGGCATCACAGAACCCCTTTTCATCCACGATCAGCCCCTTGCGGAGCTGAATTTCTCTCTTGACCCCGTCGCCTCTGCCTGCGTATTGAGCCGCGGGCGAAATGTCTCCGTCATCACGGGAAACAATTGTCTGCCCGTTTCCTATCTGCCGAAGGACGAGTTCATGCCCCAGATGTGTCTCACCGACAATCCCGCAGGTATGTACATCGCCCAAAAATGCGGCTACCGCTTCGCAGACAAGAAGATCAGCTACGGCGCAGAGGGTTCTTACTGCTGGGACGGCGTGGCGGCGGTCTATCTTCTCCACCCCGAATTGTTCGACCCCTGCCCCACCCGCTGCCGCATCTCCGAGACTGCGCTGCAGACAGGCTTTCTCGACCCCTCGGAGGAAGGCAGCACCCTTTTGCAGCTCCCCCGCGCCAGGGATCGCCTGTCCTTCCAGAAGGAGCAGTACAGCGGCTGGCTTTCGCTCCGCATGGGCAAGGCTGCCTTTTCCTGCAAGGGTATGTTCCTCGACAAGCTCCTGCAGCCCGCCATCCTTGTAACCCTTGCGAAAGCCCCCTGTCATGGCTTCCGTCTGCTGCAGCTGCTGAAAGCAGATGGTCTCATTGACGGTGAGCTTGACCCTGCAGGACTTTACCGCACCCTCAAGCGCATGGAAGCGGAGGGCTATCTTTCCTCCACTCCCGACAAGACCAGTGCCAAGCCCCGCCGCATCTTTGCACTGACGGAGCTTGGGCGTTACAGTCTGAAAAGCTGGGAGCTGTCTCTTTTGCGCTATCAGGATCACATCCAGCAGATCCTCAACGCCATGCCCGGGGACTGAGCCAAAACAAAAGAGGCGCAAGTGCGCCCCTCTTTGCAGCAAAAAAGCCGCAGGGCTTCTCCTGCGGCTTTCCCTTATTTTTTCACTTTTGCAGCGGCTTTTTCTTCCTCTTCCTCGTGGTGCAGCACCTCAAAGTATTTATCGAGGTACACCTTGTGCGCCACGGTGATGATGGTGCTGCGGAGCATATCCTTCTCCTGCGTGTCGTCCACGCCCACCGTGTCCAGCGTTTCCTTCAAGCCAAAGACATAGAACAGCACATTTTCCAGCTCCATACGGAAGTAATCGTATGCCACCGCAGGGGTGTAGGTTTTCTGCTGCTGTGCCACAAGCAGACGGATATCCTCCATGGACAGGACGTTCTTTGCCACGGCGATGAAGATCAGATAGGCGATCTGCTCGCGGTCATACTGCTTCTTCACCGGGTTGGTGATGAGTCCCTTTTTCACATAATTGCTGATCATAGAGCGGGTCAGCGTGAAATCACCGAGACAATCCAGATACTCAGATATGTATTTTGCAGTCTGTTCCAGATACAGACCCACATTGGGGATCTCGTCATAGCGGGGCAGGGTAAATCCACGGACTGAATCCGCCACACGCACCTTTCTGTTTTCCGTCATACGGTCACCCCTTTCTTACGACATTGTACAACGGTTCATGCGTTAAAGTCAAGAATATCTTCTCATCAGCTTTTCTAAAACCCTTGACGAACCGTGGAAATGAAAGTAAAATAAAGCATATACTTCCCCCGCTCTCAGGCAAAGAGCAGCAAAGGAGCCACCTATGAAATTCAAAATCGTATCGGATTCTTCCTCCAACGTCCGGGAATTTGCTGACATTCCGTTTGAAAGCGTCCCGCTGAAGATCATCACCGAGGAAAAAGAATATGTAGACGATGCCAATCTGGATGTCCCCGCCATGGTGGAGGATCTGCGCACCGTCAAGGGAAAGACCGGCACCTCCTGCCCCAATGTCTCCGAATATCTGGATGCATTCGAGGGTGCGGAAAATGTATTCGCCGTCACCATCACCAGCAATCTCTCCGGCAGCTGCGCCGCCGCCATCCAGGCAGCCGCAGAGTATGAGGAGACCCATGAGGGCGCACACGCCTATGTGGTGGACTCCCTCTCTACCGGCGGTGAAATGCGCCTGATCATGGAGCATATCCGCGCGCAGGTTCTGGCAGGTCTCAATTTCGAGCAGATCCGCGACTCTGTGCGGGAGTATCAGAAGCACACCCATCTGCTGTTCTCCCTGCAGTCCCTTGCCAATCTCGCACGCAACGGGCGTGTCAGCCCCGCAGTGGCAAAGCTTGCGGGCGTGCTGGGCATTCGTATCCTCGGCGCGGCATCTGACGAGGGCACGCTGCAGCCCCTGCACAAGTGCCGCGGTGAAAAAAAGATGCTGGACACCATGGTGGAGGAAATGCTCAGCCGCGGCTTCAAGGGCGGCAAGGTGCGCATTTCTCACTGTCTGAATCCTGAGTCTGCACAGGAGCTGAAAGAACGTCTGTTGGCTAAATTCCCCACTGCCGACATCTTCATCGAACCCTGCGGTGCCCTCTGCAGCTTCTATGCGGAGCGCGGCGGTATGATCGTCGGTTATGAAGACAGCCTCGCCTGATCATCCTGCAAAATGGCGCTGTCCCCTTGCGGGGCAGCGCTTTTTCGCGCCTCCATGCAGGGCTTCTCCTTGCAGAAACTGTTTTTTGTCATGCAGCTTTTCCCCTGTCCGCAGGAGCTTTGCCGTCACTTCTCACAAATTTTTCTCTGCAAAACCAGCAGTTCCCCCTCTTACCCGCTGCGTCTCCCTCCTTCCCCGCCGACAGCTTTCCTGCAATTTGAAAGACGAGCTGCCGTTAATTGCAGCCCATATCCCTTCACCTCCTGCATTTTTGCAGGGTAAATTTCTAAATTCCTTCATTTTTTGCAGGATTGCTCCCATATATCCCGCAGTTCTCCCACACTTTTGCAAGTTACTCTGTTTTTGCTGCAAGGACATAACGCAAAAATGCAACGCAAGTTTTGAAACTTGCGTTGCATTTTTGCGCGTTCCTCCTGTCAAAATCACAATCGCTTTGTACGAACTGCACAATTATGAGCTTGCATTTTCAGCAAGTCGCAGTATAATGAAAAATGAAAGAAGAAGTAATGTTTTCGATGCAAGTACATTTGCAGCTTCGCCTGCATGAAAGGAGATTTTTATGAACATTCTGTTTCTCGTTGCTGCTTTTGGCGTTGCCTATTTTGCTGCTATGGTGATGATGACCATTCACGGTTATCAGAAGTAATTTGGTCTCCTGCTGCGTAGTTTTTGAGAGGAACGGCTTGCCGTTCCTCTTTTTTCGTATACGGGCAAAAAAGAAGGACATGACTCGGTCATGTCCTTCTTTTATTCACAGCAAAGATCACTCTTCCTCAAAGGTATGTACCATGCGGTAACCATCCCCTTCTTTGATGAAGATGCTCTCCGCATCCTCATCCATGCACTCCACCATGGGGTTCTCCGCCTGATAACTGACGCAGGTGCCGCAGGAGGAACTCACCTTGCGGGGGACCGGCATCATGTTGGCAGGAACGCCCTTTGCCGTCAGCGTGCGGCTGGTCCGCAGCGCCGAGAGATGGGTATGGAAGGTCGTGATATAGTGATCCATGGAAAATTACTCCTTACTTGCTGAGCTGCAGAACGAAATCGTCCTCATCGCCGGGCTTGACGGAAACCTTATAGCCCTGACTCTCGGAGAAACGGGTCACGTTTTCCACAGCGGTCTTGTTATCCACCAGAACGGTGAGTTCAGCGGGGGAAGCCTTCAGTGCCTGCTGCGTCATCACGACGGGCATGGGGCAGCCCAAACCTCTTGCGTCAACCATCATTACACCTCTGCCTTCTCAGCCTTGACAGCCTTCTGGATGTTCACGAAGGAGATCACAGCCAGCAGGACCAGAATGACGATGACAGCGATCTGACCCTTTTCGGAGATGCCGCCAACGACATAAGCGCCGTCCTCAGCCTTGGAGTCAGCACCACCGGCGAGACCCCAGTTGTGCGCGAATGCTGCGCCAACGATCATACCGAACACGGTGATAGCGGAGTCAGCGTTGCCCTCGCCTGCGAGAATGAGCTGGCGCAGGGGGCAGCCACCCAGCAGCACGCTGCCCCAGCCAACGATGACCATGCCCAGGAAGTTCCAGACATGAGAGCTGTGAGCGATGGGCTGAGAAAGGGTGGAGAAGCCAGTGAAGTTGCCAAGAGCGATGTTGCCGACGAGGATCACAGCGAAGATTGCCACGAAGCCGTACAGCAGCTTAGCGTCCTTGAACATGACGAGGTCACGGATACCGCCGACCATGCACAGACGTGCACGCTGCGCAAGAGCGCCGCACACGAGAGCGATGATCAGAGCGACAAAGGTGGGAGCGTGCATGGAGCCGGGGCCCTTTTCGGAGAACTTGAACAGTGCGGGAGCAGCCAGGAACAGGATCAGCAGACCTGCCATGACCATGGGCAGAGTTGCACCCTCAGCCTTGCCCACATTGTAAGCGCGCTTGAGGCTGAAGCCCTTCTTCAGAACCACAACACCGACCAGAATGCCGACCACGAAGCCCAGCAGACCGACAAATGCGTTCAGGTCGCCGCCGCCGAGACGGATGACCATACGCAGGGGGCAGCCCAGGAACACCAGAGCACCGATCATAACGAATGCGCCCAGGACGAAACGGGTTGCAGGGGAGGAACCGGCCTTTGCCTTAAATTCCTTGCTTGCCACGGACATGATGAATGCACCGAGCACCAGACCGATGATTTCGGGGCGGACATACTGCACCACGGGTGCGCTGTGCAGGCTGGTAGCGCCGGCGATGTCGCGCAGGAAGCATGCAATGCAGAAGCCCATGTTCTTGGGGTTGCCCATCAGGGTCAGAACGAGAGCTGCGATACCGACAGCGATACCGGAGCCAACGACCCACCAGTTGACTTTCTTACTCATACGATTTTCCTTCCTTATTTCTTACAGTACTATCGGTCGTCCGACGACATTGATATGCCTTTAACGACCAACATCATTATTATAAGACCGGATTCCAAGTTTGACCAACGGATTTTTCCGTCGAAAATTCAGCTTATCATCGAAATAAAGAATGATATCGTTTGTTATCAGGAATTTCGCTTGTTTTTAGCGATCAAGCGTTCAGTCCGCGGATCTGAGAATGGACAAAATCAATAAATTCCTTCTCCAGCAGGCTGGGGTTCATGTCCTTCTCGTACACCATGTAGATGTTGCGGAAGGTGCCGCCGTCCTCCAGATCGAAGGCAAGGATCTTGCCCTCACGCAGGAAGTCGTCTGCCGCATACGCGGAAATCACGGAAACGCCCATGCCATTTGCCACATAGTTCTTCACGTTTTCGGGGTTGTCCATCTCCGCGATCTTGTTCAGGGAGCTCACAGAAATGCCCATGCGCTCGAGACAGCGGTCTGCCACCACGCGGCTGCCGCTGCCCTCCTCGCGGAAGATCACAGGCTCACGCATGAGCTCTGCCGCCTTGGCACCGCGCTCCTTCATGGCGCGGAAATAGGGGCTGTTCTCCGTGATGATGACCATGCGGTCACGGAGCACAGGGCAGACCTCAAATTCATCGCTCTCGGGCTCGATACCAACAAAGCCCACCTGAATCTCACCGCCCCGCAGCAGGCTCAGCACGCGGGCGCTGTCGCCCCGCTTGAGCACACAGCGGCAGTCACCACTGCGTTTGAGAAACTCGGACAGCATACCGGGCAGCAGATAGATCGCCGCCACGGTGGAAGCGCCCACCGCCAGCTCAGCCGTGCGGTTGCTCTTCTCCATCACTTCCTTCAGACGTCGGCAGCGTGCCAGCACATCCTTGGTGTAGGTGTATGCCAGCTTTCCCTCCTCCGTCAGAGAGATCTTCTTCTTTGCCTCGCGGTCAAACAGACGGCAGCCGAGACACTCCTCCAGTCCGCGGATGTGGGCGCTGATGGTGGACTGGGTCAGATACATTTCCTCTGCGGCGCGGGTAAAGCTGTTGTGCTCCACCACCGCCGCAAAGGCTTCCAGCTGCTTCAGATTCATGTCAAGCATTCCGATTTCCTCACTTTCTATTTAAAAAAGCGTTTCTCTTATTGTTATTTTAATGGTTTACACCAAGATTTTCCCGTGCTACGATGGGGATAACGGATGGAAATACCACCAACAGGAGGTTTTTATGAAAACGATTTATCTGGACAATGCCGCAACATCCTTCCCCAAGCCCGCCGGTGTCAGCCAGCGCATGAAGGATTATCTCGATTCCGTGGGTGCCACAGTCAACCGCTCCGTTTACAGCAGCGCACAGGACGCAGGTCTTGTCCTGCTGACCCTCCGCGAGCGCCTTGCGAAGCTCTTCCATTTCGACGATCCCACCTATGTCATTCTGACCCCCGGTATGACCGCCGGCATGAATATGGTCATCAAGGGCTTCCTCAAAAGCGGCGATCACTGTCTCGTCAGCAGCATGGAGCACAATGCTGTCATGCGCCCCATCCAGCAGCTCACGGAATGCGGCATCAGCTTTGACCGCATCCCCTGCGACCGGGAGGGTTTTCTGGATATCGATGCCATTGAAGGCATGATCCGTCCCAACACCAGGCTGCTGGTCATGGCGCACGGCTCCAACGTCTCCGGCACGGTGCAGGATGCGGAGCGCGTGGGTAAGATCTGCGCCGCACACGGCATCGCTTTCGTGCTGGACGCTGCCCAGACTGCGGGTCATATCGATGTAGATTTCTACAAATTCGGGCTGTCCGCCCTCTGCGTCCCCGGTCATAAGGGACTTCTCGGTCCCGGCGGCATCGGCGCCATGCTTCTGCGCAAGGACTTTGCCGCGCAGCTGACTCCCCTCATTGCCGGCGGCACCGGCAGTGCCTCCGACAGCGAGTTGCTGCCCTCCTATATGCCCGACCGCTTTGAGTCCGGCACGCCCAATATGCCCGGCGTTTACGGCTGGGAAGCCGCCATGGCATTCCTCGACGAGACCGGTGTAGAAAACCTTCATGCCCATGAAATGGCACTGACCGAGCGTTTTCTCAACGGTCTGAAGGACATCGACACCGTTCGTCTTGCGGGCACGTGGGATCTCGACCGCCGCGTGGGCGTAGTGTCTGTGGATTTCAAAAACATCGACAACGCCGAAGCTGCCTATCGACTGGAGACGGAGTACGGCATCCTCACCCGCTGCGGTCTCCACTGCGCACCCTCTGCCCACAAGTCTCTTGACACCTTCCCCCAGGGAACGGTCCGCTTTGCCGTGGGCTTTGCCAGCACGGAAGAGGATGTGGACACAGCACTGGAAGCTATCCGCGTGATCGGCGCGTAACATTGCAACATTGCATAGATAAAATGCTCCGGGTTACCCGGGGCATTTTATCTATCTGAAAAAGCCTCGCAGAGTTTGCCGCGACACGCGGCAAAGAATCTCAATCATTTTCAACCGCGGCATGTACGTGGGTGAAAATACTCCTCGCCCTGCAAACGTGCAAGCAAAGCTTGTGCGCTGCAGCAGGGCGCATACATTGTCGGAAAAACGTAGTTTTTCGACAGTTCAAAAAATGCCCCGGCAGCAGCCGGGGCATTTTTCACTTGTTTCAGCCCATCTGCTCCATCACGTGACGGATCAGTGCCACCGTACCGTCCTGTCCCAGGAGACTGGTATCAATGCACAGGTCATAGCTGTCCACAGCGCCCCACTTCTGGGTGCTGTAAAACTCGTAGTAAGCGGCGCGGCTGCGATCCATGCGCTGAATCTTCTGCTTGGCAGCAGACTCGCTGAGCTCATCCCGCTCCATCACGGTCTTGATGCGCTCTTCCAAAGACGCATAGAGGAACACGCGCAGCACATTCTTTCGCTCCCGCAGCACATAGTCCGCGCAGCGACCGATGATCACACTGCTACCCTTGTCCGCAATGGTATTGATGGTATCAAAGGTAGCCATGTACACCCGCTGATCCAGCGTGTTGGCGGGAATACCGCCCAGCGCATAGCCAAAGGGATCCATGGCAATGGAATAGAGGAAGCTGCGGGGTTTTTCATCGTAGTTCTGCAGGATCTTTTCGCAAAGACCACTTTCCTCCGCCGCCTGCTTCAGGATGTTCTGATCATAGAACGGAACACCCAGTTCCTTCGCCAACTGAATGCCGATATTTCTGCCTCCGCTGCCGTACTGTCGACCAATGGTCACGATCGTTCCCTGACTCATAAGCCACCTCCTCAAATCTGCCAGAAATCTCCTGTCATTTGCTTTTTCGTTTTTGATGATTCAAAACACCCGTGCGCTGCAAGGGTTTTGCGGTTTTGTGTTTTTTTTGAAATCGTCAAAATCAATATCTCATCTTCATTATACCCCCTTTCCGATCAAAGTCAACCGCTTTCGGCAATTTTCGCCTTTTTCACAGCAGAAAAACAAAGGTCTTTCATTTGCAAACAAAATTTTCATCCACTTCCCGCTTGACTTTTGGAATTTCCCCTGTTATACTGCAGCTACAATCCAAGGGGCGCTGACGCAAGTCGGCTGAGATGAGGAGTATTGCCTCCCTGTCCCTCGAACCTGATCCGGGTAATGCCGGCGTAGGAATGCGATCATATTGGTCTTTTTAGGTTTATTAGCCGCATTGTACGCCGACCGGGTGTCCGATGCGGATTTTTTGTCCCAATTCGCAGGGGTCTCCGGTCTGGATCCCATCATTTTTTGAAAGGGAGACATCATCATGCGAAACACCAAAGCAAGAATCATCACCGAAGCCGCGATGCTCATTGCCATCGCGCAGATCCTCAGCTACATCAAGCTTTACCGCTTCCCGCAGGGCGGCTCCATCGACGCCTCCATGCTGCCCATCGTCCTCTTTGCTATCCGCCACGGTGCCGGATGGGGCACCCTCGCAGGCTTCGTTTTCGGCGTGCTGCAGTACATCGGCGGCAATGGTATCGCCATCGACTGGACGAGCATGGTTGCCGACTATCTCATCGCTTACGCCGTACTGGGACTCGGCGCAGGTCTGATGAAGGGTCGCCGCCGCGCCATGATCAGCGGTACCCTGCTGGGCGGTTTTCTTCGCTTCCTCGCCCACTATGTGGTGGGCGCAGTGGTCTGGGGCAAGTATATGCCGGAGACCTTCTTCGGCATGACCATGACCACCCCCTGGTTCTATTCCCTGCTCTATAATGCACCCTACATGATCGGCTCCATTGCCATCGTGCTGGTGCTGGCAGTGCTGCTGGAAAAGCCCATGGGCAAATATTTCCGGGGCGAAGATCTGCTGCGCTGAACGAGATTGGCAGCCGACGGAACGGGACACCGTCGGCTGCTAAAATTTTTTCAAATATTTTTCAAAAACCTATTGACATTTTTCGATTATGCTCTATAATAATTAATGTTCGCCAGACAGTGAACATAGCGGATTTGTGTAATGGTAGCACACCGGACTCTGACTCCGTTCGTGAGGGTTCGAATCCTTCATCCGCTGCCAAGAGCAGTCCATCCGAAAGGATGGGCTGCTTTTCTTTTTGCTGTGGGTTCACGTATTCGAACCCTCACGAAAATCAAAATCATGCGTGCGAAGCGCCCGCAGGCGCTTCGAGGGTTCGAATCCTTCATCCGCTGCCAAGAAAGCAACTTACTCATTCGAGTGGGTTGCTTTTTTCTTGCCTTTTATGCGCTCTTTCGCTACAATAGTCCCATCTTCTTTCGGAGGTATCCCATGGAACTCGATATCAAGCATTTCAGCGAACTGACCGCGCAGGAGCTGTACGAGATCTATCACAGCCGTGTTGCTGTTTTTGTGGTGGAGCAGAACTGCCCCTATCAGGAGGTAGACGAAGCGGATCGCCACGCCTATCATCTGACCCTCAAGGAAAACGGCAAGCTTCTCGCCTATCTTCGCGTGGTGGAACAGAACGTGCTGCGCAAGGAAGTCACCATCGGGCGCGTACTCGTCACGGAGCGGCGCAGGGGCTATGCCTCCCGCCTGCTTGCCGAGGGCATCCGTGTGGCAGAGGAGCAGCTGCACGCCGACAAAATCATCATTGAAGCCCAGACCTACGCCATGCCCCTGTATGAAAAGGCAGGCTTTGTCCCAGTGTCGGAGGAATTTCTCGAAGACGGCATCCCTCATGTGCGGATGCTGCGCACAAAAGCATAAGCAAAACGCCTTTCCCGTTGCGTTCGGGAAAGGCGTTTTTTCAGCTGTCAGTACGGGTGCAGAACTCATCGAACCACTGATAGAGGGGCATGAGAGCAGAAAAGCTCTCCACCAGTTCCTCCTTCAGCGCGGGAGAAAAGCTCTGCTCGTCATAGGGCACACTCCGCTCCACGGAGATGTGCTTGCGGTTATACCAGTCATTCAGCACGCCGCCGGGCTCGCCCTTCCTGCGGGCATATTCCTCGCCGCCTACGGTCATGTGGCGGAGCTTTGCAACGCCCTCGGCGATAGCACAGAAGCGGCGGGGATTCGCATCCAACTCCTTGCGGAAGCGTTCCATGGTAGCCGCTTTGGCGCTGTAAAAGCCCATGCCGTAGGAATACCCCTCGGGGGCAAGCTCAAACCAGAAGGCAGGGCGCTCCGTCCAGTCTCCGCCGCCGCGGCGCAGGCAGAACCACATGTGGTCCTTATAGGGTCCCCGCCCATGGAGACGGCGGGCATCGCGGTAGATACGGGAAACCTTGCACAGCATTTCCTGCTCAGGGAAGCGGGCACGGATCTCATCAAACACTTCATAGCCCAACGTCTTGATGGGCTCGTAGACGTTGTTGATATAGCTGGGCTTGTTCTGCTCAAACCAGCCCTTTTCATTGTTGAAACGCACGCCCCAGAGAAAGGCGATGGTCTCTTCGTTAAATCCCTGAAACATATCTTATTCTTCCTCTTCCTCAGGAATCTGAGAGAAATCCTCCTGCGGCAGTTCGTCAAAGGCGGGATTGCCGCCCATCTTCCGCTCCTCCCACTGGGCGCGGGTAATGAGCAGCTGACGGGGCTTGGAGCCCTCAAAGGGACCCACGATGCCGCGTTCCTCCATCTGATCCACAAGGCGTGCCGCGCGGGAATAGCCCAGCTTCAAACGGCGCTGCAGCATAGAAACGGAAGCCTGTCCCGTCTCGAGGATGACCTCCACCGCAGCATCCAGCAGCTCATCTGCCTCAGCGTCGGCGCTGCTCTCCTGCGTGGGAGCGCTCTTGCCGCCCTTGTCCTTCTCCGCAACAGACTCTTCGATCTTGCGGATGACTTCATCGTTGTAGTTGGCTTCGCCGCTGTTTTGCTTGACGAAGTTCACCACTTCCTCGATCTCCTCTGCCGTGATCATGCAGCCCTGCACGCGGCGGGGCTTGCCTGCACCGAGAGGGGCGTACAGCATATCGCCGCGACCGACCAGCTTTTCCGCACCCACGGTATCGAGAATGATGCGGGATTCGAGACTGGATGCCACTGCAAAGGCGATACGACTGGGGATGTTCGCCTTCATCAGACCCGTGATGACGTCCGCAGAGGGACGCTGGGTGGCGATGACAAGGTGCATACCTGCCGCACGACCCATCTGCGCCACGCGGCAGATGGATTCTTCCACTTCCTTCGCCGCCACCAGCATCAGATCTGCCAACTCATCGATGACCACCACCACGGAGGGCATCTTTTCAAGTCCCAGTTCGGGCTTTTCCTTTGCCAGTTCATTGAAGCTGCCCAGATCCTTCACGCCGTTTTCGGAGAAGATCTTATAGCGCTTCATCATTTCATATACCGCCCACTGCAGCGCACCTGCCGCCTTCTTGGGATCGGTGACCACAGGAATCAACAGATGGGGAATGCCGTTATAGGGCGCAAGCTCCACCATCTTCGGGTCCACCATGATGAAACGCACATCCTCGGGCGAGGACTTGTACATCAGCGAGACAATGAGGGAGTTGGTGCAGACGGACTTACCGCTGCCGGTCGTACCTGCAATGAGGATATGGGGCAGCTTTGCGATATCGCCCACAATTTGATTGCCGCCGATATCCTTACCCACGGTGAAGCAGACAAGAGACTTGTGGTCGGCAAAAGCCCTGGACTCGATGATATCGCGAATGGTGACCATGGAGACCTGCTTGTTGGGCACTTCCACGCCCACCACGGAAATCTTGTTGGGAATGGGTGCGATACGCACGCCGCTGGTACCGAGCGCAAGGGCAATGTCGTCGGCAAGATTCGTGACCTTGCTGAGCTTCACGCCCTGCTCCAAAATGAACTCATATCGGGTGACCGAGGGACCCCGCACCACTTCGCCGGGGGCAGCATCCACGCCGAAGCTGCGGAGGGTTTCCGCCAGACGACGGGCATTTGCCTGCAGCTCTGCATCAGCGCTGCTGCTTGCATTGCCGCTGCCCTGCCGCAGCAGTGTCACAGGGGGGAAACGGTACTCAGAACCGGTTTTCTCCTCGGCGCGCTTCTCTTCAATTTCCTTCGTCACCTGCGCGGCTTCGTTCGCTGCTTCCGTTGCCGAAAGCGCCTTCTTCACGAACTTCTCCGCGTCTTTCTCCAATACAGGCTCCGCCGCTTTTTCTTCCTGCTTTTCCTGAGGCTTCACAGGCTCACGGATGGGGAAAACGCTCTCTCTGAGAGAGGGCTTTTCTTCCTTTTTCGGCTCTTCTTCCGCCACAGCGGTGCCACCGCGCAGCAACTCATCGGGGCTCTTGATATGCGCAGGCTTTTCCCGCAGCAGTCCACCGAGAAGCCCCTTCTTCTCCTGCAGCTTCGGCAGCATTTCCACCTCTGCCGTTTCTTCGAGAGGGATATCAATGGGGCTCAGTGCCGCAGGCTTTGCCTGTCGCTTGCCCGCAGCAGGCAGCACAGGCTCTGCCGCCTTGACTCTGCGCGGTGCAGGCTCCTCCTCCACCTCATATTCCAGACGTTCCCGCTCCTCCCAGCGGCGCTTCAGCTCGCCGGGGCTCAGACGCAGCGCAGCCATCACCGCCGCCATCAGCAGCACGCCGAAAATGATGATGCTTGCCGCCTGTCCCACCACCGCGTCCATGGCAATGGCAAGGATGCCGCCCAGCACACCGCCGCATTCCAGTGCACCGCCGCTCTCCCAGAGCTTCGGCAGCACACCGAGGGCAGAGGGAAACTCCTGCTTGCAGAAAATGATGTGCCAGAGGGAGGAAGCAAACACGGGTGCCAGCAGCGCTCCCGCGACACCCAGCTTCACGGGGCGACCGCGATGGAGCAGCAGCACATAGCTCACTGCAAGGAGGGCAGGCAGCATCAGCCAGTAGCCGTAGCCCACCAATCCCTTCAATCCCACACTCAGCAGATTGATGAGAATGGCATCCTCCTTGCTGAAATAGCTCACACCCACGCAGAGGGCAATCAGCAGCGTGATCAGACCGCCGATCTCGCGGCGGATGGGACGCTTGGTATTTTTCTTCTGCGCGCTGCCCCGCTTTGCAGTGGAGCTGCGCTTTCCTCCCGTAGAGTTCTTTTTCGTTTCCGCCAAAACGGATCCCTCCTTTGTTTACTGGAACGCAGAGAGCAGCAGGGTCACTGCGCCCATGAACCAGCAATAGTATGCGAATGCGCCGAATTTGCCCTTTTCAGCGATCATCTTCAGCAGACGGATGCAGAGATAGCCGGACACTGCCGCCGTCACCACACCCACCATGTAAATGGGCATCAAAGACCAGTCCAGACCACCCTCCTGCACAGCATCTGCAATGCTGAGGATGTTCGCACCCAGCACAGCAGGCAGGGACATCAGAAAGGCAAAGCGCACAGCAAAGCGGCGCTCAAATCCCACAAGGCAGCCCGCGGTGATGGTCATGCCGCTGCGGGAAATGCCGGGCACGGTGGCGATCGCCTGCGCAGCGCCCACTGCCAGCACATCCAGATAGGCAGCGGTCTTTTCATTCTTCTTACCGTGGCAGTTGCGGTCACTGAGACGCAGCAGGCAGCCCGTCACCAGCAGGGCGCTGCCGATAAACCACATATTGTTATAAAGCGTCTCCACCTTGTCCTTGATGGGCAGGACAGCGAACAGAGGCAAGGTCGCCACGATGATCAGCAGGATCAGTCGTCTTGCGGGGGGCAGGGTCTTGGGCGTTTTATGCTGCGCGAGGTCACGCACACCGCCGAAAAACTCCCGCACCATCTCCACCACATCCTGCCAGTAGGCGATGACTACTGCCACCAGTGTGCCGAGGTGCAGCAGCACGTCAAAAAGGATGCCGTCATTCACTTCCAGATGCAGCAGATTCTGGGCAATCGCCAGATGACCGGAGCTGGAAATCGGCAGAAATTCTGCCACACCCTGCACAAGACCCAGCAGGAAGGATTCAAAAACAGTCATAGGTTTTTCCTTTCTCCACGGCGGCATACGCACCGCCAACAAATGATCATGGTATTATACCATATTCTGCCCGTTCCCGTCAAATGCACCGCAAACAAAAACAGGCGGGACGCCTCTGCATCCCACCTGCCCGTTCATGCTTTCTCCAGCGTTTCCAACGCGACCTTTGCCGCCATCTGTTCCGCCTCTTTCTTGCTGCGGCCTTCGCCGGTGCTCACGGCTTTGCCGTTGACCAGCGCCTCTGCCACAAAGGTTTTGTTGTGGTCGGGACCATACTCCCGCACCATGCGATAATGCAGCTCGCCGGTGGCTCGGCGCTGTACCAGCTCCTGCAGGGCAGTCTTATAGTCCCTGCGCTTTTCTTCCACCACTTCTTCCTTCTGCCAGTCCAGCAGAACGCGATGGATCATCTGGGAAGCCGCCGCCATGCCGCCGTCAAGATAGACCGCCGCAAACACCGCCTCCGTTGCATCCGCAAGGATGGAGGGACGCTGCCGTCCGCCGCCCAGTTCCTCGCCCTTGCCAAGGCGCAGATGGTCTCCCAGACCCAGTCTCACCGCCGCTTCATGCAGGCTCTTCTCGCACACCAGTGCCGCACGGATGCGGGTCAGATCGCCCTCCGGCATACCGGGATGACGGGCATAGAGATACTCCGCAGTCACAAAGCCAAGCACGCTGTCGCCCAGAAACTCCAGACGCTCGTTGCTCTCGATCCCTTCGTTCCGGTGCTCGTTGGCATAGGAACTGTGGTTCATTGCCGTTTCCAGCAGCGTACAGTCATAAAACGCATATCCCAGTTTCTTCTGCAGCCCTTCCATGGTCATATCCCCTCCCTGCATGATCTGCTTTGGTGAAAAACAAAGGAAACGCCCGCATTTTGCCGGGCGTTCCTTCAGACTTACTTCATCTTGCTGTTGATATAACGGACAGTGTCGCCCACAGTCTTCATGCCGGCAAGCTCTTCTTCGGGAATTTCTTCCACTTCAAAGGACTCTTCCAGTGCCATCATCAGCTCCACGAGGTCAACGGAATCTGCACTCAGATCGTCCTCGTAGCTGGTTTCCATGGTCACGCTGGCAGGATCGACAGCGAACTGCTCTGCGATCATGTCACGCAGGGTCTTCAGAATTTCTTCCATGTTTATAAACTCCTTTCAAACACTGCAATTGCTTTTCAAATCATACGACATCCAAAATTTACTGTCAATACTTATTCTGCGTTTTCCGCCTGCAGGAGCTGAATATTTTTCGTCATCTCTCCCGCAATATCCGCAGCGGCAGTGTCCGCAGCCTGACGGATCGCGTTGCAGATCGCCTCCGCGTTGGAGGAGCCGTGCGCCTTAATGACAGGCTTGGAAATACCGAGAATAGCAGTACCGCCCACCTTGTTGGGGTCCATCTTTGCCTTGAAGCGGGAAAGACCGCCCTTCACCAGAAGCGCAGAGAGCATGGTCATGGGATTTTCCTTGAACATGACCTTCAGCTCCTTGCCCACAAAGCTGCCCACCGCCTCCATGGTCTTGAGCATCACATTGCCCGCAAAGCCGTCTGCCACGATGACATCTGCACCGCCGAACATGGCCGCTTTCGGTTCCACGTTGCCCACAAAGCAGAGCATACCCTTTTCATGCATCTCCTGCAGGGCTTTCCACGTCTCCTGTCGGAGGGTGTCACCCTTGGAGGGCTCTGCGCCGATGTTCAGTAGACCCACCCGGGGCTTTTCCAGTCCGAGGGCACTCCTGGCATAAAAGCTGCCAAGAAGGGCGAACTGGGTCAGATACTCCACACTGCACTCCGCATTCGCGCCGCAGTCGCAAAGCACCGCACTGCCCACCGCGGTGGGGATCACAGGTGCCATGCAGGCACGGCGCACGCCGCGGATGCGTTTGGTGACAAGGGTCGCACCCGAAAGGAGGGCACCCGTGCTGCCTGCAGACACGAAGGCATCGCCTTCGCCGTCACGGAGCATGGTAAGACCCACAGTGAGGGAGGAATCCTTTTTCTTTTTGAAGGCTGTCGCGGGATCGTCGCAGATCTCCACCACTTCCCGGGCATTGCGCACGCTCACGCCTGCGGGCAAATTGCCGCCTGCGGCAGCGAGGATCTCTTCCTCCCTGCCTACCAGTACGATCTCATAGCCGTAAGCCTTGTTTGCCTGCAGCGCACCGCGCACGATCTCCTGCGGTGCGTGATCGCCACCCATTGCGTCAACAATGATCTTCATTATTTCAGGATCTCCTCTCTGATCTGCTCCAGCAGCTCCAGCGAACGCTGGGACAGAACGGCATTTTTATTTCTCTTGCCCTTGACTCGATAGCCAAGGGGAGGCATGATGCCAAAATTGATGTTCATGGGCTGGAAAGCGGTGCAGCCGCCCTCGGCAACATACAGTGCCAGAGCGCCCAGCGCCGTTTCTCTCGGCAGATCCAGCGGCTCCATACCGCGCAGGCGGCGCGCCAACTCCACACCTGCAAGAAAACCGCTGGCTGCGGACTCCACATAGCCCTCCACGCCCGTCATCTGCCCAGCAAAGCAGATGCGCTCGTCCTTTTTCAGACGATAGTAGCGATCGAGGAGCTGGGGGGAATTGAGGAAGGTATTGCGGTGCATCACACCGTAACGGAGAAACTCCGCATTGTGGAGCGCGGGGATCATGGAGAACACCCGCTTCTGCTCGGGGAACTTCAGGTGGGTCTGGAAGCCCACCAGATTGTAGACCGTGCCCTCGGCATTGTCCTGCCGCAGCTGCACCACGGCAAAGGGCTCCTTCCCCGTCTTGGGGTCCTTCAGACCTCTCGGCTTCAGCGGACCGTAGCAAAGGGTATCCTTGCCGCGTCGCGCCATGACCTCCACAGGCATACAGCCCTCGAAAACCTTCTTGTCCTCAAAGCCGTGGACCTCCGCTTCCTCGGCGGTGGTCAGCGCCTGCCAGAAGGCGTCATATTCTTCCTCGCTCATGCCGCAGTTGATGTAGTCTGCGGTACCTTTGTCATAGCGGGAGGCAAACCACGCAAGCTCCATGTCGATGCTTTCACGGCTCACAAGGGGTGCCGCCGCGTCATAGAAATGCAGATCCGCCGCGTCACCAAAGAGACGCAGCAGCTCCTCTGCGAGGGCATCGGAGGTCAGCGGACCGCTTGCCACCACCACATATCCCTCAGGGATGGTGGTGACTTCCTCCTCCTTCACGGTAATGAGGGGATGCTGCTTCACCTTCTCCGTCACGAGCTTTGCAAAGCCGTGGCGATCCACCGCGAGAGCACCGCCCGCTTCCACGCGCGTAGCATCCGCACAGGCGAGGATGAGGGAGTTCACTCTCCGCATCTCCTCCTTCAGCAGACCCACTGCGTTTTCCAGCTGGTCACTGCGCAGGGAATTGGAACAGCAAAGCTCCGCGAAATCATCTGTATGGTGGGCAGGGGTGCGGCGCAGAGGCTTCATCTCGATCAGCGTTACCTCAATGCCGCGCTCTGCCAACTGCCAGGCGCATTCCGAGCCTGCAAGCCCTGCGCCAATTACTGTCACTCTCATATTTTATCCCTAATATCTACCAAATTGTGTTATTCCGCTGCCTTTTTGGTCTTTTTCGCAGCAGGCTTCTTCGCGGTGGTCTTTGCTGCCGCTTTCTTGGCGGTGGACTTCTTCTCCGCGGGTTTCCCGGTGGTTTTCTTCCCCGCAGTCTTTTTCTCTGCGGTCTTGCGGGTAGACTTCTTCTCTGCCGCCTTTGCCGCGCCCTTTTCTTCCCCGTCCTCCGATTTTTTCTTGGGATAGCCGCGCTTATCCTCGGGCAGGAAGCGCTCGCAGGCTTCGTTCACGCAGTAGGGGCGCTTGAAGCCGCGACCGGAGCGCTTGAACATGGTCTTGCCGCAGCTGGGGCAATCGTCCTTCACAGGCACGTCCCAGCTCATAAAATCGCAGGATGCCTCAGGATCGTTCAGCTTGGTAAACTCGCAGCTGTAATAGGTGAACTGCTTGCCGGTAGCGCGGCTGGTACCAGTGCGCTTCTGCATACGACCACCGCACTTGGGGCAGCTGCCGGGCATGACTTCCACCAGAGGCATGGTGAAGGTGCACTCGGGATAGCCGCTGCAGCCAAGGAAACGACCGAAACGACCGTCACGCTCCACCAGCTGCTTGCCGCAGACGGGACAGAGCTCATCGCTGTACTCAGGGGGCACCGCCTGACGGTCACCCTCCGCTGCGTTTTTGATATTGTCCTCAAAGTCCCCGTAGAAGTCGCGGAGAATATCGCGCCAGTGAACGCTGCCATCTTCGACTGCGTCGAGACGCTGCTCCATATTGGCGGTAAACTTCAGATCCTCAATGTCGGCGAAGTACTTCTCCATCCACTCCGTCACGGCGCGACCGAGGTTGGTGATGTGGAGATACTTGCCGCTCTTCTTCACATAGCTGCGGTCAAGGATGGTAGAGACCGTGGGCGCGTAGGTGGAGGGACGACCAATGCCCTGCTCCTCCATGGCACGGATGAGGGTCGCGTCAGTATAGCGGCTGGGGGGCTGGGTGAAGTGCTGCTCCTGATGGAAGCCCTTGAGCTCCACCACCTCGCCCTCGGCGAGGGAGGGCAGGGCGCTTTCCTTCTCCTCCTTGCTGTCCTCGTCACGACCTTCCTCGTAAACGGCGGTGTAGCCGGAGAACTTCAGGTGAGAGGCGCTGGCACGGAAGTCGTGACCTGCCGCGGTCACCTCCACATTGACGCTGTCATAGACCGCATTCTCCATCTGGGAAGCGACAAAGCGGCTCCACACCAGACGGTACAGGCGGTACTGCTCGGGCGTCAGATCGGACTTGATCTGCTCGGGGGTCAGTTCCACATTGCTGGGACGGATGGCTTCGTGAGCATCCTGTGCGTTGTTGCCCTTCGCCTTGTAGCGGCGGGGCTGGGCAGGATAATAGTCCGCGCCGTAGCGTCCGAGGATAAAGCTCTTTGCTGCTGCAATGGCCTCTTCGGAAATACGCAGGCTGTCGGTACGCATATAGGTGATCAAACCCACCGTGCCCTCGCCTGCAATGTCCACGCCTTCATACAGCTGCTGGGCGATCGCCATGGTGCGGCGGGGGGTCATGTTGAGCTTGCGGCTCGCCTCCTGCTGCATGGAGGAGGTGGTGAAGGGGGGAGAGGGGCTGCGCTGCTTGTCGCTGCGCTTGACGCTCTTGACGCAGAACACCTCGTTCCTGATCTCTTCGGTCACCGCGGCGACCTCAGCCTCACTGCAAAGCTCCTGTTTCTTGCCGTTCACGCCATGATAATGGGCAGTGAAGGGGGTCTTGCCGTCCTGCAGCAGCTCCGCATCGAGGGTCCAGTATTCCTCCGCGGTAAAGCCCTCAATCTCCTTCTCACGCTCGTTCACCATGCGGGTGGCAACGGACTGCACGCGACCGGCAGAGAGCTTGGGCTTGATCTTCTTCCACATGACGGGAGAAATCTGGTAGCCCACAATGCGATCCAGCACACGGCGCGCCTGCTGGGCATCCACCAGCTTCTGATCGATCTCGCGGGGCTCCTGAATGCTCTCCTGCACCACTTTTTTCGTAATCTCGTTGAAGGTCACACGCTTTGCCTTCTCATCGCTGAGATTCAGCAGCTCCTTCAGATGCCAGCTGATGGCTTCACCCTCGCGGTCAGGGTCGGTTGCGAGATAAACGAGGTCTGCCCCGGCGGACAGTTTCTTCAGCTCGCCGATGAGATCCTCTTTGCCGCGGATGGGCTTGTAATTGGGTTCAAAATCGTTCTCGATGTCCACACCCAGAACACTTTTGGGCAGATCGCGCAGATGACCCATGCAGGCTCTGACCTCGTACTCTTTGCCGAGATACTTGCCGATGGTCTTTGCCTTGGCAGGAGACTCCACGATCACAAGATACTTGTTTGCCATAAGTTCCTCCAGAGTTTGTTTACACTCCTGTATTGGTATCGCAGCCCGATGCTGCGCTGTTTTCTTAGTCTGCCAGCTCCACGGTGCGGCGGAAACGCTTGCCGCTTTCCTCCTCCGCAAAGCCGTCCATCACGAGTACCGTCAGTGCGGACAGTACACGTCTCGCGGTGAGCTCCGCCCGTTCGATCACCTCGTCTGCCTGCATGGCTTCCTCGGTAGAGAGCACCCGCAGCACCGCCGCCTGATCGTCGCTGAGAGATTCCTTCGCAGGGTCAATGGTGCGCAGGCTCTTCTTCTGCTCCTCGCGCCTTTGCTGCTCCTGCTCTGTGCGCCGCTGCCGTGCCTCATAGCCCAGCACCTTCGGCGTTTCAAAGTGCTTTGCCGTTACTTTTTGCGGGTAGACCGCCTGATATTCCCGCAGCACGTCCCATGCCTCCGTCACAAGGGCGGCACCCTCACGGATCAGCCGGTTGCAGCCGCGGCTCATCTCCGCGTCAATGCCGCCGGGAACGGCGAACACATCCCGTCCCTGCTCCAAAGCCGTGTGGGCGGTATTCAGTGCACCGCTGCGGCGCAGAGGTGCTTCCACCACGACAGTTCCAAGGGCAAGACCCGCAATGATGCGGTTACGGATGGGGAAATGGCTTTTGTGGGGTTCTGTCCCCGGCGCATACTCGCTCAGTAATGCGCCTGTTACGCCCACATCCTTGTAAAGATAGGCGTTTTCCGCAGGATAGATCACATCAATGCCGCAGCCGAGAACGGAGATCACCTTCCCCCCTGCTCTCAGCGCACCGCGGATCGCTGCCGCGTCGATGCCCTCCGCTATGCCGGAGACCACCACCGCGCCCTGCTTTGCAAGCCCGTAGCCCAGCTCCTCCGCCGAGCGGATGCCATAGGGTGTCGCACTGCGGGTGCCCACCATGGCGATGCATACTTCCTCGTCTACCGCCGGGAGTCTGCCCTTGCAGTAGAGCAGCACGGGCGGATCAAAAATATTGCGCAGGCGTGCGGGATATTCCGCGTCCTGCAGTGTCAGGATCCGCAGCCCCAGACGCTCACATTCGCCGAGGATGCGCTCCGTTTCGTTCATGCTTTTGTTTTCCAGAAGGGCTGCCTGAGCGCGGGAAAGCCCCTCCACACGGGAGATCTCCTCGGAGGATGCGTAAAACACACTCTCCGGTGTGCCAAACTGCGCCAGCAGGCGCAGACGGTTCAGATTGGTCAGTCCATCCAATGCACTGAGCCAGACCCAGTATTTCAAGCTTGACATGGGCTTTCCCCCTTTCCCGTTTTGTTCAGCGGAACATCTCCCACAGCAGCACCGCTGCCGCAGCCGCCGCATTCAGCGACTCGCAGCGCTCGGACATGGGAATTTTCACCGTTCTGTCGCAGCGATCGAGCACGGCGCCGCTGAGCCCACGTCCCTCGCTGCCCACGGCGACTGCCGCTTTTTTCAAGTCAATATCCCGCACGTCTACGGTATCGTCTCTCAGCGCCGCGCCGTAGAGAGGAATCTCTGCCGTGCGGAGCAGTCCGCTCAGCGTTTCCAGATCGCAGCGCCAAATATTGCGGCGAAACAGCACGCCCATGGCGGCACGCACGGTCTTGGGATTGTAGACATCCGCGCAGCCGGGGAGCAAAAACAGACCCTCGCAGTCAAAGGCATCTGCCGTGCGGAGCATGGTGCCCACATTGCCGGGGTCCTGCACCCCGTCCAGCACCAGATAACGAGAGCCTGCGAGTGCTGTCGGTGCTGTGTTGTCCCGCATACGGCAGGAGAATACCACGCCCTGAGGCGCTTCCATGGGGCTGACGGACTTCATGACTGCTTCTGTCACCTCTGCCGCGCGGACACTCTCTGGCAGGGCGGGCAGCGTCACCTCTGCCGTGTACAGCACAGCGACGATCTCCGCGCCCCAGCGCAGCGCTTCTTCCAAGAGTTTGGGACTGTCGCAGAAAAACTCTCGCTTTTCCTCCCGATAGCTTCTTGTGGAAGCAAGCCGCCTCATGTGGGTACAAAGGGGGTTCTGCTTGCTGCTGATGGCTTCCATAGCGGCTCTCCTTTCGTAGTCGGCAGGACTTCTCCTGCTTTCGGGAACGCGCCGCCCTCTCCCGCGGAAAAGCGGAAAAGCGCGGCGCGAATCAATTCTTAGTCAATAGGCTTCATTGTAGGGAACAGAATCACATCACGGATGGAATCGGAACCGGTCAGCAGCATGCAGCAGCGGTCGATGCCGATACCGAGGCCGCCCGTGGGTGGCATACCGTACTCCAGCGCGTTGATGAAATCCTCGTCCATCATTTCAGTCTCGTCGTTGCCCTTCGCGCGGAGCTCAACCTGCTTCTGGAAACGCTGCTTCTGATCGATGGGGTCGTTCAGCTCACTGAAGGCGTTGCCCATTTCACTGCGGCAGATGAAGAGCTCAAAGCGCTCGGTAAGGCGAGGATCGCTGGGAGAGCGCTTTGCAAGGGGAGACACATCCACAGGATGCATGGTGATAAAGGTAGGCTGCACCATGTGCTGCTCCACCTTCTGGTCGTAGCACTCGAAAAGGGCGTGTCCCCAAGTGGGCTCCACGCCGTCCATGTCAACGCCGACACTCTTGGCAGCAGCCACTGCCTCAGCATCGTCATTGATTGCCATGAAGTCAACGCCAAGGTACTCCTTGACAGCCTCTGCCATAGTCATGCGGCGGAAGCCGGGTGCGAGGGAAACCTTTTCACCCTGCCACTCCACATCGTAGGTGCCGAGGATCTCCATGGCAGCACCGGAGAGCAGATCCTCGAACAGGTCCATCATGTCGTTGAAATCCGCGTAAGCCTGATACAGCTCCACGGTGGTAAACTCGGGGTTATGCTTGGTGTCCATACCCTCGTTGCGGAAGATACGACCCACTTCATACACGCGCTCAAAGCCGCCCACGATCAGACGCTTGAGGTGCAGCTCAGTGGCAATACGCATGTACATATCGATATCGAGAGTGTTGTGATGAGTCACGAAAGGACGGGCAGCCGCGCCGCCACAGAGGGTATTCAGCACGGGGGTCTCCACTTCCATGTAACCGCGGTTATCGAGGAAGTTACGGAGATACTTCACAAACTTGCTGCGGATCTCGAAGTTGCGGCGAGACTCGGGATTCATAATCAGATCCACATAGCGCTGACGGTAACGAAGCTCCTTGTCGGTGAGACCGTGGAACTTCTCGGGCAGGGGCAGCAGAGACTTGCTGAGGAGCTTCACATCCTTGCAGCGGACGCTCATTTCGCCGCGCTGGGTACGGAACACTTCGCCCACAACACCCACGATGTCGCCGATATCATACTTCTTAAAGCGGTTGTAGACCTCTTCATCCATCTCGTCCTTGCGGGCATAGAGCTGCACACGACCGCTGCGGTCCTGCATATCGCAGAAGGAGACCTTGCCCATGCCGCGCTTGCTCATCAGACGACCTGCCACGGTGACTTCGCTGCCTTCGAGGGCATCGAAATTGTCCTTGATCTCCTGCGCATGGTGAGATACTACGAACTTGGTCTCATGGAAGGGATCATGACCCTCCTGCTGCAGATTTGCCAGCTTTTCGCGGCGCACCTTCAGAATTTCACTGAGATCCTGCTGCACTTCCTGATTGGAATTTTCCATCACTTCAGACATGGTCTTTCTCCTCCGTTAGCGTTCGATCTTCTCGATACGGTAAGGGATCACACCGTTGGGTGCGTCCACCTTCACTTCATCGCCCACGCGCTTGCCCATGACAGCCTTGCCGAAGGGGGAATCCTCGCTCATAGCGCCGCGCATGGCATTTGCTTCCTGAGAACCCACGATCTTCATGGCAGGCATGGTCTTGCCGTTATTGAGGTTGGTCACGGTCACATGGCAGCCGATGGACACGGTGTCGTGGTCCGCGCTCTCCTCCACGATGACAGCGTGCTCGAGGATCTCCTCCAGCTCAGCGATGCGGGAGTAGAGCTTACCCTGCTCGTTCTTTGCCTCATCGTACTCGCTGTTCTCGCTCAGATCGCCGAAACCGCGGGCAACCTTGATCTGCTCGGACACCTCATCGGCACGGGTGGTCTTGTTGTATTCCAGTTCAGCCTTGAGCTCATTGAAGCGCTCCTGGCTCATCTTGAATTCCTTCTTCATGGTCAATCATCCTTTCTTATGCTTGCATCGCAGCGGAAGCCCCGCTCCACGCCACGGATTCTTTATTTAATAATGTATCAGATTGCATTATAGAGAGGAAAACCCCCGCTGTCAAGAAAAGTTTTTTCGGAATCCGATACAAAAATTCCTCAAAATTGTCCGAAAAAACTCACATTCCGCTTTTCAGACCAATCACCTTCGTTTCGAGTCTCCCCAGCTCCCACAGTGCTGCCGCCAACTGCGCACGATTGGTATGCGCTGGAAATTCCGCCGCCACCTCCGCAGGCAGCGTAAAACAGGGTAGCTCACTCTCCCCCATCCGCAGGGTCAGCGCCTCGCCTGCCGCCGCACAACGAGAAAAGTCCAGCAGGGTCTGCGCCGCAAACAGGCGGGGCGGCAGCAGCCGCAGCACCGCCCCGCTCTCCCGCAGAAGCTCCCGCTGCAGCTCCTCCGCGCCGCGAAGGGGCGGGAGCGATACGCTTCCGATTCGTTTCAGCAGCAGATGCAGCGCCCCTTCCACATCCCCATTCAGCTGCTCGGCAAATACCGCAACGCTGCCCGCAAGTCCTCTCGCCTGCCGCTCGGCGAATACCCACTCCCCTGCCTTCTTCCGCAGCAGGGGCAGCACGTCCACTCCCTCGATCCCCCGCCGTGCAAACCATGTCTGCTGCGGAAAGTGTTCCGGGAACACACAGCGGCGCACCTGCCGCCTTTGCAGCTCCCGCGTCCCCCGCTCCAGCGCGATCCGCCGCCGAAAACTCCCCTGCGGCAGGCTCAGCACCCAAAAGCCATTTTGTTCTTCCACAGAAAAGGCTGATCCCTCTCTCACCAGTCCCAACAAAAAATCACCTCTCACACCATGGTATGGCATGAGAGGTGATCCTATTCGGCGGGAAGAAAACCGTTACGACCAACCCTTGATATAACCCGTGAGATACTTCAGCGGGTCAACACGGCTGCCGCCTTCGGTGATCTCAAAGTGGAGATGGGGACCGGTGGAGTTTCCGGTGCTGCCGGTAACACCCAGCACAGCGCCCTGCGCCACGGTGTCGCCCACCTTCACACTGCGTTTGCTGAGGTGCGCATACAGGGTGGTGTTGCCCGTACCGTGGCTCACCACCACATAGTTGCCATAGGAGCTGCCGTACTGAGAGATGATCACAGTACCAGCCTTGGCAGCAATGACATTGCTGGAATAGAACACGCCTGCAATATCCACACCCTTGTGGGTCTCAGAGCGACCAGTGACAGGATTGATGCGGCTGCCAAAGGGGGAACTGATCTTCTTGCTGGTGGTCACGGGCCAGATGTAGCCACCCTTGGTGGCAGGGGCAGAGTTGCCATTCGCTGCCAGCTGTGCCTGCAGCTTGCGGATCTGGGCATCAATGCTCTTTGCCTCCGCCTCCTCTGCCCTCAGCAGCTTCAGATACTGCTCCTTGTTGGCAGAGATCTTCTGGATCAAAGCCGTGGACTCATCCAGCTTTGCCTGCAGCTCCTTGCGCTTTTCTTCGAGGAGCTTTCGCTGCTCCTCCGCCTCCACAAGGCACTGCTCCAGCGTTGCCTTCTTTTCCTCGATAGACTTGCGGATCTCGCGCATCTCGTCAAAGATGCGCTGATCATTCTCCATGATCTCGCCCACATCGTCCAGCGTGCTCAGCAGGTCGGTGAAATCACTGGCGTTGAACAGCACCGCCCAGTAGGACACCGTGCCGTTCTCCTCCATGGCGCGGACGCGGCTGCAGAACAGCTCATGCTGCTCCTCCTCTTCCTTTTCTGCCAGCGCCAGTTCTTCCTTGGTCTGCTCGATGAGCTTTTCGTACTTTTCGATCTGCTCCTCGGCATTTTTCAGCTCTTCGCGGATCATATCATTCTGCTTGTCCAGCAGTTCCTTCTGGGTATTGGCATCCTTTGCCTCTGCCTTCAGTCGGTCGATCTCCTTCTGCAGATCCTTCTTGTTCTTGGTGATCTCCAGTGCCTGCTCCTTCAGCTTGTCGATCTCCGCCTGGGTACTTGCCATGGTGGGCACTGCACACTCGCCAAAGATCACGAGCATCATACAAAATGCCATCAGAAGAGCAAAAACTCTCGTTTTCATGCTTTTTCCTCCTTACACCTGCAGGAACTTGCGGATGGCAGCAAGGCTGCCGTACACACCGATGAAGGTGCCTGCCGCAAGGAAGATCACCGCTACAGGCACGCAGATCTCGCTGAACTCGATCAGATGGAGCAGCTGAATGGTGTCGCTGTTGTCGATACCGACAGAGACCGCTTCATACAGACCCCACTGCAAGCCGAAGCCGATCACCGCACTCACAAGACCGAACATCAGCCCCTCATACACAAAGGGCCAGCGGATGAATGCATCCGTCGCGCCTACCATCTTCATAATGGCGATCTCATCGCGGCGGTCAAAGGTGGTGAGCTTGATGGTGTTGGAAATGATGAACATGGAGACAAGGAACAAAATGGTGATCAGGGCAATACAGACGATGCCCGCGATATTTCTGATCGCCACAAAGCCGTCTGCCACCGCTTCATAGGCGTTGACCTTGGCAATGCCTGCGGTGTCCTCCACCGCTTCCTTGGTAGCGCGGGTCTGCTCAATGTCGATGGTACGGATCACATAGCGGTGGCGAAGGGTATCCTCCTCCAAATCCGCAAAGAGAGGATCATCCGCATATTTTTCCTGAAACTCCTTCATGGCAGTCTCGCGGGAGACGAAGGTAGCATCGGACACGTTGGGGATCTTTTCCAGTTCCTTCTCGATGCCAAGGGCTTCCTCTCTTGTCAGCGCATCATCCACATAAGCAAGGATCTCATTCTGACTTTCCAGCTCGTCCAACAGATTCTGGGCATTCAGCGCCACAAGGGAGAAGGTTCCCATGATGATGAGGCACGCAATGGTGATACCGATGGCAGCAAAGGACATGAAGCCATGGGTAAACATATTGGTAATGCCTTCTTTGGCAAAATAAGCGAAATTGTGACGCATCACTTCACCGTCCTTTCGATTGCGGACTGGGTCAGAGAAGCCGCGATCTCGGCATTGGTAAAGTCATTCTTACCGAGGGGCTTCTTGCCATTGTACTGACCGTAACGGTCGCTGGAGATCAGTCCCTGATTGATGGAAATGACACGCTTGTTGAACTTGTCCACCAGCGTTTTCTCATGGGTCACCACCACCATGGTGGTGCCAAGGCTGTTGATCTGCTCGAGCAGCGACATAATCTCGTAGCTGCGGGCAGGGTCAAGGTTACCCGTGGGCTCGTCCGCAATGATCATCACGGGGTTGTTCACAAGGGCGCGGGCAATGGCAACACGCTGCTGCTCACCGCCGGAAAGCTCGTCGGGGTAGCGCTCCTCCTTGCCCTTCAGTCCCACCAGATCCAGCACATAGGGAATGCGCTTGCGGATCTCCGCGTTGGGGGCACCCACAGCACGCATGACAAACTCCAGATTTTCATACACCGTCTTTTTCTGAATCAGGCGGAAATCCTGAAAGATCACGCCGATGGTGCGGCGCAGCAGGGGCACCTGCTTACGGCTGAGGCGGTTGGTGTTGAAGCCATTGATCTGCACACGACCGGAAGTGGGACGCACCTCCGCCGTCAGCATCTTGATCAGAGTGGACTTTCCGCTGCCGGAAGGGCCCACCACAAAAACGAACTCGCCGTCATCAATCTGCAGGTTGATGCCGCAGACCGCGTCTGTGCCGTTTTCGTAGGTCTTTTTTACATTGGTCAGTTGGATCATCGGGTCTATCCTTTCCTCCCCTGCTCTATGGGGATCTCTATCTGAACACGACTTCATAGGTCGACATAAATCACAACATTATATTATATAGACCTTAAGAATTTCACGCAAGAGGTTTCCACTGGAAATCGGCAAAAAAGTCCCTGCAGCCTACACTGCAGGGACTCATCTTTCGTACTTGGCTTATGCTTCGATCCCGCGGGAGATCAGATACTTCTTGACCATCAGTGCCACCTTGAAGGTGATGGCATCGTCGAACTCGCGCAGGTCAAGCCCGGTCAGCTTCTTGATCTTTTCCAGACGGTAGACCAGAGTGTTGCGGTGGACGAAGAGCTTGCGGGCAGTTTCGGAAACGTTCAGATTGTTCTCAAAGAACTTGTGGATGGTGAACAGTGTCTCCTGATCCAGTGCGTCGATGGGATTCTTCTTGAACACTTCCTGCAGGAACATTTCGCAAAGGGTGGTGGGCAGCTGATAGATCAGACGACCGATACCCAGATTTTCATAGTTGATGATGTACTTTTCCGTGTCGAACACCTTGCCGACCTCGATGGCGATCTGGGCTTCCTTGTAGGACTTGGCAAGCTCACGCAGATGCTCTGCCACCGTACCCACACCGATCACCACAGCGCCTTCCTCCCCATTGGAGAGTGCAGACTCCAACTGGGCTGCCACGCGGTTGAGCTCCTTCAGACCGGAATTTTCGGGCATCTGGCGGATCAGCACCACATCGCCCTCGCCAATGCTGATGACAAAGTCATTCTGGCGGTCGGGGAACAGTGCCTGCACGGTTTCGAGCTGAGAATCGTCGGTCTTTTTCAGCGGACGCACCACAAACACGCCACGGGGGGTCTCTGCTGTCACGCCCAGCTCCTTGGCGCGGGTATAGATATCACCCAGCATGATGTTGTCGGTCACGATATTCTTAATGAAGGTACCGCGGTCATGCTTTTCCTCGTAATACACCTTCGCCACGTTCAGAGAAGCAGTGGACATGGCGCAGACCGTGCGGCTGATCTCATCATCGCCGACCACGAACGCAAGATAATCACTGGGGCTGTTCCAGCCGCCCAGTGCCTTGAAGGAACGACCCTCATGGGTCGCCACGCCGCCTTCGCCAAGGGTCAGCCCCTGCACCTGACGCTCCCAGCGCTGACCGATCAATGTCAGATCGCTGCACGCGACAACAGTACCTTCACTATCCACCACACCGATGACACGATCTGTATTTTCCTTCAGCTGCAGCACTACATTCTGAAAAATCCTGCCAGACATTGATGTATCCTCCCCGTCCATTCCGTTCTCTTACGGTTTCCTCTTATCTCACACTTGCTTTGTGCATTTTTATGTTCCAAGTATAACTGGGAATTTGAAAAAAATCAAGGGATTTTTTATCTTTTACACAAAAAGGATGGATATTTTTTGGCAATCTTTTTCCCTGCGCCGGAGATTTTCTATTTTCTGCATAAAAGATTCACTTCATCTTCGGTCAAAAAACGATAACAGCCCTTTTCCAGTGCGGGATCTAACGTCAAATTGCCCATACTGACCCGCTTGAGGTACAAAACAGGCTTGCCGCAGTAGGCAAGCATCCGCTTGACCTGATGGAATTTTCCCTCTCTGAGTGTCACGTAGGCTTCGCTTTCTTCCCCCGCGGTGATGATCTCCAGCTCTGCGGGCAAACAATCCAAGCCGTCATCCAGATGGATGCCCTCGCGGAACCGTTGGCAGTCCGCTTCCGTCAGCCAACCTGCTGTGCGGGTGTAGTAGACCTTATCCACGTGCTTTTTCGGCGAGAGCAGTTCATGGGCTGTGGCACCGTCGTTGGTCAGCAGCAGCAAGCCCTCGGTGTCCTTATCCAGCCGCCCCACAGGGAACAGCTCCTGCCGCTGCAGCTCCTGCGGCAACAGATCCAGCACGGTTTTCTGCCGCCCGTCCTCTGTGGCGGAAAGAAGCCCCGCCGGCTTATTCATCATAAGCCAGGTAAAGCGCCGCCAGGTCAGCACCTCTCCCTTGACACGGATCTCCACCGTTTCGGGATCTGCCTTTTCGTCGCCGCTGCGCACAGCGATGCCGTCCACCAGCACCAGTCCCGCGCGGATCAGCTTCTTTACTTCGCTGCGGGTATATTTCCCGCTGGATGCCACCAGCTTGTCGATGCGTTGCTTTTCTGCCATTGCCCGTCCTCCCGTTTGTCTTGTTTTCTTAGATTTTATCATAAAGACTGCCCACTGGGAATAACCTTTCTTGCGTACATCAGATACCGAAAAAAGAGGTGCGCCGCAAAACACAGATATTACACTGTGCTTTCGTATGCAGGAAATCAAAACAGGAGGCAGCTATGTTTATCATCACCAAGCGTTTTACCCGCGCAAAAGCCGTCGGCAGCGTCCTGCTGCTGGGGATCTGTCTCGCAGGACTTATTCTGCTCGCAGGAGCCTGTGATCGCAGCGAAGAAGTCGCGCCCCCTTCCGCCGCAAGCAATGACGAACGCCTTGCCTATCTCGCAGAGCTCGGCTGGGAGGTGGATGCAGAGCCGGTAGAGACCCTGCACCTGCAGCTTCCCGAGGAATTTCAGGACACGGAATACGATGCCTATAACACACTGCAGCTAACGCAGGGCTTTGATCTGCGCAAGTATGCGGGACTGTCCGTGGTGCGTTACACCTATGCAGTCAACAACTATCCCGACCGAAGCGACACGGTGCAGCTCAACCTCTACTGCTGCGAGGGAATCATTGTGGCAGGGGATGTGATGGCACCGGGCGAAAACGGTTTCCAAGCCTCGTTGCTCTTCCCCGCCGCGCAATAAGTGCAAAAAAGCTGCCGCGCGGATTCGCGCGGCAGCTTTGATGTATCGTTTAGTAGTCAAAGGCTTCCTGTCTCGTCATCCAGAAGTGGATACCGGGGGCAGATTCCAGCCAGCGGTCAGGGTTGAAGCGGGGTTCCTCCACCCATTCTCCCAAGGGATAGACAAAGTTATCGGTCTGGAGACTGGTGGCTTCCGTGAAGCGCTCCTTGCCGTCAAAGCTCCAGATACTCAGCACCTTCGCCTTGTCGCAGCGTCCCCACGGAGAAGTAGGGCTGACGCGGCGGGCATCCGCGGGCACAAGGAGCTGCACCAAACGCATATCAAAGCACTTCTTGTACGCAACGAATGCCCCTGTTTCCGGGCAGTGCATCCGATACCACTGGGTCGCATCGTCGATCACAATGCCGTCATTGATGGTGTATTCCATCACCGCCATGAAAAAATTCGCCCCCTCGGCATGGGCATCGGTGAAGTCCGACCAGCGGAGATTCACCGCAGAGAGACACACATTTCTGAGGGATGCGCCGCGGAAGCTGCAGTGGGGCATAAGTCCATGTTCAAAACTGGAATCATCGAGAATGGCGCCATCGAAACAGCAACCTTCAAAATCCGCCCAGGAAAAGTCACAGTTTCTGAGATCACAGCCGGAAAAGTCGGTGTGTTTCATCTCAAGATGGTTGAAATCCAAACGCTCGCCTTCGGGTCTCTGCGCGATTCTTTCCAGCAGTTCTTCTTTTGTCATGGGCAACACCTCCTTCGCCATCACGATACTGCTTTTTCCAAAGTCTGTCAAGGCGAATCGCATATCTGCAAAGCTTAGGTGACCACCTCAGTAGCGGCAGCGGAAAGAGACGCAAATCAAACCGGCGCGCACCGGCAGTCCGGCAAACACCACAGCAGGTATGTTGCCGCAATCTGCCGTTAAGCACCTCAAGCGGTTTTTTCTTTTCCACCGCCAGCGGCGCATTTTCTTTTTCTTTGGCAAGTACAAAGAAAAAGAAAATGGGGGGCTGAAACAGTCTGCACCTGCAAGGGGCAAGACTTGTGCTTTCAAAGAAAAAAGACAGAGCCGAAGCTCTGTCTTTTTATAACGTCGACAAGACGGGACTTAGCAATCGATGACTGCGCCGGAACCAACGGTACGGCCGCCTTCACGGATAGCGAAACGCAGACCCTTCTCGATAGCGATGGGGGTGATCAGCTCCACGGTCATCTCGATGTTATCGCCGGGCATGCACATCTCGGTGCCCTCGGGCAGGCTGATGACGCCGGTAACGTCGGTGGTACGGAAGTAGAACTGAGGACGATAGTTGTTGAAGAAGGGAGTGTGACGGCCGCCTTCTTCCTTGGACAGGACGTAGACCTGGCCCACGAACTTGGTCAGGGGATGGATGGAGTTGGGCTTGCAGAGGACCTGGCCGCGCTCGATCTCGGACTTAGCAACACCGCGCAGCAGTGCACCGATGTTGTCGCCA
>JAFVXA010000051.1 GCA_017501355.1 Oscillospiraceae bacterium
AATCGGTCATCGCCTGACGGCTCGACCTCTTGGCAGGGACTCGAAGCTGTGAAACCTGCCACCGGCAGCTTTCACGACGCTTCGACTGAAGGTGTACCATGAATTAGACAGCGAAAGCTGTTTAAGATAAATAGAATAGTTGGTGTTGATTAGAGTGAGGGTCCACCCGTTCCCATCTCGAACACGGAAGTTAAGCTCACTTCTGCCCACAATACTTGGCTGGAGACGGCCCGGGAAGATAGGTAACGCCAACATAGACGCGGAGAGTCATTCGACTCTCCGCGTTTTGCATTTTATGCTGATTGATAAGAAAGCGTGAACAATATGGAAACTCTGACAGGATTCTATTGACATCCCCTTGAAAATGCTTAAAATTGGACGTAAAAGATTACCATGGGGAGTTGTGCTGAATGAAACGTCAAATGCTGCTGATCGCCTTCGCTGTGGCGCTGTTTGCGGGCCTTACCAATCTGGATGCAGTTGTGGGATTTCTGAGTGCTGCCGTGAAGTTGATCTCTCCGGTGTTTCTCGGTGGTCTGCTGGCATTTATTCTGAACGTTCCCATGCGAGGATTTGAGCGGCGGCTTGCTGCGTATAGCGGCAGGAAAGCAGCAAAGAGGGAAAAACTGCTTCGTGTGATGAGCCTGCTGCTGACACTGCTGTCTTTGGTTTTGGTGGTAGCGTTGGTGTTGGGCCTGGTTCTGCCGGCACTGATCCGTTCGCTGACAAGCCTCTATGAACTGGTACTGGAAAAACTGCCGGACTGGATCGCGATCCTCAATAGTCATGACATTGATACTACGTGGATCACGGAAAAACTGGCGGAAATTGATGTGCAGAAGATCCTGAGCCAGCTTGGCAGCAGTGCTGGGTCAATGTTGACTTCTGTTGCGGACATTGCAGCGACCACGGTGAGTGGACTTGCCAATGCTGCGTTTTCGCTCATCATTGCCATCTATATTCTCCTCAGCAAGAAGGACCTCGGACGACAGGGAAAGAAGCTTCTTTATGCGCATCTGCGAGAAGAGACGGCGGATGAGTTCTGCAGTGTGATGCGGCTGATTCGGGACACCTATGCGAAGTTCCTTTCCGGTCAGTGTGTAGAGGCGCTGATCCTTGGCAGTTTGATTTTCTTCGCATTCAGCGTGATGGGACTGCCCTATGCGGCGTTGATCGCGGTGCTGACCTCTGTCTGTGCCATTATCCCGTACATCGGCGCGTTTGTATCATTCTCACTGGGGACGTTTTTGACGCTGCTGGCAGATCCGACCCATGTTCTGCTCTGTGTTGCGGTATATCTTGTGGTGCAGTTTGTGGAAAACCAGTTCATTTATCCCCATGTGGTGGGCGGCTCGGTGGGATTGCCGCCGCTTTGGACACTGGTCGGTGCGCTGATCGGTGGTAAGCTGATGGGTGTGATCGGTATTATCTTCTTTATTCCTATGGTTGCGGTGGTACACACGCTGTTGGGTGAGGATACAAACCGCCGTCTGCGCAGAAAAAATCTTCATATTGAGTGATTTTACTCCCGCCTGTCATCGAGCAGGCGGGAGTATTTTCAAAGAAAATAAGGATAGTGATCAACACTTGCATCTTTTGCCGAAGAGATGATCATAGAAGCGGGAAAGAGGTTCAGAGCATGGTAGAATTGTTGGAATTTCGAGGGGAAAACAGCTGTTTTTTCGTATCTGAATATACCCGCTCAGCCTTGACTTTCCAAGGGGTTTCGACTACAATCATTACAATACAAATTATTGTGCCCGGCAGGAGCGAGATCGTGTCGGAGAGACTGAACAGGAGGAGATTCCCATGGCTTTTTATTACAGCGAACCGTCCCATACCTTCAGTGAATATCTGCTTGTCCCCGGCTATACCTCTGAGGAGTGCGTTCCCGCAAATGTGTCTCTGAAGACCCCTCTGGTGAAGTTCAAGAAGGGTGAAGAACCTGCGATTTCCATGAACATCCCCATGGTGTCCGCAGTGATGCAGTCCGTGTCCAATGACACCCTTGCCATTGCGCTTGCAAAGGAAGGCGGCGTTTCCTTTATCTACGGCTCTCAGTCCATTGAGAGCGAGGCTGCCATGGTTGCCCGCGTGAAGAGCCACAAGGCAGGCTTCGTGGTGAGTGACTCCAACGTTACCCCCGAGGATACACTGCAGGATGTGCTGGCTCTCGTTGAGAGCAAGGGTCATAACACCATCGCTGTGACCGATGACGGCAGCAGCAACGGCGTGCTGCTCGGCATTGTGACCAGCCGTGACTATCGTGTCAGCCGCATGGCTCCCGATCTGAAGGTCAAGGAGTTCATGACTCCCATTGAGCGCCTTGTGACCGCTCCCGATGGCACCTCTCTGAAGGAAGCCAACGACATCATCTGGGATCACAAGCTGAACGCATTGCCCATCGTGGATAAGGATGGACATCTCTGCAACTTTGTGTTCCGCAAGGACTATAGCCAGCACAAGAGCAATCCCAACGAGCTGCTGGACAGCCAGAAGCGCTTCATTGTGGGTGCCGGTATCAACAGCCGTGACTACGCTGAACGCGTTCCTGCACTGGTGGAAGCCGGCGCAGACATCCTCTGCATTGACTCCTCCGAGGGTTACAGCGTGTGGCAGAAGAAGACCATCGACTTCATCCGCGAGAAGTACGGTGATACCGTGAAGGTCGGCGCCGGCAACGTGGTGGATCGCGAAGGCTTCCTGTTCCTGGCTGAGGCAGGCGCTGACTTCATCAAGGTCGGTATCGGTGGCGGCTCTATCTGCATCACCCGTGAGACCAAGGGTATCGGTCGCGGTCAGGCTACCGCACTGATCGACGTGGTTGCTGCTCGTGATGAGTACTATGAAAAGACCGGCGTGTATATCCCTGTCTGCTCTGACGGTGGTATCGTCCACGACTATCACATGACTCTGGCTCTCGCTATGGGTGCGGACTTCGTGATGCTCGGTCGTTACTTTGCCCGTTTCGACGAGAGCCCCACGGAGAAGCTCTTCGTCAACGGCACCTATGTGAAGGAGTACTGGGGCGAGGGTTCCAACCGTGCCCGCAACTGGCAGCGTTATGACCTCGGCGGCAAGAACAGCCTTGCATTCGAGGAAGGCGTTGACTCCTACGTTGTTTACGCAGGCAGCCTGCATGACAATGTGGAGCAGACCATCTACAAGATCAAGTCTACCATGTGCAACGTGGGTGAGCTGAATCTGGCTGATCTGAAGAAGAATGCCAAGCTGACTCTGGTTTCCGCTACCAGTATCGTGGAAGGCGGTTATCACGACGTGACCCTTCGCAGCACTGCCAAGGCTCACTAAGGTAAAAACGAAATGACCACGGGGAAACCCGTGGTCATTTTTGCGTAATGGAGCAGAGCTATTTTGAAGTGCTAAAAGTCTGCACAGTGGGGCGAAAAGAGGAAAGTCCCACCCCTGAGGGGTGGGACGGATGTTATTTCTTTCCTCTTGCGATCAGAGCGGCACCGAGAGCGCCTGCAAAGCGCCCCATGGGGTCAGAGTACACCTTGGTGCCGAGCTTCCTGGAGAGGCAGCTGATGAGATATTCGCACTCACAAAGACCGCCTGTCAGCAGCACGTCGCCCTTCATGGAGTGACGGGAGCAAAGACCTGCCACCTTGTTGACAACGGAGTCTACCACACCTGCCGCGATATCCTCACGGTGCTCGCCGTTGCCGATGTGACTGATGACCTCGCTCTCGGCAAAGACGGTACACATGGAGCTGATGGCAAGCGCTTTGCCACTGCTTGCCATTTCAAACAGATCCCCGAGACCCACGCCGAGACGGTTTGCCATGATTTCCAGAAATTTACCTGTGCCGGCAGAACACTTATCGTTCATCAGGAAGCTGCTGGGCATACCGTTTTCCACGGTGATGACCTTGGTATCCTGCCCGCCGATATCTACGATGGAGCAGTCACGACCAAGCAGGGCATAACCGCCCTTGCCGTGGCAGGTGATCTCAGTGACGGTCTTGGCGGCGTAGTCCACTGCCACGCGGCCGTAGCCCGTGGCAATGACCTTCATCTCCTCGTTGATGGGCATACCGTCTGCTTCGAGACGGCGTGCGATCTCAGCAGAGGTTTCCTTGCTGCTCCAACCGGTGGGGAGCACAAAGTGATTGACGATCTTCTTTTCATCGTCCAGCACCACCACCTTGGAGGCAGTGGAGCCGATGTCGATTCCGGTATAGTATTTCATATTGTTCTCACTTTTCGATGGTTTCGAGGAAGGCGGCGAGACGGGTATTGATCTGACCGCTGTCGGACTGGGAATAGTCGGTCTCAATGTTCAGATAGGGGACACCCTTCTCCTGCGTGACCATGCGCTTGACGAAGTGTGCCTCCACATCGAAGGTATGGCAGGACTGCAGCACGATCTCAATGACACCGTCAATGTGATACTCGTCGATCATCTTGGCGATGTAATCCAGACGGCTTTGGTTGGGGCTCATAACGGAGCAGTTGATGTTCAGATACTTGATGGCGAGTGCCTCGTACACATCGGGATTGGTCTCATCCACCAGCTCCACCTTTTCGCGGATACCGTTGCAGGTGTCAAAAGCGACCACATCTGCGCCCATTTCTTCCACAGCCTTGATGACCTTGTCACGGACACCGGTGTTGGGGCAGCCGGTGACAAGCAGGCGAGGTCTGGTGCCGCTTTCGCCATGGTTTGCTTCCCACTCCGCCTTGACCTCGGCAGTGCGTGCTTCGACCACATTGCAGCGTTCGGTGAGGTCAAAACTGAAGCTGCCGGCATCGATGCGGGTGCCCATTTCATAGCCGCTCAGAGGAGCGGGATCCAGCTTGCCCAGCTCCAGGAACTCACGCATGACGGTGCGTTCACGGTTCTTGCGGCGAATGGCATCGCGGATCGCATCCTCGGTGATGGTGATGCCGAAGAACTCCTCCAGCTTTTCCTTGAAGGAAATGATCTGCCCCTTCCAGAAAGCGAGAGCATCCTTGTCACGGCTGTGGGGCAGCTGCATGACGTAAGTGGGCTTGATTTCGTTCATCAGCTCAAACATCTTCTTTTTGCCGTCGCAGGTGGTTTCCCCCACCACGAGGTCAGAAAAGAAGAAGTAGGGGCAGGTATCGGTGAGCGCGAAGCCATAGCTCGCCTTGATGAGAGGGCAGAGGTTCTTGGGCAGATGTGCCTCCGCTGCGGGGATGGGCTCATCGGTGAAGGCGCAGAGACCCACGGGGATGAGACCTGCGGCATGGATCAGCTCCACGGGGACGAAGGAGCAGAACATACCCACGACCTTCTTGCCCATGTCCTTCTGAGCCTTCATGTTCAGAAAGCCCTTCTTGCGCATTTCGGGATAGCCTTCAAAGTTAGCGGGCAGATTCAGTTTATTTTCCATCATTCATACATCCTTATCGTTGAATTGGTAAACAGAAGAGAAAAACGCTTGACAATACAAGAAAACTTTAACATTCCCCCTATGGCAAGTCAACGAAAAACAACAAAGATTTCTTAAGAAAAGCAGCGCTTATTATCGATGACAGCGATAGTTTTCGCTGAGCGCAGAAGGACAAAAAAGCTCCCGAACCACTGGTTCGGGAGCTTTTCAATCTTACTTCAGAATGCTGCTTGCATCCACGTACAGCTCGCGCACTGCATTGGGATCAGCGGCGGGAGCGGCAGCGGGTGCTGCGGGAGCTTCCTTGGGACCGTCGCGGTAAGCGAGGAACTTGGGAGCGACCTGGGGGAACAGAGCCAGAGACAGAACGTCCTCTTCGCACTTGGCGATGCCCTTGAACTCCTCGGTGTACTTTGCGAGCTCGGGTTCCAGCTTGTCAGCGGGACGGCAGGTGATGACTTCCTCGGGCTTGATGCCGGCGAGAGCGCGAACCTCTTCGTTCACCACACCGGGCACTGCACCGTATTCACCCTTGAGCAGAGCCTTGGACTCCTTGGGGAAGGTCTTATAGCGACCAACCACAATGTTCATCACGGCCTGAGTACCCACGATCTGGGAGGTGGGGGTGACCAGAGGAGGATAGCCGAAGTCCTTACGAACGCGGGGAATTTCAGCCAGCACGTCGTAATACTTATCTTCCTTACCTGCCTGCTTCAGCTGGGAGATGAGGTTGGAGAGCATACCACCGGGCACCTGATAGATCAGGGTGTTGGTATCCACGTTCAGCACCTTGGGATCGAGGGAGCCGGCTTCCTTCAGGCGCTTAGCGACGTTACGGAAGTGAGCAGCAGCTTCGCTCATCTTCTCCATGGAAAGACCGGTATCGCGGACAGTGCCCTGCAGGGTAGCGACCAGAGCCTCGGTAGCGGGCTGTGCGGTACCGTTTGCGAGGGGAGACAGAGCGGTGTCCACGATATCCACGCCGGCATACGCAGCCATAAGGTTGACCATGTCGCCGGTACCGGTGGTGTTGTGGGTGTGCAGGTGGATGGGAATGGAGACGGTCTCCTTCAGACGCTTGATGAGACTGTAAGCGTCCATGGGCAGCAGCAGGTTTGCCATGTCCTTGACGCAGATAGCGCTTGCGCCCATTTCCTCCAGATTCTTCGCCAGCTTCACGAAGTAATCTTCGTTGTGGATGGGGGAGACGGTGTAGGACATGGTAGCTTCCACCTCGCCGCCGTACTTGCGGGTAGCCTTGATGGCCTGCTCCAGGTTACGGACGTCGTTGAGTGCGTCGAAGATACGGATGATGTCGATACCGTTTTCGATGGACTTGCGGCAGAAAGCATCCACCACGTCGTCTGCATAGTGCTTGTAGCCGAGGATGTTCTGACCACGGAACAGCATCTGCAGCTTGGTGTTCTTCACGTGCTTGCGGATGGTGCGCAGACGCTCCCAGGGATCCTCATTGAGGAAGCGCATGCAGGAGTCGAAGGTTGCGCCGCCCCAGCACTCCAGAGAATAGTAGCCGACGGAGTCCAGAGTCTCCAGAGCGGGAAGCATATCCTCAATGGTCATGCGGGTAGCAGCCTGAGACTGATGCGCGTCACGGAGAATGGTATCCGTGATGAGCAAAGGCTTCTTAGACAAAAATTCCATGTAGGAAACTCCTTTCGTGGATTAACCGAACAGTGCCATGAGGACACCGGCGGCAATGGCAGAGCCGATCACGCCTGCCACGTTGGGACCCATAGCGTGCATGAGCAGGAAGTTGGAGGGATTCTCCTTCTGACCAACCATCTGAGACACGCGGGCAGCCATGGGAACGGCGGAAACACCGGCAGAACCGATAAGGGGATTGATCTTCTCCTTGAGGAACAGGTTCATCAGCTTAGCGAGCAGCACGCCGGCAGCGGTACCGACACCGAATGCCACCACGCCCATGCACATGATCTTGATGGTCTGCAGGGAGAGGAAGGTAGAAGCGGTAGCGGTAGCACCGACAGTCACGCCGAGGAAGATGGTGACAATGCCCATCAGCTCGTTCTGTGCAGTCTTGCTCAGACGGTCGGTCACACCGGACTCCTTGAACAGGTTACCCAGCATCAGGCAAGCGATCAGAGGAGCAGCGGAGGGAACCAGCAGTGCCACGAACACGGTGACCATGATGGGGAAGATGATCTTCTCCTTCTTGGAAACTTCGCGCAGGGGGCGCATCATGATCTGGCGCTCTTCCTTGGTGGTCAGAGCCTTCATGATGGGGGGCTGGATCACGGGCACAAGTGCCATGTAAGAATATGCAGCGACCGCGATGGGACCCAGCAGATGGGGTGCCAGCATGGAGGTGACGAAGATAGCGGTGGGGCCGTCTGCGCCGCCGATGATACCGATGGAGGAGGATTCCTGGGGAGTGAAGCCCATCATCTGGGTGCCGAGGTAGGTCATGAAGATACCTGCCTGTGCAGCAGCGCCCAGCAGCAGGCTCTTGGGATTAGCGATCAGAGGACCGAAGTCGGTCATAGCGCCGACGCCCATGAAGATCAGGCAGGGATAGATGCCGAGCTTCACGCCGAGGTAGAGGATGTCCAGCAGACCGACAGTCACGGTCTCGCCGAGCATGGCGTTGAGCTGCGCAAGGATCTCAGGCGTGCAGGCACCGCCGGCTTCCAGTTCAGCGATCAGCTCTGCGGTGACAGCGCCGCCCTGGAACAGACCCCACTGCACATGACCGCCTGCAAACAGCACTTCATGGAACATGTTTGCGCCGGGCAGGTTGGTCAGCAGCATACCAAATGCGATGGGAACCAGCAGGAGGGGCTCAAAGCCCTTCTTGATGGCAAGGAACAGGAGCACAAAGGCGATGCCGATCATGATCAGGCACTTCCAGTTATCTCCCACGGCGAACTGGTAAAAACCAGAATCGCAAATAAAATTCAGAATAGCTTCCATGGGTTACCCTCCACGTCGCGATTACTGAATCACGCAGAGAAGAGTGCCGGTCTCCACAGCAGTGCCCTTGGTGACGTTGACGGAAGCAACGGTACCATCGCAGGGGCTCATGATCTCGTTTTCCATCTTCATAGCCTCGAGAACCATCAGGACATCGCCCTTCTTGACGGAAGCGCCGTTAGCGACGTTCACGCTCAGGATGTTGCCGGGCATGGGAGACTTGACCTGCTCGCCGCCGGCGGGAGCTGCTGCGACAGGAGCGGGAGCTGCTGCGGGTGCAGCAACAGGAGCTGCAGCAGCTGCTGCGCCGGTGATCTCTTCCACTGCGACCTCATAAACGGTGCCGTTCACATTGACCTTGTACTTCTTCATAATGGTGGAATTCCTTTCTATCAATCAGATTTTTTTCATGGACAGGATGCGGATGCCGTTGACGCTGGTGCCCATTTCCTCTGCGATGACAGCGGAAACAGCGGCGATCAGAGAAGCGTCTTCAGCGGGAGCTGCCTTTGCCGCGGGTGCAGCGGGAGCAGCAGCGGGGGCTGCGGTTTGACTGCCTTTGCCGCAAACGGCGCTCATAGCCTTGGTCAGCAGAATGATGCAAACGAGACCAAAGAACACAGTGCCGATGCCCATCAGGCAGACAAAAAAGCTGTTGTACATGAATTCTCCTCCTTGTTAAAATCTATATTCCGCGAATATAATAACATTTTAACAAAAGTCAAACAGGAAATCAATGGAGACAGTCAGAGATTTATCATATCCGGCATTGAGATTTTTTATATGTCCATACAACAGTCGCTTAAGAATCCTTCACAGAAGTGCGGCTTGCGGCGGCAGCGGAAAATATGATAAAATATTTCAGCTGCAATGGTTTTTAGAAAGTGTGGTGAAAAGCGGCGTGCGTTATGAGCATATTGTCCCGGGACGCTTTTTAGAGCGAAAAAATCGATTTGTCGCCACCGTGGAGATCGGCGGTGTGGTGGAAACTGTCCATGTAAAAAACACGGGCAGATGCCGCGAACTGCTGATACCGAATTGCCCTGTCTGGTGTGTTCATGCACCTGACGGGGGACGAAAAACGGCATACGACCTGATCACTGCGGAAAAGAACGGCAGGCTCATCAATCTGGATGCGCAGGCACCGAACAAGCTTTTCCATGAATGGGCGGCGGAGGGAAAGTATCTCCCCCTGCCCCTTGCGATCCGTCCGGAATTTACCCACGGGGATTCCCGTTTTGACTTCCGTCTGGAACAGGCGGACAAGGTTCGCCTGGTGGAGGTCAAGGGTGTGACCCTGGAGAACGATGGTCATGTGTCTTTCCCCGATGCTCCTACCGAGCGGGGCGTGAAGCACCTGCGGGGGCTGATGCGGGTGGCGGAGAGCGGCATGGAAGCGGCGGTGGTCTTTGTGATCCAGATGGAGGGGGCAAAGGACTTCTCTCCTGCGGATCAGATCCATCCGGAATTTGGCAGAGTTCTGCGGGAGGCGGCGGAGCGTGGCGTGCGGGTGGAGGCATTTGATTGCACTGTGACACCGGACACGGTGCGTATCCGCGCTGCCGTACCTGTGTTGCTGTAAAACTGTTAGATGATTCGGAAAAATCGTCAAAAAAACGCTTTTTTGCCTTGACCTGCCCTGATTGCTGTCATATAATAACTCTCGTTTTGTGAGGGAGGAAAAAGATGGGCTTTATCGAACTGTTTCTCATTGCCGTGGGTCTTTCCATGGATGCCTTTGCCGTGGCAGTCTGCCGCGGACTGTCCATGCCGAAGCTGCGGAAGGATCATGCAGGCATCATTGCCTTGTTCTTCGGTGTGTTTCAGGGCGGTATGCCGCTGATCGGCTGGTTTTTGGGCTATCGCTTTGCGGATTACATCCGTGAGTTTGACCATTGGATCGCCTTTTTCCTGCTGCTCTGGATCGGCGGCAAAATGGTGAAGGAGAGCATGGAAAAGGATGAGGATTGTGCAAGCTGCGGGGAGTATCGTCTCGACTATAAGGAACTGCTGGTGATGGCAATTGCTACCAGTATTGATGCCCTTGCGGTGGGTATTACCTTCGCTTTCCTTTCCGTAAAGATCGTGCCTGCGGTGACCCTCATCGGTGTGACCACCTTTGTCATTTCCTTTGCAGGTGTGTTCATTGGCAATTTCTTCGGACAGAAGTGGAAGAGCAAGGCAGAACTGCTGGGCGGTCTGATTCTGATCGCCATCGGTACGAAGATCCTGCTGGAGCATTTGGGCTTCCTCGCATAAGCACTGCACTTAAAAGAATAAAAAAACTGCATGGACAAGTCGTCCATGCAGTTTTTTTGTTTCAATAAACCGGATCGGGCACAAGCACCACCTCGCCTGCGGCAAGGCTTTTTGGCACGTCAATGACACGCTGGTTGCGGCTGCCCCGCCATGCGAGGGCGAGGGAGCGCTGAGAAAGGACGAAGGGTCCGTCCACCAGCACGTCCAGTTCCTTCAACAGCTGAGATTTTTTCTCATCTGCCAGCAGCTGCTCAAACAGGTAGCCGGAGTAGGACCAGACGTTCAGTCCGCTCTCTTTGGCAGCAAGTGCCAGTGTCAGGCAATCCTCGCTCTGGTCAAAAGGCTCGCCGCCGGAGAGGGTCAGACCATCGGTGAGGGGATTGCTCCGCATCTCGCGAATGATCTCATCTGTGGTCATTTCTCTGCCGCCTGCGGGGTCGTGGGTCTGGGGGTTATGACAGCCCTCGCAATGATGCGTGCAGCCCTGCACGAATACCGTGAACCGAAAACCGGGACCATCCACGATGGAGTCCTGTGTAAGTCCTGCAATACGCATGGCTGCACCTCCCTGCTTAGTTCTGGGTCAGGCTGTGCTTCACGCGGTCACGAACCTCGGCGCGCTTGGCATCGTTGAAACGCTCTACAGAGCCTACGAGGTAGCCGGTGATGCGGCGGATGCGCTCAAAGCCCACGTCGCCCTCATGCTCCTTGCGACCGCACTTGGGGCACTCATCGTCAATGATGCCGGTGAAACCGCAGCAGGGGTCGCGGTCAACTGCGTGGTTGATAGAACCGTAGCCCACACCCTCTTCCTTCATGCAGCGCACGATCTTTTCAAAGGCGGGGAGGTTCTTCATGGGATCGCCGTCCAGCTCCACATAGCTGATGTGACCGGCGTTGGTCAGTGCGTGATAGGGTGCTTCCTTTTTGATCTTCTGGAATGCGGAGATGCCGTAATATACAGGCACATGGAAGCTGTTGGTATAGTATTCGCGGTCGGTGACACCTTCGATCTTGCCATACTTCTTCTGGTCGATGCGCACGAAACGACCGCTGAGACCCTCTGCAGGAGTAGCCAGGAGGGTGATATTCAGCTGGCGCTTGCGGGACTCCTCGTCCAGTCTTGCGCGCATGTGAGCGATGATCTCAAGACCGAGGCGCTGTGCCTTTTCGCTCTCACCGTGATGTTCGCCCGTGAGGGACTTCAGTGCCTCCGCAAGACCGATGAAGCCCACAGACAGCGTACCGTGCTTGAGCACCTCGCGCACTTCGTCGTTCCAGCCCAGCTTCTCGCTGTCCAGCCACACACCCTGACCCATCAGGAAGGGATAGTTGCGCACGCGCTTGCGGCACTGGATCTCAAAGCGCTCCAGCATCTGCTCCACGCACAGATCCATCATGTGGTCAAGGGAGTCAAAGAACACCTCAAGGCTGCCGTGTGCCTTGATGGCAAGGCGGGGCAGGTTGATGGTGGTGAAGCTCAGATTGCCGCGGGAGTTGCAGATCTGACGCTCGGGATCGTGGATGTTTGCCATGACGCGGGTGCGGCAGCCCATGTAGGCGATCTCCGTCTCGGGACGGGCGGGATCATAGTACTGCAGGTTGAAGGGCGCGTCGATGAAGCTGAAATTGGGGAACAGGCGCTTGGCACTGCAGCGGCAGGCAAGCTGGAACAGGTCATAGTTGGGTTCGCCGGGATTGTAGTTCACGCCTTCCTTCACGCGGAAGATCTGGATGGGGAAAATGGGCGTTTCGCCATCGCCGAGACCCTGCTCCGTGCTGAGCAGGAGGTTGCGCATGACAAGGCGACCCTCGGGAGAGGTGTCCATACCGTAGTTGATGGAGGAGAAGGGGGTCTGGGCACCGGCACGGGAGTGCATGGTGTTGAGATTGTGGATGAACGCTTCCATTGCCTGGAAGGTGGCACGGTCAGTCTCCTTCTCGGCATACTGGTTGGCGGTTTCCTGCGCGTGGCGAATGACTTCCTCATCGTCGAAGCGGGCAACCAGCTTTTCAAATTCCACCTTCTGATAAGCCCCGTTGTTCTCAAAGCGGGGAACGAGACCGGTTTCGGTTTCGATTTCCTCCATGAGGGTGCGCAGCATCTCCTCCGCATCCTCGCAGTTGACAGAGAAGGCGAGCATCTTGGCAAGGTTCTGGCGATACAGGCGCACAAAGGTTTTGCGCACACCCTCTGCCATGCCGTAATCAAAGTTGGGGATGGACTGACCGCCGTGCTGATCGTTCTGATTGGACTGGATGGCGATGCAGGCAAGGGCGGAATAGGACTGGATGTCATTGGGCTCACGCAGCGTGCCGTGACCGGTGGAGAAGCCGCCGTGGAACAGCTTCAGAATATCGATCTGGCAGCAGGTGGTGGTGAGGGAATAGAAATCCAGATCGTGGATGTGGATATCGCCCTCCGCGTGAGCACGGGCGTGCTCGGGCTTGAGCAGGAACATCTGATAGAACTGCTTGGCACCCTCGCTGCCGTACTTCAGCATGGAACCCATGGCGGTGTCACCGTCGATGTTGGCGTTCTCGCGCTTGACATCGCTGTCGATGGCATCGGAGAAGGTGATGTCCTCATACACCTTCATCAGACGGGTGTTCATCTCGCGGGCGCGGCTGCGCTCGTTGCGGTAAAGAATGTAAGCCTTGGCGGTCTGGACATAGCCGTTGTCCATGAGGACACGCTCCACCAGATCCTGCACGTGCTCCACTTCGGGAACCTGAGTGCCCTCCACCTCCAGAATGGAGAGAACCTCGTTGGTGAGTTCCCTGGCAACGTCTTCATGGTGCGTCTTATAGGTGGCATTGAATGCCTTGTTGATGGCAGATTCGATTTTGACCGCGTCAAAATCCACCAGACGACCGTCTCTTTTTTTCAGATGCGTGATGGTCATAGTTCCTCAGTCCCCGTTTCTTGTTGATTTGATAGCCCTGCGGCTATCAACAGAACACACAATATATTGTGTGCAAATATCGCATTAACCCAAAGAATAGTATCATGCATGGAAAGAAGAAACAAGTCCTATGGGGAAATAAAATCAAAAACGGCATTTTCTACAAAGATTGCATGGAATAACCTTGCAATTTGCCAAAGGCATCAAAAAGGGGCTTCGCACCCCTTCGTGCGAAGCCCCAATAATGGATTGATCAGCAGCAAACGTTACCGCAGCTGTTGCCGCAGCCACAACCGCCATTGCTGTTGCCGCAGCCGTTACCGCCCCAGCCGCCGCAGCAGAACAGGAGCAGCAGAATGATGATGATCCAGAAGCAGCAACCGCCGTTGTTGTTCCCACCGTAATTGTTACACATATGGAGTACCTCCTACCAAAACTCAGGTCGTTTCCGACCTCAGTTCATCTTATGCGGGAGGTGTGGCGGTGTGACAGGAGAGGGAAGAACTTCTCAGCCGATCCGCTCGGAGGAGACCAGCTGCCGGGCGCTGCGATAATCAGCAGGGCTGAATACGCCCTTTTCCACAAGCTGATCCGCAAGAGTGTCCGTGCCGTTGGGCAGGGTTGCCTGCAGTGCATAATAGGAGAGGTATACCAGATCTGCGCGGAGGAAGCTGTTGTTTTCAAAAGCACTCTTTTCAGCTTCGGTGATCACGCCGCTGGCAACGGCATTGGCAAGGGTGCCGTCCAGCTCTGTGTTGGTGAAGGAGCTGTATCCCATGGCGCGGAGGATGAACTCCGTGTACTGCCGCTCATTGGTGGTGTACTTGGGACGGAAGGTGGTGGCAGAATAGCCGTTGGTATAGCCCTTGTGATAGGCGTATGCCACATAGGGATAGGTGGCGCTGGTTTTGGGGACATCAGTAAAGGGACAGTCCCCGGTGTAGGCGAGGGCTTCCTCCTCTTCGCCCAGCATACGGATGAACATGATCATGGCAGCGCCGCGGGTGGGGACGTTTTCCAGATCGAAGCCGGAGCCGTAAGCCGTGCTGCTGCCCCGCATCAGCGTCAGCTGCTTCAGCGCCTCAGCCATAGCATTATAGTCAGCACGGTTGTTGGATGCCGACACAGCGTAATATCCCATATACTGCATGACAGAGGTCTTGGAGGTGGTGACGAAGCGGGCGGTGGTATTTTCTGCCGCCATATAGCGATGTGCCGCCGTGGCGACCGTGCCGCTTTCCACAGTTTTGCCGGTGGTTACATCCACCACAGCGCCGCTGTCAAAGAGAATGGTCACCGTACCCGCGAGAGGGATCACGCTGGTACCTGTGGAGGCAAGAAAAATGTCATCCTGCTTGAAGCGGCTCTCGGTAAAGGAGAGGGCGCACTCCGTGTCGGCGGAAAGTCCGAGGGCGGCAAGGCGGGCGTTCAGCTCAGCCTTGGCGCTTTCCAACAGTGCATCATCGGATTTATCCAGCAGGGTTTCAGCTTTATTTAATATAGTATCGGTATAAGTTCCGTCCAGATACTGCAGAGAGATCAGCGGATCGGAGGCGGTGCCGCCTGCGGCATAGGCAAGACCTGCGCCCAGCACAGCCAGCAGCGCGATGGCGGGAATGAGAAAACGTTTTTTCATAAACTGCTCCTTTGACAGAACAAGAAGTTTTTTGACAGATACATTATAAAAGAAAGGCGGCGTATATGCAATACGCCGCCTTTGCAAATCTGCGTTTACTTGTTGGAGATGCGGTAGCTCAGCGTCAACAGGCTGTCGGAAAGGTGGATCTCCTCAAATTCCACACCGGGAACAGAGGAATTGAGCTCAATATTTGTGATGTTCCAGAAGCCCATTACACCCATTTCCACCAACTGATCGGTCAGCTTCTGCGCCACATTCTTGGGAACGCAGAGGACGGCAACATCGGGAGTGCCCTTTTCCGCAAAGACCTCTGCCATTTTGTCGCTGTGATAGATGCGGGTACCGTTGATCTCTGTCCCCACAAGACTGGGGTCCACATCGAAGGCGCAGTCCATAGCAAAGCCGCAGGCACTGAAGTTGAAGTTGTTCAGCAAAGCGTGACCCAGATTACCTACGCCTACCAGCACGATGTGGTGACCGCGGTCCATGCCGAGGATCTGACTGATCTCACGCTTGAGATCTTCTACATTATAACCATAGCCCTGCTGACCGAACTCACCGAAGCAGCTGAAATCCTGACGGATCTGAGAGGCGGTAAAGCCCATTTTGCTGCTGAGCAGGTTAGAGGAAACGCGGATGGTCTCCTTCTTCTGCAGATCGTTGAGATAACGATAGTAGCGGGGGAGTCTGCGGATGACAGCATCAGAAATGTTCTGTTTTTTCATATTAAATCTTCTTTCCGAAAGCAGAATGGATGGATAGCAACTCAAAAATTTACAAATAAATCATAGCGAAAAACCAAAAAGTTGTCAACTTATTTAACAATGATTTTTTCGGGATTCTCATGGGGATATGAGATTTCAGAGGAGGGTAGGAGCAAAAAAACGGCTTCGCCCTCGGCGAAGCCGTGTGCTTATTCTGCAATGGGTTCGATCAGCCCTGCGGCGGGATCAGAAGCAGGGATGGTCGGGTAAGAGGGGGCGGCGGAAGGTGCGGGAGGTGTGACAGGCTCAGAGGAGGGCAGAGGAGGTTTACTTGCCTTGTCGATCTCCTTCTGCAGAAGATCCAGAAACATCATGGCATGGAGCTCATCCATCTGCGCATGGTGAAAGCGGAAGGAGACGGGCAGCGTGGTTTTAAAGAAATGCTTGCGATATTTGCCCCAGACGAGACCGGGTCTGCTGTCAGCGGCAGAGTACGCGCCCTCAAAGCTGTCGATCTCGTGCTCGACGAAGGGCTTCGTGTCGATCACCGCATAGCTGTCACTGATGTCGTAGGGCTTGCAGGTGTTTTGCACGTGCCGCGTCAGCATCATGTACTCCCGATTGAACAGATCTATACTGTAGCAAAGGGGGATATCACAGTTGCACAGGCTGCCATCCAGTGTTTTGACCACCGTACTGACAGCAAGAGAGTCAGAAAAGATCAGAGATTCCCGCGCAGGGAAAATATAAAATTGCTCCATCATGGAGGCGGCACGGCTGATGCACCAGCACATGAGCATATTGAAACGGTACTTGTGCTTGCGGCTGATGCTCAGCAGATGTGAGACATCCAGTGTTCTGGAAATCGTGACCATGGGAGTGGGGGAGTGCTTCCAGAACTCAAACGCTTTTTCGCGGCTTGTATCTTTAGGGTCGATCTCTTTCACCATTTTAGAGCCTCCGAAATACCTTTAGTATACTAAAATATCATATCACAGCATTTCTGGTATTGCAATGCAGGCGGAGAAATTTGACATTTTTATTCTTTACAGATTGAAAAAGCTTTGGTATAATAACTTGGCTCATTGATCATACGCGCCCGTAGCTCAGTTGGATAGAGTGTCAGACTCCGACTCTGAAGGTCGCTGGTTCGAATCCAGTCGGGCGTACCAAAAGGCAGTCATCGGAAGGTGGCTGCCTTTTGTCATGCTTCGGATGAGAGACGAAGGAGTTATTTTTTGCTGCAGGGGCAAGATAAGAGTGCTTCATTGACAAGACAGGGCAGCTGTAGTAACATGAAATATACAAATATACGGTATAAAGGACGGCGATGAGGATGCAGCACAAGAAGCTTGAAGTGATCGGAATCCAAATGGATATGGGTGCGTCCAAGCGCGGTGTCAGCATGGGACCGGCTGCCATTCGTTACGGTGGACTGGTGGACGGACTGGAAAAGCTGGGCTATGCGGTGCGCGATCTGGGCGATATTCTTCCCTTGCCGGAGGGGGAAAGCCGCCCCAATCTTCGCAATTATGAGCAGGTCATTGACATCAACCGAAAGCTCTATCATGCCGTCTCTGAAATTCTGGAGCGGGGCAGTTTCCCCATCGTGCTGGGTGGTGACCACAGCATTTCAGCCGGCTCGATCTCCGCGGTGGCGGCACATCATAAGAGCATCGGCGTGATCTGGATCGATGCCCACGGAGACTGGAACAACGAGCAAAGCTCGCCCAGCGGCAATATGCATGGGATGTCCTTTTCTGCAGTCTGCGGCGCAGGTCCCGACTGTATGGTGGACTTCGGCAACGGTCCTGTACATGTTGATCCGAAGAAGTGTGTGCAGATCGGCGGACGCGATATCGACCCCGAGGAGCGCGTCCGCATGAAGGAGTCCGGTATCACGGTGTTTCCCATCAATATGATCGACAAGTGCGGCATGGACGAGATCATCCACCGCGCCATCGAGATCGCAGCGGACGGAACGGATGGTATCCACCTCAGCTTTGACGTGGATGCCATTACCCCCGAGCAGGCGCCCGGTACCGGAACCACCGTGGACAGTGGTCTGACCGCAAGAGAAGCGTTTCTGGCGGTGGAGGTTCTGGCAGAAAGCGGCAAGCTCCTGAGTCTCGATATGGTGGAGGTCAATCCCATTTTGGATGTGCGGAACAAGACCGGACATCTGGCATCGGAGCTGATCCAGTCCGCCCTTGGCAAAGTGGTATATTAAAAAGGATAAAGCGAAAAGCAGAGCTGCGACGTTTGTCGCGGCTCTGCTTTTTTCCTGTTTAGCCCCAGAGAACGGAGAGCATGGGGATGATCTGCTTTTTGCGGGACATGACCTTGGGCAGGAACACACTGTTGTCCTTGGGCTCCACATTGAATGCCTGACTGATGACATCGGTGCTGCCGAAGTAGATCAGTTCCGTACCTTCCTTCAGCACGTCTGTCAGCATCAGCATGGTCAGATCGTAGCCCTTTTCCGCTGCCAGCTGCTTCATGGCTTCCACAAATTCCTCCTTGCGGTTGAGCAGGGACGCAGAGTCCACCGTGGTGATCTGACCGACACCCAGCTCGTGACCGGCGATATGGAACTCCTTGAAGTCCGTCATCAGCATACTCTTGGCAGAGCGGTCGGAGGAATAGGACGAGGAGAAAATCATCTTGCCCAGTTGATTGAGGTCGATGTTGCCGATACGGGCAAGACGCTCTGCCATGCGGATGTCGCGGTCGGTGCAGGTGGGAGATTTGAACATGACCGTGTCGGAGAGGATGGCAGCGCACATCAGACCTGCCAGCTTCATGGAGGGCATGAGACCCTTTTCCTGATACATCTCCGCGACGATGGTGGTGGAGCTGCCAACGGGCTCGTTACGGAAGTAGATGGGCGCGCCGGTCTGAATATCTGCGAGACGATGGTGGTCGATGATGCCGAGGATCTGCGCTTGACTGAGCCCTGCCACAGACTGAGAGCGCTCGTTATGGTCCATCAGAACCACGCGCTTGCGTCTCGGACGCAGCAGATGATAGCGGGAAAGCATACCAACGGGCTCGTCGTTCTCATTGAGAATGGGATAATTATGGAAGCGGTGATTCAGCACGGTCTCGCGCACATCGTCGATGTAGTCGGTCAGATGAAAGACGGTCAAGCCCTTGGAGCTGCCGATGCGGTCGATGGGAATGGCGAGGGCGATGGCTTTCAGCGCGCGGTAAGCGTCAAAGGGCGTGGAGATGATGCAGGTCTCTGTCTCGATCTCCCGCAGCTCCGGGCACACCTCTGCCTGACAGACGATGATGCAGGAGACACCGATCTCCAGTGCGCGGCGGATCATTTCGGGCTGATCGCCGCAGACAACGATGGTGTTTTTCTTGTTGAAGAGCAGGTTTTCCTGCCCCTGAGGCAGTGCCACGGTGATATCGCCGGAGATACTGTAGGGTGTGTGGATGCTGTCGTTGAGGATGCGCCCTTCCAGCACGCTCAGCAGATTGAACACAGGGATCTCCAGCACATTTGCCTGATGACCGAGACCCATGTCATAGCGGGTCACGTCGCCGCTGCTGAGCAGACCGTGGAATTTGCCGCTCTCATCTGCCATGGCGAGGGTGGAGATATGGTGGGCGTGCATGGTTTCCCATGCGCGGGAGACGGTGACCGCCTTGTTCAGAACCGGGGGCGTGTCAAAGTCAATGTCGTTGAGCTGGGTACGGACATCCTTCAAAAACATGGGAGGCTCGAAGCCGAAGTAATCCAGCACCAGCTGGGTCTCGTCGCTGAGAGGACCAAGGCGTGCCGCCACATATTCGCGGTTGCCCAGCGCATTCTGCAGCGCAGTATATGCCATTGCGGAAACAATGGAGTCCGTATCGGGGTTCTTGTGACCAAATACGTAAATGCAATCCATAAGTCGATTTCCTCCTGTATGCCGCGCAGTGCGCGGCGTGCTGCATCACAGCGTTTGCTGTGCAGTGTGATCGTATCCAACATCACATTATAGCATCATAAGACAAAAATCGCAAGGAAAGGACATACCAAAAATACAGGCAATTCCTGTCGCTGCAGCGACGGAAAACGACAGAAAAGGGGGGACAGCGCCGCTATAATCGAAAACAGGACAAGCAGGAAAGGAGCGAAACATGGAACTGAAAGCAAAGGCAGATCATCGCACGCTGACGCTGCAGCTGCGGGGGGAACTGGATCACCACGCGGCAAAGCGGCTGGTGCGGGAAATCGACCTTGTGGTGGAACGGGAGGTGCCGCAGCAGCTTGTACTGGATTTTTCCGCTGTCAGCTTTATGGATTCCTCGGGGATCGCGGTGGTGATGCGGGCGCAGCGCCGCATGCAGGAACTGGGAGGCAGCGCCACGGTGATCGAAGTGCCCCCGCAGGCGCGGCGGGTGCTGCACACAGCGGGGATCGACCGATGGGTCAAAATCAAATAGGAGGGTAAACAGGATGGAACGAGAGAATTACATAGCGCTGCAGTTTCCAAGCTGCAGTGTTAACGAGGGCTTTGCGCGGATCGCCGTGGCAGGCTTTGCCGCCCAGCTTGACCCCACGCTGGAGGAGCTGGGAGATATCAAAACGGCAGTGAGCGAGGCGGTGACCAATGCCATCGTCCATGCCTATCCGGAGGAGATCGGGCGCATTTCCATCAAGGCAAAGCGCAGCGGTGATGTGCTGGAGATCAAAATACAGGATTGGGGGCAGGGGATCGCGGACATCGCGCAGGCGAAGCAGCCACTCTTTACCACGGGCGGGGAGGAGCGCAGCGGCATGGGCTTTACCATCATGGAAAGCTTCATGGATGAGATGCGGGTGAGATCCCGCCCGGGAAAGGGGACAACTGTGGTCCTCCGCAAGCGCATCATGCCAAGGATGGGGAAGAAATGAACGAGCGGTTTCAGCTGCTTCAGCGGGCAAGGGAAGGGGACGAGAACGCCTGTGAGCAAGCACTTCTCGAGAACTCCGGACTGATCTGGAGCATCGTGCGGCGCTACTGCGGCAGGGGGGTGGAGATGGATGATCTCTACCAGCTTGGCTGTCTCGGATTTCTCAAAGCGGTGCGAGGCTTTGACCCGGAATACGGGACACAGTTTTCTACCTATGCCGTGCCGAAAATTGCGGGGGAGATCCGACGCTTTCTGCGGGATGACGGGGCGGTGAAGGTCAGCCGCACCCTGCGAGAGCGGGCGCAGATGATCCTCAGTGCACGGCAGATACTGATGCAGCGCCTTGGTCGGGAACCTGCGCTGTCGGAGCTTGCGGAGGAAACAGGGCTTGCGCCGGAGGAGATCGCGCAGGCGGAGATCGCGGTGGAGACACCGGAATCCCTGCAGGCAGAGCGGGAGGATGGTCTGACGCTGGAGGGTACGCTTGGTACGGAAGCGCCGGAGGAGGCTCTGGTGGAAAGCATCGCGCTCCGGCAGCAGATCGAGAGCTTGCCGGAGCGCGAAAAAATGGTCATTCTTCTTCGGTTTTATAAGGGGCTCACACAGGAGCAGTGTGCCCGCATACTGGGGGTGTCTCAGGTGCAGGTATCCCGTCTGGAGCGGAAGGCGCTGGGAAAGCTTCGTCAGCAGATGGCGTGACTGTACTATGGAGAATCCCTGCGGCACAGGGGGAGACAAAGAAATCCTCACTTTGAAATTCTGTCATCGTACCCCAGTAGCGCTTGGGCATCTTGGACATACGTCCACGGGGATTTTCCCGCTCGCGGATGGAGATGGTGTCGTAAAAGCGCTTCCACAGCACTCGGTAAGCCGCTTCCTCCTCGCCTGGAGCATTCATCTGAAATTGCTCCAGCGGCACGATGCGGGACTGGTGTGCCGCATAGAAGAGTGCTTCCCGATGGGTACGGTCATAGATGAAGAAGCTTTCTTCCCGATATCTGCCGCAGAAGTGTCCCCGCAGCAGGGGAAGAACACGGTTTTTGGGTTCGATCTCTGCGCCGAGGACACCACCAAACTCGGAAAATCGTACAAAGCCGCGTAGCTGCTGGGCTTCTTCCTCCAGATGGCGCACAGCACGCCGAACGGCGCTAACGGTTTCATGGGAAAGATCCTGCAGCGCAACGGGTCCCAGTCGATAAAACAGGCGGATCAGCGCAAAGAGCTGCAGCTCTTTTTCCGGCAGGATCGTGAGCCATGCCCGCTGCAGCAGAGGACCAAAGACCTGTGAAGTTTTGAAAAAACTGCGGTAGACGCGCTTGGCGTGAGCGGCTACCGTGGGGATATAGCGGGTATCAAAGAGGGTACAGTCAGCCTCACCGACGAAAAAGCCGGTGGGGTTTTCTTTTTGGGTATAGCTTTCATACACGCAGCAAAGAAAACCGTCAAAGCTGCCATCGTACTCGTAAACAATATCTTTCATAGGGCGAAAATGTTATACAGCGAAGAGAGATGTCTGTTCATATCCGCTCTGCTGCAAGGGATTTCGATCTGCAGCGGTGAGCGAGGGGAGCAGCTTCTCCGGCACAAGGGGCAGGCGGGTATCCCGCTTGCCGCGACAGGTGATGAAGTACCTTGCCCGCTTCAAAACCACGCCGAGACGCTTCAGCTCATCGAAGCCGAGGGACGCGACGCGGCGGTTTACCAGAATGCGTTTGGCACTGACAACGCCGATCCCCGGCACGCGCAGCAGCATTTCGTAATCTGCGGTATTGACCTCCACGGGGAACTGCTCCAGATGGTTCAATGCCCAGCAACACTTGGGGTCCAGCAGGGGATTGAAATTGGGTTCGTCCTCATCCAGCAGCTCCTCGGCGCGGAAGCCATAAAAGCGCAGCAGCCAGTCTGCCTGATACAAACGATGCTCCCGCAGCAGGGGCGGCTTGGTATCCCGGGAGGGGAGCAGGGCGTGCTCCACCACGGGAACATAGGCGGAGAAGAACACGCGCTTCAGCCGATAGCGGTCATACAGACTTTGGGATAGCCGCAGAATGTGGCGGTCACTTTCGCCGCTGGCGCCGACGATCATCTGGGTGCTCTGTCCTGCAGGGGCAAAGGTGGGAGCATGGCGGTATTTTGCCAGTGCTTCTTTGTTCTCCATGCATTCCTGCCGGATCTGTCCCATGGGGCGCAGAATGGCGGACTTGGTTTTGTTGGGGCAGAGGGTCTGCAGGGATGCCTCGGAGGGCATTTCGATATTGACACTGAGGCGGTCAGCTAAAAGCCCCAGCTGCGTCACCAGCTCCGGCGAAGCGCCGGGGATGGCTTTGGCGTGGATATACCCATTGAAGCGATACTCCTGGCGCAGGATGCGGAGAGCACGGATCATCAGCTCCATGGTGTTGTCCGGACTGCCCACCACGCCGGAGGAGAGAAAGAGCCCCTCGATATAATTGCGGCGATAGAACCCGATGGTGAGTTCTGCCAGTTCCCGGGGCGTGAATGCGGCTCTGGGCACATCGTTGGTGCAGCGGTTGACGCAGTACTTGCAGTCATAGACGCAATAGTTGGTCATGAGCACCTTCAGCAGGGTGATACAGCGTCCGTCGGCAGAAAAGCTGTGGCAGCAGCCCGCAAGGGAGGATGAGGTGTTGCCGATCATCCCGGGGCGGGAGCCGCGGCGAACGCCGCTGGAGGTACACGCCGCGTCATATTTTGCGGCGTCTGCCAGAATCGTCAGTTTATCCAGCAGCTCCATCTTACATCAGCGGGCGACTGCGTGGCGAGGGCTGCGCTGGGGATGATCCAGCCAGTATACCAGACGCATCATCAAAGAGGTAAGGGTGGAAGCGCCGATCAGAACAAGAGCAAAATGCATGAGTGTCATGGTGTTAATTCTCCTCTCTCGAACATTTATTCTATCTGCATTCTAACTCGAACAAATGTACCTGTCAAGTGGAAAATCAAAAAAATGTTCGATTTTTGTGAAAGAGAATCCTATCTTTTGTTGTTTTGCCGATTGCCCGCGGCAAACGCTCTATGTTAAAATGGCGGAGAAAGAAAAAACAGCGGAAAGTGAGAACCGATATCATGGGACATTTTGAAGAGCGGTTTGCCGCGGCGCGCCGCGCTGTCATTGCGCGGGATTTCAAGCGTATGAATCCTCCGCAGCTGGAAGCGGTGCTGACAACGGAGGGACCCCTGCTGCTTCTTGCGGGCGCGGGAAGCGGAAAGACCACGGTGCTGATCAACCGCGTGGCGAATCTGCTGCGCTATGGACGGGGCAGTGATTCACAGGAGCTCCCCATGGATGCTACGGAGGAGGATCTTGCCTTTTTGGAGCGCTATCCCGCCGATCCCACGGCGGAGGAGCGTGCACGCATGGAGGAGCTTTGCGCCATAGGGCGTGCCATGCCGTGGGAGATCATAGCCATTACCTTTACCAATAAGGCTGCAAACGAGCTGAAGGATCGTCTGCAGCGCATGATCGGCGAGAGTGCGGCGGATATCTGGGCATGTACCTTCCATAGCGCCTGCGTTCGCATCCTGCGCCGCGATATCGACAAGCTTGGTGTCTATACCCGTGATTTCACTATTTATGACACGGATGACAGCAAGCGCGTGATCAAGGACATCACCAAGAGTCTGGAACTGGACGAGAAGGCATTCCCCCAGCGGGAGGTGCTCTCTGTCATCAGCAATGCCAAGGGGCGGATCCAGCTGCCCGAGAGCTATGCTGCACAGGCGGCTAAGACGGGGGACTGGAAGCAGCAGCGCATTGCGAAGATCTATGCGGAATATGACCGCCGCCTGCGGGAAGCCAACGCGCTGGACTTCGATGATATCCTGTTCAAGGCGGTGGAGCTGCTGGGGCAGTCGCAGGAGGTGCGGGAATACTATCAGCGGAAGTTCCGCTATGTCCTCATCGACGAGTAACAGGACACCAATGGACTGCAGTATGAACTGGCACGTCTGCTGGCGGGTGCGCGGAGAAATATCTGCGTGGTGGGCGATGATGACCAGAGTATCTATCGCTTCCGCGGTGCGAACATTGAAAACATCCTCAGCTTTGAAAAGCAGTATGCCCCCTGCCGTACCATCCGACTGGAGCAGAATTACCGTTCCACGGAGCATATTCTGAGCGCATCCAACGCGGTCATCAAAAACAACAGCGAGCGCAAGGGCAAGACCCTCTGGACGGATCAGGGCAAGGGTGAGCCTGTGCTGATCAAGACCCTGTTCAACGAAGCGGATGAGGCGAATTTTGTGGCAGGGGATATCCTGCAGAACTTCGGTCGCGGCATGAACTGGAGCGATCACGCCATTCTTTATCGTATGAATGCCCAGTCCAACGCACTGGAGCTGGCGCTTCGTCGCGGCGGTGTGCCTTATAAGGTTTTCGGCGGTTTGAAGTTCTTTGATCGTGCGGAGGTCAAGGATATGCTGTCCTATCTTGCGGTGATCAACAACCCTGCGGACGATCTGCGCCTGCGGCGTATCATCAACACCCCTACCCGCGGCATCGGTGAAGCGACCATTGAAAAGCTGATGAGCCTTGCGTGGCAGTATCGTTCGCCTTTGTATGCCATTTTGCAGAATGTGGTGCAGTTTCCCGAACTCAAGAGCGCCGCACCGAGACTCAACCAGTTCATCGACATGATGGACCGTCTGCGCGGCATCGCAGAAGTGGCGACACCCGACGTTCTGTACGATGAGGTGTGCCGGGAGAGCGGCTATGTTTCGGCGCTGGAGAACAAGACCGACCTTGAAAGCCGCGGGAGACTGGAGAACATTCAGGAACTCAAGTCCAACATCGTGAGTTTCATGCAGAATAATCCTGAAAATCCCACGCTGGCGGGCTTCCTCGATGAAGTGGCGCTGTACAGTGATCTGGATGATTCCTCGGCAGCAGACGGTGCGGTATCTCTTATGACCATGCACAGCGCCAAGGGTCTGGAGTTTCCCTGCGTGTATCTCGTTGGCATGGAGGAGGGCATTTTCCCCGGTATGCGCGCCGTGAGCGAGCAGGCGGAGATGGAGGAGGAGCGCCGTCTCTGCTATGTGGGCATGACCCGTGCCAAGGAGCGTCTTACCATGACCTGCGCCCGTCAGCGTATGCTGTACGGTCGCACCTCGCCCTATCCGCCCTCCCGCTTCCTCAGCGAGATCCCTGCGGAGAACATGGTCTGGAAGGGGAGGGTGGAGCCCCGTCCCAGCCGCGACGAGGATATGGGCAGTCCCTTCTATGACGGCATGACCCAGCCCAGCGGCAGACCCGTTGACCGCGGCTATACCCGCTCTGTCACATCCGCTGCGCCCGCAAGACCCATTCGTGCCAAGTCTGCCCCCATGGGCGGCGGAGGTGTGACCACTGCGGCAGCAGCGCCCGCTGCATCCCTCGCGGCAGGTGACCGCGTGCGGCATAAAGCTTTTGGCGAGGGCGTTGTGCAGGAAGTCAAGCCCATGGGCGGCGATGCCATGCTCGTGATCGACTTTGGCGAAAAGGGCAGCAAGAAGCTCATGCAGAAGTTTGCCATGCAGCAGATGGAGAAAATCTGAACGGTATCGAAACACACCGAAGCTTGACTTCGGTGTGTGCAGCGGGGCGAAAATACTTTTTCGCCCCGCTGCGCAAGTTTTTAGAACTTAAAAAGTTCTAAAAACTTCTTATTTGATAAGGTGCAGGACACCCTTCCTGGGTTTCCTGCACACACCCTTCCTTCCCGTCGAATCGGATAAAAGGGGTTATCGACAGTCTCGGTGTGTTTCTGTGTTCGTGAAAAATTTGTCGAAAAAGCACAGCGGGAATTATGGAAAAAGGGGGAGACCATAGCTAAAATCCATCAAAAACGGCAGGCGAAGTGATTGACAATAACATGAAGAAGAACTACAATAAAATTACGAATGGCAATCATTCTGATGAAAGAGCATGAATAATATTTAGGAGGTTGATTCCCATGAAGTTTTCCAGCAAGATCGAAAAGTGCGGTCTGTCTCCCATGCGTAAGTTCCACCCCTATGCTGTTGCTGCAAAGGCAGCAGGCAAGAAGGTCTATCACCTGAACATCGGTCAGCCCGACGTGGAGACCCCCAAGGCATTTTTCGATGCAGTTAAGGCTTTTGAGCAGCCCGTTCTGGAGTATGCACCCTCTCCCGGTATCCCCGCTCTGATCGACGCTATCCAGAAGTACTATGACAACCTGAACATGCACTTCGAAAAGGACGAGATTCAGATCACCACCGGCGGCAGCGAAGCTCTGCAGATCGTCATGAACTGCATCCTCGATGACGGCGACGAGATTCTGATTCCCGAGCCCTACTATCCCAACTACAACACCATGGTCACCGTGACCGGCGGTGTGATCAAGCCCATCCCCACCTGCCCCGAGGAAGGCTATCGTTATGCTGACCGCGCTAAGATCGAGGCTTGCATCACTGACAAGACCCGTGCGATCATGTGCACCAACCCCGGTAACCCCACCGGCGTTGTCCTGACTCCCGAGGAGATGCGCCTGATGGTCGACATCGCTAAGGAGCACAACCTCTTCATCATCGGTGACGAGGCTTATCGTGAGTTCGTTTACGGCGGCGAGCCCCTGCAGTCCCTCGGCGAGTTCACCGATGCTGCTGAGAACGTCATCGTCCTCGATACCGTCTCCAAGCGCTTCTCCGCTTGCGGCGCTCGTATCGGCTGCATCATCTCCCGCAACAAGGAGCTCATGGCTCACTGCATGAAGATGTGCCAGGCTCGCCTCTGCGTTGCTACCCTCGATCAGGTTGCTTCCGCAGCTCTGTACGAAGTCGGTCCCGAGTACTTCGCTGCTGTTCGTGACGAGTACAAGCTCCGCCGCGACACCTGCATGGAAGGTCTCGCAAAGATCCCCGGCGTTGTCTGCGAGTGCCCCAAGGGCGCATTCTACATCATGGCAGCACTGCCCATTGATGACGCTGACAAGTTCCAGATCTTCATGCTCGAAGAGTTTGAGGACAACGGCGAAACCGTTCAGGTCACTCCCGCTGAGTCCATGTACGCTACCAAGGGCAAGGGCAAGAACGAGGTTCGTATGGCTTACGTTCTCGAGGCTCCCAAGCTGGCTCGCGCTATGGAACTGCTGGGCAAGGGTATCGCTGCTTACAACGCTAAGTACGGCAAGTAAGAATGATCCGCCACATTGTTATGTGGAAATTCCGCGAGGGCGAGGAAGAAAACGTGAATCGTTTCCTCACGGGTCTGGAAGGTCTGTACGGTGTCATTCCTGAGCTCAAGCAGTGCGAAGTGATTCGCAATGTGAAAGAGGGCAACTATGATGCTGCGCTGATCTCTACCTTCGATTCCATGGAGGATCTGGAGGCGTACAAAAAAGACCCCCGCCATGTGGAGGTGTCCAATCTCTGCAAGTCGATCCGCGTTGATCGGGTCGCCGTGGATGCCATCGTGTAAAAAGAGAAGAGCTGCGAAGCAAACGCTTCGCAGCTCTTTTTTTGACTTCTTTGTGGTATGATTGCTTATTTTTCCCCGATTTCGTAAATATCCGTCCGTCTTGCACGGAGAATGGGCAGCTGGCGGCGGACGCTTTCGATTTTGCTGAGATCCAGATCCACAATTTGTGTGCAAACCTCGCCGCCGCAGCGACTCAGCACCGTGCCCCAGGGGTCAACGGCAAGGGAATTGCCGTAGGCAACATAGCTGCCGTTTTCATCCCGGGCAGGGGAGCAGGCGACGGTGAAGCACTGGTTGTCCACCGCCCGCTGGCGGAACAGCAGCTCCCAGTGGGCAGGACCTGTTGTCATGTTGAAGGCAGAAGGGGCGAACATGACCTTGGCACCTCTGAGCGCCATGCAGCGGCAAAGCTCCTCAAAGCGCATATCAAAACAGATGGCAAGTCCCATGGTGCCAAATTCCGTCTCAAAGGTGGTGATGGTGTTGCCTGCGCTGAGGGTGTCGGACTCCTTGAAATACTGTCCACCCTCCACGGCAATGTCAAAGAGGTGCATCTTGCGGTGACGGGCGATCTCACGCCCTTCACGGTCATACACGCAGGAGGTGTTGTAGACTTTGCCACCATCCAGTTCGGGGAAGGAGCCGCCGACAATGTAGATGCCAAGCTCCTTCGCAAGGGCGGAAAGTGCCGCTTGGGTTTCGCCGCCCTTTTCTTCGCCGTAGGGGCGGAAAGCGCTGTTTTCGTAGGGGCAGCAGAACATTTCGCCAAGCACTGCCACGTCAATGCCCTCTTTGGCAGCTTGGCGGATCTTGTCGCAGGCGCGGTGGATATTTTCGCTTTTGTCCCGGCTCACCGGGAGCTGCAGCAGCGCAAGTTTCATCGTCGTTTTCACAGCCTTTCTGCCCAGTCTGCTTCCTTGAAGCCCACCAGTACAAAATCATCCCCCACCAGCAGCGGGCGCTTGACCAGCATACCGTCGGATGCGAGCAGGGCGAACTGCTCCTCCTCGCTCATGGTGGGCAGCTTGTCCTTCAGACCCAGTGCCTTATACTGCAGACCGCTGGTGTTGAAGAATTTCTTCAGCGGCAGACCGCTGATGTTGTGCCACTGCCGCAGTTCTTCCAAACTGGGGTTTTCGTCCTTGATGTTGCGATAAGTGAAGTTTTTTCCCTGTTCCTCCAACCATTTTACTGCCTTTTGGCAGGTGGTGCAGCGGGGATAACAAAGGATCAGCATCAGTCGTTCCTCCTTATTTTATTTAGAATAATTCCCGCAGGACAAGATCGGTGATGCCGGGATTCAAACCGAGCTCGATTCGCACTACCTTCTTGTGTCCTGCAAACTCTCGGCGCAGCATATCCCGCAGGGAAGTGCCGCCATTATAGCCGTGGATCAGGCGCAGACGATAGACGGATTTGGATGCTCGCCGCAGGGCGGCATCTACCGCAACGCGTGCCTGCACCTGCGTCATGCCGTGCAGATCCACTTCCATCATGCCCGATTGCGCCATCTCTGCACCTCCTTTGCGTGCTTTGCGAACGCATAGCGCACGCAAAGGTGATATTATGTGCCATTTCCTCGCCCCTTTGGGGCAACCGGAAAAGATGCACAAAAACTTTATGCGCCGGAAGTTTTTGCTATTTTGGGAGATGTTGCATTGCGCATAAAGTTTTCCTTACTGATTTTATTGTACAGGATGTGCCATTTTCATGCAATCCGTTTTTGCGGCAAAAATTTTCGCACCTATTGACAGGAGATTCTGTGCGTGCTATATTTTAAATATCGGAAGCCGATATAACGGAAGAAGATACAAAGCGGACCGTTATATCGGGAAAGGAGTGTTTTGGATGGAAGCGATCGCCTTGACCGAAGCGGTCTATTATATTCTCCTGTCACTGGATCGCCCTCTGCATGGCTATGGCATTATGCAGAACGCGGAGCAGCTCAGCGGCGGGCGTGTCCGCCTTGCGGCGGGGACGCTCTATGGTGCGCTGAACACCCTGCTGGAAAAAGGATGGATCAAGGCGCTGGAGGAAAACGGGCGTAAGAAGGAGTATGAGATCACTGAACTTGGCAGGGAAGCGGTGCGGCGTGAAATTCTTCGCCTGCGGGAACTGCTGAGCAACGGTGAGATGATTACGAAAGGATGGGACGCATGAGACGGGTGATTCGTAAGGCTTTCTTTATTTGGAACTTCCGGGAAGAAGAAAAGTGGATCAATGAAATGAGCGAGCAGGGGCTGCATCTGGTGGATGCGGGTCGCTTCCGCTATGTGTTTGAAGAGGGGGAGCCCGGTGCGTATCGTTATCGGCTGGAGCTGCTGCAGAACTATCCCTCTCATGCCGAAAGTGCTGACTATATCGCCTTTATGGAGGAGACCGGTGCGGAATATGTGGATCATGTGGATCGCTGGGTCTACTTCCGTAAAAAGGCAGCCGACGGCGAATTTGACCTTTACTCCGACATCAATTCCCGCATTGACCATGTGGGGCGCATTTTGACGCTGATCCGTATTCTCGCTGTGGTGGAAGGTATCTGCGTCGTGATGGAATTGCTGGCGGGTTTTGTGGGGCATGTGGAAGCTGCCCGCCCCATCGCCGGTTTCCTCGCGTGTTTTGAAGTGCTGCTGCTCATGGGATGGAAAAAGGTGAAGGCGATCCATGACGGGCTTGTCCGCGAGCGAGCCATCCGGGAATAAGGAGAACGAAACATGAAAGAATTTTTCATGGCGGCACTGCCCTGGGTCTGCATGGGTGTAGCGGTGGCGGTGGCGCTGACGGTATTGCAGCACGAAAAAGTACGAAAAGAAAAACTGGAAGCGGACGAATCGCTGACGGCGGAGGAAAAGCAGAAAAAAGCGGCGCAGCGCAGCAGCAATATGGTTTGGGGTATGTGCATCGGCGAATGTCTGGGTATCGCTCTTGCGGAAGCTTGCGATTTTTCCATCGCCATTGGTATCAGTGTTGGTATGATGATCGGCATCGCCCTTGGCGTGGGTGAGAAGAAGGAGGACAAACAATGAAACTGATGATCGCATCGGATATTCACGGCTCTGCGCTTTACTGCGCCGAGCTTTTGGAAGCCTATCGCCGCGAGGGAGCGAACAAGCTCCTGCTGTTGGGCGATCTGCTGTACCACGGGGCAAGAAACGACCTGCCCGACGGCTACGACACGAAGAAAACCACGGCGCTGCTCAATGAGATGAAGGAGCACTTGCTCTGCGTTCGCGGCAACTGCGACAGCGAGGTGGATCAGATGGTGCTGGAATTTCCTATCCTCGGACAGTATGCCGTGGTGTTCGCAGATGGACGTACGGTCTTTGCTGTTCACGGTCACGAATGGGGTCCCGACCGTCTGCCTGCGCTGGTCGCGGGAAGCCTGCTGGTGTCGGGGCATACCCATGTGCCGACTTTCTGCAAGGCGGGAGAGGTATTCCTTGCCAATCCCGGTTCTGTCTCCATCCCCAAGGGGGACAGCGCCCGCGGCTATCTGCTGCTGGAGAATGATACCATCATCTGGAAAACCCTTGCGGGAGAGGAAGTCCGCAGAGAGCATCTGTAAACGCAAAAAGCGGGAGCATTGCTCCCGCTTTTTCATTCTCCGATATAGGTAAAGCGGGGGAAGGTCTTGCCGTCCCGCTCCACGGTTTCATTCCACATTTCGGCGGGACGCACCCAGAGACCGCCCTCGCCATACAGTGCCCGGTAGACCACCATCGGCTCCAGCGTTTCGCTGTGGCTGGCAATGCCGATGACCTCGTATTCGTTCCCTTTGAAGTGGCGCCAGCGCCCGGTGGGGATATGTTCCATAGGGTTGTCCTCCTCTTGCGGTCATAATGCTTACAGCATACACGCGCAGCGGACAAAAGGGAAGAAAAAAGTGTGTCGCCAAGGATAAATGTTAAGAAATTGTTACGTTTGCACAAAAGCGGCGCTTCCTTTTAGCGGAATTTCATCGAACTTGAAGGAAAAGAACCGCGTCTGCAAGATTGTAATTTATCTGAAGTTGTGCTACATTAATACCATAACTCTTTAAAGCACTAAACCGTGCCGAGAGAGAAGAGGAGGAAATAAATTATGGAAAACAAGTTGGAACGCAAATATGGACTGTTCACTGCGATCTGCATGGTCGTCGGTATCGTGATCGGTTCCGGTGTGTTCTTTAAGGCGCAGGCAATTCTGCAGAAGACCGGCGGCGATCTGCCTCTGGGCATTCTCGCTTGGGTCATCGGCGGCATTATCATGCTGTGCAATATTCTGGCATTCTCTTACATGGCACAGAAGTATGAGAAGGTCAACGGCATCGTGGACTACGCAGAAGCTATGTGCGGCGCGAAGTACGCGTACTACATGGGCTGGTTCATCACCACCGTGTACTATCCCGCAATGACCGGCGTGCTGTGCTGGGTCTCCGCACGTTACACTCTGGTGTTCCTCACCTCTGCATGGCCCAACTTCCCCCTGCTGATCCCTGCGGATCAGGGCGGCTGCATCGTGGGTCCCGAGTGTATGGCTGTTACTCTGTTCTACATGGTGCTGATGTACACCGTCAACGCACTGGCTCCCAAGGCTGCAGGTAAGCTGCAGACCAGCACCACTGTGATCAAGTTCATCCCCCTGACCCTCATGGCTGTCGTGGGTATTCTGGTTGGTCTGCTCAGCCCCACCAAGATGCTGGTGAACAACTTCGCTGCTGCTTCTCAGGCTGTTCTGCCCGAGGGTACCAGCACTGCACAGGCTCTGCTGGGCGCTGTCTGCGCTACCGCGTTCGCTTATGAAGGCTGGATCATCGCTACTTCCATCAACGCTGAGCTGAAGAATTCCAAGAAGAATCTTCCCCGCGCACTGATCATCGGCGGTCTGGTCATCATGGCTACCTACATCGCTTACTACGTCGGCGTTGCAGGCGGTGCTACCGTGGATGAGCTGATGAACGTGGGCGCAACCGTCGCATTCACCAACATTTTCGGCGGCTTCTTCGGCAACATTCTGAACCTGTTCATCGTCATCTCCTGCCTTGGTACCACCAATGGTCTGATGCTGGGTCAGCTGCGCGGTATGTACGCACTGGCTGCCCGCGGCAAGGGTCCCAACCCCGAAGTGATGGCTGAGGTCGACGATAAGACCAATATGCCCAACAACGCAGCAGTTCTGGGGCTTATGGTCTGCGCATTCTGGGGCGTGTACTTCTACTTCGCAAACCTGTTTGGCACCATGGGTGGTCTCGTCTGCTTCGCAGGTACTCCCTTCGAGAGTGCAGCATTCGTCTTTGACTCTTCCGAGCTGCCCATTTTGACCATCTATGCTATGTACACTCCCATCTTTGTGCAGTGGATGCGCAAGGCAACCGATGAGGGCGTTCTGCGCCGCTTCATCATCCCCGGTCTCGCTACCGTGGGCTGCCTGTTCATGGTCTATGCTTCCATCGTGGGTCACCGCATGGGTAACTTCTGGTACCTGATCGTGTTCGGCATCTTCATGCTGGCAGGTG
>JAFVXA010000052.1 GCA_017501355.1 Oscillospiraceae bacterium
GTGCGTCAGTTTTCCGTCCATGCACAGCTTATGGCAGCGCAGCTGTTCGCGCAGCGCGGCCCGGGCCGTCTTTTCCTGCTCTGCAGGGACGTCCAGCGGCAGCGTCTCGTATTCCTTCCCGTAACGCCAGCCCATGGCCTGATGCTCAAGTACCCAGCGCTCATGCTCCATGGGCGCGAAGATCGCCGCGTCCTTCGCGGTGAAGCGCGTGACGGGTGCAAAGTCCACGGGTTTGTCTGTGTAGAAGCAATTGATCGCATTCAGATAGGCGGCGAAGTGGCGGGTACGTCCGAGGGTGGAGAGCCGATACTCCAGCGAGCAGGCGTTGAATTTTTCCTCCATTTCCTCTCGCGAGGGGTTTCCGGGCATGTTCCGCGCGTGTAGGGCAACAGCAAAATCGAAGAAGTGCAGGAAATTGCTCCCGGAAAGGTAAGTGCGCTTGTTCTCGTGCCCCAGCTTTCTGAGTTCCGCTTTCACCGTCAGACGGCAATCGGAGGTGTCCACGATCCGCTCAATATCGGCAGTAAAGTCCGAATAATCGCCCGCCATATCGCTGTATGCCTTCAGTCTCGGCTTTTTTCTCGTCGGGTCGGCCTTCCATGCTTCCCGCTCCCGCTCGTACGCTTCGATCTTCTCGTGCTCCGCAGCATCATAGCAGTACACGGCAGAGATCGCCTGCCCGGCGAAATCGAAGCTCGCCGCCACCGGGTGCAGCTCCTTGCGGGAGCTGCGCCCGTAGGAGGTCCGATCCCAGCACTGCAGCTCGTCACAGAGCATCAGCAGCCACGCCAGAGGATGGAGCTCCATACGCAGCGGGGCCTTCCGCTTCTCCGGCACCTTGTCCTTATAAAACGCAATGGCAAACTTGTAGAGGCTGTTGTGCAGCATGATGGCGGAGAGCGCGTCCACATGCAGGGGCGTGAGATTCTCCGCGCCGAGCTCTTCCGCCAGCTCCCGGTACAGGCGTGAGGCGCTGAAAAACGCGTGATCCATATAGTAGCCAAAGCGGTTTGGTTCCGTTGGCTTTCGGTTCAGCACATCCAGGAGATATTCCTCGTTGAAATCGTAGAAGCCGCCGAGCTTTTGCGTAATGTCATAAGCGAGCAGCTCACTGGTGGTCGCAAAGCGCCTCCTGTAGAGAGTCTCGAAGTGGGTCTTTGCCACCTCGTCCAGCCCGGTCAGCGCCTCCACATCATGATAGGCCAGATACAGACAGCCCTTGCCGCGCTCCTGGTTGTCCACCTCGAAGTAGCTGAGCACCTGCTCGAAGGGCAGCTCAAAGGGGTAACCGATATCGTGAAACAGTGAGGTCAGACCCCAGAATTCTAGAAACAGATTGGCCGCCTCGTTTTCCTCTTTGTCTTCCCAATGATAGAACGCGCGAAAGCTACGCCGATAGGCTTCGTTGGTTTCGTAGATCGCAAGCCCCAGCGCGAACACGTAGACCGAGTGAGAATAGTGATCCCGGTGCTTCATCAGCAGGGAACTCCCGTTGGCTTCATACTCGCTCAGCAACTCCACCATTTTTTTGGAGTTTTTATATTGCCCGAGGAACATCTCCAGATAGCAGTAATAGACCGCATAGGCATCTTCCGCCACACCGGAGTCGATGAAGGTCTCCAATGCCTTTTCCAAACACAGCCGGTCGATGTCCATCTGCATGTTATAGGGGATCTGCCCGCTCTTCAGGCTCTGCCCGAGATAGACGCCTGTCGCTTTCTCCTGTTCCTCCATGGCCACATCAAAACGGAGTTCCTCGCAGCGGTTGTGCAGAAAGCGCAGCGCAGTGGATTTCAGGTCATTTCTCTGCCTCCGGTTAATGTAGAGGGGCGGCTGCATCGGCCCCACGTCGGAGCCGAAGCGCTCTTCGTTTTTCTTTCGCATACATTCGATTGCCGTATAGGACATGGTCAAAGCCCTCCTGTTTGTCTTGGATAGAATATGGTTCTTCATAATACTCTCTTTGAACGTTTGTTCATCCTTCGTTTTTCCTGTCATAGAAGATTGTGGAACAATCACCGCTGCCTTTGCACCTTCTGTTAGCGAGCCCAACAGATGCTCTACGAAAGAAAGTTCATACTGCGAAGGATCCTCTTTGCTACCTTGAGAGTATGGTGGATTCATCATACCGACAGTTGCACCTTTAAGCTGCACTTGTGCTGGATTCTGTTTCAGAAAATCTTCGCATTTGATGTTACTGTTGCCATCTTCCCGGAGAATCATATTGGTAGCAGCAATAGCAAACATATTGCTCTGGAGTTCAAAGCCGTGCAGCTGCTTCTTCTTGATATTCTTACGCTTGTTCTGATCAGTACCTGCCTTTTCGAGCATATGGTGCATGGCTGCAACAAGGAAACCGGCAGTGCCGCAGCAGGGATCCCCTAAGCTGAGGTATTTGATACAAACACATAATTCCCAGAGGAAAATCTGAAACCCCCTGAAACCCCTAAGTGAAACCCCTTTTGAAACCCCTTAAACGATACGGGTCTCACCATGTGCCTGCACCTCCTTCCTCTTGTTCTTCCGAGTTATTGTACAAGTCCTTCGCTCCTGAACTTCGCCAGCATCTCCAGCATGTGCTTGCCGATCTTTTCAGGATCATAGTCAAAGCTGGCGCAGATGATTCGGAACCCATCCGGCGTCAGGGCTCTGCCGTGCAGCTGGTCGGTCAAGTACTGCTGGTACTTTTCA
>JAFVXA010000053.1 GCA_017501355.1 Oscillospiraceae bacterium
AGATGAAACAGGGATTGGGAGAAATCCCAATCCCTGTTCTTTTTTACACAGGGGTGTCGCCAAGCGGTAAGGCAAGGGACTTTGACTCCCTCACGCGCTGGTTCGAATCCAGCCATCCCTGCCACTTTTTAATAATAGAATATGCTTCGTTAGCTCAGTCGGCAGAGCACCTGCCTTTTAAGCAGGGTGTCCGGGGTTCGAATCCCCGACGAGGCACCAAAAAACCGGTTCACCGTCAGGTGAACCGGTTTTTTGATGCCTCGCCGGTTGAAAGAAGCACGCGGTTCGATCCATGACGCCCCAAAAATACGAGCTGTAGCGATGGATTTTTGGTCGGCGGAATGCATGCAGCGAGCGGAGCGAGCCGCACGCCTGCCCGCAGGCAGGTGTGTCGGAGCGCAACCGCCGCTTGCGGCGGCACTTGGCGCAGAGACATTCCCGACACCTTTTAGAACCGATCCGCGTCAGCGGGTCGGTCTTTTTGTCGTTCTCAAAATCCCTCTACCATTTTTCTTCACCCTTTGGTACACTGAACATAGAAACAACAGAGAGGAGCATCCTTATGAACGAACGCTGGCGTGCGATCCCTGCCGTGGCTGATCTGATGGCGGCAAAAGAAACCTTCTGGTGCAACGATGCCCTGCGCCCCTTTGCAGAGGTGGAGCAGGAAATGGGCAGGGCAGACATCGCGGATGCGGCGGCGCGTCTGCAGCGCTTTGCTCCTTTTATTCAAAAGGCATTCCCTGAAACGGTGGAGGAACAGGGCATCATCGAGTCACCCCTGCGGGAGATCGCAGCGACAAAAGAGGGGATGAAAGCCCTCGGCGCGGTGCCGGAGGGACGACTGTTTTTGAAGATGGACAGTCACCTTGTGGTGGCGGGCAGTGTGAAAGCCCGTGGCGGTATTTATGAGGTGCTGAAACACACGGAGGAGATCGCCCTTGCGGAGGGGCTGCTCGGTGAGGATGGGGATTATGCAAAGCTGACGGACCACCGTGACGTGTTTGCGGGCTATACCGTGCAGGTGGGCTCTACCGGAAATCTGGGGCTCAGCATTGGTATTACCTCGGCGGCGGTGGGCTATCGCGTGGTGGTGCACATGTCGAATGATGCAAAGCAGTGGAAAAAGGATCTGCTGCGGAGCAAGGGTGTGGAAGTGAAGGAATACGCGGGGGATTACGGCAAGGCGGTAGCGGAGGGGCGCGCCCTCTCCGATGCCGACCCCAAGAGCTATTTCGTGGATGATGAGCATTCTGTTGCCCTCTTTCTCGGCTATTCTGTGGCAGGCAAACGCCTGCGCGCACAGCTGGAGGAGCAGGGAGTGATCGTGGATGCGGAGCATCCGCTGTTCGTGTATCTGCCCTGTGGTGTGGGCGGCGCTCCCGGGGGCATTGCCTTTGGACTCAAGCAGGAGTTCGGTGACCATGTCCACTGCTTCTTTGTGGAGCCGGTGCAGTGTCCCTGCATGATCGCAGGACTTGCCACGGGCGAAGGGGAGAAGATCTGCGTGCAGGATTTGGGGCTTTCCGGTGTGACGGAGGCAGATGGTCTTGCGGTAGGGCGCCCCTCCGGCATGGTGACGCGGATGATGCAGCCTTTACTCAGCGGCTGCTCCACGGTGGAGGATGGGCGGCTGTTCGATGCGCTGCGGGTGCTGCACGAGTGCGACGATGTATTCATTGAACCCTCCAGCTGCGCGGCACTTGCGGCATGGCAGGATATGGCAAAATTTGAGAAGGCAAAGGAGTACATCCGGTGCCATGGTCTCGCGGAAAAGATGCCCCATGCCACCCACATTGCGTGGGCGACGGGCGGTCGACTGGTGCCGGAGGAGATCCGAAAGGAATACCTTGTAAAAAAATTGTAAATGCGCACAGGAAACAGTTGTAATTTGAAAACCATTCCGTTAGAATGATGGTAACAACCCAAAATTACAGGAGGATGTTCTATGAAATGCTGCAATAAGATTTGGAAGATTCTGGGCGCTGTGGTGGCTGCAACCGCAACCATTCTGGTGGTTGTGAAGTTCTGGGACGAAATCCTGGAGGGTGTGGCGCAGCTGAAGGAAAAGGCGATCGCGCTGAAGGATGAGGCGCAGGGTGCTTGCGAGAGCGAGGACTTCCTGGTCTGATACAGAATTTAAGGCAGAAACAAAACAGGGGACGGGTCAAAAAACCGTCCCCTGTTTCATTTTTGCAAAAAAGAAAATAAAAAAATCCGGGAAAAGTCCCGGAAATGTGCGATTTCCCCTTGACAGAGGAAATCGGTGCATGATAAAATAGATTGCTTATATGTGATAGTGGGGGAATATCGCCCCATCATCTTGTGCTCAGTATAGCAGTTTGACGACGAAAGCACAAGAGGGAAGGTGTGATTTTGAACAACAAGCCCGCGTGTGTCACGATGAGCGCTGATCAAGTAAACCAAAGCCGACGGTGGCTTTTAAGACCGAAAAGAAAGGTTGCGTGAGATATGCCGAAAGACAAGTATTACGGGAAAACGCTGCGTAAGAACTATGCACGGCATGAGGAAGTAATGCCTCTGCCTGACCTGCTGGAAGTTCAGCGGGATTCTTACCGGTGGTTTCTGGAGACCGGCCTGCATGAAGTGTTTGCGGATGTTGCCGCCATCACGGACTATGCGGGCAATCTGGAGCTGAGCTTCATCGACTATACCATGGACGAAAAGCCCAAGTATGACGTGGAGGAGTGCAAGGCTCGTGACGCAACGTATGCGGCGCCCCTGAAGGTGCGCGTGCGTCTGCACAACAAGGAGACCGGCGAGATCAAGGAGCAGGAAATCTTCATGGGTGACTTCCCCCTGATGACTCCCTCCGGCACTTTCGTCATCAACGGTGCTGAGCGCGTGGTCGTGTCTCAGATCGTCCGTTCCCCCGGCATCTATTTCGGCAAGGAAGTGGATCTGAAGACCGATCTGCCCATCCTGACCTCCACTGTCATCCCCTATCGCGGCGCATGGCTGGAGTATGAGACCGATGCTTCTGAAGTGTTCTGGGTTCGCATCGACAAGAACCGTAAGATCCCCGTCACCTGCCTGATCCGTGCCATGGGTCTCAAGACCGACGCTGAGATCATGGATATGTTCGGTGACGACTCCCGCATCGTTGCCACCATCGAGAAGGATCCCTGCAAGACTTACGAGGACTCCCTGCTGGAGATCTATCGCAAGCTCCGTCCCGGTGAGCCCCCCACGGTGGACAGCTGCGAGACCCTGCTGAACAACCTCTTCTTCGATCCCCGCCGCTACGATCTGAGCATCGTGGGTCGCTATAAGTTCAACAAGAAGCTGATGCTGTGGAGCCGCGTGGGCGGTCGCAAGCTGGTCTATCCCGTGGCAGATCCCGTCACCGGCGAGATCCTCTTCGAGGAAGGTCACGTGCTGACCCGCGACGAGGCAATGATGCTGGACGACATCGGCGTGAACGAAGTGACCATCATGGCTGATGAGACTCCCGTGCGTGTGTTCTCTAACCACATGTGCTCCATCCAGCGCTATGTGGACTTCGACGCCAAGGAAGAGTGCGGCATCAAGGAGCGCGTCCGCTTCAGCGTGCTGCAGGAGATCCTTGCAAAGCACGCCGGCGACGCCGATCAGGAAGAGCTGAAGGAAGAACTGCGCCTGCGCGCCGATGAGCTGGTGCCCAAGCACATCCTTGTGGATGATATCTTCGCTTCCATCAACTACATGAACTCCCTTGCATTCAACCTTGCAAGCAAGGATGACATTGACCATCTGGGCAACCGCCGCCTGCGCTGCGTGGGCGAGCTGCTGCAGAACCAGTTCCGTATCGGCTTCAGCCGTATGGAGCGCGTGATCCGCGAGCGCATGACCATTCAGGATCTGGATGCCGTGACTCCTCAGAGCCTCATCAACATCCGCCCCGTCACCGCTGCGATCAAGGAGTTCTTCGGCTCCAGCCCCCTGAGCCAGTTCATGGATCAGACCAACCCGCTGGCAGAGCTGACCCACAAGCGTCGTCTCTCCGCACTGGGTCCCGGTGGTCTGAGCCGCGAGCGCGCCAACATGGAAGTCCGAGACGTTCACTACAGCCACTATGGTCGTATGTGCCCCATCGAGACTCCCGAAGGTCCCAACATCGGTCTGATCTCCTA
>JAFVXA010000004.1 GCA_017501355.1 Oscillospiraceae bacterium
TGAACAATCCCCCCCGTCTCGAAGATGGCAGCATCGACTGGAGCCAGGACTTCTTCGGCAAGCCCGCAAGCCTCACCGTTTCCGGTCAGCTGAACGCTGAGAACTTTGCTATGGCATTTGGCAATGTCTACACCTTTGGTCCCACCTTCCGCGCCGAGAACTCCAATACCCAGCGCCATGCCGCTGAGTTCTGGATGATCGAGCCCGAGATGGCATTCACCGATCTTGCTGGCTATATGGATAACGCCGAGGCAATGATCAAGTACGTCATCAAGACTGTGCTCGAAAAGTGCCCTGATGAGATCAACTTCTTTAACTCCTTCGTGGACAAGGGTCTCAAGGAGCGCCTGGAGCACGTGGCAAACTCTGAGTTTGGTCGCGTGAGCTACACCGAGGCAGTGGAAATTCTCGAAAAGTGCAACGACCAGTTTGACTTCAAGGTGTACTGGGGCTGCGATCTGCAGACCGAGCATGAGCGCTATCTCACCGAGCAGGTGTTCAAGCGCCCTGTCTTTGTCACCGACTATCCCAAGGAGATCAAGGCGTTCTATATGCGCCTGAACGACGACGGCAAGACCGTCGCCGCAGCAGACTGCCTTGTGCCCGGCATCGGCGAGCTCATCGGCGGCAGCCAGCGTGAGGAGCGTCTGGAGCTGCTGGAGAGCCGTATCACCGAGCTTGGCATGAAGCCCGAGGATTACTGGTGGTACTGCGACCTGCGCCGTTATGGCTCCTGCCGTCACGCAGGCTACGGCATGGGCTTTGAGCGCATGGTGATGTATCTCACCGGCATCAGCAATATCCGCGACGTGGAGCTGCACCCCAGAACTGTCGGCAACGCAGAGTTTTAATGGTTTCCCGCCCGCGGGGCGGTTATTTCGGAAGGAGCTTCCATGGACGAGCAGCGTAAAGAACATTATAGCTATTCCTACTCACAGGACGAGCAGCGGAACACGCAGACAAACAGCGCACGGCAGCAGCAGTATCGCAGGTCTACCACACCGGACTTCGACTGGGAGCTGTTCACCAGCTGGCCCTTCATCGTGGGTGCGTTCATGCTGGGGATGTGGCCTCTTGGCGTATTTCTCATCGTCAAGGGCTTGAATCTGGATGAGGAGAAGAAGCGCCGCTATCAGACCACCACCCGCACCACCACGGCGAGACCTGTTTCCACGGCGCAGAAGAACGCCAAGACCATGAAGCCTGCCAAAAAGAGCAAAAAGAAGAGCAAGTCCTCTTCCGGCAGCGGTCTCGGTTTCATCATCGCAGGTGCCATCCTTGCCTTCGCGGGCATTGGTGCCACTGCCGATGCGGTGGACATGATCCACTGGGCGGGGTCCATGGCGGGGTATCTGACAGATCTTTGGATGGGACTGACCATGCTCAGCGCCGGCGGCGGCATGCTGGGTGTGGGCATTGGGCAGAAGAAGCAGGCAAAGCGCTTCCCCCTTTATAAGAATGTCATCAACAATCGCAGCATCGTCAGCTTTGAGGAGATTTCCTCTGTGATGGGTCTGCCCCGCCGCAAGGTGGTGCGCGATCTGACGAAGATGGTGGAAAAGGGTCTGCTTGGCAGCGGCGCGTATCTCGATATGGCGCGCGGCTGCTATGTGGCAAGCGCGGATGCTGTGCCGCAGGAAAGACCGGTGGCAGAAAAGAAACCCGAGCCGGAAAAGCCTGTGGATGGCTATGATGCCATTCTCCGCAATCTCCGCACGCTGAACGACCGCATTGAGGATGAGGAGATTTCCCGCCAGATCGACCGCATTGAGGAGATCTCCCGCCGGATCTTCCGCGAGGTGGAGCGCAATCCCGAAAAGGAAAAGAAAATCAGCGCGCTGATGAACGGCTATCTGCCCACCACCCAGAAGCTGCTGGATTCCTACGCCACCTTTGAGGAGGCAGGTGTGGACGGCGAAAAGACCGCACAGGCAAAGGAGCGCATTGCCGCCAATATGGAACGTATCGTCCGCGGCTTTGAAAAGCAGCTGGACGAGCTGTACAGTGCAGATGTTCTGGACGTGGAGACGGATATCCGCGTGATGGAAAGTATGCTCCGCCGCGACGGTGCCGACGAAACGGACGAAATGCAGCTGAAGCTCTAAGTGAAACAAAAAATCCTCTGCCTTTAGTCGCGGCTTTGTAAAACAGTTAAATCCGACCTATGATTACGATCATAGGTCGGATTTTTTGCGATGTGTATCGGTTACACAAGGGAGGTCTTGGTACAGTGCAAAACCGCACAACACGCACTACACCGAACGGCGTATAGAAGTGCACCCTTTCGTCTGTTCGATAAATTGGAATTTGTTGATTATATCGGTGTTCCTACTTCAATTAAGTTGCCATCCAAATCGTAGAATCTGACCACCTTTTGCCCCCAGCTGTGTACCATCAGGTGATTGACATATTCGATTTCAGGGTAAAGTGTTTCAAGACGCTCTACAAATTGTTCTATGTTGGGCTCTTCAAAATACAACTCCGACTGATTACTGTTTGGAATTACACTTCTTTTTGTGAATTGTTCCCAGTATCCCGATTCCTGTAAATATAAATTATTCGTCAATTCCATATTCCCATCGTTGTCTTGAAGCAGTTGAAATCCAAACATATCACTATAGAACTTTAACGCACGGTTACAATCTTTAACAACAATAAGTGTTCCTTTGTATTTCATATACGTTCTCCTCGTCAAATTCTTATTTTATCACTATTCCGCACAAAATTCCCCAGATGCTCTATTGCAATCTTATCGTGCTTCTTTGAGAACATATGCCCGCCACCTTCGATAAAATGAAGCCTCACCGAGCCTTGTTCTCTTGCCATATATACACTTTTGGCTTCCTCTGCATAATGACTTGCAACGATCTTATCTGCCGTACCGTGAACAATCAGCACGTCACCTTCGTAGCCCTTAATTTCATCAAAAGGATTCATATTCAGAGCGTCCGCAACGTAACAGCGACCGAGCTTCATGGGGCCGCATTTTACGATTTCGGGAATATTCTGCGGATCGAATTTTGCCCACATCATCTTACCGCTTCTTGCATCGTCGGGAATGCAGAATGCCGGGTAGAAAAGCACGAGCTTACCGATCTCTTTTTTGAGCTTTGCCGCCGTAAGCGCGGAAACGAA
>JAFVXA010000054.1 GCA_017501355.1 Oscillospiraceae bacterium
CGACAGCCTCAACGTTCTCAGCGGAGTTCAGAGTCCAGTTGCCGTCAGCGTCGGTGAAGCCGCCGCCGTTGTTCCAAGCATAGTAAGCGAAGCAAGCCTGACCCTCGTCGGTGGTCATGTCAACGCCCCAGGGATAGATCTCAGCGTCGTAAGCCTTGATCTTAGCGCAAACGTCCTTCAGCTCAGCCCAGGTGGTGGGAACTTCGCAGCCAGCTGCGGTCAGGATGTCCTGGTTGTAGTACAGAGCGCGAGCGGAAGCCAGATCGGGAACTGCCCACACAACATCGTCAACAACGGACTCAGCCAGGAAAGAGGGGAAGAACTTAGCATAGGTCTCAGCGGAAACCCACTCCTCAGCGGGGAGCAGCAGATCGTCAGCCTGATAATCAGCGAAGACGTCGATGTTCAGCAGGTCGGGCTGCTCGCCGTTAGCGATACGGGTGTTAACGACGGTGTAGATATCGTTCCAGGAAACGACGTCGACAACCAGATCGATGTCGGCGTTAGCAGCTTCGAAGTCAGCCTCGAAGCCCTTCCACCAGTCAGCGGTCTCGTTACCGTACTGAGCGGCGATCATGGTGACGGTGGTCTTGCCGGACTCTGCAGCGCCGTCGTCAGTAGCAGCATCATCGCTGCCGCCGCCGCAAGCGACGAGAGCCAGAGACATGACCAGAGCAAGGATCAGTGCAAGAAACTTTTTCATGGGGGATCTCCTTCTTTCATTTTGTTTTGATATTGTGAAAAGCCGAAGCTTGACACACGGGGGAATGGAGTGACATGGCAAAAATAGCCATATCTTAAACTACAATATCACATTTGATATAGATTGTCCAGATAAAGTTATAGATTTTGTGCGTTGAATGTACCGCGACAGTGATCATGCAAAGCGCAGCGTACCGAAATCCTGCCGACGGTGAAAATCGGGGGTGTCGCAGCGCATGGGTGCCCAGGAGAGATAGTGGGGCTGCACGGTCTCGTCGCCGCACTTATAGAAGTTGGCAGCGCACTCGCCCGTGGGGGCAAATGCGGGGAAATACAGCTGAATAAAGGAGAAGGGGATGCGCCAGCAGATGCCCCAGCCCTTGTCCGTGGTAAAGGGGCGGGGGGCGAACAGCTCATCGGGCTTCTTCACGATCTGCCGCACACGGGTGGGGCGGGCGGCACCGAAGCCGAGGTACATGGTGCCGAGGGGATTGAACTCGAAATTGATGTACCGCGCATCTGCCATGTCGGGTGCGAAGAAAAACTCCAGACAGCTGTCGTTGCAGACCTGCGACAGAGGATCGCTCAGCGTGGCGCGCACAGCGGCTTCCTCTGCTTCCATCCGCACATACAGGGCGCTGCCATCGTGGCAGAGCTGCGCGCGGGCAGAGATGGCAGCGGGTGCCAGCCAGCCGGTTTCCTGCAATTCCACCGCGGGAATCACGCTCCAGTCGGGCTGGGTCTGATAGAGGATCGTATAGGTGCTCATAGAGAAAACCTCCGACGCAGGATCTTTGTTTATGAAACAATAACATATTTGTGAGAGTTTTGCCAGATGGAAAAGGTAAATTTGTATAAAAAACCAAATCTGCTCTAAAAATTAGGAGGACTTGCCGAAAAGTTAACGATTCATTATAATGGTTTCGGAGAAAACAGGCAGAAAAATGCCGTTTTGGAAAAGAGGAGTATCTTATGATTTTGGAAATTTGCTGCGCAAGTGCTGATGATGTGCGGATTGCCGCCGCTGCGGGCGCACAGAGAGTGGAGCTGAACAGCGACCTGTTTCACGGCGGGCTGACCCCCACTGTGGGGGCACTGCGGGTGGCAAAGCAGGAGACGGACATCCCCGTGATCACCATGGTGCGTCCCCGGGAGGGCGGCTTCTGCTATACGGAGCTGGAGTTCCGCACGGCGGTGGAGGATGCGAAGCTGCTGCTGGAGAACGGGGCGGACGGACTGGTGTTCGGCTTCCTGCATGAGGATGGTACCGTGGACGTGGAACGTACCCGTATTCTGACGCAGCTTGCGAAGTCGGCAGGGAAGGAAGCGGTGTTCCATCGTGCCATTGATGTGGTGCCCGACTGGCGGGCAGCGCTGGATGTGCTGATCGAGCTTGGCATTGACCGTGTGCTGACCAGCGGGCAGGAGGCAGAGGTCTCCTGGGGTGCTGCGACCATCCGCGAGATGATCGACTACGCGGCAGGGCGCATCCAGATCCTCCCCGGCGGCGGCATCAAGCTGCGGAACGTCGAGAAGGTGGTGCGGGAGATCGGCTGCGATCAGGTACACATGTCCGCAGGGCGCAGCTGCGTGGACAGTTCTGCCATGGGCAACCGCGCCATCCACTTCGGCGGCTGCATCTATCCGCCCGAGGATGTGTACCGCATGACCGACGGCGACCATGTGGGCGCTGTGGCGGAGTTGCTGAAGGGGATATGAGAAAGGAAAAAGACACGACGGAAGCTGTGCCTTTTTCCTATGGTGTGTGGTTGGTGTGGATATTTGCATGGGGAGAGTTTGGGCGGGGGAGGGTATGCCCCTGTCGATGATTAAAATACCCGGCAGCATCGCTGCCCCAAAAGAAAAAGTCAGTCCTTCCGGACTGACTTTTTCTTTTGGGGCAGGTGACGGGAGTCGAACCCGCGCCATTTGCTTGGGAAGCAAATGTTCTGCCGTTAAACCACACCTGCATAACAAAATGAATTGTAGCAGATTATTCCTGTCTTTGCAAGAGGGAAATCTTATCGAAAAACCCCTGTTATGCACGAAGGGCGCCCCGATCGGAGCGCCCCTCGCTTTTTTACAGAGGTTTCATGGCTTCGTGCAGCGTGTCGGTGATCGCACCGCGGAAAATGCGGGTGGAATGGGAGTGGAGGGTTTCCAGCGCTCCGGCGACGAGCTGTGCGCTGATACTGCCGCCCATGGCGAGATCCATGTCCAGCATGAACTTTTCCTCCGCCTCCGCCTGGTTGGTGCCGGGGACCTTCATGTGGACAAGTCCTGCATGGATGTGGGCGCGGCAGCTTTCACTGAAAGAGAGGTGCAAATCTGTTGCCATGCGATCGACCATGGCGGGGCTCACATCTTCTTCGGCGAGAGCACCGAGATAGGCTCTGTGGATCAGATCCTGCCACTCGCAGTCCTCCAGCTCCAAGGCGCTGCGGGAGATGATGTTGCGGTAGCGCAGTCCGATGCGACCAAAGAACGCGGGCTGATAAATGCGGATAAATGCAGCGAGGGTTTGATCCAAAACCGCGGCAAAATCCTCCCAGCCGGTATAACGCAGGGTGGAGAGGGAGATGAAATTCTTGGTGAGATTCAGCTTCCAGAGATGATCCTCGGTCACAAAATGGTAGTTCGTGACAGTTTCGAGTGAGCGTGACTCGGAGGTGTCGCCGGTGCAACGGAACACAGAAGCGGGCAACGATTCCTGACGACGGGCATAGAGGGGAAAGCGGGCTCGGATCTCTTCCTGAAAGTCAGCGGGTTCCCGACTCTCAATGCTGAGAATGCCGGGGAAGAGCAATTGGCAGATGACTTCATGCGCCGCGGGGCGGGCATAAAGGCAGCGATCTTCGTTGGAAAACAGCATGAGGGACAACTCCTTGCGATGATCTTTTTTATAATTGTACCGCAAGGAGCGCGGGGAAGTCAATCAAAGATAGAATCGGTGGCAGCCGATGGTGGTGAGGTAAGTACGGTTGGCACGGATCCAGCTGCCCGTGGAAAGGGCAGGGGAGAAGAAATACAGGCTCTCACCCACGATGTCGCAGCCTGCAAGCGCCATCTTCGCTGCGAGAACAGAGCGATAGCTGGGTTCCTCATAGACCGTGCCGTTGCTGACGGGCTCGAACTGGACATAGCCGCTGTCCACCTCAAAGACCACATCCTTGATGGTATCGGCAAAGTCATTCGAGCGCACGCGGTTGAGCACCACGTTGCCCACGGCGATCTGTCCCGCGAGGGCTTCGCCCCGACTTTCGGCGCTGATGATGCGGCTGAGCCAGTAAAGGTCCTCGTCGCTGCGGTAGGCAGAGGGGAGCGTGCCGCTGACCACGGCACACTGCCGCGCACGATCCCAGTGAACGCGGAGCCCCAGCTCCTCCGCTACAAGCCGCAGAGGAATGTAGGTGGAGCCGTTTCTGACCTCGGTCTTATCGGGAGCAGTCAGCGTGCTGCCGTTGACGTACAGCGTCTCGCTGCCCACGGGGGCGGCAATGTAATGACCGTTGCCTGCGGCAACGGCGCTGCGGGTTTCGCTCTCCCACTGCACTGTGAAATCTCCCAGCGCATCCAGAAAACTGCGGATGGGGACGTAGGTGACACCATCGGACAGCAGCGCATCTTCCGTGATGGTGCGTCCATTTACGGCGGCGGAAACCGTGCGTTCGGCGGCTGCGGCTGAAGTGCTGAGCATGGTGCTCAGCATTGTGCAGAGCAGTGCCGCGGCAAAGATTCGTTTCATAGGGATGATTCCTTTCTTTGGTGGTTTTGGGCTGCGTAAGCCAACGAAAAAAGAGTAACAGATTGTAACCATTTCGACAACGCGCAAGATCTGGAAGAGCAGGAAGCATCTGGAAACGAAAACGCAGGGAGCGAACTCCCTGCGTTGATATATTTATATTATGTATTACTCAGATTTCCGTGCCGTCTGCATGGAAGCAGGGCAGCTTTTCGAGGAAGAGAATGTCATCGCGCTTTGCGGCATCGCCCTCTGCGAGGACGGCGGCGCGACCAGCCACGGTGCCGCCCGCCTGACGCACCAGCTCCTCCAGTGCGCGGAGAGACTCGCCCGTGGAGATAACATCGTCCACGATGAGGATGCGCTTGCCCTTCATCATGGCAGCATCTTCACCGCCGAGATACAGTTCCTGATCACGCTGGGTGGTGATGGAGCGGACAGAGACCTTCAGAGGATTGGTGAGATAGACCTTCATTCCCTTGCGGGCGATGAAATACTTCTCAGCGCCGCTCTGGCGAGCCATCTCATGGATGAGGGGGATGCTCTTGGCTTCTGCGGTGAGCATATAGTCATAGCTGTCTGCGGGAATGCGGGCGAGCAGATCGCGGGCACAGGCAACGGTCAGCTCGGCATCACCGAACATGATGAACGCGCCGATGTAGAAATCCTCTGCCACGGCGCAGAGGGGAAGGTCACGCTCCAGACCTGCCACATTCATTTTATATACCATATAAATAATCTCCTTTTTGCAATGGAAATAGGTCAACTGCATTAACACTTGAATTATATCCTTTTCAGTGAGAAAGTCAATAAGAAGGAAAAATAGACAATGGCATCCCTTAAAAAAAACGGGAAAATTTTCACAAACTGTCAAAATTCACAAAAAAAACGGAAATTTTTGAACGAAAAACGGAGAGGGATTTTGGAAATGGGCTTGTTTCTTTTGGAACTGGGTGTTACAATAAAGACACTTATGGAAAGGAAGCCCACAGAGGACTTCCTCGCCGAAGGATGAAATATTTGGAGGTAGATTGACATGAACGCTTATATTGAAAAGGTTCTGGAAGAAGTCAGAGTGAAGCACGGCAACGAGCCTGAGTTCGTCCAGACCGTGGAGGAAGTTTTCTCCTCTATCGAACCCGTTGTTGACGCACACCCCGAATACGAAAAGTTTGACCTGCTGGGCCGCATGGTTGAGCCTGAGCGTATGTTCACCTTCCGCGTTGTGTGGATGGATGACAACGGCAACTGGCACACCAACCGTGGCTGGCGCTGCCAGTTCAACGGTGCTATCGGTCCCTACAAGGGCGGTCTCCGTTTCCAGAAGAACGTCTATGAGGGCGTTATCAAGTTCCTCGGCTTCGAGCAGACCTTCAAGAACTCCCTGACCGGCCTGCCCCTCGGCGGCGCTAAGGGTGGTTCCGACTTCGATCCCGCCGGCAAGTCCGACGCTGAAGTCATGCGTTTCTGCCAGAGCTTCATGACCGCTCTGTATCGCTACATCGGTCCCGATATCGACGTCCCCGCTGGTGACATGGGCGTTGGCGGCCGTGAGATCGGCTACCTGTACGGTCAGTATCGCCGCCTGAAGGGCGTTTGGGAGAACGGCGTTCTCACCGGTAAGGGCCTCAGCTACGGTGGTTCTCTGATCCGTCCCGAGGCTACCGGTTACGGCGCAGTGTACTATCTGCAGGAAGTTCTCGCTCACGAGAACGACACCATCGAGGGCAAGCGCATTGCTATCTCCGGTTACGGCAACGTGGGCTGGGGTATCATGAAGAAGGCTATGCAGCTCGGCGCTAAGGTCACCTACTTCGCAGGTCCCGACGGTTACGTTCACGATCCCGATGGCGTTGCTACCGAAGAGAAGCTGAACTTCATCCTCGAGATGCGCGCTAAGGATCCCATGCACTGCCAGCCCTACGCTGATAAGTTCGGCTGCGAGTTCGTTCCCGGTGAGAAGTGCTGGGGCGTCAAGGATGTGGATATCTACATGCCCGCTGCTATGCAGAACGACGTCCGCATGGAGTCTGCTGAGAAGATCGCAGCTTCCGGCGTGAAGTACTACATCGAAGTCGCTAACATGCCCACCACCAACGATGCTCTGAACTTCCTGCGCGCTCAGAAGCACATGATCGTTGCTCCTTCCAAGGCAGTTAACGCTGGTGGCGTTGGCGTTTCCGGTCTGGAAATGTCCCAGAACTCCGAGCGCCTGGTTTGGACCGCTGAGGAAGTCGATGCTCAGCTGAAGAAGATGATGAAGACCATCCACGACATGTCCGCTGAGGCTGCTGCTGAGTACGGCCTGGGCTATGACCTCGTCGCTGGTGCTAACATCGCTGGCTTCAAGAAGGTTGCTACCGCTATGATGGAGCAGGGCGCATTCTAATCGAAGGCGTACTTACTTTTCCAACAAAAATCGAGAGTCCGTTTGGACTCTCGATTTTTTTGTCTATGAAAGCAGAGACTTTTGCGCACAGAGGGCGCGGAGGGATAGCCACTATGGGAAAAAAGACAGCAAAAAACCGCCGTTTTCGGCGGTTTTTTCATCAGTCGCTGCTTTCGATGGCGTTGACGGGGCAGCCATCTCTTGCTTCGGTGGCACTGCCCTCCAGCGCGGGATCGACGGGATTGGGGTCTGCTACCGCCACACCGTCATTCATGTGAAAGACCTCGGGGCAGGTGTTGGTGCAAAGACCGCAGCCGATACAGTTTTCGTTGACGAGAAACTTCATGGGATGATACCTTCCTTTCTGCTCCGGCGGCGGGCGCCGGTGGTATGGCTATCATATCCGTTTTTCGGGAAAATAAACCATGCTTTACTCGTCGAAAAAGCGGAAACGCAGGGAACTGCGCCAGAACTCGCCGCCGCGCTTGGAGAAGAAGTTTACGATCAGCAGATAGATCGCAGTGAAACCCAGCGTGATGAGGAACAGCTCGCCGCTGGCATCAGCGTGGAGAAGGTCGCCGAAGAGATAGCCCAGCAGCAGGAACTCGGCAAGGGAAGAGCAGAGGATGATGAGAAGCATCATGCCGCTGCGCAGAGAACGCATCTGCAGCGCCGCGATCCGCGGGCGCATGATGGGATAGTAGCCAAAGAGGGCAACGAGGAGACCGCATTCAAAGTTGGGCAGCAGCAGCGCCGCGACCGAGGTGGCGAGCCACACGCCGAGACCGGGCACAAGTCCGCACTCCTCGCCCACAGGGGAGAGCATGGTAATGGCAAGAAGTCCCCACAGCAGGAATTGATTCGGCAGAAGGAGAGCGAGGGAACGGATCGCCAGTGCCGCGGCGGCACAAACGAGACAGAGGATGAGCTTCTTTTTGTCAGCCATAAGAGAAGTCCTTTCAAAAAAGCGCCGTCGACGCGGCTGCATCGACGGCGCTGCGGATGGTAAGATCAGTCGAACAGGTGGCAGGCGCAGTAGTGACCGGAGGAGATCTCCTTCAGCTGGGGAGCCTGCTCGTGGCAGATGGGCTTTGCCATCTGGCAGCGACCGCAGAACTTGCAGCCTGCGGGGGGATTGACGGGGCTGGGAACATCGCCCTCGAGGACGATGCGGCGGCGCTCTGCCTCATAATCGGGGTCGGCAACGGGGATGGCGGAGAACAATGCCTTGGTATAGGGGTGCTGGGGATCGCGGTACAGCTCCATGCTGTCAGCAAGCTCCATGACGCTGCCGAGGTACATGACGCAGACGCGGTCGGAAATGTTCTTCACCATGGACAGGTCGTGGGCGATGAACAGATAGGTCAGACCCATTTCCTGCTGCAGATCCGTCAGCAGATTTACCACCTGTGCCTGAATGGACACGTCCAGTGCGGAGATGGGCTCGTCGCAGACGATGAACTTGGGATTGATGGCAAGGCTTCTTGCGATGCCGATGCGCTGACGCTGACCGCCGGAGAACTCGTGGGGGAAGCGGCTGGCGTGCTCCTTGCTCAGACCCACCTTTTCCAGACAGTCGTAGATGATCTTCTGTCGTTCCATGCCGCTGCAAATGCCGTGGATGTCGATGCCCTCGCCGATGATGTCGCCCACCGTCATGCGGGGGTCAAGAGAAGCGTAGGGGTCCTGGAAGATCATCTGCGCTTCGCGGGCATACTGCTTGCACTGCTTGCGGTCAAACTTCGTGATATCCTCACCGTTGAAGAGGATGGAACCGTCGGTGGGCTCGTAGAGCTTGACAAGGGTGCGGCCGATGGTGGACTTACCGCAGCCGCTCTCGCCCACAAGACCGAAGGTTTCGCCCCGGCGGATGAAGAAGCTGACGTCGTCCACCGCTTTCAGATACTGGTGGCCGCCGACAGGAAAATATTTTTTCAGATGGGAAACTTCAAGCAGGTTGTCCTGCTGGTTCGTAGTCTGCGCCATAGTAAACCTCCCGTTTTGACGGTTTGTTCGCATTGAACGATTTCTTTCATTAATTCTACCATGTATGTAGTGAAAAAGTAAGTGGAAAGTGTGAATTATTTTCACATATACTGCACAAAATTCTTTGCCAATCTTTTGGCAAATTGCCAAAATTGGTAAAAGTACCAAAAAAACTTTCGCAATATGAAAAGCTTGTGTTATAATGATGAAAACATTTGGTTTTACGAAAGACACAAGTGCAAGTGCAGGAGACACCTGCATTTTGTCATTCTATCGTTAATACCTATTATATTGTATTTTACCGGGGGAGTGATCCTGAACGGTGGAATAAAGAGTGAGAACCAAGTTGATCAGAATCCAAAATTTATTGATGAGGAGAACGTTATGAAGATGAAGAAACTGACAAGCCTTCTGCTGGCGCTCATCATGGTGCTGGCACTGGTCGCCTGTGGTGGCGGCGGTGGCGAATCCGAGGGCGGCGAGTCCGCACAGGATCTCCACATTTCCATTACTGCACTGCCTACCATCGATCCCCAGCAGTTCAACTCCGCTTCCAGCTATGTTGTCATGAAGGGCATCATGGAAGGTCTCGTCCGCACCAAGGGTAACGATGTCAACCCCGGCGTGGCTGAGTCCTGGGAGATCGCAGAGGACAACATGAAGATGACCTTCCACCTGCGTGAAGATGCCTGCTGGTCTGACGGCAGTCCTCTGACCGCAAACGATTTCGTCTATGCATTCCGCCGTCTGGCTGATCCCGAGAAGGGCTTCAGCTACAGCTGGGTTCTGTACGAGATCAAGAACGCCGGTGATATTCTGTACGGCGACGGCAGCGTCGGCGTGGAAGAACTGGGTGTTTATGCTCCCGATGATCACACCTTCGTCATCGAGTTCGATACCCCCGCACCCTACTATCTGGGCTTCCTGGATATGCCCTGCTTCTATCCTGTCAAGCAGGAACTGGTGGAGCAGTATGGCGATGAGTACGCACTCGCTGCCGACAAGATGCTGACCAATGGTCCCTTCGTCGCTACCGAATATCTGGTTGACCAGAGCGTGACCATGGTTCCCAACGAGAATTACTGGGATCGTGAGTCCATCAAGCTCGACAAGTGCGTGGTGGATATCATGGAGTCCGAGGCTGCTTTCGCTCTGCTGGAGACCGGCGAGCTTGACTTCGCGAACATCCCCGTGGCTGTTGCTCCCGCATACCTCGCTGATAACAGCATGCTGCCCGACTGCACCGTTGAGAGCTACATGAGCGGCGCTGTGGACTGGTTCTGCATCAACTGGGCCAGCGAGACCAACCCCATCCTCGGCAACAAGGACTTCCGTCTGGCTCTGAACTATGCGCTGGATCGTGAGGAGTACATCAAGATCGCAACCAACGGTCTGTACGCAGAAGGCACCCGTTTCGTGCTGCCCGCAGTGGCAGGTACCGGCGGCAAGACCTATTGCGAGCTCTATCCCATGGATGTCTACAAGACCACCGCTGAGACCGACAAGGCTACCGAGCATCTGCAGGCAGCTATGACTGCTATGGGTATCTCTGATCCTTCCCAGATCACCATCAAGCTGAAGATCAGCGATGACGCTACCGCAGCTCTGATCGTCGAGAACTGCCAGGATCAGTGGCAGCGCAACCTCGGCATCAATGTCCAGATCGAGAAGGTCACCTACAAGGCAATGCTGGCTGACCGTGTCGCAGGCGACTTCGACCTGATCTATGCAGGCTGGATGCCCGACTATGACGATCCCTACACCTATCTGAGCTACTTCGTTTCCACCAACTCTCAGAACGGCGGTAAGTTCGCAAACGAGCGTTACGATGAGCTGGTCAACACCGCCAATACCTATCCCGACGCAGAGACCCGTCTGAAGATGTACGCAGAAGCTGAGCAGATCCTGCTGGAAGAGGGCGGTCTCGTTCCTCTGCAGGTTCGCCAGGTGCCCTATGCATATAAGAGCAATCTGAAGGGCTTCGGCCGCTTCTATCTCGGTTCTGAGATCGACTGGTACAACTGCTACTTCGAATAATCAGAGCGTTACGCTGACTTTATCCTTCAAAGAAGGATCGGCCGAAAGGGTGTGCGGCCTTGCCGCACACCCTTTTGGGTTTTCAAAGCGTGTTTGTATCAGGAGGATAGGAACAAATGAAAAAATATGTTCTGAAACGTATTGCGATCGCAGTAGTCACCATTCTGGTGCTGGTGACGATCATTTTCCTGTTGGTTCGTCTGCTGCCCGGTGACCCGTTCACCAGCGAGAAAACCAACGAAGCCATCAAGGCAAAGATGATGGCGTATTACGGCATGGATAAGCCGCTGATTGAGCAGTGGTTTACCTATATTAAGAATCTGCTGCATGGCGATCTGGGCGTTTCTCTGAAGTACCCCGGCCGCACGGTGAATGACACCATCGCACAGACCTTCCCCTACTCCGCGAGCCTTGGTATTCGCTCCATCGTTCTCGCACTGGCAGTGGGTCTGGTGCTGGGCACCTTCGCTGCACAGAATGCAGGCAAGGTCATGGACTATGTCTGCGTGCTGATCGCGATCGTCGGTGTGTCTATGCCCGACTTTATCATCGGTACGTTGCTGCAGCTGATTTTCGCAGTGAAGCTGAGAGTGCTGCCCGCAGGTCAGTGGACAAGCTGGGATTGTAAGATCCTGCCTGTGGTGGCATTGAGTCTGTACACCTTGAGCTTGATTACAAGATTGATGCGCTCCAGCATGATGGAGGTCATCAATCAGGACTATATTATGACTGCCCGCGCCAAGGGTCTTTCCAAGTTCGAGATCATCTGGCGCCATGAGATCCGCAATGCCATCCTGCCCATCGTCACCACCATGGGTCCTCTGACGGCTGCTGTTCTCACCGGTACCTTCGTGCTGGAGAAGATCTATGCCGTCCCCGGCATGGGCAAGTTCTATGTGCAGTCCATCAACGATCTGGACTATACCATGGTGCTGGGTATGACCACGTTCTATGGTATCTTCCTTGTCACCGCCAATCTGATCGTCGATATCCTTTACGGTGTCATCGACCCGCGTATCAAGCTGGCTGATGGCGGCGGCGGAAAGAAGCGAAAAGCAAAACCCGCCGCAGCAGGGAAGGAGGCGTAAACCATGGCAGAAATGACCGGAACCGGCGCAAGCTGGCAGATCAATGATGTGATCTCTGCGGATACGCCGCTGCAGTTCTCCAAGGAGAGCTACAAGAAGCTGGAGAAGGATAAGGACGACCTCAACCGCGTGGTGCGTCCCAGTCTGACCTATTGGCAGGATGCATGGGTGAAGCTCCGCAAGAATCCTGTGGCAGTGGCAGGTCTGGTGATCCTCATCATCTATATCCTGCTTGCCATTTTCGCGCCCATGTTCTCCGCTTATGACTACAAGACCCAGAATGCGGATCTGATGAACGTTGCCCCCAATGCCGAGCATATCTTCGGTACCGACCAGGCAGGTCGTGACCTGTGGGTGCGCAGCTGGATGGGTGCCCGCGTGTCCCTGTTCATCGGCTTTGTGGTCGTGCTGATCAATACCATCATCGGCTGCTGTGTGGGCGGTGTTGCAGGTTACTTCGGCGGTAAGGTGGATATGACCATCATGCGCATCATCGACGTGCTGTATGGTATTCCCACCATCATCATCGCCATCCTCATCCGTCTGGTTTGGAACGAGGGTATCTTCCCCCTGATCCTTGCCATGGTGGCGGTGGGCTGGATCGGCTCCGCCCGCCTTGTCCGTGGTCAGGTGCTGCAGATGAAGAATATGGAATACGTGATGGCAGCCCGCACTCTGGGCGCATCCGGTCCCCGTATTATTATGAAGCACATGATCCCCAATATCAGCGGTCTGCTGATCACCAATATGACCATGGCGATCCCGCAGGCAATTTTCAATGAAGCATTCCTGAGCTATCTGGGCATCGGCGTGCAGCCTCCCAACTGCTCCTGGGGTGTGTTGGCACAGACTGCAACGCAGGTCTATCGTGCCTACCCCTATCAGCTCATCATTCCTGCATTCTTCATCTGCACCACCATGCTGGCGCTGAATATGCTGGGTGATGGTCTGCGTGACGCGCTTGACCCCAAGATGCGCGGCAAGTATTAAAAGGAGGGGACGACATGGAACAGAAGAATCCCATGCTGGAAATCAAAAATCTGAAAGTGGCGTTCCGTACCTATGGCGGTAAGGTTCACGCAGTGCGCGATGTGAGTATGTATGTCAACGAGGGTGAGTGCGTTGCCGTGGTGGGCGAGTCCGGCTGCGGCAAGAGCGTAACGGCAAAGTCCGTCATCGGTCTCAACCCCAAGAGCTCCATCGAAGGCGGCGAGATCTTTTTCCAGGGCGAAGATCTGCTGAAGTACAGTGAGAAGCAGATGCAGACGATCCGCGGCGATAAGATCAGTATGATCTTCCAGGATCCCATGACCAGCCTCAATCCCACCATGACCGTGGGCAAGCAGATCGCAGAATCCCTCATCAAGCATCAGAATGTGTCCAAGGAAAACGCCATGAAGGAGGCGGTGGAGTTCCTGCGTCTTGTGGGTATCGCCAATCCCGAAAAGCGTGTGAAGGAATACCCCGACAGTCTTTCCGGCGGTATGCGCCAGCGTGTGATGATCGCCATGGCAATGTGCTGCCATCCGGCACTCCTCATTGCGGATGAGCCCACCACGGCACTGGACGTGACCGTGCAGGCACAGATTCTGGAGCTGATGCAGGACCTGCAGAAGCGCTTCAACACCGCTATCATCCTCATCACCCATGACCTTGGCGTTGTGGCAAACATGGCAGAGCGTGTGCTGGTGTTCTATGCGGGACGCATCGTGGAAAACGGTCCCACCCGCAGTGTGTTCTATCAGCCCCGCCATCCCTACACCTGGGGTCTGCTGAAGTCCATGCCCAAGCTCAGCGCCGACAGCAAGGAGGAACTGATCAGCATCGAGGGTGCGCCCCCCGATCTGTTCGCGCCCCCCAAGGGCTGCGCCTTTGCTGCCCGCTGCGAGTATGCCATGGAGATCTGCCGTGAGCATCAGCCTCCCTTTGTGGATGTGGGCGACAATCACTGCGCTGCCTGCTGGCTGAACATGAAGGACGTTCCCGATGAGAACCGTCCCGACTGGATGAAGAGTGACCACGTTTCCCTGGAGGAAGTGAAATAACAAACCGACAGGGCGGCGGGTGCCGCCCTGTTTTCATGTCTGAATGGATAGAAAAGGAGAACTATTATGCTGAACGAACGTATTCTCCCCTGGTTCAAAACCGGCAAGGCTGACGTGATTTTTCTCACCAAGCAGCCTAATGTCCGCTGGACGACGGGCTTTCAGGGGGCAGATTCCTGCGCGCTGATCACCGCAAACGGCGGCTACCTCATCACCGACCCCCGCTATACCGAGCAGGCAGAGCTGGAATGTCCCGATGTGAATCTGGTGAACTGGCGGGAAAAGGGCGGCAGTATGATGAAAGCTGTGGCAGGCATTTTGAAGGAGCAGGGTCTCAAGAGCCTTGCCTTCGAGGAGGATGCCCTCAGCTATCAGCGCTACAGTGAGCTCAAGGCTGCCACCGATGCGGAGCTTGTCCCCACGCTGGACGTGGTGGAGACGCTCCGTGCCATCAAGACTCCCGAGGAGATCCGTTATCTCCGCGCCGCCTGCGACATTTCCTGCCGCGCCTTCTGGCGTATTCTGGAGGATATCCGCGTGGGCGTGACGGAGAAGGAGCTGGCGGCAAAGCTTTCTGCCTACATGGTGCTGGAGGGTGCGGACACCCAGCCCTACGGCAATATTCTGATTTCCGGTCCCAACACCAGTCTGCTCCACGGCATTCCCTCTGAGCGTGCGCTGCAGTACGGTGACTTCGTGCTGATGGATTACGGCTGCCAGTTCCATGGCTATATGAGCGACATGACCCGCACCGTGGTGGTGGGCAAGGCAGACGAAAAGCAGCGCGAGGTCTACGAGCTGGAAAAGCGCATGGTGGAGGATTCCATCGCTGTCATGAAGCCCGGCAACACCGCAGGCGATGTGTACGAGGCATCCATCCGTGCCATCAAGGATACGGAGTATATGCAGTATCATTACAGCGGCATCGGTCATGGTATCGGTCTGTTTGTCCATGAGCAGCCCTTTATGCGTCCCAAGAGTGACTATGTGTTCCAGAAGAACCTCGTCACCACCATCGAGCCCGGTCTCTATATCCCCGGTTGGGGCGGTGTCCGCATTGAGGATCAGATCCTCTTTACGGAAAACGGCAATGAAAACCTCATCAGCGTCCCCCATGATCTGATCGAAGTATAAAAGTGCAATATATTGTCCCCCGCAGGCGCACAGCCTGCGGGGGACTTTTCGCTATCTTGTGCCTTGCCTGCGCTGCAGACGGCAGGGCTTGTGGTCGGAGAAATGGGCGGAATAAAAAGCGGGAAAACGGTTGACAAATACAGGGTATGTGATACTATAATAGCGAAATGTGTCAAAAAAGGACAATATACTGGGCAGGTGAGAAGGATGGATATCAACCTTGTGATTGCGGAAAACTGCAAACGAATCCGTAAGATCCAGAAGATGAGCATTGAACGCACGGCGGAGATCGCCGGTGTGTCCCGCAGTATGCTGGGACAGATCGAGCGGGGGGAAGCCAACCCCTCTGCGGCACTGCTGTATAAGATCGCGGGTGCGCTGAAGGTCCCCATGGAGGAGCTGCTGCGCTATGAGCCGGAGACGGAGGATAGACTGTTTCGCGGCATCGACTCGGTGGCGGACCGTGCGGACGGCGGCAAGGTGTTGCTGCACGATACCACGCCCTATGACGGCTTTGCGGCGCTGGAGCAGAAGCGGGTAGACATTTTCATCAGCGGCAAGTATGAATTGCCGCCGGAGAAACCGGGCTGCATCGGCTATCTGCTGCTTGTCAGCGGCAATCTCAAGGTCACTGCCGCCGATGAGGTGTACCAGATGGAGCAGTGGGACAATCTGCGCTTCCATGCGGATCGCCCCTGCACGATCGAGAACAACAATACCGCTGCGGCTCGCGCGGTGCTGACCTATCGCTATATGAAGTAAAACGAAAACCGACGGGCATTGCCCGTCGGTTTTTCTTGTTTGTTTGGCTGAACCGAAATCCTTTTACCGAACAACCGTAACCCTCGTCCCCTATCCGACACGACCCAGCGAAGCGGTCGTGGAGGAAGGCGAAGCGCAGCGAGGGATACATAGCTTGCGATGAGCAAGTTACTGGAGCAGCTGCAGCACGCCCTGAGGCATCTGGTTTGCCTGTGCCAGCATAGCCTGAGCGGACTGGAGCAGGATGTTGTTCTTGGTGTAAGCGGTCATCTCGTCTGCGATATCCACGTCGCGGATGGTGGACTCTGCATCCTGGATGTTCTCGGTCATGATTGCCAGGTTGTTGGTGGTGTGTTCCAGACGGTTCTGGATTGCACCCAGATCACCTCTGGTGCCGGAAACGGTGTTGATGGCGGTCTTGATGGCCTTGATGGCATCAGCTGCAGCAGCCTGAGTCTTGACGTTGATGCTGTCCTTGTCAATCTTCAGAGCCTTGGTGTGCATATCGCCCACCTGCACCTTCATCTGGTTGTAGCTGTCAGCGGTATCACCGATCTGGAGAACCAGACCACCGCCGTCCTGCTCAACCTCCAGTGCCTTAGCAGCAGCGCCCTTGGCGCCGGTGGTCAGAGTGATCTTGGCATCGTTGTCGTCGCCAGTGCCAACATCCGCATCCCACTTGGCGGCATCAGTCGTAGCGTCTGCGTAATTGGCGTGGGTTGCCAGCTTAGCCTGCAAAGCGGTAGCGATGGCAGAATCAGCAGCATCCTCAGCAACGTTAACCGTAACAGCATTGGCGGTCTTAGCGGTCTCGCCGGTCTTGGCGAACTCGTAAACCACGCCGTCCACCTTAACGGTAGTGCCGATGACATCAGCACCGGTCTTGTCGGTGTAGTCCAGAACGGTGGTAGCAGCGGTCTCGGTGCCAGCAGTGACAGTACCGATCTTGGTGGCAGCAGCAGCAAGGCCAGCAGCATTAGTAGTGTCAATCTTCAGATCAACATTCGTGGTGTCAACAGTGACCGTGTCGACCCACTCAGCAGTCGTGAAGTTCTGGGTTCCGATTGTACCGCTCTGGTCGGTAATGGTGACCTTCTTGCCGGCGTCAGCACCGTCTGCCAGGGTAACAGAGCCAACGTCAGCTGCGGAGGAAGGCTTCGCGATCGTGCCGGTACCTGCAACGGTAGCGCTAGCCCAATCGCCGCCGAGAGCCTGAACAGCGGTCTGCAAGTCGGCTGCATTATATGCACCAGAAGCACCGCTACCACCGTTTGTGCCGAGATTGATCGTGATAGTTTTGGTGCCTTCATCTTTCGTTGCAGCAGCAGCGGTGGCAGTATCTACAGCCTTGACTTCGATCTTCCAGCCGTTAAAACTTTCTCCGTTAGCACCTGCGGTAAAGGTCAGATCAGCCAGAGCAGAGGCTCCGTTAGCCGTTGCTTTTGCTCCAGTAATATCGTCGACCTTCACCTTCACGTCACCGGCATTGGTCAGACCAGTAGTGGTGACATCGGACACACCAGTAACCGCCACAGCCTCAAAGGAAGCTGCTGCGCCGCCGCCGTTGTTGTAGGTGACATCAGCAACCGCAGCCAGGTCGCCGTTCAGCAGAGCCTTGCCGTTGAAGTTGGAAGCGTCTGCGATACGGTCGATTTCGGTAGCGAGAGCCTCTACTTCCTTCTGCAGGTTGTCGCGGTCCACATCGTTGTCATAGGTGCCGTTTGCGGACTGGGTAGCGAGGGTCACCATGCGGTTCATCATGTCCTGCACTTCCTGCAGTGCACCTTCAGCGGTCTTGACGAGGGAGATACCGTCCTTGACGTTGGACTGAGCCTGCTTCAGACCGGAGATCTGTGCGCGCATCTTCTCGGAAATTGCGAGACCTGCTGCGTCGTCGCCTGCGCGGTTGATCTTGTAACCGGAGGAGAGCTTCTCAAGGTTTTTGCTCAGAGCGCCGGTGTTGGTGTTGTAGTTGCGGAAGGCGTTCATCGCCATAATATTGTGCTGAATTCTCATAATTGATCTCCTTATCATGTATTTTTGCGTGGTCGCTATTCCCTGCGAACCACCTGTTTGTTGCACACGCCGCCGCTCACGGATCGGCCGTTTCCGTCAGCTGCTTTGTGTGCGGTTTTATATTTCACCGATCGTACCGATCGGATGAAACCGTGGATTATCTGATGCTTTTCCTGCGCTGAGAGGGAGATTTGGGGCATCTTGTCAGCAGCTTTTCGGGGCGTTCGCCCTCACGCTCCTGCACCTCTCCGCGGAGAATGGTGAGTTCTCTTGGTGCCTGCACCATGACGCGGTTCACAGGTCCGTCGCGGAAGATCTGCACCACGATGTCATCGCCAATGGTGATGTACTCACCGTCTTTGAGCTGAAGCGAAAGCATAGGCATCCTCCAAATGGAAAGCTTTTCAAAAAAGTGTACTTTTCTGAATCATTGTCCTTTTCCCTTACACTCTTATTATCGGTACGATATCGTTTGAAATTAAGGGCTTTTTTGAAAAAATTTTGCATTTTCGATTTCTTTCCAAAAAGTACACTTTTCTGAATCATTGTCCTTGTTTTTTCAATATATAAGTTGTCAATTGGAATCTTTCGTTCTTGATCAAAATGCCGTTTCCTGTGTTCGGCACTGCTCGTACTGCTGTGCCCGATAGTAAAAGCTCGCTATCGGCATCCCGCAGGCACGCGCGGCATCTGTTCCGGTGATGTTCCCATCTTTCCAGCAGCGGTAAACATCGTCATAGTTTTCCGGCAAGGGCTTCGCAGGACGCCCAAACCGCACTCCCCGCGCCTTCGCGGCAGCAATCCCTTCCGCCTGTCGCTGACGGATATTCTCGCGCTCGTTTTCTGCCACAAAGGACAGCACCTGCAATACGATGTCACTGAGAAAGGTTCCCATGAGATCCTTGCCCCGGCGGGTATCCAACAGCGGCATATCCAATACCACGATATCCACGCCTTTCTCTTTGGTCAGCTCACGCCACTGTTGCTGGATCTCCTCATAATTTCTGCCAAGACGGTCGATGCTCTTGATATAGAGCAGGTCGTCTTTTTTCAGCTTTTTCAGCAGCTTCTTGTATTGTGGTCGGTCAAAATCCTTGCCGGACTGCTTATCTGAATAGATGTTTTTCTCGCTCACACCGGCTTCTTGCAGAGCGATCAGCTGGCGATCCTCGTTCTGCTCCCGGCTGCTGACGCGAACATATCCGTAAACCTTCAAGTCAACCCCCTCCTTGTCTTTGGTTTTTCCTTGGGCTTGCACCTTCATTCCACCAAATTTTACAATACAGATTGCCTGTGGTTCGCATACACCGCCTGTTGAGGTATATCCGCGGGTTTTCTCTGAGGATCAAGCTAAAAAAAGAAGTGGTATCCGAATCTCAACAGACTCGGATGCCACTTCTGACAGCTGATACATATTTTTCAGCATTCGGTATGTTCGCAGATCTCGCGGATCTTAGCTTGCAGGGTTTTCAGATCGTCAAAGGTCTCGGGACGGCGGCGGGGGTCACGCAGCAGCGCTGCGGGGTGATACAGTGCCATCATCTGAATGCCTGCCTTTTCAAACCACTGCCCGTGCTCCTTCGTGATCTTGAAGTCCTCCTTAATGATCTCCATGGCGGCGATGCGACCAAGGCAGACAATGATCTTGGGTTTCAGCAGGGCGGTCTGGCGGCGGAGGTAGCCCATGCACGCCTCCTTTTCCACATTCAGCGGATCGCGGTTTTCGGGGGGGCGGCATTTCACGGTGTTGGCGATGTAGACCTTGCTGCGGTCGAGGTTGATCATCTCCAGCATATCATCCAGCAGCTTGCCCGCCCGCCCCACGAAGGGCAGACCCTGCTCATCCTCGTTGGCACCGGGACCTTCACCAATGAAAAGAACCTCGGCTGTTTCGCTGCCGTCGCCAAAGACCACGTTGGTGCGGGTCTCGGCAAGGGCGCAGTTTTGGCAGTGGAGACATTCCTCTCTCAGTGCTTCCCAGCTATCCATCATTTCATTCCTCCAAGCGTTTTTTCTTATCATACCATGCACCGTCCCTGCCTGCAAGGGCTGTATGGAAGCTTCCTTTCATGGTGATAATGAAGGGAAAAGGAGGATGAAAACATGACATATTGGTTCTGGTCGTTTCTGCTGTTCAGCTTTCTGGGATATCTGCTGGAGAAGGGCTATGCCGCGCTCACCCATGCAGCGCAGCAGAACCGAAAATGCTTCATTCTGATGCCCCTTTGCCCGGTGTACGGCTTTGCAGTTACAGCAGTGCTGATGCTGCCGGAAAAGCTGCTCGAAAACAACGGGACGCTGCTGTTGGTGTCGGCGCTTGTGCCCTGTGTGGTGGAGTATGGGATGCATCTCTATTATGAACGCTGCTTTCATGTCCGCTATTGGGACTATCGGGCTGCGCCCTGTCAGCTCCATGGGCGCATTTGCCTGCCCTTCGCTCTGGCGTGGACGGCACTGATGCCTGTTGCGGTCCGCGTGATCGCGCCGAGAGTGCTGCCTGTGTTGGCGGCGATGCCGCCGTGGCTGAGCTTTGCCGTCTGGATGCTCCTTGCGGCAGATTTCCTTCTTTCCCGCAGGATGCTCCTGCGCTATCACGACACCGAACGGCTGCAGTTGCGGCGCATCTTCGCAAAAGCATAAAAATCCCCACGCCACACGGCGTGGGGATTTTGTCATATCAGATGCGCTTGCCCAGCCACTGCAGGATGAAGTCAAAGACCTCTTCCTTTCTGGTTTCATTGAGAATCTCGTGCCGCATACCGGGATAGAGCTGCAGCGTCAGATCCTCCACGCCTGCGGCGCGGAAGCTGTTGCAGGCGGCGATGACTCCCTTGCCCATGTCGCCCACGGGATCCTCCCAACCGGAGATGAACAGGGCGGGGCGGCGAATGTCCATCTTTTTGACGTTTTCGGGTCTGCGAATGAAGTCAAGCCCGCCCAGCATTTCATAGAACAGTCCGATGGTGGTCTGCCCGCCGCAGAGGGGATCGGCAAGGTAGCGATCCACATTCTCCTCGTTGACGGAGAGCCAGTCGTGGGTGGTGCGGTTGGGGGCAAATGCCTTGTTGTACGCGCCGAATGCCAGAGAGTCGATGATGGGACTGAACTGATCCCAGCCGATGCGCTTGCCCTCCAGCTTGGCGAAAAGACGACCTGCCGCGATGACAGCGCCGTGCTGCTGACCCGTGCCCATGAGGATCGCGCCGCGGACGGAGCCGGGATAGCGGATCAGATAGGTGCGGGTGAGGAAGGAGCCCATGCTGTGACCCATGATGAAATAGGGAATGCCGGGGAAACGCCTGCCGCCCTCAAGCCGCAGGGTGTGCATATCATCCACTACGTTCTGCCAGCCGTTTTCTCTGCCGAAATAGATCCTTGCTGCGCCCTCGGCAACAGACCCGCCGTGACCGAGATGGTCATTGCCGATGACGGCAATGCCGTGGCTGCAGAGGAAATCCGCAAAGGCGGCGTAACGGTCGATATATTCTGCCACACCGTGAGCGATCTGCAGCACAGCGCGGATCTCTCCCTCAGGTCGCCACTCCACCGCGCGGATGGAAGTGATGCCATCGTGAGAGGGGAAGTAAAACTCAGCGAAACTGGTCATGGTATTTGACTCCTTTCTGTGATACAATGGGCAATGAGAATACGATTTGAGTTATGATACCACAAAATCTGAGAAAAAGATAGGGGATCATTATGGAACACTACATTCTTGCCCTCGACCAGGGAACCACCAGTTCCCGCGCTATCCTTTTTGACCGCGGCGGCGGCATCGTGTCCAAGGGGCAGCTGCCCTTCCGGCAGATCTATCCCACCAGCGGCTGGGTGGAGCATGATCCCGAGGAGATTTGGGAAAGCACCGTCCGCGCCGCGGCGGAGGCGGTGAATCAGTCCCATGTGGACCCCAAGCGCATCCTTGGCATTGGCATCACCAATCAGCGTGAGACCACCATCCTCTGGGAAAAGGAGACGGGTCGTCCTGTGGGCAATGCCATCGTCTGGCAGTGCCGCCGTACCGCTGCCATCTGTGACAGGCTCAAGGCAGAGGGCTGGGCGGAGAAGATCGCGGCAAAGACGGGCTTGCTCATTGATGCCTATTTTTCCGGCACCAAGATCCACTGGATGCTGGAGAATATTCCCGGTGTCCGCGAGAAGGCGGAGCGGGGCGAGCTGCTGTTCGGCACGGTGGAGACCTGGCTGATCTGGAAGCTTACCGGCGGCAAAGCCCATGTGACGGATGTTTCCAACGCCAGCCGCACCATGCTGTTTAACATTCATACTATGCAGTGGGATGAAGAACTCTGCAATATGCTCCGCATCCCCCTGTGCATCCTGCCCGAGCCTGTGGAGAACTCTGCCCACTACGGTGTGGTGGCGCAGGGCATCCCCGGTCTGGAGCGCCTTGCGGGTATTCCTGTCTGCGGTGCGGCAGGCGATCAGCAGGCGGCGCTGTTCGGGCAGGGCTGCTTTGAAGTGGGCGAGGCGAAGAATACCTACGGCACGGGCTGCTTCACGCTGATGAATGTGGGATATGAAGCGGTGCGCTCCCGCAGTGGTCTCGTGACTACTGTGGCGTGGCAGCTTGGCGGCAAAACCACCTACGCGCTGGAGGGCAGCGTCTTTAACGCGGGCAGCACCATTCAGTGGCTGCGGGATGAGCTGGGGATGATCCAGAGCGCGCCCGAGTGTGACCGCCTTGCCGAAAGCGTGAAGGACAGCGCGGGAGTATACCTTGTGCCTGCCTTTACGGGACTGGGTGCGCCCTATTGGGATATGTATGCCCGCGGTGCCATCGTGGGCTTGACGCGTGGTGTGAACCGCGCCCACATTGCCCGCGCGGCACTGGAATGCATCGCCTTTCAGGTGGCAGATCTGATGAATGCCATGCGGCAGGATGCAGATGTGAAGATTCGTGCCCTGCGGGTGGATGGCGGTGCCAGTGTCAGCGATCTGATGATGCAGACCCAGGCGGATCTGCTGCGTATCCCTGTGGATCGCCCCTATATGGTGGAGACCACTGCCTTTGGCGCGGCGGTGCTGGCAGGTCTTGCAGTGGGGATGTGGAAGGATCTTGCGGAGATCCGCAGTCTCCGCCGCAGCCAGCATATTTTCCATCCCGAGCGTCCGCAGGCGGAGTGCGAGGAGCAGTATGCCCAGTGGAAGCGGGCGGTGTCCCGTGCCAGGGGTTGGGTGGAATAAGCCTTGCAAATATTCGAATTTGCACTATAATGATGGTAAAGCGGCAGGGCGGAATGTTTACAAAACCGTCACAACTGCCGTGGAAAAACGTGGTATGATGCCGTTGAGCAGAATATGATACCGATGCAAGCATCGGATGTGAAAGGAGAATAATTATGCCTCTGGATTTTCTGAGCAATTTGAGTGAGAAGGCAAAGGAAGTTGCTTACACCGCCGGTGAAAAGGCAAAGGCTGCCGCTGAGACTGCCAAGGTGAACGTGCAGATCATGAACGAGCAGCGCAGCATCGACAAGAGCTACAAGGCGATCGGTGAGTGGTTCGTCGCTGAGTTTCAGGGTGAGATCCCTGCCGAGGTGAAGGATCTGGTGGACAGCATCAATGCTGCCAAGCTCCGCATCGCTGAGCTGCAGGCACAGCCTGAGGAAGAGGTCGAGGTGGAGATCATCGTGGAAGAGGAACCTGCCAAGAAGTACTGCGCCGGCTGCGGCGAGGAAGTGACCGGCAAGTTCTGCTCCAACTGCGGCGCTGCACAGGAATAAGTTGATTTTAAAACGGTGAACAGGCTCAGCGGGTCATACTGCTGAGCCTGTTCTTGTATCATTTTCGTCGGAGCGATAGGATATAAACTGACAGAGTGATAAATAAGAATTTGAAAGGATGGTTGGTGATAGATATGAAGTTAGTAGAAATGCTGCATTTAGAATTGGAGCCCGTAGGAATATTCTTTGGAAACACGACTGCAAAAAGTGACTTAGACGCATCTCCCGATAAAAGAAATTGCGTTGTTCCTTTTGTGTTGGCTGCAGCAAAAGGAAAAATAACATCTATGGATGAGGCTGGCTGCACTTGTCCAGGAGGCGCTGTTGGTGCTTGCTTTGGAGATGGGTTTACCAGATTGAATCCCAACATACATATGATGCTATCTCAGGGACTGGGCGATAAGGCGCCCGAGGGAGCACCTCCTATGGTAAAAGAAGGCGAGAGGTTTTTCTGTGATGCAAATATCGCAATGAAGTGGCGTCAGAATATGCCGTTTTCAGACAAGGCATATCCGCGAATTGTGTTTGCGCCTCTCAGCAGATGGAAAGAAGTTGGCACTCCCGATTTGGTATATATTTTTGCCAACGCAGACCAAATATCGGCACTTGTCACTATGCAGGGTTTCCACAACGGCAAAGCCGTGAATACTCTCGCTCCGTTTGGAGCTGCGTGTCATTCTATCGTATATGCGGCAGAGCAAATGGATAAAAAAGAGCCTTTTGCGATTATGGGTCTTTTCGATATCTCACAGAGAAGTGCCGCCATTAAGGACTACTTGTCGATGACTATGCCGTATAAGCTTTGGGAAAATATGCTGCATGATTTGGAGAAAAGCTGTCTGACTACCCATAGCTGGAGAAGAATTGAAGAACGGTTATAAGCGATAAATTCCAATTTGACGAAGTGGAACTGTATGTTGGACAGTAGATAGAGCAAATAAGGAAGGGAGAGGACGATTGTCCTCTCCCTTCTGTTTGTTTTATGCCAGGAAGCCCTTGAGAATGCGATCTTCCGCTTCTTCCTCGGTCAGACCCAGCGTCTGCAGCTTCAGCAGCTGGTCGCCTGCGATCTTGCCGATGGCAGCTTCGTGGATGAGCTGCGCTTCCGTGCTGTTGGCTACGATCTCAGGGGTGGAGGCGATCTTCGCCTCACCCATGATGATGGAGTCGCACTGCACATGACCGAAGCAAAGGTTTTCGCCCACCATGCGAGGGTGGAAGGACTGATAGGACTTGTCCTGCGCAACGCTGCGGGAAATGACGCGACCCTTGGAGTCTGCGCCCTGCAGGAAAATCTCCATATCGCTGGTTGCGACCTGTTCGCCGTGGGTGAGCAGACGCTCCGTCACCACCACTTCCGCGCCTGCGCCCACTTCAAAGCGGGTGTAGCGCTTGGTGGAGTCGATGCCCGCGATCTGGACAGTGTCCATCTGCACGGTGGCACCTTCTTCGAGATAGACAATGGTTTCGGGGTTCATCACACGACCGCCGGTGCCGTCACCGTCGCCGTAATGCTTTTCGCTGTACTTCACGCGGGCGTTCTTGCCCACATAGAAGGTGTGGACGCCGTCGTGGCGGGATTCTTCACTGCCGCAGTTGTGGATGCCGCAGCCTGCCATGATCTCCACATCTGCGCCCTCGCCGATGTAAAAGTCGTTGTAGACCATTTCGCTGAGACCGCTCTTGGTGATGATCACGGGGATGTAGCAGGTCTCTTTAGTGCCGGGCTTGATGCGGATGTCGATGCCTGCCTTGTCGGTTTTGTTAGTGATCTCGATATTTTCGCTGTTCTGGCGGTCAGCACAGCCGCTGTCTTTGCGGATGTTGAACGCGCCCACAGGCTTTCCGGTCAGATCTGCGATCTTGCTGAGCAGTTCCTGATCGACCTGATTGATCTCTTTTTCGTAGCTCATTTAGATACCTCCTGCGATGGGGCAGCCGCCGCGGGTGTCTGCCATGATGAGGGGGAAGATTTTGCCGGCTTCACCGCGGTCACGGATCTGACCACCCGCAATGACAATGATCTCGTCTGCCAGCTGAATGATGCGCTCCTGATGGCTGATGATGATCATGGTGGTGTTGCGCTGCTTCTGGATGTGACCAAAGGTTTCGGTCAGGCGGGCAAAGCTCCACAGGTCAATGCCGGCTTCCGGCTCGTCAAAAATCATGAGGGAGCTGTTGCGGGCAAGCAGGGTTGCGATCTCAATGCGCTTGACCTCGCCGCCGGAAAGACTCACGTCCACTTCGCGCTCCAGATAGTCGTTGGCACACAGACCCACTTTGGTCAGATACTGGCAGCAGACATCCTTGGGCAGGCACGGATTGCCTGCGGCGATCGCCAGCAGGTCATACACCCGCAGACCCTTGAAGCGGGGGGGCTGCTGGAAACCGTAGCTGATGCCGAGCTTGGCGCGCTCGGTGATGCTCATCTGGGTGATGTCGGTGCCGTTATAGAGGATCTGACCGCCGGTGGGCTGCACGAGACCCATGATGACCTTGGCAAGCGTAGTCTTGCCGCCGCCGTTGGGACCGGTGAAAACGATCAGCTGATTGTCGGGGATGGTGAGAGAGACGCTCTTGAGGATTTGCTGCGTTCCCTCGTCGGTACTTACTTCATAAGAGATGTTCTTCAATTCCAGCATGGGATGAAGTCCTCCTTTGCATCTGTGATATGACTATGGTAACTGCTTTTTAGGGGATAAACAGTGATAATTGCAACATGTTGAGGAAAAAGCAGGAAAAACGCGTCACTAATCAAATATTTTAACAGGGCAGGTGGAAAAAAGCAAGGAAACAGGCTCATTTTTCTCCTTTTGGCATAGACTGTCAGTGGTGAAGTTGTTGAAAAGGAGGAATGTCCGTGGAACAACAAAGGGCAGAGGAATACGATTTCCGTCAGCATGACCGGATCTGGCAGCGGGTGTCACCGGGAATGGTGCCCTATCCGTCGCTGCGGGGAGAGGTGCAGGCAGAACTGCGTCTGCCGGGGGCAGAGGCAAACCCCTGCTGCCTTGGCAGTGTGGCGGCTGAGTCCCTTCCTGTGCTGGAGGGCTTTTTGGAGGAGGAACAGCAGGTGCTTGCGCTGGAGCAGATGCTGCTGCGCCATGTGCCGACCCCCATGGCGGCAGCGGTGCTGGAGCGTCTGGTGAAGGGGGGCGAGGAGATCCGCAGGCGGCTTTCGGCGGTGATCTTTCTCATCGATGGATACTGGCAGGAGGAGGGACAGCTGATGCCCAGACCCCGTTTGCGCCGCTTTACAGAGGGGCTGCGTACCGCCTATCATCTGGAGATCTGCGGTGCGCAGAATTATGAGCGGGCAGCGGAGGGGACAACGGATGCCTGTCTCAGCCGCATTTTGCGTCAGCTCAGTCAGGAGAAGTATACCCGCGCGGACAGGGTTTTGAAACTGTTGGCGGGACATTGCAAATAAAAAAGAAACGCTTCGGCTGATGCCGAAGCGTTTCTGCAGTTTTGCGTTATTCCACAGAGATGATGTAGTAGTACACGGGCTGACCACCGCTGAACACGGATACCTCCGCGTCGGGGCAGTGAGTACGGAACACCTCGGCGGCTGCGTTCGCATCATCCTCGCTCACATCCTCACCGAAGTAGAGAGAGATGAACTCGGCGCTCTTTTCCGCTGCCTTCTCTGCAAGCCCCTGCAGCAGCCCGGCGATGTCATGATCGGTGCCGAAAAGCTTGTTTTCCAGCAGTGCCAGATAGTCGCCTTCGTTGATGGTGAAGCCGTCGAAATCGCTGTTGCGGGCAGCGTAGGTGATCTGAGCGGTGGAGACGGTCTCGCGGGAGGCGAGCATGGCGTCACGGATGACCTCTGCGCTCTCTGCCTCAAAGTCCACGTTCATCATGGCGGTGATGCCCTGAGGGACGGTGGCGGTGGGGATCACGATGACCTTCTTCTCGGTCAGGTGAGCGCACTGCTCGGCAGCCATGATGATGTTCTTGTTGTTGGGCAGGACAAACACGGTCTCAGCGGGGACGCTGTTGACTGCGTTGAGGATGCTCTCGGTGGAGGGATTCATGGTCTGACCACCGCTGACAACGGCATCCACGCCGAGGTCACGGAACATGGCGGCAAGACCGTCACCTGCGCAGACGGCGAGATAGCCGAAGGGCTTCTCGGCGGGAGCGATGACAGGTTCATCGCTGTGGGGAGCGTCCTCGTGATCGAGATCGTCCACGTTCTGGGTCTTGCGACCGGCAGCCATATCATCTGCCTGGGTGCGCATATTCTCGATCTTGGCAAGCTCCAGTGTGCCGTACTTCTGACCCTCGTTCAGGGCGTTGCCGGGGATATCGGTGTGGACGTGTACCTTGAACGCTTCGTCGTCCTCGCCGATAACAAGGCTGTCGCCGATGCTGTTGAGGTACTTGCGCAGGGGTTCCAGATCCACATCGGGATCGTTCTTGCGGATGATGAACACAGTGTCGAAGGTGAAGGTGATCTCCTCAGCGGCGATGGCACCGTAGTCGATGGTGTTCTCCTGTGCGTCGGTCTCGTTTGCCTCGGGCATGGGCTCGCCGCGGAGGGCTGCCAGCATACCCTTGACGATGACGAGGAAGCCCATGCCGCCTGCGTCCACCACGCCTGCCTTCTTCAGCACGGGGTTCATGTTGGTGGTCTCGGCAAGGGTGATCTCGCCCTGCTCGATGGCGGCAAGGAACACGCCCTCCAGATCTGCACCCTTCTCAGCGGCTTCCATGGCGTGCTTTGCAGCAAGGCGGGAAACGGTGAGAATGGTGCCCTCTGCAGGCTTCATCACGGCGCTGTAGGCAGCGGTAACGCCGTCCTGCAGAGCGGCAGCAAACTCGGCGGGACCTGCCTCGGTCTTGCCCTTCAGGTTCTTGGAGATGCCGCGGAAGAGCAGGGACAGGATGACACCGGAGTTGCCGCGTGCGCCGCGCAGCAGTGCAGAAGCGGCAATGGATGCGGATTCGCCCACGGTGGAGCCGTGACGGCGGTTGAATTCGGCAGCAGCGGCCTGAATGGTCATGCCCATGTTGGTGCCGGTGTCACCATCGGGCACGGGGAACACATTGAGGTCGTTGATCATCTGTTTTTCCAGATTCAGCGCGGCACTGCCGTGCTGGATCATGGTTTCAAACAGTTGTGCGGTGATCTGATTGGTCATCTTGTTGTCCTCCTTAGAAAGTCATGGAGTCAACAAAGACGTCCACATTGGCTACCTGCACACCGGTGTAGGTGGAGACAAGGTAGCGCACCTGATTGGTGATCGCTTCGCAAACCACGGGGATGTTCACGCCGTTTTCCACCACGATATGAAGCTCGATGGAGATGGTGTGATCCTCATGGAAAAAGACCTTCACGCCCTTGCCCATGGCTTCGCGGCGAAGCATGTGAACAAGACCGTCCGTCATGGAACGGTAGGCCATGGCTTTGACGCCAAAGCAGCTGGTGGCTGCGGCGCCGGTGATATTCGTAAAGACGGCGCTGCTGATGCTCAGAGTGCCCTTTTCACAGTTCAGTTTCAACATAGTCCGAACCATCCTTTCTCGGTTTCTCAAAGAAAAAATCTGCGTACTTTTCCATATTACTAATGTATTATACACACTTTGAGAAAGAATAACAAGCAAAAAATGCAAATTGGGCGATTCCGCTTGGACAGAAGCCCGGTTTTGGGGCGAGAGAAGAGGTTTTTTGGCAGTTTTTTTCTCTGGGCGTTGCGTTTTGCGTGAAAGGTGTGATAGAATATAAAAACGAATATGCTGCGATCGAAAAGGAGACGTGAGAATGGAACTTTCTCCCATGCTGCTGTACATGGTGACCACCATGATCACGCCGGGTCCAAACAATTTGTCCATGATGTACCTCTCGGCACAGCATGGCTTTCGCGGTGCGCTCCGCTTTTTTGCGGGCAGCGCTTCGGCGCTGCTGGTGAAGGTGCTGCTCTGCGGCGGGCTGAATGTGGTCCTTGCGGATCTGCTGCCGCCGCTGGTGCAGTGGCTGAAATGGCTGGGAGCGGCATATATGCTCTACCTTGCGTGGAACATGGGGATGAGCGGCTTCCGTAAGCCCTCGGAGAACGCAGGGAAGAAAAACGGGGCGGGCTTCCTTTCGGGTGTTGCACTGCAGTGCCTGAACATGAAAAGCTGGGTCTCGAGCCTGTCCCTCTTTGCGGTGTATGTGGTACCCCATACCACGGCGTTTTCCGCGATCGTGCTGGTGTCGCTGGTGTTTGTTGCCATCATGGCGGTGGCATCCACCATCTGGGGCTGTTTTGGCAGCATGATGAGAAGTTTTTGCAATACCTATCGAAAGCCCTTTGGACTGGTCATGGCGGCATCTCTGGTGTACTGCGCTGTGACGGCGGTGCTGTAAGGGCTTGCGTTGGATGATATCTCTGGGAGGATAAGAAATGCGTGTGATTACCGGAACGGCGCGTGGACGCCGTTTGAAGGAGCTGAAGGGAAACGATACCCGTCCCACCACCGATCAGGTGAAGGAGGGTATGTTCAATATCCTGCAGTTCGATATTGAGGGCAGAAGTGTGCTGGATCTCTTTGCGGGCACGGGACAGCTGGGCATCGAAGCCCTGTCTCGCGGCGCGGCAAAGGCGGTGTTCGTGGAGCAGCGCAATGACGCTGTGAAGCTGATCCGGGAGAATGTGGAGATGTGCGGCTTTGCGGACCGCTCCAGGATCGTCACCGGTGAGGCGATGAGCTATCTTGGCACTGTGCGGGAAAAGTTTGATATCATCATCCTGGATCCCCCCTATGAGTCCGAACTGTTGGACAAGGTCATTGCCCACATTGCCCGCTATGATCTGCTCTCTCCCCATGGCATTATCATGGCGGAGTCTGCGGCAACCAAGACCCTGCCTGCCCTCAGCGCGCCCTACTCCATCTATCGGGAGTATCGCTACGGGCGCATCAAGCTCACGGTCTATCACCGGGAGGGAGAGCAGTGAGGATTGCAGTCTGTCCCGGCAGCTTTGACCCGGTGACGCTGGGGCATCTGGATATCGTGCGCCGCGCCGCGCGGCAGTACGACAAGGTCTATGTCTGCGCCATGGTCAATGACCGCAAAGGTGCGGGACTGCTGACGAGGGAGGAACGAAAGGAACTCCTTGCGCTGGCGGTCGCAGATGTGGAAAACGCGGTGGCAGACAGCTGGGACGGCTGGCTGGTGGAGTATGCAAAGAAAGTCGGCGCGACGGCGGTGGTCAAGGGTGTGCGCAATGGCGGCGACCTCGACTGGGAGCTGGAAATGGCAGAATTTAACCGCAATTACGATCCTGCTCTTGCGCTGGAGACCGTGCTTCTGCCGGCAAAAAAGGAATATCAGTTCATCAGCTCCACTCTTGTGCGGGAAACCCTGCAAAGAGGGGAGAGTATCAAACATCTTGTTCCCGCGTCTGTTGCGGGGATCTTGGAACAGAGGAAAGGACGGTAACGCGCATGGCGGAACTTCGTGAAGTACAGAAATTGGTGGATATGCTCCATGGCATGATTGATGAGGCAAAAAGTACTCCCTTCAGCTCGGACAAGTGCTCCATCCCGAGAGATGAGGCGCTGGACATTCTCGAGGAGATCAGTGCTGCACTGCCGCTGGAGCTCAAGCGTGCGCAGGAGCTGCTGCGCGCCCGCGAGGAGTATGTGGAAAGTGCCAAGCGCGACGTGGAGCGTATGATGCGTCAGGCAGAGCTGGATGCGAAGAGTAAGGTCTCTGAGACGGAGGTGCTTGCTGCCGCGAGACAGAAGAGCCACGAGATCATCAAGCGCGCAGAGGATCGCACCCGCGAGATGTACCGCGTTGCCAACGAGTACACCGAGGATGCCCTCCGCCGCACGGAGGAAGCTGTGCAGGCGGCGCTGGAAGAGGTGAAGCAGTCCCGCATCAGCTTCCGCGCAGCATCCCAGGAAATGATGCAGCGCAGCCGTGAGCAGCTTGCGCAAAGTGCGAAGGCTGAACGCGAAGAATAAGGATGAAAGGATGCCTGCGGGCATCCTTTTTTTACCTTTTGGGATGTGTTATGTAAACTGAAATGAAAGAAAAAGAAAATCCTTCCAAAACTCGCACAAAAAACTAAAACAAATGTTCGTTGATGCCTGAAAGTGACAAAAAAAGACCTGAATTGCATATAGAAAATACGAATTTGCTCTTGATTTTTGTGGGGCTTTTTTTTATACTAAGAGTGCTCAAGTGGGGGAAAGTGGTGCCGAATGGTGAAAAGTGGTGCAAACCCCTCGGAAAGGGGGGTGAGGCATGACCGGTCAGTATCATCACAGCATTGACAGCAAGGGACGCTTGTTTATTCCCGCGCGCCTGCGTGAAGAGCTGGGCGAAACGTTCTACGTTGCCATCGGTATGGGCAAGTGTCTCGCCATTTATTCCGATGAGAGCTGGGCGGGCATCACCGCACAGCTGGACAGCCTCCCCTACAGCAAGACCAGAGACACCATGCGTATGCTGTATGCCAATGCTGCCAAATGCGAGCCGGATGCGCAGGGACGTATCCTGCTGCCGGCAAAGCTACGTGACTTTGCAAACCTCAGCAAGAATGTTGCCATCATCGGTGTATCCAAGCGTGCCGAGATCTGGGACGAGGATACCTGGAACGAGATGGAGAGTGCGGCACTCAACAGCGAGGCTATGCTGAGCGCCATGGAGGAACTGGGACTGTAATATGGAACATACGGATTATGGACATAAGCCCGTGCTGCTGGATGAGTGCATCGAAGCGCTTAACATCCGCCCCGACGGGATCTATCTGGACGGCACGCTGGGACGTGCGGGACACTCGCTGGAGATCGCAAAGCGCCTGACCACCGGTCGGCTGATCTCCATCGACCGTGACGAGACCGCCCTTGCCGCTGCCGAGAAGCGCCTTGCGGACTACCGCGACCGCGTGACGCTGGTGCACAGCAACTTCAGCCGTCTCGGTGAGGTGCTGGCAGAACTGGGGATCGCGGGTGTGGACGGTATGCTGTTCGACCTGGGCGTTTCTTCTCCCCAGTTGGACGAGCCCGAGCGCGGCTTTTCCTATATGCACGACGCGCCTCTGGATATGCGCATGGATGCTACTGCGACCCTCAGCGCTTACGATGTGGTCAATGTCTGGAGTTTTGAGGAGCTGCGCCGTATCCTGTTTGAATACGGCGAGGAACGCTACGCGCCCGCCATTGCCAAGGCGATCGTCAAAGCAAGAGAAACTTCCCCCATCGAAACCACCTTCCAGCTGACCGAGCTGATCCGTCGGGCGATGCCCGCTACGGCGCTGCGTGAAAAGCAGCACCCCGCCAAGCGCAGCTTTCAGGCGATCCGCATTGCTGTGAACGACGAGCTGGGCGAGATCCCTCCCATGATGGAGGCGGCGGAGCGCGGACTGAATGTGGGTGGTCGTCTCGCGGTGATCTCCTTCCACTCGCTGGAGGATCGCATCATCAAGCAGACCATGCAGAAGCTTGCCACGGGCTGCACCTGTCCGCCGGAATTTCCGGTTTGCGTCTGTGGGAAGAAGCCGAAGATGAAACTGGTCTCCCGCAAGCCCATTCTCCCGGGTGAGGCTGAGCTGGAGTATAATCCCCGCGCCCGCAGCGCCAAGCTGCGTGTGGCGGAAAAACTGTAAAATTGTGTGTGAAAGAGGAATGGAAACATGGCAGAGCTGAAGAGACGCGATATGCGCCAGCAGGATGAATATCGCGCCCCCAATGCGGTCGTCGGATCTCTTGCGTATGATCTGGACTTCGCGGAAAAAGAATATCGTCTGCGTCACGCCGGTGAAGAGCAGGAGAGCTACGTCCGCCCTGCAGCGAAGCCTGCGCAGGAGCAGCGCCGCAAGAGTGCGGTTCGCCCTGCCCGCGCACTGGCTCTGTCTCCCTCTCTGATGCTTTGCGGTGTGGCGATCCTCGGCGTGCTGCTGATGACCATTCTCGGCTATGTGGCACTGAATCAGGTCTCCTCTGAGATCGTGGAGCTGAAGGATCAGGTGGCAGTTCTTCGTCAGGAGAATGTGGACCTGACCACCAAGCACGAGCTGACCTTCGACCTCGCTACCATCAAGCTGCAGGCAGAGAAGTATGGTATGTCCAAGCCCAGTGACAGCCAGATGTATCATGTGGATCTCTCCGGCAGAGATGTGGCGCGCGTGTATGAGACTGCGGACAATCAGCGCGTGCTGCAAAAGACCATGAACTCCCTCAAGACCGCTTGGGGTGTCGTGGTGGAATATTTCAGCTAAAACAACCTATATATAAAAAATGGAAGGAGTAAGGAGAGATTCTCCTTGCTCCTTGCTTGCACTCATGGTCATTTCAGCAAAATGTGGTAATACCCCGGAAAGGACAGAATATGGAACACAAACCCCTGCGAAAAAGTGAAGCTTCCCGCCGTGCGGACCGCACGATCCAGCAGCGCACGCTCTGGTTCATGGGTATTTTGGGCGTGTTGGTGTTTCTGGCGCTGTTCGTCAAACTGTTTGACCTGCAGGTGGCGCAGCATGAGGAACTGGAAGAAAAGGCGCTGCGTCAGCAGACCCGTTCTGTAGAGGTGAGCGCATCGAGAGGTACGATTTATGACAAAAACGGCAATATTCTTGCCATTTCCGCCACAGCGGAAACCATTTTCCTCTCTCCTCTTGAAGTGCTGAACTACTATAAGGATGAGTACGGCGATGCCTATGAGGGCTACTATGAGGAAGGTAAGAAAGCCCTTGCCGCGGGTCTCGCGGAAATTCTGGACGTGGAGGAGCAGGGCGTTCTCGACAAGCTCGCCAAGACCAACCGCCAGTATGAGATCGTCCGCCGTCAAGTGGATGAGGAACTGGCAGACCGCGTGCGGGAACTGGTGAATGAACTGGATGTGGAAGGCGTATATCTGGTGGAGGATGCCAAGCGCTACTATCCATACGGTTCTCTCGCCGCCCACGTGATCGGCTTTGTGGGCTCTGACGGACATGGTATGTACGGTCTCGAAGCGACCCAGAACTCTACGCTGGAGGGTACGGCAGGTCTCGTGGTCAGCGCCAAGAGCAACGACGGTACGGACCTTCTGTACCAGTTTGAGCAGTATTATGACCCCGAAAACGGCGATAACCTTGTCACGACCATTGATACCACCGTGCAGTATTATCTGGAGCAGGGTCTGCAGACTTTGGAAAACCGTTTCGGTACGGGTGTCGGCGCGACGGGCATCGTGATGGATGTGAACACCGCAGGCATCCTCGCCATGGCATCCTATCCCACTTATGATCTCAACAGCCCCTGGTCCATCTACGACGAAAACCTCTCCGAGGAACTGGAGAAGTACATGGAGGCACTGCAGGAGCTGGCGGCTGACGCAGAAGAGGAAGCCGAAGAAGGAGAAGAGGGCGAAGAAAACGAACAGCCTGCAGAAGAACCCGAGGAGGGAGAGGAGCCTGCCGAAGGCGAGGAGCAGGTGATCGTGCCCCACCCCGAGTATGAAGAACTCACCGGGCTGAAAGATCTTACGGAAGAAGAGATCAACAAGCTTTATAATAAGAAGCTGGGCGAGATGCAGCTGCTGCAGTGGCGTAACCGCAGCGTCAATGATACTTACGAGCCCGGCTCTACCTTCAAGATGATTACCCTCGCTTCCGCTTTGGAAGAGGGCACGGTGACGCTGGACAGCACCTTCCAGTGCAACAGCTCCATCCGCGTGCAGGGCTATAAGGAAGTCATCAACTGCTCCAGCAAGCGTGGTCACGGTCTGCAGACCCTGACGCAGGCAACGGGAAACTCCTGCAACCCCGCCTATGTCAACATCGGTCTGAGCGTCGGAACGGAACGCTATTATCAGTATCTTGAAGAGTTCGGTCTGCTGGAAAAGGTGGGCATCGAGCTCAACGGTGAGACCCCGGGCATCGCGGCAACGAGAAAGAGCTTCAACAACCTCGACCTTGCCTGCTATGCCTTCGGTCAGAACATCAACGTCACCCCCGTTGCCCTGCTGGCAGCACAGGTGGCGTGCATCAACGGCGGTTATCTCCGCCAGCCCCATATCGTCTCGCAGGTGCTGGACCGCAACGGCGATGTGAAGATGCAGCACGATACCACCCCCATCCGACAGGTCATTTCCGAAGAGACCAGCGCAGAGGTCCGCGGCATTTTGGAATACGTGGTCTCCACCGGTACCGGCAAGAACGGTCAGGTGGCAGGCTATCGCATCGGCGGTAAGACCGGTACGGCAGATAAGAGTAAGACCGGCGATGTCGTGGTCTCCTTTGTGTGCTTTGCTCCCGCGAATGATCCCCAGATCATGATGCTGATGACCCTCGATACCCCCAGCCGTACCACCGGCACTTACGTTTCCGGCGGTCAGATGGTGGCACCTGTGGCAAGCTCCGTCATGGCGGAGATCCTGCCCTACCTCGGCATTGAGGCGGATGTGACCGAGTCTGCGGACACCACCGTGCCCAATGTGATCGGTATGACCCGCGAGGAAGCGGAGACCAGACTTGCGTCCAAGGAGCTGTCTTGCCGCTTCATCGGCAGCGGCAAGACCGTCACCGACCAGACCCCCGTGGGTGGTGCGATCATCCCTGTGGGCGCACAGGTGGTGCTCTATTGCGGCGAAGTGAAGCCCGATGATCTCTGCACCGTACCGAATGTCATGGGCATGACGGCGGCGCAGGCGAACAAGGCACTTACGAACGCAGGATTGATTATGAAGGTCACCGGCGCCAACAACAAGGGTGCGGTCTATGCCATCAATCAGTCTGTTGCGGCTGAGAAGCAGGTGAAGGCGGGCACAGTCGTGACGGTGCAGTTTGGTGATACCTCACTGCTGGACTAAGCGTGTTCCGTTTGAACACTTTTTGCATGGTTTTCGACAGTTTCTGCCATGTTTTTGGCGGAAACAGGAGTATATAGTATATCGTTGGCGTTTCAGCGGCTGAAGCGCCGTACTTTGGAGAAAAAAGAGGGGAATGGTGTGAAAATCACACTATTCTCGATGATATGCCCATCGCCTCGCCCTGCGGGCAACCGGCGATGATGGCATAATCCCCCATTTTGCCGGGGGAGAATTTCATTTCTATTTGTGCTGCCCTGCGCGGCGGAATGAGGGATTTCTATGAAACTGAAGGAACTGCTGCAGGGCATCCCTGTGCTGTCTGCCACGGCGGACATGGATATGGAGATCTCCGGCGTCAGTTATGACTCCCGCAGCACGGCGGTGGGCGATCTGTTTGTGGCAGTCACCGGTTATGCGGTGGACGGTCACCGCTTCATCCCCATGGCGGCGGAGAAGGGCGCGGCAGCAGTCCTGTGTGAAAAGATCCCCGAGGGGGAGATCCCCTATGTGCAGGTGGAAAACACCCGCCGCGGTCTCGCAGTGCTGGGTCTGAACTGGTTTGGTCATCCTGCAAAGGAAATGACCCTTGTGGCAGTCACCGGTACCAACGGCAAGACCACTACGACCTACCTGCTCAAGAGTGTGCTGGAGCAGAATCTCGGTGCCAAAGTGGGTCTCATCGGCACCAATCAGAACATGATCGGCGAGGAAGTGATCCCCACCGAGCGCACCACCCCTGAGAGTTTTGAGGTGCAGCGCCTGTTCCGCCGTATGGCTGACAGCGGCTGTAGCCATGTGGTGATGGAGGTCTCCTCCCACGCTCTCGCGGAGGATCGTGTGTATGGCGTGGACTTCGCCGTGGGTATGTTCACCAATCTCACCCAGGATCATCTGGATTTCCACAAGACCATGGAAAACTACTGTGATACCAAGGCATTGCTGTTCCGTCAGTGCGGTGTGGGCATCATCAATGCCGATGATGCGTGGGCAGAGCTTCTGATGAAGGATGCCACCTGCCGCCGCGTGGATTTTGCGGAGAAGGCAAATGCCGATCTCCGCGCCGAGAACATCACCCTTGCGGCAGACCATGTTGCCTATGACGCAGTGAGCGCGGAGGAGCGCGTGTCCGTCTTTGTGCCCATTCCCGGTGGTTTCAATGTGTATAATACCCTCGGCGTGATCGCTGCGGCAAAGGAGCTGGGCGTGAGTTTGGAACAGGCTGCGGCAACGCTCAGGAATGTCGGCGGCGTGAAGGGGCGCGTGGAGGTGGTTCCTACCCCCAGCATGGATTGTACCGTTCTGATCGACTATGCCCACAGTCCCGATGGTCTTGAAAATGTGCTGAAAAGTGCCAAGGGCTTTGCCAAGGGCAGAGTGGTGGCGCTGTTCGGCTGCGGCGGTGACCGTGATGCCACCAAGCGTCCCATCATGGGTCGTATCGCGGCAGAGCTTGCGGATTTTGTGATCGTGACCTCCGATAATCCCCGCACCGAGGAGCCCATGGCGATCATCCGCGACATTCTTCCCGGTTTCGAGGGGATGGATACCCCGCACACGGTGGTGGAAAACCGTGTGGAGGCGATCCATTACGCCCTTGCCCACGCGCAGAAGGACGATGTGATCGTTCTCTGCGGCAAGGGACATGAGACGTATCAGGAGATCCACCATGTGAAGCATCATTTGGATGAGCGGGAAGTGGTAGCGGATTTTCTGAAAAAACACTGAGAGATACGCCGCCTTTAGCGGCGGAAAGAAGGAATTTTACCATGGAAATGATTATATCCTGTATCGTGAGTTTTCTCGTCACGGCTGTGGCGGGGCGCTTTCTGATCCCCGCTCTGCGCCGCATGAAGGCAGGGCAGAGCATCCGTGAGGATGGTCCTACCTGGCACATGGGCAAGACCGGTACCCCTACCATGGGTGGTCTGATGTTCATTCTCGGCATCTTTATCGCCATCACGGCGGCAGGCTGGAAGAATATGCTGACAGGGGATTTCAAGCACTTTTACGTCTATGGTCTGGCACTGATTTTCGGTGCCATCGGCTATGCGGATGACTATGTAAAAGTGAAGAAAAAGCGCAATCTGGGACTTACCGCGGTGCAGAAGCTGCTGCTGCAGCTCGCCGCGGCTGTGGTGTTTCTGTCCCTGATGCGCTTTGAGGGGAGTTTGACCCCCAATCTCTACGTGCCGTTCTTCAACGTGAGCATCGTGCTGCCCTGGGTGGTGTATCTGATCTTTGCCGCCTTTGTGGTGGTAGGCACGGTGAACGCCGTGAATATCACCGACGGCATCGACGGTCTCGCAAGCTCGGTTACGATCCCTGTCGCCCTGTTCTTCTCGGTGACGGCGATTTGGTGGAAGTACACGCAGCTCGGTGTGGTGGCAGCGGCGCTGCTGGGCGGTCTGCTGGCATTCCTGATCTACAACTTCCATCCTGCCAAGGTCTTTATGGGCGATACGGGTTCCATGTTCCTCGGCGGCATGGTGGCAGGTCTTGCCTTCGGCTTTGATATGCCGCTGGTGCTGATTCCCGTCGGCATCGTGTACATCTGTGAAACCATGTCCGATATCATTCAGGTGGCTTACTTCAAGGCGACCCACGGCAAGCGCTTCTTCAAGATGGCGCCCCTGCATCATCATTTTGAGATGTGCGGCTGGAGCGAGGTGAAGCTGGTGCTGGTTTTTACCGCCGTGAGCGCAGTGTTCTGCGTGCTTGCCGCCGTGGGCGTTGTGGATCGCTTTGTGTTCTAAATTCTTAAAAAACGAAGTGCTTCGGGAAAGGGGGAAGATATGAATCATAAAGAACGCATGGAACAGCAGGCGCGTCTGGAAGAACAGGTGCGTATGGATAAAAAAGAATATATGCGAAAAAAGCGCCAGCGTGAGCGTGAGATCAGGGAAAAGGAAAGGCGCAGCCGTGCCGCTGCCCGTGGTCCTTTGGATAAGGTGTTCCTGATCCTCGTGATCCTGCTCACCGCCATCGGTCTGCTGACGCTGCTTTCTGCAAGCTTCCCCTATGCGGAGAAAAAGTACGATGATCCGCTGTACCTGTTCATCCGTCAGGCGATCTTTGCGGGTATTGGCTTTGTTGCCATGTCCTTCGTCGGTAAGATCAACTACCAGCGCTTCCGTGCTTTTTCCAATATTGCGGTGATCGTGGCTGTGATCCTGCTGTTTCTGGTGCTGATCCCCGGTATCGGCATTACCAGAAATAATTCCACCCGCTGGCTCGGTATCGGTGAGACGCTGACCTTCCAGCCTTCGGAGATCGCAAAGATCGCGGTGATCCTCTATTTCGCGGATTCGATCTCCAGAAAGCGTGACCGTATGCTGACCACCCGTGAGGGTGTTATGCCCTATGTGGTGATCCTTGCCGTCATCAGCGTGCTGATGATGCTGGAGCCCCACCTTTCCGGTACGCTGCTGATCCTTGCCACCGGTGCCATTTTGATGGTGGTGGGCGGCATTCGTCTGTACTGGGTCGGCGCGGGCGCAGGTGCGGTGGCGCTGCTGGGCTGGCTCATTGTCGGAAAACTGGGCTACGGTGCGAGCCGCATCGCCATGTGGCTGGACCCCTGGCAGGATACCACGGATCAGGGTTACCAGATGTGCCAGAGCCTGATTGCCATCGGCAGCGGCGGTTTGTTCGGCCTCGGCATCGGGCGCAGCCGCCAGAAGTTCCTCTATCTCCCCGAGCGGCACAACGACTTTATTTTCGCCGTTGCCTGCGAGGAGTTGGGCTTTGTGGGCGCAAGCCTCATTATTCTGCTGTTTATGGCGCTGGTCCTGCGCGGTTACTGGATCGCGCTGCGTGCCCGCGACCGTTTCGGAACACTGCTGGTGGTGGGTGTCATTTCCCTGTTTGCTCTGCAGACCTTCCTCAACATCGCCGTGGTGACGGGACTTGTGCCCTGTACGGGTATTTCGCTGCCTCTGTTCAGCTACGGCGGTACAGCGCTGATGCTGCAGCTGGCGGAAATGGGCATTGTGCTGTCTGTTTCGAGACAGATCCCAGTGCCCCGTGCGGGTTAAGGAGGCGTAACGATGCGAGTGATCTTTACCTGCGGCGGAACGGCAGGTCATGTGAATCCTGCGCTGGCTCTCGCGGGTCTGATGCGGGAGCGGGACAGCAGCACCGAGGTGCTGTTCGTCGGCGCGAAGCGGGGACTGGAGAAAAATCTCATCGAGCGGGCGGGCTATCCCTTCCGTGCGGTGGATGTCTCCAGCTTCCATAGAAGCTGGAAGCCCAAAGAGATCAGGCACAATCTGATCTCCGTCAAGAATCTGATCACAGCGCCCCATGAAGCGGATGCGATCATCAGGGAATTTCAGCCTGACCTTGCGGTGGGTACCGGCGGCTACGCCAGCTTCCCCATCATCCGTCAGGCATCCAAGCGGGGCATTCCCACGGCGGTGCATGAATCCAATGCCCTGCCGGGGCTCACCACAGAGCTGCTGGAGCCCTATGCCGACTGCATCATGGTGGGCTTTGAAGCCTGCCGGCAGTATTATAAGCATCCCGAAAAGGTAGTCGTGACAGGTACGCCTGTCCGCGGCGACTTCTTCCGCATGAGCAAGGAGGAGGCAAAAAAAGCCCTCGGGATAGATGACGGGAGACCGCTGGTGGTTTCCTTCTGGGGCAGTCTCGGCGCCACCAGCATGAACCGCCAGATGGCAGAGTATTTCTATCTGGAGGCGGCAAAGGAGCCCTTCCACCATATCCACTCCGTCGGCAGCATTGGCTGGGATCGGATGCGGGGCTGGGTGCAGGAATACGGTGTGAACCTTGCGGATCATCCGTCTTTGGATGTGCGCGAGTACATCTATGACATGGCGACGGTGATGCGGGCGGCGGATCTGGTGCTTTCGAGAGCGGGGGCATCCACCATCAGCGAATTGACTGCGCTGGGCATACCCGCGATTTTGGTGCCGTCCCCCAATGTGACCAACAACCATCAGGAAAAGAACGCGCAGGTGCTGGCAGATGCCGGCGGTGTAGTGATGGTGAGGGAGAGCGAGTGCAGCGGTAAGAAGCTGTTTGAGCTTTCGGCACAGATCCTTAAGGATGAGGCACGGCAGCGGGAAATGTCCAACGCCATGCTGGCTCTCGGCGTACCCGGGGCGGCGGAATTGATTCTGGAAACGGTCCTGTCCTTGCGCAAGTAACCCCATCCATACCCTTCTGCATAGTATGACATAGATTCGATCTGTCATGCGGAGGGGAACAGGATGAAGCAATTATTGGTCTCGGGCGGCAGAAGGCTGCACGGCGAGGTACATATACAAGGCGCGAAAAACAGTGTGCTGCCCATACTGGCGGCAACAGTGCTGCATGATGGCATCAGTGTGCTGGAGGGTTGTCCGCATCTGAGCGATGTGGAGACCGCAGTGCAGATCCTTCATGAGCTGGGGGCAAAGACCTCATGGCAGGGGCATACGCTGACGGTGGACGCGGCGGGGCTTTCCCGCTGCGCGATACCGGAGGCGCTGATGCGGCAGATGCGCTCGTCGGTGATTTTTCTCGGAGCGCTGCTGGCGCGGTTTGGCGAAGCGGAGCTGTTTTGCCCCGGCGGCTGTGAGCTCGGTCCAAGACCCATCGACCTGCATCTGCGGGCGCTGGGAGAGCTGGGGACGGAAATCTCCGTGGAAGGCGGTGCGATCCGTGCAAGGGCGAAAAAGCTCCGTGGCGCGGAGCTGACGCTGGATATCCCCAGTGTGGGGGCGACGGAAAATGCCATCCTTGCTGCCACCGCGGCGGAGGGAGTCACCGTGATCCGCAATGCGGCGCGGGAGCCCGAGATCGTGGATCTGCAGCGCTTTCTCAGAAGTCTCGGGGTCAGGATCCGGGGCGGCGGGAGCAGCAGTGTCACCATAGAGGGACTGGCAGCGCTCCATGAGGGGCATCATAGGGTGATGCCGGATCGCATCGTGGCGGCAACCTATCTGGCGGCGGGCGCAGCCTGCGGCGGCGAGATTCGGCTCGTCGGCGCGGAGGAGAAGCGCTTGCTGACTGTGCTGGCACCCCTGCGGGCGGCGGGCTGTGGAATCGAGTGCGACAAAGAGGGGATCACGCTGCGGCGGGAAGCACCCCTTCTTGCAGTTCCCCCGATTCGGACGGCGGTGTATCCCGGTTTTCCCACGGATGCACAGGCTGTGATGATGGCAGCGCTGCTGAAAAGCCGCGGTACCACGGTTTTTGTGGAAAACATCTTTGAAAATCGCTATCGCCATGTGGATGAACTTACGCGCATGGGCGCGGATATCCGTGTGGAGGGGCGTGTGGCGGTGGTTTATGGCGTGGAGAAGCTCTGTGGGGCAGATCTTCGCTGTACGGATCTTCGCGGCGGCGCGGCACTGGCAGTGGCGGCACTCAGCGCCGAAGGGGAGAGCGCGCTCCATGAGATCCACCATATTGAGCGAGGCTATGAGGATCTCGCAGGAGATCTGAATGCCCTCGGTGCCGCAGTGCGGCGCGTGATTTAGAAAGTATTGAGAGAAAGGAGAAAACGCTATGGCAAGACGGCGGCGCGGTGTCCACCGCAAACGCTTCGGCGGGTGGAACATCATCTGGAAGTTCGTGACGCTGGCACTGATCGTGGTGGCGGTTGTCATGGCGTTGATCCTGTTTTTTAAGGTGGAAAACATTCGCGTGGAGGGCGAAGCCCAGTACACGGAGCAGGAGATCCGCAAGGCGGCGGGGGTACAGATCGGCGACAATCTGTATCTGATCAACAAGAGCAAGGCATCGGACAACGTATTCAGTACCCTGCCCTATGTGCGAAAGGTGCGTATCTACCGTGAATTGCCCTCTACCCTCATCATTGAGGTGAAGGAAAGTGCCGTGGCGGGCATCATCATTACACCCGACGGCGACTGGATCCTCAACGCAGAGGGCAAGATCATGGAGAAGCGGGCATCTGCCACGGAATATGAGCATACCGTCATCGACGGTGTGGAGCTGGTTTCCCCTACCGTGGGCAAAAACGCCGAAGCGGAGGAGGATGGAGCCTATCAGCTGGAGGAGCTGAAGGATCTGCTGCAGGAGCTGGAGATCAAGGGCCTGCTGGACAAGGTGCAGGCGATCCACCTCGGCGAGAGTGATATGCTCACCATGGAGTATGACGAGCGTTTTCTGGTCTATCTCCCGTGGGGGGCTGATTATGAGTATAAGCTCCGTGGACTGGAGGCAGTCATCGAAAAGCTGGAGATCAACGAAACGGGTACGATCGATATGCTCCGCGCCGGCGGCGAGGTGCATTTCTATCCGTGATGGGGTCAATTGCTGACGTTTTTTGGCAAGGGGATGGAAAAAATCCTCCTTTGCCCAAGAAATGCTGTCAGAATACTTGACCTTGACGAAAAAGCATTATACAATAAGCGATAGAACATTATCTTGGGGGTATTGCGCCCTGAGTATCAATTTGTAGTATTATCGGAGGTTAGGACCATGGCATTTGGTATCGAAACTAACTTGGAGAGCGTCGTCAGCATCAAGGTCATCGGCGTTGGCGGCGGTGGTAATAACGTGGTCAACCGCATGGTGCGCTCCGGTGTCAAGGGCGTGGATTTTGTCGCGATCAACACGGACAAGCAGGCGCTGAATGTCTCCAGCGCTACCTATAAGATTCAGGTGGGCGAAAAGCTGACCCACGGTCAGGGTGCAGGTGCCGATCCCGATGTGGGTCGCCGCGCTGCAGAGGAGAGCCGCAGCCAGATCGCCAAGGCGCTGGAAGACACCGATATGGTGTTCATCACCGCCGGCATGGGTGGCGGCACCGGTACCGGTGGTGCGCCCATCGTGGCACAGATCGCCAAGGAGATGGGCATTCTGACCGTTGGTGTCGTGACCAAGCCCTTCAAGTTTGAGGGTCTGCGCCGTATGCGTGCCGCAGAGGTGGGTATCAACGAGCTGAAGGACAATGTGGACTCCCTCGTGATCATTCCCAACGAGCGTCTGAAGTTTGCCACCGATCAGAAGATCACCTTTGCCAACGCATTCGAGATCGCAGACGATGTGCTGCGTCAGGCTGTGCAGAGCATTTCCGATCTGATCAAGGGCACCGGTTACATCAATCTGGACTTTGCCGATGTCTCCACCATCATGAAGGACGCCGGCATGGCTCACATGGGTGTCGGTCGTGCAGCCGGTAAGGGCAAGGCAGAGGAAGCTGCCAAGATGGCAATTTCCAGCCCCCTGCTGGAGACCTCCATCGAGGGTGCCCGCGGCGTGCTGATCAACATCACCGGTTCTCCCGACATCGGTCTGGAGGAAGTGGAGCAGGCGGCTACCATCGTGCAGGAGGCTGTGCATCCCGATGCGCTTACCATCTTCGGTGCTGCGTTTGATGAAACCTTGGAGGATGAGATGCGCGTGACCGTCATTGCGACCGGCTTTGAAAAGGCAGGTCCCGGCGGCGTGAAGATGCCTGCAAACCTCAGCGGCGAAAAGCACACCGGCGGTCTCCGCCCCCTCAGCTTTGAAGAGGATGCGGTGGAGGAAGAGAAGGATCCTTACGAGGATATCTTCAAGATGTTCAACAAGTAAAAAACGGACAGTGAAAGGGCAGGAACTTCGGTTCCTGCTCTTTTTTGTAAATTTTTCGTTTTTGAAAATGTTTTCCACATGAAAACAGAATATTGAGACATACAGCGTTTTTCTTGAGATTGCCACCCCAAATACACCGTTTTTTGTAAGGCGTATTGCTGCCGATTCTGCAAAAAGTATATGCGTCGGCAATTCGTCGGCAGAAAACGGGGTGAAACATTGAAAAAATGTCAAGAAAAGCGAATGATACTTTTGGCGCTGAGCTTGCTGCTTTGTTTTGGCGCTTTCGGCAGGGCGAAAGCAGCAGCGCCGGCATTTGCCGCCGGTACTGAGCGGCGCACGCTTGTGCCTGTGGGAAAAGCCGTTGGCATCAAGCTGTTCAGCGACGGTGTCATGGTGGTGGGACTTGCGGAAAGCACAGCAGGTGGTCCGTCTCCTGCGGCGCAGGCAGGACTTGCGGAGGGAGACCGCATCCTTGCCATCAACGGCGAGGAGATCCGTTCCACAGAGCACGTGCAGGAGCTGCTGCGGGAGTTTGATGGGGAGAAGCTGACCCTCAGCGTGTTCCGGCAGGATAAGGACTTGCAGCTGACTCTTTGCCCCGAGCAGGGGGAAAGCGGCTGCCGCATGGGCGCATGGATTCGCGACAGCATGGCAGGCATCGGCACCATGACCTATTATGACCCGGAGAGCGGTGCTTTCGGCGCCCTCGGTCACAGCATCAACGATGTGGACACAGGACTGCTGATGCCCCTCGCGGACGGTGCGGTGATGCGGGCAGAGGTCACGGCGGTACGCCGCGGCGCGGTCAGCGAACCGGGGGAGCTCAAGGGCGAATTTGATCTGAGCGAAGATCTGGGCGAGCTCTATGACAATAACGAGTGCGGCGTCTTTGGCACGCTGCCTGCAGGGGATTTCATCAGCGGCGAGGCGTTGCCCATTGCAAGAGCCCATGAGATCAGAGAGGGAAAAGCGCAGATCTTAGCAGATGTCAGCGGCAGCGAAGCCAAGGCATACGAGGTGGAGATCACAAAAATTTATCCGTTTTCGGGCAACACCCGGAATATGCTGGTGACGGTGACGGATGAAGAACTCCTTGCGGCAACCGGCGGCATCGTGCAGGGAATGAGCGGTAGTCCCATCATCCAGAACGGCAGACTGGTGGGCGCTGTGACCCATGTGCTGCTGGATGATCCTGCAAGAGGATACGGTATTTTCATCGAAAATATGCTGGAAGCGGCAGGATAAACTGTGTGGCAGGGGCAAAAGCCCCTGCCATTTTTTGGAGCTTTGTGATATACTGTTCCATATCTGCGAGGGTTCTGTGTGCATCACAGATTTTCTGTTTTATATAAGGAGAACTACCAAAGATGAAACAATCCACGATTGCGAAAATAGCCCTGTTTGTGACGGCGGCACTTTGGGGCAGCACCTTTACCATCGGAAAAATTGCATCTGAGGTGTTTTCCCCATCCTTTATCATCGCCCTTCGCTTTCTGATTGCCAGTGTCGTGCTTCTGGTTGCGGCATATCCGCAGCGGAAGCAGCTGGACAGGAAGTATTTCACAGATGGCTTCTGGATGGGGCTGACCCTGTTTCTTTCTTACATCCTGCAGGTGGGCGGGCTTGCGCTGGACACCTCGCCCGGGAAAAGTGCGTTTTTATGCACTACCTACAGCGTGATGGTGCCGTTTCTGTACTGGTTCGTGACGAAGGAGCGCCCCAGACTCCACCATGTGATCTGCGTGTTCCTTTGCCTTTTGGGTGTGGGGATCCTGTCCCTCTCCGGCGGATGGGGAATGTCTGCGGGGGATATTCTGACCGTGCTCAGCGGCGTTCCCTGCGCGGTGAACATTGTCATATCTGCCATTGTCTGCCGTGACAGGAATGTTTTGCTGCTGACGACCATAGAACTATGGGTCGTGACGATTTTTTCCTGTCTGTTCGTCCTTCTCGGCAACGGCTTCCCCACAGAATTTCCTGTGGTAGCAGTGGGCGGCATTGTGTATCTCGGCGTGTTTGCAACGGCGCTCTGCCTGTATATGCAAAGCTATGGACTCAAATATGCAGAGCCCGCCATCGGGGGAATGCTGCTGAGTCTGGAATCTGTATTCGGCGTGTTGTTCTCGGTTGTCATCTATCACGAGCGAATCACCCTTCGTATGCTCGTAGGATTTGCTGTGATCTTTGCGGCGATCCTGCTGTCGCAGTGGGACGGGAAGCCCCGCCGCAAAGAAAACAAGAAAGTGGGGGCGAGTAACAAATGCGTATTATGAAAGAGAAAAAGCCGGTCATCCGAATCGTGCTTTGGGTGCTTACGATGCTGCTTGCCGCGTGCAGCGTGTACTTTGCCAACTACTACCATGCGGAGCCTGCGGCGGTGGAAGCCCTTGCGCCTGCGGGGGCTGTTGCGGTGCAGACCGCGGAGAATGGAGATATTGTCTTTGCGCCCGAGGGGGCAAGGGTCGGTTTTATCTTCTACCCCGGCGGCAAGGTGGAGCACCGTGCCTATGTGCCGCTGATGCAAGCTCTGGCAGAGCGGGGCATCCTCTGCGTGCTGGTGGAAATGCCCTTCCATCTGGCGGTGTTTGATGTGAACGCCGCAGAGGGCATACCCCAACGATATCCCGAGATCGAGCGCTGGTATATCGGCGGGCATTCTCTTGGCGGCTCTATGGCGGCGGCGTATGTGGAGAGCTGCGCAGATGCGTTCGAGGGACTGGTGCTGCTGGGTTCGTACTCCACGGCAGATCTCTCCAAAACGGATCTCCGCGTTCTCTCGGTGTATGGCAGCGAGGACCGGGTGATGAACCGGGAAAACTACGAGGAGAATAAGGGAAATCTGCCGCAGGATTTCGAGGAGCTGATTCTGGACGGCGGCTGCCATGCCTACTTCGGTATGTACGGCGCGCAGGAGGGGGACGGAACCCCTACCATCACCGGTGCCGAGCAGATCGACCGCACGGCGGATGCGGTGGCAGTACTGGCAGGGCTGCAAACTCCGTAATGACGATAAGAAACAAGAACAGGCAGGGGCGATCGCCCCTGCCTGTTCTTGCTGGAAGTTCTTTACTGCTGGTCTTTTTTTACCGTGAAATGGATCTCCTGCGGTGCAGCACCAGCCATGCTGATGGTGAGCAGGGCGTCTCCTGTGCTGCCCGTTGTTTTGACATAGGTGCCGCACATGCCGCCTCTCGGCGTGATGCAGGCGGGACCGATGAGCTCGATACCGCCGCTGACGCTGAGGTGGATCGGCTCCTGCGCGAGGGGAAGCACCGCACCGTCCTGACTGACCACACGGATGCGAATGGCGGCAACATCATAGCTGCTGCCTTCGGTGAGGGTATTATGGGAAACGTCTACGGAAAGCCTCGTTTCCGTCACGGGTCGGCGCTGTACGCTCTTGACCACCTCGCCATTTACCACTGCATCAAAGCGATAGGTGGTGACCGTGCCGCCCCAGTTGCCGAGATACTTATTATAAAGCTCTACGGCATCGGAGAGCTTCATGCCCCGCAGCAGGATGCACTTTGCTGCAAGCGCCTTGGCGGCGAGGGGCAGATTGGCCATGCCGTATCTGTTGGCGGCAAGGAGAATTTTCTTGATGTCCTCTGCCTTGCTGTGGGAAAAGCCCTCATTTTGCTCCATGAGGTCGCCGATGAAGTCGTCGATGCGAATGGGACCGTGGGGAAGATGGGAGAAGGGAGTTTGGTCAAATTCTCCGATGAACTGCTCGTTCTTGTAGACCCGCACGCTGTCTGCGTTGGTCACAGCGAACACATCCTGCATCAGACAGGCGGGATGCTCGCCGATGTCCATGGCAGAGGAGATCTCCAGCACGATGTTCTCATCCTGCTGGGCAGCATAGACCGCGGCAGCGCTCTTGGGATTGCGGAACATATCCAGCACGCCGTGATAACAGATCCTGTCTCCGCTGCCGAAATCCTTGTGGGTGTTGTAATCCGCCATACACCAGCCAAAGCCGCCTGCAATGTCCTCCTCGCCGTAATAGCCGTCCAGCACCCTGGTGTGGCGCAGCAGATGCTCCGTGCGGTGATCCTCTGCATCAAAGCTCTTGGTGGGGAACATGTGTCCGTTATACTCGGAAATGAAGTAGCCCTTGCTCGTGTCGGGGGTGACCTGCGACTTTTTCAGAACGCCGTGATTGGTGCCGTCGTGGGAGAAGTCGTTGTAAGCATAAACATCCTCCAGCAGGGAGCTCTTTTGTATATGGCGCACGCCGCTGGTGGGGCGGCTGTCATCCAGTGCGTGAGCGGCGGCGTTGGTCTCGGCATAAAAAGCATCGTCGTCCATGGATTCGTTGATGCGAACGCCCCAGAGGAAGATGGAGGGGTGGTTGCGATACTGCAGCACCATGTCGCGGGTGTTCTGCACCGCCTGCGCCTTCCAATCACTGTCGCCGATGTGCTGCCAGCCGGGCATCTCCGTAAAGACCAGCAGACCCAACTCGTCACAGGCGTTGAGGAAATGGTGAGACTGGGGATAATGGGAGGTGCGCACAGCGTTCAGCCCCAGTTCGTATTTCAGAATTTCCGCATCCCGCCGCTGCATGGATGCGGGCATGGCATAGCCCACATAGGGATAACTCTGGTGACGGTTGAGACCGCGGAATTTGTACTTTTGCCCGTTCAGATAGAACCCGTCTGCACGGAAGGAAACCTGCCGCAGACCGATGCGGTCAGTTCGCTCATCCAGCACCGTCTCACCGTCAAGGAGAAGGGTGCGGAGCGTATAGAGGGTGGGCTGTTTGGGCGACCAGAGCTGTACATCGTGAAGCTCATGGCAGAGCGCACCCGATTGGAAGCTGTAAAGCAGCGTGCCACCTGCATCGTAAAGCTCCTGCTGCAGCTGTTTGCCTGCGCCGTTTTCCAGTGTTACGCAACTTTCCAAAGTTACCGTGCCTCTGCGCCCGTCGCCGCTCTGCAGGGCGGTGACGCGGGGAAACACATCGGCGATATAGGCTTCGCTGCGGATGTCCAGATAGACCTCGCGGTAAAGACCGCCGTAGGTCATGTAATCAATGACCTTGCCGAAGGGAGGCTGGTTCAGCGTTTCGCGGCTGTCCACACGGATGACGAGAACGTTATCCTCGTCCCATTTGATATAGGGGGCAAGGTCAACGGTGTATGCCGTATAGCCGCAGCGGTGGAGACAGAGAGAATTGCCGTTGAGAAACAGCTCGGATTCATGGGCGGCGGCTTCCACGGTGAGAAGAAGATGCTGCCCCTTCCACGCGGCATCGGGACGAAGAATGCGGCGGTAGGCACTGTTGTGCTGATAGCTGCTTTCGTCAAAATAGTGGAAGGGGGTCTCCACTGTGGTGTGGGGCAGGCGCACGGTTTCCGTGTCTGTCGTGTCAAAGGAAAGCTCATGCAGCTTCTGCGAAAAGCTGCGGGTAAACTGCCAGTCATGGTTGAGATAGACTCTGTTGTTCATCATAGATTCACTCCCTTGCGATGCTGCCCTCATGCTACGCCCTTCTGTGATAAAAATCCATGCCGAAAACAGACAAAAAACGAAAAGTCCTTTTGTTGCATCTGTCAGAGTGATGAAAATTCAGATTTTTGAAAAATAATACTTGCTTTATGCAAGGGAATCGGATAAAGTATTTCTGTTCGACTTTATTCAGAATGATTGATAATGATTGGTATATAGGGGTTTAGGATGTATGTATAAAGATAAACGTTTTTGGCGATTTTTGATTCCGTCCCTCATTGGTATGTTCCTGTTTGTGACACCTGTGCAGCAGGACGGAAATCTGACCATTCCCATCGCTGTGGCAGCAAACAAGATGCTGGAGCTCATGGGCGGGTGGAGTCTCACGATCATCTGGGCGCTGATCTCCCTCAGCGGCATCCTCACGCTGCTGCATAAGGCTGTGGGCATACAAGCCATCAGAAAAAGCTCCAAAATGGATCAGATGTTCCGCGTCAAGGGTTTCTGGTTTGTGATCCGCATGGCGGGCTTTGTGATTGCCAATATGATCTATTTTGGTATCGGTCCCGAGGCGATCATTGGCGGCGACACCGGCGGCATGGTGATCCGTGATCTGCTGCCCATTCTTGTGTGCGTATTCTTCCTGGCAGGTATTTTGCTGGCTCTGCTGCTGAATTACGGTCTGCTGGACTTTTTCGGTGCGCTGCTGATCCGTCTGATGCGCCCGGTGTTCAACCTTCCCGGCAGAAGTGCGCTGGACTGCGTGGCATCGTGGCTGGGTGACGGCTCCATCGGTGTGCTGCTGACAAGCAAGCAGTATGAAGAGGGATTTTATTCCAAGCGGGAAGCGACCGTCATTGCCACGACCTTCTCTGCGGTGAGCATTACCTTCAGTCTTGTGGTCATCAGCGAGGTGGGGCTGGAGCATCTGTTTCTGCCGTTCTATCTGGTGGTATCCTTCGCAGGCGTAGTGGCGGCGATCATCGTACCGAAGATTCCACCCCTTTCCCGTGTGCCGGACAGCTATTATACGGAAGTCTCCAAGCGGGAGGATATCCCCGAGGGTATGAGCGCGGCATCCTACGGCTTGCAGTTGGCACTGGAAAAGGCAGGACGTTCCCCCGGCGTGAAGGCGTTCTTCAAAGAGGGCGTGGAAAACGTGGTGGAGATGTGGTTTGGTACACTGCCTGTGATCCTTGCCATGGGTACGGCGGCAATGATGGTGGCAGTCTATACCCCCGTGTTTGACTGGTTGGGTCTGCCTTTCATTTTCCTCTACGATCTGCTGCGTATTCCTGAGGCGGAGCTTGCAAGCCGCACCGTGATCGTGGGCTTTGCGGATATGTTTTTGCCCAGCGTCATTGCCAGCACTATCGACAGTGAAATGACCCGCTTTGTGGTGGCAGCCACCAGTGTGACCCAGCTGATCTATATGTCTGAGATCGGCAGCATCATCATGGGCAGCAAGATCCCTGTGTCGCTGAAGGATCTGTTTTTGATCTTCCTTGAGCGTACCATTGTGACCCTGCCTGTCATTGCTCTCTTTGCACATCTGATTTTTTAAACTTGGAACAGGGGAAAGTCCCCTGTTCTTTTTTTCGCATCTATGGTATGATGTGGAAAAAGTTACCCATGGAGCAGAAAGGAGAACGGTACATGAATCTCAACCGTGTGCATCATGTTGCCATCATCGGCAGCGATTACGAAAAGTCGAAGCATTTCTATGTGGATCTGCTGGGTTTCCAAGTTATTCGGGAGACCTACCGTGCCGAACGCAGGGATCATAAGATCGACCTGCAGCTGGATGATCTGGAACTGGAGCTGTTCATTGCGGCAGATCGTCCTGCACGCCCCAATTACCCCGAGGCGTATGGCTTGCGGCATCTGGCGTTTCGTGTGGATTCTGTGGAGGAGACTGTGGAGGAACTTGGGCAGCGCGGCATTGTGTGCGAGCCCATCCGCGTGGATGAGCTGACCGACAAGCCCATGACCTTCTTCTTCGACCCCGACGGTCTGCCGCTGGAGCTGCACGAATGAAAGAGTATGTACAGGTCAACGGCAGGGATTATGAAATCGTGAAGCTCCTCGGTCACGGTAAGGGAGGCTATTCCTACCTTGCGCGGCGGGAGAACATGATGGTGGTGCTCAAGCAGATCCATCACGAGCCCTGCGATTACTATACCTTCGGCAACAAGATCGAAGCGGAGCGAAACGATTATCGGCGGCTTCTTGCCGCAGGGATTCGCATTCCCCGTATGCTGGAGATCGACGTGGAAAACGAACGCATTGTCAAGGAATTTATCGACGGCGACACGGCGGCGCAGCTGGTGCAGGCGGGGACGCTGACGGAGGAGCATCTGCGGCAGGTGCGGGAGATGGCAGAGCTTGCCATGGCGGCAGGGCTGAACATCGACTACTATCCTACGAATTTCATCATGCAGGATGGCTTGCTGTATTATATCGACTATGAGTGTAATCCCTATGACGAGCAGTGGAGCTTTGAACGCTGGGGCGCGCAATACTGGAGCTCCACCGCGGCGGAAGAATAAAGACTACAGGAAAAAGGAAGCGTTGCAGATTCCCTGCAGCGCTTCCTTTTCTTTAGTGTTCTATTTCAATGCTGTATCGCTCGTAGGCGTTGATGATGCGGGTGTTACCCCGCTGGAGTTCGCGGGGGATGTCCCGTCCGTACTCCTTATGGACATGACCGTGGATCCAGTAGGCGGGCTGCCAGCGGTCAATGAGGTCAACGAAGCACGCAAAGCCCCGGTGGGCGTAATCATCCGCGTCTCCATAGCCTGCGGGAGCAGCATGGGAGATGACGATATCTACGCCGCCCGCCCGTTTCAGCTTCCAGCCAAGCTTTCGGATGCGCCATTTCATGGCGCGTTCGGAATACTGGTGGGCACCACCGTTATACAGCGGGCAGCCGCCGAGACCCAGAATGCGGAGTCCCTTGTATTGGTAGATCTTATCCTCAATGCAGTCGCAGCCCTCGGGCGGGTCTTTTTTGTAATGCCCGTCGTGGTTACCGTGGATATAGAGCAGCGGCGCCCGTCCCATGGTGACGAGGAAGGACAGATAGCTTGCCTTCAGGTCGCCGCAGGAAAGCATGAGGTCATAATCTTTCAAACGTCCTGGCTGATAGTAGTCCCAAAGGTAAGGACTTTCCCGATCAGACAGAAGCAGCAGTTTCATAGCAGCAGACCCTCCTTTTCCGGTGGGATGCGGTCACGGTACACACCCTGCAGCTGCACGATGCGGCGGGACTGGGGCAGCAGCTCCTCGTAGGTGGGGATGGAGCCGTCCACGCGGTTGCAGAGCCAGTCCATGTGCAGCAGCTGTTCGGGGGTGAGATCCACCGTGCCGTCCGTCATCAGTGTGCCATCCTGGGCACGGATGCGCTGGGCAAAGGGGAAGAACGAGCCGTTGGTGATGCTTTGCTGTAGAAGCTTTGCAAGACGGCGCACGCCCTGGGGCATGGCATCTGTGATCTCAACGCCGATCACGCCGCTTTCCATGCCCCACCAGTAGTTGACGGCGCGTTCGCCCTTGCTGTCGTTGTCCCAGCCGCCGTCAAGGATGTTGCGGATCAGTTTGACATAGAATGTGCCCCAGTCCCAGTAGGGAGAGGAGAGAACCTGCGGCGTACCGTTGGGAAGAACACGGAAGGTGCCCCAGCATCCCTTTTCCCAGCCGGGAAGGGGGATATCCAGCGTGGAGATGACCTCTGCGCCGCTCTCCATCAGCTCCTGCAGGGGATTGCCCCCCACGCAGGACCATTTCAGCTCCACTCTCGCGTTGGGATTGGTGAGCTGTGCGCCGAGGGCAAAGGCGTTGATGCCTGCCGGGACACCGAAGATGGGGTAGCTTGCAATATAGCCGATGTGTCCGCTCTTGCAGATGGCACCCGCGATCGCGCCGGAGATGAACTTGCCCTCATAAATGCGGCTGTAATAGGTTCTCACGCCGGTGTAGGGCATGGAGATAGAGCAGTTGAGGAACTTGATATAGGGATAGCGCAGGGACAGCTTGCGGCAGACGGCGATCAGCGGGGCGGTGGTGGCAAAAATCACGTCTGCACCCTTGTGGATGGCATCCTCTATGGCGTTTTCTGCCTCTTCTCCCGCCCCCACGCCTGCGTATGTCATGGTGCTGATCTGGTCGCCGAGGGTATCCTCCAGATAGCGGCGACCCTCCTCATGGGCGCGGGTCCAGTTGCTGTTCTCGGGGGAGAGTTCGTGGATGAATGCCACGCTGAGATGGGTGGGAAAGACCGATGTCATAATCTTGTCCCAGAAGTGCCGTCCGCCCTCTTCGGTCTCAGATGCGGTGCTGACGGCGATGGGATCTTCCTGCTGCAGCACCCTGACATCGGGCCAGAGCTTTTGCAGCATCTTCGTCAGCTGGTCGGTGGAGGACTGCTTGATGGTGGAGAAGGGATAGATGCGCAGGAACACCAGCAGGGCATCTGCGGGAGTGAGGGGTGTTGGCTTATCCATCACCCGCTGAAGTGCCAGATCGAAATAGAAGAAGCTTGAGAGAAAGCGGCGGCGGTCATCGTCAGTCCAGACATAGTCGGGGCTGTGCCCGAGGGCGGACTGCAGCTTTGCGAAGCTGCCGCTGCGGGTGAAATAGATCTGATAAAGCTTCGTCAGCGGGTAGTATTCCAGAAACTCATAGTAACGCTGGATGGCATCCTCCTCGGTGAGGATGGGGATAAGGCGGGTGACCCGACCGCGGATGGAGAACGCGCCATAGCTTTTCAACACGCTGACGCGCTTGTTGCCCTCCTGCACATAGAATTGCCCCAGATATTCGTAGCAGTGGATGGGGTCATCAATGCCCTGTTCGCTGAGGTGCGCCGCGCAGAGCTTACGCCATTTGACACCAAACTCTGTTTCCGGGGGCAGAATGGGCATGAAATTGGGGGCGAAGGAAACGGTGCGCCCACTGGTCTTGGTGCCGACGATCTTTTCCAGCGGGATCTCCATGATGCCGAGATCCACCTGTCGATCAATGGTGCTTTCATCGAGAATGTCGTCCAGTGCGGGAAGATAGGGTTCCTTGCCCTGTTTGCTCCATTCCTTCTGTGCCTTGCGCCCCAGCTTTTGGGCGCTTGCATATTGACTTGCTGCTTCCAGTTGAATGCTCATAGTACCTCCTTTCCCCCTTGCGGAAAAACTGGCAGGGGGATCTTTTGTGTGTGAATGTGACAGTTCATTGTACAGAGAAAAGGGAGCCGTTGCAGAACGCTTTTCTGCAACGGCTGATCTTACGCGTGATGATAGGTATTCTGGTAAAAATCCAGAAAATAATCCATGTCCATGGGCTTGGCGTAATAGTAGCCCTGAATGCGATCCACGCCGCAGGAGGAAAGGGTGTTGACCTGCGACTCGGTTTCCGCGCCCTCCGCGATGACATGGTTGCCGCGCTCCTGAAACAGCCGAATCAGAGAGCGGATCGTATCACGGCTCTTTTCGTCGGTTTCGATGCTTTGGGAAATGCTGCTGTCCAGCTTGATGCAGGAGAAGGGGAGCTGCAGCAGCCAGCTGAAGTTGGAATAGCCCACACCGAAATCATCCAGAAACATACGGTAGCCTGCCTGACAGAGAGACTGCATACAGTCCTTTGCCGTGTCATAATCCTCCAAAAAAGTGCGCTCGGTGATCTCCAGACAGATGCGGCGATGCTCAATGCCGTACTCCTCCGTGATGCGGTTGAGACGATCCAGAAAACCGGGGATCTGCAGCTGGGGCATGGGCAGATTTACGGATACGCTGATGAAATCCAGCGCGGAATTGTCATGCAGGAAGCGACAGACCTGCTCCACCACGAACCAGGTGATGTCATAAATGACATCGCTTTCCTCTGCAAGGGGGATGAACTCATCGGGGCGGATGATCTTGCCGTCGTCATCCCGCAGGCGCAGCAGCGCTTCTGCGGAGCAGAGACAGTCGGTGTGCAGGCTGTAGATGGGCTGCAGCCAGACCTCGAAGCCATGGGCTGCGTCCACCTGCTGAATGCGCCCCAACAGGTATTGACGGCGGTGCATGGCTTCGCCCAGCGCGGGGGTATAATACACATAGGGCTTGTGCTCCGCGTGAGCAGTGTGGATGGCATAGTCGAGCTTGGCGTGGAAATCGGCAACGGAAGTGCTGTCCTCATCCACGATGTATTCTACAAGAATGGTGTCGGGATAGATGTGCCCGCTGGAGTGAGTGAGCCCTGCTGCAAGATATTTCTGCAGGGTTTCGCGGTTTTGCGCAGCGTTTTTTACTGTGGGAATGATCACGGCGTAGGTAAGACGGGAAAGCTGGAAGCAGGTTGCCTGAGGGATCAGATGACGCAGACCCGAAGCAAAGAGATAGATGATATCATCATCAAGCGCTTTTCCATAATGCTTGGTGTGGTCTTCAAGGTCTTTCAGCTCAATATAAAAGACCTGAAAACGCTGTTTGATGGAAAAACGAAGATCCAGCTCCCGGAAGAAACGGCTGCGGTCATTGAGCCGGGTCAGCTCGTCCACGCCGGAGTGCCTGCCCTGAAAGTTCAGGAACAGCACCAGTGCCAGCATCGCCATGAAGAAGGTGGTGATCATGATCTCGCTGTAAATTCGCTGGATCAGCAGACCCAGCAGCAGGCTGGGCAGGGTTTGCAGCAACACCCGGCGCATGGCTTTGGGGGCGACCTTGCGGTTGCGGAAGTATGCCATGAAGATCACGAAAATCTCGCCGAGAATGACAAAATAGCCGATCCCATTCAGCGGACCGCGGTGATAGACATGGTTTTGATCAAAGTAGAAAATCGCCCCGGTTTTGAAATTGGAAAGAAGGACCAGAAGATATGCCGCAGTAAGACCGAGGGTGATGCTTGTGCCCATGACGCGGCAGAAGGCATGGCAGACGTGTTCCAGAATGCTGTAGAGCAGGAACAGTGTCAGCAGTGCCGAGCCTGCCATCAAAAAGAGAAAGTACAGCGAATTGAGCAGATGCAGCATCCACAGCGGTGCCGCGGGATCGTGCATGGTGATATAGCAGAAAATATTCGTGCCTGCGGTCAGCCCGATCAGAATCAGGCAGGCGGCAAAGATGCGGCTGTTAAAGGAAAGAAAATGCTTTCGCTCAAAGTAGAACATGCAGAGCACGATGATCAAGCCGATGGCAAAAAAGTCGCCGACGAATACCACAAAAACACCCCCTGCTATGAAAAAATCAACGTTCTGTAACGGCATTATTGTTTGGTTCAAAATCAGCGTATCACACCGTTAAAGAATTGTCAATTATGCGAAAAAGGTTTTTTTACAAAGCTTTTTCAAGAAAATGCACAGTCTTCTTGGAGACTACTTGTGTCCGTGCTGTGCGGACGCAACTTTTGGGGGATGGAATTGACCATAAGAAAAGCGAAGGAGTTTTCGGAGAAAGGAGGAGAAACGTTTATGCGTTCTGTACTGATCAAGGATACTACCCGCGCGGAGCGGGAGGAAATCGTGCGCCGTGCGCTGCAGACTTGCGGCGATGCGTGCGAGGGCTGCAGCAGCTGCGGCAGTCTCGGCGGTGGCTCTGCGGAGGAGTTCTACCGTCCCTATATCGAAGGGGAAAAGGAGCTGCGGGAGCTGAATGAGAGCTTTCGCCGCGGCTTGGTGCGGTGAAAAAGGAGTCCCGCGGCAGGCTGTGGAAAACTTTTGGATAAATCCGCGCAAAAGTGTCGAAAAAAGTGATAAAATAACAGAAAAAAGTCGAAAAACGATGGAATAACTCGACGAAAAAGTGATTAAATTTCTGTCGAACGTCTTGAAAAAGCTGTCTGATTGTGATACTTTATATGTGTGGTCAGCGAAAAGCTGCGAGACGTCATGACACCGCTTGCGAGAGAGCGGGCGGCGTTATCATAACGGAAAGGAACTGGCAAAGTATGGCGAACAAGATCAGCGTACTTTTGGCAGATACGAATGAGGAATATCGTACTCTGCTGCAGAAGAGATTGGATAGTACAGAAACATTTCGGGTGGTTGGATCTACGGGAGACGGCGTGGAGGCGCTGCAGCTCATTCAGCGGGAGATCCCCCAGCTTGTGGTAACAGATCTGGTGCTGCCGGGACTGGATGGTATGTCCCTGCTGCGGCGTTTGGGCGAGATGGATCTGCGCCCAAAGACGGTGGTGGTGTCCTCCTTCTGCACAGACCGCGTGGTGGCAGAAGCCTGCGAGCTGAATGTCAGCTACTTCCTCTCCAAGCCCTGCGATGAGGAGACCCTCATGCAGAAACTCCATCAGCTGGCAGCAGAGAATGCACCCCGTCTGACGGAGGCAGAGCGTCTGGAGGGCGAGGTTACCGCCATGCTCCATGAGATCGGCGTGCCCGCCCATATCAAGGGCTATCAGTATGTCCGCGAAGCCATCGTGCTGACGGTACAGAACATGGATATCATCAATGCCGTGACCAAGGTGCTCTATCCCGAAGTTGCGAAGCATTTCGGTACCACGCCCAGCCGTGTGGAGCGTGCCATCCGCCATGCCATCGAGGTGGCATGGGATCGGGGCGACCTTGAGACGCTGCAGAAGTATTTCGGCTATACCGTGAGCATCTCCAAAGGTAAGCCCACGAATAGCGAGTTCATTGCCATGCTCTCTGACCGCCTGGCACTGGAGCGGCGCAAACGCCGCGGCGTGATGTAAGAATCCCAAAAGGATCGCTCGAATGAGCGATCCTTTTGCTGCTTTCTGGTAGTTCTCTGTATATCCCGTCCCCTTACAGGGGATTGCAATTTTTTCTCTGCAGGCGTATAATTTTCTTCGGGAGTGATCCCTCAATACGTTGATCAAGGAGTTTATGATATGAAGAAGATCATTGCGACCAACCATGCACCTGCTGCCATCGGTCCCTATTCTCAGGGTATTCAGATCGGCAATCTCGTCTACACCTCCGGTCAGATTCCTGTTGACCCTGCTACCGGCGTGATCCCCGCTACCATCGAGGAGCAGACCCGCGCTTCCCTCAGCAACGTCAAGGCGATTCTGGAAGAAGCCGGCACCGACATGGGCAAGGTCATCAAGACCACGGTTTTCCTCAAGGACATGAACGACTTTGCTGCTATGAATGAAGTGTACAAGTCCTTCTTTGAGGAAGGCAATTATCCTGCCCGCAGCGCTGTGCAGGTGGCTCGCCTGCCCAAGGACGCACTGGTGGAGATCGAAGCCATCGCTGAAGTCTAAGAATGCCGTTGAAAACAGCTCTGATCGGAAAGGTCAGAGCTGTTTTTGCCCTTTTTTGTAGAAAAAGCTTGCGTGGGCTTAGCTTTCGTGTTATGATACCTCGGCTTGAAAAAACTCGAAAAAGGAGATAACGAACATGAAGTATCAGTTTCGCCCTCAGGGCGTTTGCTCTCAGATGATGACCGTGGATGTGGAGGACGGTATCGTCCGTGAGCTGCAGGTCATGGGTGGCTGCGACGGAAATCTGCAGGGCATTGCACAGCTTGTCCGCGGCAGAAAGGCAGAGGATGTGATCGAACTGCTGGGCGGTATCCGCTGCGGCTTCAAGGAGACCTCCTGCCCCGATCAGCTGGCGCGCGGTCTTGCCGCGATTCTTGCTGAGAGCAAGTAAAGAAAGACAAAACGACCTGCCTCGGCAGGTCGTTTTTTGCTTACCAGCTGTTATGCCCCTCCCGGCGGCGGTAGCCTGCCCAGGGGGTGGAACTCTGGGTGTTATGGAACTCCACAAATTTCAGAGAATAGAGGTCTCCCGTGATATAGCGGTCTACATCGGGCTGGTAGATCACAATGTAATCATTGCCGACACTGTAGAGGATGCCTTCCCAGGAAACAGGGGACTGCGACCCCACCAGAAAACCCGCCACGATATAGAACCCGAGGTTTCGCATCAGCAACCCCTTGAGGGATGCCTTGGCAAGGTCGGCATTGGTGAAAGGACCGTCCAGTGCATCCAGATCCAGTCCGGAGTGCATCTCCAGCTGCTTGGGCTGCACCGTGCCGGGAAGGGCAGGGGTAGGCAGAGGCATAGGCTGCTGGGGTATGGGGGTGGGCATGGGTTGATTGGGATACATGGGGGTGCGGCGTTCCGCATTCATGCTCATTTCGTGTTCCATGGATTGCCCCATGTGGTCCATGCGCTGCCAGTCAGTAGGGATATGTTCGTTGAATGTGTTCATGGCATCCGTCCTCCTTGAAAACGACTATGTTTGATGATAGGCATTGGTGGGATTATAAAAGCAGTGATCGCCGATGCGGGTCTGCCAGTAGCCGGAGTTTCCGGGGAAGAAGCGGCGGCACTCCGCGCCGAAGGGATTGTAAAACCAGAGCGATTCTGCCACATCCGGCACGCGGTTTCCCGCGATCGCCCAATCCGCGATCTCATAGTGGATGGCTTGAGGACGCATATTGTAAATATTCTGCGGGTTGTAGGCTCCCGCTTCCGTTTCTGAGGCGCAGACGAACTGCCCCGGCTGCATGATGACCTTCTGTATGCTGCCCTGCCCCACCCGGGCGTACTCCCCGGTGGTGGCACGGACACGGTTCATCACGACGCCTGCCACAGCCTTCATGCCGATCTCGCCTTCACCGCCGGCTTCGCACTCGATGAGACGCGCCAGCAGCTCTCTGTCTGAGTACGCCATATTTGCTCACGCTCCTGTCAATGCCAGTGTATGTGGCGGACAGGGGGCGGGTGCTTGACATTTCCTTTTTGGGGGCGTATCATAACCAAAACATTTGGGGAGGTGCGGTATGGAGTTTGTCGTTACCCGCGCCGTACCCGAGGATGCGGCGGCGCTGCTGGAGCTGCTCAGAATCTCGGGCGGTGAAACGGATAATTTGACCTTTGGTGCGGAGGGACTGCCCTTTACGGTGGAGCAGGAACGAGAGTTTCTTGCGAGCATGGAGGGGGCAAATGCCATGTTTGTAGCAAAGGCGGGGGAACGCATGGTGGGCTGCATCGGTGTGCATGGTGTGGGACGCAGCATCCGTATGGCGCACCGTGCGAGCTTCGGCATCAATGTTTTGAAGGAATACTGGGGACGGGGAGTCGGCAGTGCCCTGCTGCAGACTGCCATCGACTTTGCGCGGGAAGCGGGTATCGCTGTGCTTTCGCTGGAAGTCCGCAGTGACAACACCCGCGCCATCGCCCTGTATGAAAAATTTGGCTTTCATAAAATCGGGCATTTTCCAGACTTTTTCCGCGTGAATGGCGAGAGTGTGGATTTTGAGCTGATGAATCTGTATCTTTAAACAACAAAACCGGAGCATGGCATTGCCATACTCCGGTTTTATCGTTATTCAGAAGGGGCGGCGGCGTCCGCGATAGCCCTTGGAGGACTGGGAGGGCGTACCGTGACGGGTGTTTCTGCGGCGTCCGCTGGTGCGAACCAGCACCAGAGCCGCCACAAGCAGGAGACCCAGACACACCATTTTGACGGTGGGCTGAGCGAAGAAGCCCTTGACGTTGTAATGCGCCGTGAGGATCCACGAAGCAGACACGTCGTTCATTGCCAGCAGGGGGACAGTGGCATACACCGTGTCGCCGTAGCGGAGCTCCATGCTGCCCATTTCCTGCCCTGCGGTGACAGGAGCAAGGAACACATCCTCGTGGAGGGTGATGGTACGGGTGAGGTCAGCGGGAGAGAGGTCCACAGGCAGCAGACGGTCAATATCTGTCGCGGGATGTACCACCACGTAGTTGGTCTCGCGGGAGAGGTCCACCCGGGCTTCCGCCACGGTTTCTGCTGCGGTGACGATGGTAGCACGCTCAAAGTTATCAAAGCCCCAGTCGAACATCTTCGCCATCTCGATGAAGCTGCCCACCTTCTCCACCTTTTTTGCTCCCTCATAATAGCTGAACTTGTTGGCACCGAGAATGACGCCGAACAGGCTCTGTCCGTCGCGCTGAGCGGTGGAGATCAGGCAGTTGCCCGCCTGAGAGGTGTGACCTGTCTTGATGCCGTCTGCGCCGCTGTAGAGATAGCCCAGCGCGCGCCAGTTGGAGATGAGGTAGTTGGTGCTGTGGAGAGTGCGGGGACCATGGAGATTGGTTTCGGGGATCTCCCAGGACTTGGAGTCGCAGATGACCATGAAGTGATCGTGCTTCAGCGCAGCCTGGGTGATGCGGTAGAGGTCCCATGCGGTGGTGTAATGGTCGGGATCATGGAGACCCGTGGGGTTCATAAAATGCGTGTCGTAGCAGCCGAGCTCCTCCGCGCGGGCATTCATGCGGGCAACGAAGTCTGCAATCGTGCCGCCCACGGCACAGGCGAGGATGGCGGCGGCTTCGTTAGCGGAGTTGATGAGCATACACGCCAGCAGCTCCTCCACCGTCAAAATCTCACCGGTGGTGATGTTAGCGGTACTGCCTGCGCTAGAGAGCCCCACAAAGGCAGAGGCGGGGGCAGTGATCTTCTGGTCGAGGGAGAGAACACCCGTCTCCACTGCCTCAAATACCAGCAGCGCCGTCATAATCTTGGTCAGAGACGCGGGATAGAGCTGCTCGTTGGCGTTATATTCATAGAGGATCTCTCCCGTGTCGCCGTCCACCAGCAAAGCGGCTTTTGCCTCCACGTTCAGCTTGGGCACGGCGGCATAGGCGGGAGCGGAGAAAAGATTCATCAGCAGGATACAGATCAGAAAAAGGGCACAGCCCTGTACTTTTTTCATAGGCAAACCTCGCATTGTGTGGTATAATAGCAAAAGCTATGATACGAAATTGAAATGATGTCCGCAACGGCGCGAGCGCCGCAGTGCGACCGACTATGATGAGAACCTCCGTTGATATATTGCTGTGGTGCAATGCGCCTGCAGCACAGGAAACAACGGACAGGATGTATTCCTTACAGAATAGGTCAATATAGTATATCAGATTTTACAGGCAGCTGCAAGCGGGAAAAGAACGGGCTTGCGCAGAAAGGGGGCAGCATGAGAAAGCTGAATCCGCTCTCTAAAGGCGAAAAGTGGATCGTGGCGCTGACGCTGGTGTTTGCCCTCGCCATGACGGGGGTCTATATTCGCTCCACCCGCATGGACGAAAGTGACGAATATACCATCCGTGCGGGGGAGCTCGCACAGGGGACCGCGCCCATGGAGGCAGTGCAGTGGCAGGTGAACATCAACACCGCCACGGTGGAGGAACTGACCCATCTCCCCGGCGTGGGTGAGGTGCTGGCAGAGCGCATTGTTGCCTACCGTGAGGCGCATGGTGCGTTCCGCACGGCAGAGGAATTGCTGGAAGTGGACGGCATCGGCGAGAGTAAATTTGCCGATATGAAGGATTGGATCGTTTTGAAGGAGGCGGAGCAATGAAGATCCTTGTGGTGGATGATGAAAAGCTGCTGGTCAAAGGGATGCGCTTTAATCTGGAGAATGAGGGCTATGAGGTGGAGACCGCCTACGACGGAAAGACCGCGGTGGAGCTGGCGCGAAACGGCGATTTTGATCTGATCATTCTGGATGTGATGATGCCGGAAATGGATGGGCTTGAGACCTGTATGCACATCCGTGAGTTCTCCGATGTGCCTGTGATCATGCTCACCGCCCGCAGCGAGGATACGGACAAGCTGCTGGGCTTTGAGTACGGCGCGGATGACTATGTGACAAAGCCCTTCAACATTCTGGAACTGAAGGCGCGCGTGCGTGCGCTGCTTCGCCGCAGCGGCAGTGCTTCCGCTGCGAAGAAGAGCAGTCTCCTGACCTGCGGCGCACTTTCCCTCGACACCGAGCAGCGCCTTGCCATGAAGAACGGCGAAGTGGTGGAGCTGACGGCGAAGGAATATCAGCTCATGGAGCTCTTTATGAACAATCCCCGCCGCGTATACAGCCGCGAAATGCTGATGGACACGGTCTGGGGCTATACCTATGCAGGGGATTACCGCACGGTGGATGTGCATATCCGCCGTCTGCGTGAAAAGCTGGAGACGAATCCCGCTGAGCCCGAATACATCATGACCAAATGGGGTGTTGGCTATTATTTCAAAGCATAAATCGAGCCTGCAATTCAAGATCGGTCTGAGCTACATTCTGGTCATTGCGGCGGTGCTGGTGCTGTTGAACACCTATCCGCTGATCGTCAGTGAGGACCTGCTGTTCCAGTCCAAGGTGGAGACGCTGCAGAGCGCGGCGGTGGTGATGAGCTCCTCCCTTTCGGAGCTGGAGGAGCTGTCCGAGGAGACGGCAGCACAGGTGGAGACGGTCATGTCACGCAACGAGCAGACGGGCTTTTCCCGCGTGCTGGTGACAGATGCGGCAGGACGTGTGTTGTACGACACCCGAGAGATCGGCAGTGCCGTTGGTTCTTATGCGCTGATGACCGAGGTGGTGGAGGCGCTGCGGGGCAATGACGCTGCCCACAGTGCCTATGAAAACGGCACGCTCTATACCCGTGCCGCGTCCCCCGTGCTGTTTCAAAACCGTATCATCGGCTCGGTTTTTGTCTATGAGTTCGACAAGGAACAGGCAGAGATCCTGGGTGGCTTTCGGGACAATCTGCTCCGTTTGTCCGTTGGCATCGCGCTGATCGTGCTGATCGTGAGTCTGGCGCTTTCGGGTGCGCTGACCCGCCGCATCAGCGAGCTTCTGGAGGCGATCCGCAGCGTGCGGGAGGGTGCATACAGTCACCGTGCCGAGGTCAAGGGCGGCGATGAGATCGCTCAGATCGCCGTGGAATTTAACAGCATGACCGATCGCCTGCAGCGGACGGAAGCTGCCCGCAAACGCTTTGTTTCCGATGCGTCCCACGAGCTGAAAACGCCCCTTGCCGCCATTCGCCTGCTGACGGACTCCATTTTGCAGAATCGCGGCATGGAGGAGGAGACTGTCCATGAATTTATCTCCGACATCGGGCAGGAGGCGGAACGCCTCAGCCGCATTACGGAGGATCTGCTGCGCCTGACCCGCCTTGACAGTGATATTCTTGCTGCGGCGGAGCAGGTAGATCTGGAACAGATGGTGCGGCGCGTGATCCGCACGATGGAGATCCTTGCGGAGGAAAAGCAGATCGAGCTGAGCTATCAGGCGGAGGCGGGCTGTGTGGTTCTTGCCGCTCCCGATGAAATACATCAGGTGATCTATAATCTGGTGGACAACGCCATCAAATACAGCCGCAGCGGCTGCTTTGTGCAGGTGGAGCTGCGGAGGGAGAACGGGTGCGCGGTGCTGTCGGTTTCCGACAACGGCATCGGTATCCCCGAAGGCGATCTTGACCATATTTTTGAGCGGTTCTACCGCGTGGACAAGGCGCGCAGCCGCAGTGCGGGCGGCACAGGTCTGGGACTTTCCATTGTGCGGGACTTCGTGGAAAAGCGCGGCGGTACGGTGACAGCCGCCTGCCGCGCGGGCGGCGGCAGCGTGTTCACGGTGCGTCTGCCCTTGGCAGAAGGAGGTGCTGCGGTATGAGAGGAAAGAAAATCGTGGTGCTGCTCCTTGTGCTGATGGTGGCGGTGGTGCTGTTCTTCGGCGGACAGACGGAGAGCGATGGCAACTATGCCCTGTATTTCCTCGCAGAGCCCGAATACGCCCGCGGCAGTGATGCGGTCAAAGTGGAGTATTGCGATCTGACGCTGCCCGAAGACGCGGTGGAAGCCGCTCGCATGGTGCTGGAGCGCTACTGGGCAGGTCCCCAGAGCAGCGGACTGAAAACACCTCTGCCTGCAGGCTTGCAGCTGCAGGATGTGCAGTTTGGCGGCGGGCGGCTGCAGGTCGACGTCTCGCCGCAGTACCGCACGCTCTCGGGGATCGACCTGACCCTTGCGGACAGCTGTCTTACCATGACCCTTGCCCAGCTTGACGGTGTCTATGCTGTGACGGTGACGGTGAATGGGAGACCTCTGGAATATCGCAGCGAGCAGGAGCTGCGCCTGCGGGATATGCTGCTGAGCAGTCAGGAGGAACTGGTGGGCACAGTGGATGCGACGCTCTGGTTTGCGGATGAAAACGGCGGGCTTGTCTCCGAGCTTCGCCGCATCCCCGTGTATGAGGGTAAGACCCGCGCCGAGAGTGTGGTGGATGCCCTCTTGGGTGGTCCTGAAAAAGAGGGGCTGCACGGTCTGATCCCTGCGGAATATGAGTACAACTCTCTGCGGGTGGAGGATGGCATTTGTTATGTCAACCTCTCTGCAGAGCAGCTTCCTGTGCTTGCGGGAGGGGAGGAAGCGGCACTGCAGGCGCTGGCAAATTCCCTTTGCTCGCTGGATACGGTTCACACCGTGCGCTATCTTGTGGATGGAGAAGCCGTTCTCCGTTACGGTGTCGCGGTGATCGAAAACAGCTTCACGGCAGAAAAATAAGATGAAAAAACGAGACGCAAGGGTGCGTCTCGTTTTTTGTCGTATGGGTTATTTCAGCAAAGACCGATAAGCGTCTTGTAGAAATCCACTGCGCCGGGAAGGCAGTTTGCCTCGATGTTTTCATCAATGCCGTGCATACCCTTCATCTGCTCAGGACCATAGATCACGGGAGCGAAGCGGACGCAGTTCGGGCAAATCTCCTGATAGAAGTGGCAGTCTGTTCCACCGGTCATGACGTAGGGGCTGGCGGCGAGACCGGGGAAGGTCTTGGCGATGGCATCCATGACCAGGTTCCATGCATCGCCCGTGATGTCCACGGGGGGCGTGTAGTCGCCGGCTCTGAGAACTTCCATTTCAAGACCGAAGCTCTCCGCGCGCTCACGGATGAGGCGCAGGCTTTCGTCCTTGCCCTGATGGGGAATGAAGCGCATATTGGCGCTGACGCTGGCTTCCTGGGGCAGCACATTGCAGGCATCGGAGCCGCTCTGCATGGTGAAGGCGATGGTGGTCTGCAGCATGGCGGAAGCCTGCGCCGAGACCATGGGCATGACGACCTTCAGCAGAGGACCGAAGAGCCAGAGGTTGCCGAAGAGGAACTTCATGCCGAAGTCCGCATAGGGGGCAAGCCCCGTGAGCATGGCGGCGACTTCTCTGGAGATCTCCTTGCGGAAGGGGCTCTTTTTCTGGACGCTGGTGACAAATGCCGCCAGCTTCGTGATGGGATAGCTTCTCGGAGGGGCGCTGGCATGACCGCCGGTGGAATGGGCGGTAAAGCGGACATCCGCCTGACCCTTTTCAAACACACCCACCATGGCATAGTTGCCGTGAACGCCGCCGATGGGCTCAGTGATGATGCCGCCGCCCTCATCGCAGACGAGGAAGGGCTTCACACCACGACGCTGGAGTTCACGGACGAGCTTTGTTGCGCCGTTGCCCCGGTGTTCCTCCGTGCAGGAGGAGGAAAGATACACATCCTGCTTGGGAACATAGCCTGCGGCGAGCAGTTCTTCCACTGCCTGAAAGAACGCCATGACGGAGCACTTGGTGTCGGATGCGCCGCGACCCCATACCTTGCCATCCGCAATGTCGCCGGAGAAGGGTTCATGACTCCACACGCCTTCGGCAGGAACAACATCCTGATGGCTCATCAGTACAATGGGCTTATCGTGCTGTTCGCCCTTCCAGAAGAAGAGCAGGTTGCCGTCGATCTCGATCTTTTCGAGATGCTGATGGACAAGGGGGAAGAGCTCTTCAAGCACCTTGTGGAAGCCACGGAACTTTTCAATCTGGGGATCTTCCGAGGAGGAAACGGTGTCATACTGAATCATGCGGGAGAGCTTCTGCGCATATTCATCTGTGCGCCCCTGATCGGGGTTCGGACGGTAGTCCGAGACCTTCTTCGGCATCAACAGAGTGCGGATGAGGGCGATCAGCAGCAGCGCAAGAACCGCGCCAAGGACGCCGCAGACGAAGCCCAGCAGGAATTTCACAACAGGGCTCATCACTTCGCCCCCTTCTTGGACTTCTTGTTCAGCACAAGAGCAAGACCGATGGCGATGGCACCGCTGGGCAGGATCATGAAGCTGGTGGAACCGGTGAGGGAAGGTACCAGAATGAACAGCGTACCCATGACGATCAGCGTGGGCAGAGCAATCTTCAGATTACCGCGATAGTACTTATATGCCATAGCGCCGAAGAGGGCGGGCACCACGCAGTCGAAGGCGGGCTGCAGAGCAGGTGCCTGCAAAATGGGCTGCAGGGGAATGAGCATGACAACGCCGATGGCGAGAACCACCACAGTGACGAGGGAGGAAGTCGCGATGGAGAGGGTGGAGATGATCTCGTTTTCGGGAGTGCCTGCCTTGGCACCGACCATGTCGCGGGCATTGACCGCGCAGGGGATCTTCATGTTGATGAGGTTGCCGGTCATGAAGGCGAGATAGCTGCCGCCGGCGCCGAGCATCGGGGTATAGACCAGATATTCCGCAATGCAGCTCACGCTCCAGACAAGACCCACGGCGAGGAAGCCGCGGACGAAGCCTGCCATATCGGGCATGGCACCGAGATAGAAGCCCATGAGGAAGGGTGCGCCGATGAGCATCGCAAGGGTGATGATGCAGGCGATGCGACCATAGGTGTGGGATTTTTGATTGTACGCCTCAAATGCGGCGTTCTTTTCCAGATCAGACATCTTGATACCCTCCTTAACCAAACAGTACGGCAGCTGCCATGCCAGCGATCATGCTGCCTGCAATGGAGAAGCTTTCCAGCCACCCGAGATTCTTCTTTTCCGCGAGATAGATAAACACAGCCATCACCGCGCCTGCCACCACAGCCACTGCGATGGGAAGCCAGTCGCCGCTGCCGGAGACGAAGTCGCCGATGTAGCTGCCGACGTAAGCGGAGACGAGACCGATGAACATGGCGGTCATGGCAATGTCGCCGATACCGCCGCCGCTGTTCTCGCTGCTTTCGCTCTTCTTGCTGCCGCCGATCTTGCCGAGGTAACGCTTGGTGAAGAACACGCTCATGAGCATACCCCACATGATGCAGAAGCTCATCAGCAGGGCGATGGTGGTGAAGGCCTCCGCCGTCATTTCCGTTGCGTTCAGACCGGAAAGACCCACCGCTTCCGCGGCGGCTTCTGCCACCTGGGTCTCATAGTGCAGTGCGCCGATGACGGACAGACGCAGCCAGGGGAGAGGTGTGCCAAGGCTGCCGGAGAGTGCGATGACACCCAGCAGGATGCCGATGCTGGGCAGCAGAGTGAAGGTGGCGCTGGCAGTGATGGTGCGCTTCATCTTCACGGGATCCATGCCGATGGAGATGCCTGCTTTGTATGCGCGAATCATGAAGAACACGCACACAAGGGCGACAAAGGCAATGATGGTTCCGCAGATGAGATACATCACGGGACTGTTGAGCTGTGCGAGGATTGACATAGAGTTCACCCTTTCTTTTTAGTTACAACGTTTTTAGTTTAACATACTTCGACACCGATTTCCACTGGGGTTCAAGGGAAAAATGCAGGGCTCTCATGGTATTTTTCGCTGAGGTTGTAATTTGTTCTGATTTGTGCTATATATGTATTCTGTAAAAGTATGATCTTGGAAAGAAGGATATCGTATTTATGAAAATCGTTGTACTGGCGGGGGGACTTTCTCCCGAGCGTAACGTTTCGCTTTCCACGGGTACCGGTGTTTGCCGCGCACTGCGCAAGCGTGGGCACAAGGCGGTGCTGGTGGATATGTTTTTGGGACTGGAGCGGTTTGCGGGGAAGATCGAGGAGATCTTTGACGCGCCCGACGGACTTTGCAGCAATGTGGCGATCGAAAAGACTGCACCCGATCTCGATGCGGTGCGGGCGAGCCGCGCCGACAAGAGCGCAAGCAAGTTCGGTCCCGGTGTGCTGGATGCCTGCCGCGCGGCAGACATCGTGTTTTTGGGGCTCCATGGTGAGTGCGGCGAGGATGGACGTGTGCAGGCGACCTTCGACCTGCTGGGCATTCCCTATACGGGGGCGGGCTACCTTTCCTCCGGCATGGCAATGGATAAGGCGATCACCAAGACGGTGATGGAGCGTGTGGGTGTGCGTACTGCCCCCTGGCGGGAGGTCTGCTATACCGAGGAGGATATCCCCCGTCTGGTGGAGGAGCTGGAAGTGCCCTGCGCGGTGAAGGTCATCAACGGCGGCTCCTCCCTCGGTCTCTCTCTTCCTGACACCAAGGAGGAGCTGGAGAAGGCGCTGCACGAGATGCTCCGCTACGGCAACCGTATCCTTGTGGAGAAGAAGCTCCACGGTCGGGAACTGACCGTGGGCGTGCTCGGCAATGACTATCTCCCGGCGGTGGAGATCATTCCCCAGAACAACAGCGCCTATTTCGACTACGTTGCGAAGTATCAGGCAGGCGGCAGTCTGGAGGTTTGCCCCGCTCCCATCACGGAGGAGCAGTGGCGGGAGATGGGCGAGGCAACATTGAAGCTCTATCATGGACTGGGGCTTTCTGCCTATGCCCGCGCGGATTTCATTCTCGATGAGGAGGGCAGGGCATGGTGCCTTGAAATCAACACCCTGCCCGGCATGACCAGTGCCAGCCTCCTGCCGAAAGAGGCGGCAGCCGTCGGCATGAGCTATGAGGATCTCTGTGAGCGCATCGTGGAGGAGTCCCTCCGCGTTCGCCGCGAAGGAAGATGATGAAAAAACACAGCAGAATGAAAGTTCTGCTGTGTTTTTTGCCTTATTTGGTGCTGTTTTGACGAGAAATCTGCATCATTCGCAGCATGGGGTAAGAAATGAGAGCTTCGCCATCAAGGTTCTCTGCGTGGAGATCCACGGCGGTGACGGCGCTGTTTTCATAGGTGGTGTAATAGTAGATGCCGTGCCCGGCACTGCAGCAGGAGGAATAGACCGTGCGCTCATAGCTGCCATTACCGAGCGAAACACAGCCCCGCAGCTGCGCTACACTCTGCAGAATGTGGAAAAACTGGGCAACAGAGTCCGCTTCGTCGTTTGAGGAAAGAGAATGGGTCTTACAGAACACTGCCCGCACGAAGCGGGAGGGAGAGGAACTGTCGCCGGGCAGTCCCATGGCGCCCATGCCGCGGCTGTACGGCGGCAGTTCCACCGTGGGGGCAAGGCGATTTTCGGGCGGAGTCGGGGAAAGCTGCATGAACTCTGCAAGGCGCAGCAGCTGCATGGGAAAGGGGGGCTCGTTGGTGAGAACACCCACGGGATTGTCGTAGATGCGAAGTCCCTCTGCCGTCTGCTCTACGGTGATGGAACTGTCCGTATCGGCGATGATCCAGTGCAGGGGTGAGGGAGGCAGCGCCTTGGAAAAGGCAGTGTCGGTGATCTGCAGGTTTTCGAGCATTGCCCTTGCTTCCGAAATATCGCTGCAGCGCCCCAGCACGCAGGGGATCAGCTCGAAGGAGGCGACGTTCTCCTTCCCTGCCGTCACAGCGCCGTAGGCGCAGTGGACGGGAAAGCGCAGCCCCGCCATGCAGAGCCCCTTTTCGTTCATGCCGTCATAGTAGAGCGGATAGCCGTTTTGCACATAGGCGGTGCCGATGATGGCGTGATGGGTGCAGAGCGTGGCAAGATGACGAAAGGGCAGAGGGAAACGGCGGGGCGTGATGGTGATGCACTCGTGGTAATGGTGCTCCAGATCGAGGGTTCGCCCGAAGTAATGGGCATGGGGGTGATAGCTGACAGCGGTACACATAAAAAGACCTCCTTGTGGTTTGACCTTAGTATGTGCGAAAGCGGGAAAGAAAATCGAAAAAGCCGAACGCAGCTGCGTTCGGCTTTTGGCTTTATCAGTGAATGAGGCGGTAATCGTCTCCTGCAAATTCCTTGATCTCTTTGGCGGAGGTGGAGAGGAACATGCTGTTGCGGCTCTTGCCCTTGACATAGTACAGGGACAGATCCGCGCAGTAGGTGAAGTCCCAGAGACGGTTGGCACCTTCGGGGACTTTCAGGAAAATGCCCTGACTGACGGTGACGTAGGGGGCTGCGCGGGAGTGCTTATGCTCCACCTGCAGCGCGGTGAGCTGTTCTCTGATCTGCGCGGCAAAGGCGAGAATTTCCTCCTTGGAATAATCCTCGTAGATGATCATAAATTCATCGCCGCCGTAGCGCCCCACATGGATGCCTTCGTGTTCCTCCAGACTTTGCAGGACGCGGGCGATGGCAACGAGACATTCGTCGCCCGCCTGATGACCGTAGTTGTCGTTGTATTCCTTGTAATAGTCGATGTCCAGCAGCTCCACGCCCAGATTGGTGCCGTTCATATAACCGCGATGGAAGGCTGCTTCTGCCACCTCGTTGAGCTTGAAGCGGTTCTTGATGCCCGTGAGGGCATCCTTTTCGGAGCGTTCGCGGAGAATGGAGTTATCCCGCTCGGTTTCCGCGCGCATATCCATCTCGTTTTCAAGAGAGCTGCGGGTGATGATGTTGTGTACCGCGAGCTGACGGCGCTGCAGATCCCGCTGCTTGGAGATCTCATAAAACTCTGCCGCCTGCTGGAGATACTTCTGCTGTTCGCCGATCTTCTGGTAGTATTCCAGACGGAGCTTGCAGAGGGTTTCACGGGCAAAGAGACTCTGCAGCTCTCGGTCCATGACGGCAAGGAGCTCTTCCAGCGCGTCATAGCGCGCAATGGTGAGCAGAAGATGGGCGTGGTACTCGATCTCGGTGAGGAAATCGTAGATGACAGAGGAGAGATCGGTGGCGCGGAGCGTTTCAATGATCTCGTTGCATCTGGCAAGGTCGCCCTTGCTGTGATAAAAGCTTGCCTGCAGGAACAGGATGGAGCAGCGGTCGAACATATCGTCCTGATGGCAGGAGATGACCTGATTCATGTGCTGTTCCGCCTCGTCCAGCTGACCGAGGTGAATATAGCAGTAGGCGAGGTTGCCGAAAATGATGGCGTTGGCTTTGGGATTGGAGGCAATGCCCTCGGCACAGATTTTCAGCTGCTCAACGGCAAGCTCATATTCGCCAAGGGAGATATACATATCTGCAATGTTGTTGATGATGCGATATGTCTGGGTCGTGAGATGATGTTCTTTACAGAAGCGCAGTCCCACAAAGAAATAGTCCACCGCAAGAGAATGCTCGCCCTGGAACGAGGCGACGTTGCCAAGGGCGTTGTACGCTCTGCCCGCCAGTTCCCACTGCTCGGTCTGGCAAAGAGGCTCAATGCAGCGCACCAGCAGGTCATAGCCGCGGTCAAGCTGGGCATGGAGATAGCAGGTCAGACCCTTGTAGAACTGGCAGTAGGCACGCAGTTCGTCGGAGTCCACTTCATAGGCATACTGCTCCACCGCTTCGCAGCGATCCAGCGTTCCCTTGAGGTCATCCACATAATTCTCTTCGATCAGCGTTCTCAGTTCGGTGATTCGTGGGGGAAAGATTTCAGGAGACATGGGGAAGGCTCCTTTCCTCGCATAATTCATTAAATAATATTCTATATGTTATAGATATAAAATTCAATAAAAATTTGACCTGCGGTGAATATTTATGCTTTTTGACTGAAAAATGATAAAATGTATGTAAAAAATCCCCTGTGCGAACAGGGGATTTGCATGGCTTACGCTTTGTGTGTCTTTTCGGGGAGTTCGCTGACTATGGTGGAACCCAGTACCGCTACCGCACCCACAAGGCTCAGTACGCTCATGGACTCCTTCAGCACCAGTGCGGACAGCAGCACTGCCACGATGGGGTCGATGTAGCTGAAGAGGGCGAGGGTCTGCGCCGAGAGAACGCGTGTCGTACCGAAATACATGGCATACGCAAAGCCGGTGTGCACAATGCCCATGATCAGCAGCATGACGACGGTGTTGGTGTCAAAGCTGAGGGTGCTCCAGTTTTCCGTGAGGAGAGTGTAGGGCAGCAGCACCACGGCGGCAATGCCAAGCTGCATGATGGTCTTGTCGTAGGCGCTGATATCGCGGATGCCCTTATTCAGCAGCACCACGGAGGCATAGAATACAGCTGCCGCGAGTCCAAACAGAACGCCCTTCATTTCGCCGATACCGCTGATGCCCGTCTCCGCAAAGCCGGAGACCAGCACCATGCCACCGAGGGCGACCACCACGCAGAGACCCTTGCGCAGCGTCAGCTTTTCCTTCAGCAGCAGGGGAGAGGCGAGGATGATGAAAATGGGAGCCATGTAGTAGCAAAGGGTTGCCGTTGCGACGGAAGTATACTGATAGGCTTCAAACAGCAAGATCCAGTTAAAGCCCAGCAGGATGCCCGACAAAATCAGCAGCCACAGATTCTTGCGGACGGCTTCACGGTCGATCTTCTGCCGCTTGGCGAGAATCAGTCCCAGCAGGAACAGCGTGCCCACCACGGCGCGGACCATGGCGATGATGCTGGAAGGCAGCACGATACCGCGGCGGAAGATACCGATGGTACCGAAAATGAACATGGAAAGCGCGAGCTTGGCTCTTGCGGAATTTTCTTCGGAATGGAAAGTCATGGAAAAAACCTCTTGTCACAGAATGGGGAAATTATAGCACGCCGCGGTACGCCCTGCAAGGGTGATTTGCGCGGCTTGACAAGGGGAATGGCGCTTGGTATCATGTCGGTATTCTAAAGCGGCAGGTGAAAGAAGATGAAACGACAGCAGGTCCTTGCGGGAGCAAAAGCGGGCGTTCCCATCGTGTTTGGCTTTGTACCCGTGGCGATCGCCTTTGCGGTCATGGCGCAGCAGGCGGGCTTTCGCGGCGGCGAAACGGTGCTGATGAGCGCCACCGTTTTTGCGGGAGCAAGCCAGATCATGGCGGCGGGGATGTTCGGCAAGGGGGCGGGGATCGCCGCCATTATACTTGCGACCTTTATGATGAATCTGCGCCATGTGATCATGAGCACCTGTGTATTCAACCGGATGCAAAACGCGCCGCTGCCGCTGCGGCTGCTTGCAGCGTTCGGTCTGACGGATGAATCCTTCGGCTGCTTTACCACCCTCGAAAAGGAGCGCTGTACCATCTGGTTTTTCCTTGGGCTCATCACCGTGACCTACTCCTCTTGGGTGGGCGGGACAGCGCTGGGCGTGCTGTTTTCGAGCTTTTTGCCGCCCATCATTTCCGCAAGCCTCGGGATTGCCCTCTATGCCCTTTTCATTGGCATCCTTGCGCCGAACCTCGGCGGTAATGTGCGTTTGGTGATGCTGGTGCTGCTTGCGGGCGGCATGAACGCCCTGCTCTGCCGCGTGATGGATTCCAGCTGGGCGCTGATCGCGGCAACGCTGGCATCCGCCTGTTTCGGACTGTTTTTTGTGGAGGATACCGACCTTGCGTAGTGAAGTGATTTTTCTGCTGCTGGGGATGACTCTTGTGACCTATATCCCCCGCGCCCTTCCCGCGGCGCTGAGTGAGAAAATGAAGTTTTCTCCTCGCGTGGAGAAATTTTTGAAGCTGATTCCCTATACCGCCATGGCGGCGATCATTTTCCCCGGTATCCTCACAGCAGATGCGGCAAACCCTGCCTACGGTCTTGCGGGGGGTGCGGTGGCGCTGGCAGCAGGGCTGAAAAAGAAGTCGGTCATGGTCTGCGTGCTCGCTGCCGTGGCGACAGAGCTGTTGCTGTATCTGATGGTCGGATAAATTGGATCAGAAGCAAAGACGCGTTGCAAATGAATAGGAATGAAAAAAGACGAGTGGTTCAACCCGGAGGGGGTGTCCACTCGCCTTTTGATGATATTTCAGGAAAAATTTTCATATCCCCCTTGACAAATCGCGGGAGGTGGGATAAGATACTTATGAAGTTAGCGGTCGCTAACTGATTATTCAGAACGATGGTTAGCGCTGGCTAACTGCGAAATAGAAAGGAGCCGATACCATGAGTAAGATCAATTTGATGAACGCGGCAGAAGGCAGGGAATGGATCATCCGCGATATCAACACCCAGGACGAGGAGCTGAATGCTTTCCTGTTCTCCCTTGGCTGCTATACCGGTGAACCCATTACCGTGGTTTCTCGCAGAAAGAATCACTGTGTCGTCTCCATCAAGGACGGCAGATACAACATCGACAGTCATCTGGCAGCGGCGATCCTCGTCTGAGAACGGGGACGCGTGCCGCTTTTCTTTGCAGATCGGTTAGCGTAAGGTAACCGATCTGCGGCGCAGAACACAGATATGCAGGAGGAAGAACACATGAGAATCGCCTTTGCGGGTAACCCCAACAGCGGCAAGACCACCATGTATAATGCCCTGACGGGTCGCAACGAAAAGGTGGGCAACTGGGCGGGCGTGACCGTTGACAAAAAGGAAGCCCCCATCAAGAAAGTTTACACCAACGATCTGGAGCTGACCGCCGTGGATCTCCCCGGTGCGTACTCCATGTCTCCCTTCACTTCGGAGGAGAGTGTCACCAGTACCTATGTGAAAAACGAGAATCCCGATGTGATCATCAATATCGTGGACTCCACCAATCTCAGCCGCAGTCTGTTCTTTACCACGCAGCTGCTGGAACTGGGGGTGCCCATGGTGGTGGCGCTGAACAAGAGTGATATCAACCAGAAGAAGGAAACCACCATCGACGCAAAGCTCCTCAGCGAGCTGCTGGGCTGTCCGGTGGTGGAAACAGTGTCTACCTCTGCCGCCGGTCTCGCAGAGCTGATGCGTGAAGCGGTGGCACAGGTGGGGAAGGAGCAGACTGCGCCTTACCGCGAGGACAGCGCTGCCCTTACCAGTAAGGAAGCGGCGCAGACCGCTGACCGCAAGCGCTACGCCTTTGTCAACGAGATCGTCGGCAGGGTGGAGAGCCGCAAGGTGCTGACCTGTGAGTTCAGCGCACAGGATCGTCTGGACGATGTGCTGACCCATCCCGTGTTGGGACTTGGCATCTTTGCTGTGGTCATGTTCCTGGTTTTCAATATTTCGCAGGCATCTGTCGGTCCTTTTCTGGCAGATACCCTTGTGGCATGGCTGGAAGGCTTCCAGAGCATGGTGGCAGAGCGGGTCTCCGGCGCGTCTGACATTCTGCAGGCGCTGCTGGTGGACGGTGTCATCGGCGGCGTGATCGCCGTTATCGGCTTCCTGCCCCTCGTCATGGTGATGTATTTTCTCATCGCCCTGCTGGAGGATTGCGGCTATATGGCACGCGCCACTGTGGTGCTGGACCCCATTTTCAAGCGTGTGGGACTCTCCGGTAAGTCTGTGATCCCCTTTGTTATCGGCACGGGCTGTGCCATCCCCGGCATCATGGCGTGCCGCACCATCCGCGATGAGCGGGAGCGCCGCGCAGCCGTCATGCTGACCCCCTTCATGCCCTGTGGCGCGAAGCTGCCCGTCATTGCCCTCTTTGCGGGTGCGTTCTTCGCCGATGCCGCGTGGGTGGGTACGCTGATGTACTTTGCAGGTATCTTTTTGATCCTGCTGGGCGCACTGCTCATCAACAAGATCACGGGCAACAAGGCGCGCAAGAAGTTCTTCATCATGGAGCTGCCCGAGTATAAGATCCCGTCTCTCAAGCGGGCGTTCCTCTCCATGTGCAGCCGCGGCTGGGCATACATCGTCAAGGCGGGCACCATCATTCTCCTCTGCAACACCGTGGTGCAGATCATGCAGACCTTTGACTGGAGCTTCTCCGTGGCAGAGAGTGCGGATGCCTCCATCCTTGCCTCCATCGCAGGTCCCTTTGCCTATGTCCTCGTCCCCATTGTGGGCGTGCTGTCGTGGCAGATGGCGGCGGCAGCCGTCACGGGCTTCATTGCCAAGGAAAACGTGGTGGGCACGCTTGCGGTCTGCTTTGTGGGTTTGGAAAACCTCATTGATGCCGAGGAGCTGGCGCTGATGGAAGGCGCAGGCGCGGAGGTCGCGGGGATCATGGCGATCACCAAGGCGGCAGCTCTCGCGTATCTGATGTTCAATCTCTTTACGCCCCCCTGCTTCGCCGCCATCGGTGCGATGAACTCCGAAATGGGCGACCGCAAGTGGCTCTGGGGCGGCATCGGTCTGCAGCTCGGCACGGGCTACAGCGTGGGCTATCTGGTCTACCAGATCGGTACGCTCATTACCACCGGTTCTCTTGGCGAGGGCTTCTTTGCGGGGCTCAGCGTCGTGGCAGTCTTTGTGGGTATCCTCGTCTATCTCTGCGTGAAGGCGGAGAGACAGCTGAAGGCTGAAAAGGCAACCAGCAAGAAGTAATCAAGCCATTGGCTCTCCTGCCCTGTGGGAAACCGCAGGGCGGGAGAGTACTTCTTTATACGGGAGTTAGCTGGCGCTAACCGAAAGAAAACGCATATACTAAAGTGCAAATTTCTCAACGGCAGTTAGCGCGCTAACTGCCGGGAAGGAGCAACCCATGTCCGAAGAACTGATCATCCGCCATTGTTCGCCCACCCTTGCGGGGCTGAAGACGGGAAATCTCTTCTCCTGTACCTTTACTTCGGAGGAGCAGCTGCGCCGTGACATTGTGGCGCTGAATAAGAAACTCGTGCCCAAGGGTCTCCGTGTGCTGCCCCTGCGGACGGAGGGGGATCGTGCGCTGATCTACGTTTACCGCGTCAGCGGTCTCAAGCGGGATTTGGAGGATGCAGCCGCGCGGGACATTCTGCTGCGTAGCGGCTATGCGGCAGAAAAGCCCGATCAGTGCGTGCGCCAGCTTATGCGCCGTCTGCGCGAACAGAAGGATTTCCCCCATGAAATCGGTCTCTTTCTCAGCTACCCGCCGGAGGATGTGCGGGGGTTCATGGAAAACCGAGCCTGCGGGCACAAGTGCGTGGGCTGCTGGAAGGTCTATGGTGACGAGGAGGCGGCGAAGAAGTGCTTCGCAAGATACGACAAGTGTACCCGTGTGTACAGCGACTGCTGGGAGCAGGGGACGAGCTTGGAGAGACTGACGGTGGCAGGATGACTCGCGAAATCACTCGCGAAAAACTTCATTTTTCTGCGAATCCTTTGCTGCTGACTGCGGCAAAGAGGAATATTCCCTCTTGCGAAAGTTCGTCTCCCACGGCTATAATATCCCTCGAAAGAAATCAGAGAAGGGGGGATGGAGATGGCAAAGCGCTGGCAATGGAGCCCGGGTATGTTGGCGGTGATCTGGTCACTGGCGTGGCCCACCATGCTGGAGCAGCTCATGCAGACGGCGGTGCAGTATATCGACACTGCCATGGTGGGCGTGCTGGGCACCTCCGCCACGGCGGCGGTGGGTGCGACGAGTACGGTGAACTGGCTGGTCAACAGTTCCATTTCCGCCCTCAGCATCGGCTTTTTGTCTTATATCGCCCGCGCCCGGGGCGCGGGGGATGAGCGTGCAGTGAAGCGTGCGGTGGTGCAGGTGGTGCTGACGACCCTGCTTGTGGGCAGCGTCTTTACGGCGCTGACGGTGGGGCTGAGTTCCCTTGTGCCCGTCTGGATGCAGGTGGATCCCGCCCTGCAAAGCCTTGCAGCAAGATATTTCCTCGTCATCTATCTTCCCATGCTGCCCCGTACGGCGAGCATTATGTTTGGCACGGTGCTCCGCGCCGTGGGTGACACCAAGACGCCCATGAAGATCGGCATTGCCATGAACATCACCAATGTGGTGCTGAACTTCCTGCTGATTTATGAGAGCCGCAGCGTGACACTGTTCGGGCAGGAGGTCTTTCTCCCCGGCGCAGGTCTCGGTGTCATCGGTGCAGCGACTGCCAGTGCCGTCGCCTTTACCGTAGGCGGTGTTGCCATCACGGTGGTACTGGCGCGACACAAGATCGCATCGCCGAGAGGGGAACGCTTCCGTTTTGACGGCGAGGTTATGCGTCCGTGTCTGCGTGTAGCGCTGCCGAATATGCTGCAGCGCTTTGGCACCTCCTTCGGCTATGTGGCGTTTGCGTCCATGATCAATGCCCTCGGCGAGATTTCTACCGCGGCACACACCATTGCCAACACCGTGGAGTCTGCCTTCTACATCCCCGGCTTCGGTATGCAGACCGCGGCGGCAACTCTTTCCGGCAATGCCTACGGTGCCAGCGACCGCAAGCGCATGAAGGAACTCAGCGATATGTTCCTGCCCCTTGAGATCGCGCTGATGCTCGTTTCGGGCGGTCTGCTGTTCGCCTTTGCTCCCGCGCTGATGGACATTTTCTCCGACAGTGCCGAGGTCATCGCCCTCGGCGCGGTGGTGCTGCGGATGGTGGCGGTGTCCGAGCCGTTCTACGGTGTTTCCATCATTGTGGAGGGTATGATGCAGGGCGTGGGACGGACGAAAGAGCCCTTCCGCTACAACATCCTCGGTATGTGGGGTGTCCGTATTCTGGGTACGTATATCTGCACCAAGCACCTCGGCTTCGGACTGGTGTCCGCGTGGGCTTGTATGATCGGGCATAATATGCTGGTGTTCGCCCTGTTCCTGCGCTGCTTTGTCAGCGGGCGGTGGAATCCGCTGAACCAAAAAGAGGTATGAAAAACAGCCCTTCGCCATGACGGCGAAGGGCTGTTCCTGTTTTTTGCTGTTACAGCACACGATCCAGTGCGGCGATGAGGGTGTCCACATCCTCTGCTTTCGTTGCCCAGCTGGTGCAGAAGCGCACGGCAGTGCGGTTTTCGTCCACCTTTTCCCAGGGGGAGTAGGCGAAGTCCTTGCCAAGCTCTGCCAGCACCTCACCCGTGAGAATGGGGAACTGCTGGTTGGTGGGGGAGTCATAGAGGAACTCACAGCCGTGGGCGCGGAAGGCATCGCGGATGCGGAGCGCCTGTGTCACGGCGTGGCGACCGATGCGAAGATAGAGGTCATCGGTGAAGAGGGTGTCGAACTGCACACCCAGCAGGCGACCTTTGGCAAGGAGACCGCCCCGCTGCTTGATGAGATAGCGGAAGTCACGGCGAAGGGCATCGCTGCGGATGACGAGAGCTTCGCCGAAGAGTGCGCCCATCTTGGTGCCGCCGATGTAGAATGCGTCGGTGAGGCGGTAGAGATCGGCGAGGGTGAGGTCATTCTCCTCGGCGGCGAGAGCGCAGCCGAGACGGGCACCGTCTACATAGAGATACAGCTCCCACTTGTCGCAGACCTTGCGGAGCGATTCCAGTTCGCCCTTGGAGTAGAGCAGACCGTTTTCTGTGGGCAGAGAGATGTAGACGAGACCTGGCTGCACCATGTGCTCAAAGGTGGGATCGTCCCAGTGAGAGTGACAGAAGCTGTCCACCATATCGGCGGTGAGCTTGCCGTCTGCCGCGGGCAGCACCAGCACCTTGTGACCGGTGTTCTCAATGGCACCGGATTCATGGACACTGATATGACCGCCGCTGGGGCTGATGGCACCCTGATGGGGGCGGAGAGCGGCGGAGAGCAGCGTAGTGTTGGTCTGGGTGCCGCCGACGAGGAAATGGACCGCTGCATCGGGTGCGTCACAGGCGGCACGGATCTTCTCCCGTGCGCTGTCGCAGTAGCAGTCCTCGCTGTAGCCGGGGGTCTGTTCGTAGTTGGTCTCGATCAGACGCTGCAGCAGTTCGGGAGCGGCGCCTTCGGTATAGTCGCATTCAAAACGGATCATAAACGGGGTTCCTTTCGCTTTTATCGGATAAAATTGGTGACGGCAGGGGTCTCCTGCTTGGGCAGGGGAACGCCTGCGGCGTTTGCCATTGCCATGCAGCGCAGCAGATATGCCATGTTTCGCCCGAGGGTGCGCATGGTCTGCATACCCTCCTCGTCCTGCATGACTTCCTCGGGGGTGTTGCCGTGAACCATGTTCCAGTACTGGGAGGAGACCACGGGCATTTCCCGAATGGTGAAGTATTTGTTGATCTGGTCAAAGGTGGCGGTGGTGCCGCCGCGGCGGGCGCTGACCACTGCTGCTGCGGGCTTGAGACGGAAGCTGCGTCCGCCTGCGTAAAACAGGCGATCCATAAAGCTGGTCAGAGCGCCCGATGCACCCGCAAAGTGGACGGGAGAGCCAAAAATGAAACCGTCGGTTTCCTCCAGCTTGGGCAGGACCTCGTTCACGATATCCTTCTGTACGCACTGGTGGTCACCCATGCGGCAGAAGCCGCAGCCAAGGCAGCCGCCGATGGGGGCGGTGCCGAGCTGGATGATCTCCGTCTCGATGCCCTCCGCCTCCAGTGTGGTTGCCACCATTTTCAGCGCGGTATAGGTGCAGCCGTAGGCATTGGGACTTCCGTTGAAAAGCAGAACTTTCATGGTGTTTCCTCCTGTTTTGATCCGTGGATCAACTGCATTTTTTTCTCTCGCGGCAGTTGCTTGATGGCATATTCCCGACGCAGTGCCTCTTCCTTCGTCTCAAAGGTCTCATGGTACAGCAGCGTCACGGGGCGGCGGGTACGGGTGTATTTGGCACCGTTTCCCGCGTTGTGGGCGGCGATGCGTCTTGCGAGATCGGTCGTCCAGCCGGTGTAGAGCGTTCCGTCCGCACAGCGGACGATGTAAGTGTAATGCAAGACCTCTCCCTCCCATTCTTTTCCTATTCTACCCCTCTGATGCATAAAATGCAACAATATTTAGTGGTTTTACGAAACGCAGAGCACAAGAAAGCGGAGCCGGAAGAGGGACAGGTGAAACAAAAAACGGCATCGTCCGCAGACGATGCCGTTTTGTTATTCGCTGATGTCCCGCACAGTTGCAATACCGTCTGCCACGGAGAATTTGATCTCATGCCCCGCGAAGGTGAAGCCGTAAACCCGCTCGCTGTCCTCCTGATAGGAGGGGCGGGGGTCTTCTGCCAGTACTGCCAGCAGTGCATCCCGCTTATCCGCGGCGAGACGATGCAGCAGTGTGTCCTCGCAGCGGACCTCCAGCTTGTCCTTCCAGGCAAGGTTGGTGAAGCCGCCTGCAGCATCGCTCTTTGCGTCGGCATAGGGGATGTAGGGCTTGATATCATAGATGGGTGTACCATCCATGAGGTCAGCACCTGCCACCACCAGCACATCGCCCTCTGCCGTGTGTTCCACGCCCACAAGGCGCACGCAGGACAGCCCGATGGGGTTCGGGCGGAAGGGTGAGCGGGTGGCAAACACACCCATGCGGGTGTTGCCGCCAAGCCGCGGCGGGCGGACAGTGGGAGACCAGTTGTCCCGCTTTGCTTCGGAAAACTGCCAGATCAGCCACAGGTGGGAAAATTCCTCAATGCCCCGCAGGGCTTCCGCAACGCGGTATTCCTCGGTGAAAACCACCCGCGCGGTGAGGGCATCCACCACGCCGCTCTGGCGGGGAATGCCGAATTTGCTGGCAAAATCACTGCGGATATGGGCGATGACCTTCATCTCGTGGGGAGAATTACTCATGCTTCGCTGTCACTTTCTTCGTTGTTTTTCTTCTTGTTCCTGCGGAGCTTCGGGAAATGGGGGCGCTTCTTGCTGCGGAGGAACTTCCACGCACCGAACAGCACCACAGCCCAGATAATGAGCTGCAGGAAGTTGCGACCCACAAACAGGACCAGATCCTCGGTGTCATCCTTCAGATCGTCCCAGGAGGTGCCGAGGGAGCGGAGGAAGCGCTGGGCAAAGCTGTCCTTTGCACCGGGGGTGAAGGTGGTGGTCTCGTTGATGTTCAGTGTGATGGTGGAGTATCTGACGCGATCGGCAAGCACACGCAGGGAGGAGGTCAGGGACTCGATCTCTGCGCGGGTCTCGGTGAGCTGAGATTCGATGGTGAGCACCTGCTCCAACGTTTCTGCCTCTGCCAGCAGTTCCAGCAGACGCTCCTGCTGGGCGGTGAGACTGTTGATGCGACTTTCCAGATCCACATACTGCAGCGTCACATTTTCGGAGTACAGATACTGGTCGATCACGTTGAAGTCGCGGGAAAGACCGCTGAGGAAGCCCTCGAATTTTTCGCAGGGGATGCGGAGCGTGTAGCTGGCGCTGCGTCTGCCGCCGCCCTCATAATAGCTGCCGGAATAATAGGAGCCGCCGTTGCTTTCGTTATAGCTTTCGATGTAGCCGCCGCACTCGGCAAGAGACGCGCGGAGGGTGGCGATGGCAGCGTCATAGTCGAGGGTCTGGGCATAGACCTCGGCGGTGTAGATCATCTTCTCCGTGGGGTTGGTATTGATGAAGCTGCCGCCTTCGCCGCCATCAGTGGCAGATTCCTCCTCGGTGACATCCATGGTGCCGCCGAGCGTACCGCCGGCAAGGGAGTCGTTTTTGAAACCACCGTCCATCATGCCGCTGTTGAAGTCTTC
>JAFVXA010000055.1 GCA_017501355.1 Oscillospiraceae bacterium
CACGCAGACGGTGCGGGATGATGCGTACCAAGCGTATCTCTACGCACAGGGACGCACGAAACCGGGACAGATTGTCACGAATAGCCGCCGCACCACCTTCCACGGTGCGGGACTGGCGGTGGACTTCTGCAAGAATGTGAAGGGGCAGGAGTACAGTGACCGCGCCTTCTTTGACCGCGTGATTGCCCTTGCGAAGCAGGTGGGCTTCAGCTCCGGCGCAGACTGGAAGAGCTTCCCCGAGAAGTGCCATCTCCAGTGGGACTACCACGGGCAGTATTCGGGTGCAATGATCACGGCGGGGCGGGTACCGCCCGATATGCCGAAGTATGAAAGGAGCAAGATCGACATGATCACCAAGGAAGATATTGCAAGCATGGATGAGGAAACCGTGCTGGCGCTGGCGAACAAGATTCAGAATGTGCTGGGCAAGCAGGAGCAGACCGGCAAGGTTGGCGAGGAACTGCAGGAGGCGGTGGCGCTGGGGATCACCGACGGCAGCAATCCCAAGGCACTTTGCACCCGCGCACAGGCGGCGGTGATGATCAAAAGAGCAGTGAAGGGGGAGTAACCGAATGGCAAAGACATACCACGCGGACTATATGTCCGAAATCAATGATGCCGTCGGCAGAGGTGACTATGCGGCTGCTGCCAAGTTGGAGCAGGAGCGCAATGAGAAAATTGTGAATACCGGCAGTAAACAGCAGCAGACGAATCTGTACAGTCAGTATCTGAACAGCGGCAGCAGCGCGAGCGGAACGGGGAGCAAGAACAGCGGTGTGAGCAGTTCGAGCGGTGCACTCGGTTCGGCAGCTGGTGTGCTGGACCGCGCTGTGGGTGTCGGCGGCAAGGGCACGCAGAACCTCGGCGCATACAAGGATGCAAACGGTAACACCACTACTTACCGCCCTGAGTTTGCGGGGCAGACGGTGCAGATCGGTAAGCAGTATGTGACCTATAACGAGCGAGGCTATCCCACCAAGTCGGTGAGCGTTTCCCATGCGCAGAATTTGGGAAATGCCTACACCTCGCAGAACATGGGACTGGATCAGACGAAGATCTCTAATGCGGCGGATATTTATAAAGCCATCTATAACGCCACGATGCAGAATGGAGCCGCTTTGAGCGGAAATGCACAGGATAACGCCTACGGCAAGCAGAACATTCAGTACAGCGGCGGCATGAGCGTGGAAGACTATGACGAGGCGATTCGTCAGGCGAGCGCAAAGGGCAGCAACGTTCTTGCGGGATTCCTTGAGGATAGCAGAAACGCACTGCTGCAGAGCCTTGGCCGCGCCAATGAACAGACAAGCACCTATAACGGTGGTTGGAACTATGTGGACAATGGCGGCGGTATAGGCAACATCTACAAGGGCGCGCTGGCGGATCCTGCACAGACCAATCAGGCACTTGGCGGCGGATGGTATGCAGGACTTGGCAAGGGCGATCCGGCAGAGGAGTATTTCTACCGCAATACGGATGCGCCCACCATGCAGGAAGTGCTGAACTATGCGGCAGCTCTTGGATACGATATCTTCGATGAGACGCAGACGATCCCTGTCGGTGATCTTGCACGGCAGATGATGGCGAACGGCTATGTGTCGCCTGAAAGACTGCAGGCGGCAGAAACGCTGAAGATCACCGTCCCTGCGGCTCTGAAGAATCTTGGTATCGAGAGTGACAGCACCGGTACGGAGACGCTGGATGCAGCAATCGAGAGAATGCAGAGTTCCGGGAGTGGAACTGTTGCAGAGACTTTGAAGAACATGAACGGTCAGGATGATGTGGGCAAGCTCTACATCCAGGCACTGACGAAGCCCAGCGGCTCCGGTGCTGCCGGCAACGGATACTCGGATCTTTACAAGCAGTATGCGAGCGGCTCGATGGGCGGCAGCTCCATGGGTGCCTATACCGGCAGCAATGATTATGAAAGTGAACTGCTGAAGCTCTACGGCGAGGGCGGTGCCTATGATCAGGCACAGGATCAGCTGAAAGCGATGATCGATGCGCAGACCAAACAGGCGATCAGTGGTTACGAAACGCAGAAGGGTGCAGTGAATCAGAGCTATGATGATGTGGCGCGGCAGCTTTACATTGACCGAGAGAACGCAAAAAAGAACCTCGCACAGCAGTTAGCGGCATCCGGTCTCACCGGCGGCGCATCTGAGAGCACTATGCTGGGGTTGAACACCAATTATCAGGAAAATGTCCGACAGGTAGAGCAGGAGCGCATCAACACTCTGAGTGATCTGGAACAGGCGATCGTACAGGCGCAGCTGACGGGCGACATCACCTATGCGGAGCGGGCACTGGCTCTGGCGCAGCAGCAGGCAGAGAGCTATGGAAACGTATTGCAGCTGCTGATGAACCGTCAGGATGCAGCGAAGCAGCAGGCTTATGACCGTCAGATGGCGGCATATAATCAGCAGCTTGCGGCACAGGATGCCGCCTTTAACCGGCAGATGATGCAGGCGGAGCTGCTGGCGAGTGCAGGCGACTTCAGCGGATACAAGGCACTCGGCTTGACAGATGCGGAGATTGCAACGCTGAACAGCAACTATCAGAAGCAAAATGCACCGAAGGTATCTTCCGGAGGTGGTGGCGGCTATACGAAGCCCACGCTGACTTTCAATCAGGCGAAGGAGCTGCTGGAGGATGGCGTGGTGAATGACAGAACGCTGTATGCGTATGAGTATTATGCAGGTCAGCCGTGGCAGAGTACCGCCGATCCTTTGGAAGAACTGGTGGGAGATCTCGATGCCCTTGCGGGCAGCAAAGATGTGAGCCGCGCGGATCTTCGAGATGTAATCAACGGTGCATACAATCAGGGCTCGATCACCGCTGCGGAGAAAACAAAGCTGATCGACTACTACTGCCGATAAACAGAGGGAGGCTTGACAGTGAGCGTAAAATCGGAAATCCTTAAAAAGTACGGGGTTGAAAAGGATTCTGCGACCAAAAACGCAGAGATTTTCAAAAAATACGGAATTGATAAGAATACGCCGGACAATATTGTGAGACCGTCCGGTGTTGTTGCGCCCAAAGCACCCGCTGTAACCACCAAGACCAACCGCACAGCGGTTGGTCTTGCGGCAGATAGTGGCTACACTCAGAAGAAAGCGGAACAGCAGCAGGCTGCGAATCGGCAGACGGTGAAGAGTCTGTTTCAGAATAAGAGTTCTGCTGTGACCAGCGGGTCGGCGGACGCTGTACGAGAGGCAACGCTGCGGGATTTGACCATTGGTAGCTTCAAGCGCGGTTATCTGAATGCTCAGCATGGCGAAGAACTGTTTGACCAAATGATGGGTCGGCAGAACAGCGCAGATGAGTATGCTGAAAAGTTGGCAGGAGAAGAGTACAATTTTGAGGGAAAGAGTGGCTTCGGAAAGGCGGTTTCCGGTGTGGCAGAGCAGATCGGTCAGCAGGTGCGTCAGTGGACGAACCCTGAAACGCTGGCAATGGCGGGAACGGCGGCGGGAATGGCGACCATTGCTGGGCAGGCAGGACCACAGGCGCTGTTGCCCGAAGAGGTGATCACTGTCCCTGGTGCCTTTGCTGCGGGTATGTCCGTTGGCGGTGCGAAAGCCAACCTCGAAATCGAGGCGGGTCACGCATATCAGGAGATGCTGGATAACGGCATTTCCGAGTCTACAGCAAAGAAAATTGCCATGGCAGTCGGCATTGGAAATGCGGCGCTCGAGCTGGTTCAGCTGGACGAGCTGGCTAAGTCGTTCAAGGTACTCAACAAGTCGGGAGCATCCGATACGCTGCTGCAGACCGTCATGAATGAGCTGAAGCGGCGAGGGGTGGACGTTGCAAAGGAAACGGCGCAGGAAGTCGCTCAGGAAGGCGTAACCATTGCGGGCACACAGGCGGGCAGCAAGATCGACAAGGGTGAGTGGGCATATTCCGCAGAAGAGGTTGCAGGGCGTCTTGGCGGTACGGCGGTATCCTCTGCACTCACCTTTGGCTTAATGAATGCACCTGGCGGTGCGCGAAATGTTTACACACAGAGACAGGGGGCAAACGGCAATAAAAAAAGCTCCCCGGAGGGAGCGGTGAGAGAAACTGCGAAGGTGAAGCAGCCTGCGGCTTCTGCCGCTGCGAAAACGCAGCAGGCGGCGGAAGTGCGGAAAGAGGAGTTGGCAGATGCAGACAGCACCGCAGTAAATGATGATCCCACGCAGCACACAGCAGAGGAACAGAAGATCATCGAGGACTATAAAAACTCTGTTGATGAATCTGCGGTAGCCTTCGTGAACCGTGTCCGCACGCTCAAAAATCCGGGATATAGAAACCGCGTGAGGTTTTCTATTTCGGAGACAGGAGAGCGCACTGCTGGGCGTGTAAAGGAACTTGCGGGAGTCGATGCGACCGGATTTGAAAATATCATTACAGGCGGCGCTGTTGACCACATTGAAAAACGGCATGGAGCAAACGGCAAAGCGGACAGATCCATGGCGGACATCAACGACATTGGGCGTCTCGGGTATGTTTTGGAGAATTTCGATGACGCGACTGTACTTCTCAACGATGACGGGACTCCGTCTGTGAGTGATGTATGGAAGAACAGCGACGGAACCCCTGCGAAGCGAATTCTTTTTACTAAAAAAATTAACGGCGTATATTACGCCGCCGTAGCAACGCCGGACAGCAACGCAAAAGTTCTTGCTGTCGAAAGCGCATTTATTTCCAAAAACAAAGGGAGTGCTGGCACAGTCCTGAACATGGAGGAAAACTCCTCCCCGCAGGTTACGCCCGAGGCGCCACAGCGCGCGAACACTCCCGATGAGACTTGGATTGATACATCCCAGGCATCGGCTCTCGCCGAGTCCGATAGTGGATATAAACCCGCATCTCCTGATACCATTGTACCCACACCGACGCAGGATGTCAACCGCTCCGGCGCGGCAAATTCCTCCAAAAATGTTGCCACAAATATGGATGCCGATACAAAAACTGCGTTTTTCAACATGAGAAAAGCGAAGCGCAAGGCAGATCGAGTGGCACGGGCGAACCGCTTGACGGAAGAGGAGAAGGAAATCGTCTCTAAACTGTTGAAGGGAGAGCTCGCGGCAGATGATGCGTCTGTAAACGCTCATGTAAGAGTGGTGTATGAGGCGAGAAAAGAGTACGAGAACTACGCCAAGCAGGTTTCGGAATACCGCAAGCAGCGCAAGGCAGACCTGAGGGCTGCAGTCGATAAAGATCTTGCAAATGTACTTAATTGGAAGGACAAGAAGAGTGGCTTTGCGTACTCTCGCGAGACTATGGAGCGCAATATCCGTGACATTGTCCCGGACAAGGCAACTGCAGACCATATCATCAGAACCTACTTCGCGCCCGTCCATGAAGGAGAAGCAGCTGCGACCCGCATGAAGAATGAGTTCAGAAATAGGGTAAAAGGGCTGAAGCTCTCCCGTAAGGTGGCGGCAGGGAACAAGGTTTCTGAAGCGGCGGCGGTGCAAATCCTGGGCGAAGCAGAGAATGCAATCAGGGTAATAGGTGAAATTCATGCACGCAATGTACTTAAAGATGGAAAAACAATGCAGGAGTGGCAGGGAGGCATCGCAGAACTATGGGCACAGAACCCAAATCTTGACAAGGACAAGATTGCTGGAGCGGTGGATGAGTTCCGAAAGATCTATGATGAGCTGATCGAGCAGATGAACGAAGTCCGTGTGCGGAACGGCTATGAGCCCATTGAGTACAGGAAAGGATACTTTCCTCACTTCTCGAACGGCGAAGCAGACAGCTTGCTGAAGGCGTTGGGTAAAGTATTGGGTATTGAGATGGAGGTAACGCAGCTGCCTACCAGCATCAATGGTCTCACGCATGTATTTCGTCCCGGTATTCGATGGTTTGGTCATGGGTTGGAGCGCGAGGGTCCGTACACTGTAATCGATGCAGTGGAAGGCTTCGACCGCTACATTGAGGGTGCTGCGAGTATGATTCACCAAACGGACAACATCCAGCGTCTGCGTGCATTTTCGAGGCAAATTCGATACCGCTCGACAGATGATGGCACACGCAAAGAGATTGATCAAATTCTTCAAAATGATTCGCTCGAAGAAGTAGACAAAGAGAATCGCTTGAAGAATGTTTTTGAGATCGGCAAATATACCCTCAGTAACTTTGTGGCAGAGCTGGACGAGTACACCAACCTTCTTGCTAATAAGACGAGCTCAAGAGATCGACAGCCTAAGTCGGACATCGGCGTAATGGCATACAATTTCTTGAGGAATGCAGAGAGGCGTGTGGCTGCCAATATGGTCACAGTGAACCCTGCGTCGTGGCTGACAAACTTCATCCCGATCACACAGGGGTTGGCAAGTGTTGACACCAAGAATATGCTTGCGGGCATGTGGGACACCCTCAGAGCGTATAAGGAAGATGACGGCTTTGCGGGTGCCAGCACCTTCCTAACGAATCGCCGCGGTAGTGATCCGCTGGTGCGGACCTGGGCACAGAATGCGTCTGCTGCGCTTTCGAAGCCCATGGAGTACATCGACACATTCACAGCAGATACACTGGTGCGAGCTCGCTATCTGCAGAACAAGGAGCAGGGGCTCTCTGATGCCGAAGCAATGCGAGAAGCAGACAGCTGGGCAGCAGGCATCATGGCAGACCGCAGCAAGGGGGCAACCCCCACGCTCTTCAGTGCGAAAAATCCCCTTACGAAGATCTTCACGCAGTTCCAGCTGGAAGTGAACAATCAGGTTTCGTACATTGCGAAGGACCTCCCGGAGGAGCTAAAGGAGAAGGGTGCAGCTGCTATTGCTGCTGCGTTGATGAAATTTCTCGTCGGCTCGTTTATCTATAATGAGTTGTATGAGTATGTGGTCGGCAGACGACCTGCGCTGGATCCGCTTGGCATTCTGAACGACACGGTAGGCGACTTCACCGGTTACGAACTGCCGAATATTGTGGAAGCCACAGTTTATGCGGCAAGTGGTCGGAAAATGGGATTGAAGCACAGTGAACCCGTCGGCAACTATCAGGCGACAGCTAACCTTGCGGGAAACCTCGTGGAGAATGTGCCTTTTGTGGGCGGCCTGCTCGGTGGCGGTCGTGTACCTATTTCGTCAGCAATGCCCAGTCTTGAAAACCTCGGCAAAGCGATGATCAACGAGAACTGGAGCGAGGAGAAGAGAGCGGCGACGCTGGCGAAGGAATTGGCAAAGCCTGCATCCTATCTTGTTTTGCCTTTTGGCGGCGGACAGCTGAAGAAGATCTACGAGGGCATTAAGGCAGTGAAGGAGGGTGGCAGCTATTCTGTAGACGCAGACGGAAATCCGATTCTCCAGTACCCTGTGTTTAACGATGCTACAGGACAAAAAGCAGGTGCACTGGCGAAGTCGATGCTCTTTGGTAAATCGTCACTCAAAACGGCGCAGAATTGGGTGGAAAGCGGATTCGGCAGCCTAAGCGCAGAAGAAACGGCGGTTTATCAGGGATTGGGCGAAGCTGGCGTTTCGGATAAGGTTGCCTATCATGTGGTGTGCGAGCTGGGTGCCGCAGAGAAGACTGAGACAGAGAGTGTAAACACGGTGAGAAGACAGCTTCTGAGAAACGCTGAAATCTCCGACAATGCAAAGAGTGTCGCTTATTATGGCATGCTGGCGACGGAGAAGGAGCGGGAGCTCATGGACGATCTGGAAGGAAGTGCTGATATGGGCATCGTGACACTCGCCCTCATGCAGATCCGGGACGGAAATCTTCTTTCCGGTGAAGCGGCGAACTGGAAGAAGCTGAGTGCTCTGATCAATAACAAACTGAGCACAAAGACGAAGCTTAGCATCTACCGTGAGATGATCGGCGAGGACACGGCTGATATTGTGGATGCGCTGTCTGTCGGCATCGACTTTGACGATGTTATGGTGTTCAAGATTCGAACATACGGTCTTTCGAGTGATTCTCGCGGCACCAAAAAGGAGAAAGTGCTTGCGGAGATTGACGGCATGGAGCTGAGTGCCGATCAGAAAGACGAACTCTATTTCCTCGCCGGATACAAGGAGAGTACACTGGAGCGAGATGCACCGTGGAGAAATGGAACAAGCTCCTCGTCGTGGGCATTGAGAAGACAAAATATCTTTGGATAGTGAAGAAAGAGGGGGCGCGTTAGCGCCTCTTCTTTTGTTCGATTTTTGCTGTTTTTCTTGGGGTTTATTTGGGGTTCGTTTGGGGTTTATCTGAACGATAACAGAATGAATTGTGCGAAACTGTACGAGACAAAAGGTGCGAAAAACATTGATATACAAGGAATTGTTGGAATGTGCGTTACTGCGAGAAACAAGGGGCAAAGATTTCGTAATCAGCAGGTCGCGTGTTCGAGTCACGTCACCAGCTCCAAAAACGCCCTTGCCAATCGGCAAGGGCGTTTTTGCTGTGCGAGAGGAGTTATGCCCTCTCAGTCAGCTGCGCTGACAGCTCTCCCAAAGGGAGAGCCATGAGCCGCCGCAAAGGGAGAGCCAAGCCCCTTGCCTCCCCCTCTGGGGGAGGTGGCGCGGCGAAGCCGTGACGGAGAGGGTGAAACAAGGAGCAAGGGGATCTTTTCAAACTACGCCGGGCGTGGTAGATTGAGTATATAAACTTGGCTCTCCCTTTGGGAGAGCTGTCGGCGTAGCCGACTGAGAGGGGGAAAGATGACTATTCCAAAAGATAACAGCCAGTTGGAAAATGCTCGTAGACTTCGGCGGGATATGACACCGTATGAACGCAAGCTTTGGTATCTTTTTCTTCGCAAGTATCCGGTGAAAATTTACAAGCAGCGGATCATTGGCAGATTTATCGTGGATTTTTACTGTGCGTCTGCCGGGTTGGTCATTGAATTGGACGGTTCGCAGCATTATGAGTCGGAGGGAATAGCTTATGACGCTGAGAGGTCTGCATTTTTGAATGGTCTTGGTTTAGAAGTTTTGCGATTCTCCAACCGGGATATTGACAGGGATTTTCATGGTGTATGTGTACAGATAGACATGGAGATTCAGAAACGACTGCGCCCTCTCAGTCAGCTGCGCTGACAGCTCTCCCAAAGGGAGAGCCAAGAGTCGCCGCAGAGGGAGAGCCAAGCCCCTTGCCTCCCCCTCTGGGGGAGGTGGCGCGGCGAAGCCGTGACGGAGAGGGTCTCATCTTCTGTACGCAAAAAACCGACGGGCATTGCCCGTCGGTTTTGAACGATTTGGCTGACTACTGCAGCAGCTGCAGGACGCCCTGAGGCATCTGGTTTGCCTGTGCCAGCATCGCCTGTGCGGCTTGGAGGAGGATGTTGTTCTTGGAATAGGCGGTCATTTCATCTGCCATGTCCACATCACGAATAGTGGATTCGGAATCCTGAATGTTTTCGCTCATAATGCCCAGATTGTCAAAAGTGTGCTCCAGTCGGTTCTGATAAGCACCCATGCGACCACGCGCTTCGCTGACATAGTTGATGCCGTCTTTGAGACTTTGGAGGGATGCCATGGCACTGTCGGCGCTGCCGAGATACAGACCTTCTACGCCGATGGCGGCAGGATCCATGTCGGGCAGTTCCACCACAAGTTTGTCATAGGATTCGGAGGAATCGCCGATTTGAAGAATCAAGTCCGTTCGGGGACCGGGGGCTTCTGTCATCGTAAGTGTGGGACCTGCCGGTGCGCCTGCAAACAGCAAGGGAGTTTTTTCGACAAATGACAGCGCACAGGAGTCAGCCTGCACTTGAATCTCAAAGCTTCCGCAGTCACCGAAATCAACGGTATAGCTGCTGCCTGCTGCAATCACCGTATCCTCGGGAATTGTAGCTGTGGCAAGAACGTTGTGTTCATGGTCTGCCGGGTCATCGTTTGCGCCGAGAGAACGCAAGTGGAAGGTACCCACATAGGGATATTTTATGCCTGCCTGTGCGTCGGGAGGAAGCTTTCTGTCTTCAAAGGAGACATACACGAGTCCGTTGTTGGCAGTAGTAAAACCCTTTGCAAGGGCGGCTTCTTGGATTCCATCCATACTCAGCCCGGCAAAATCGTAGATTACATTTTGCTTGGCAGCAGCATCTGCACCGTGGTGGTTGCAGCCGCCGGGTTCACTGTATGTGCACAACCCTTGAAACGGCTGCTGCATAAACGCTCCTTCGACTGTGGGGGTGTAGATCATGGGATTGGCAAGGTCGACAGGCAGCTTTCCCTGCAGCACGGGGATGCCGTTGAAGTTGGTGCCTTCATGGATGCGGTCGATCTCAGCCATCAGTGCCGCTGCCTCATCCTGCAGGGCTTCGCGGTCGATCTTGTCGTCATAGGTGCCGTTGGCAGACTGGGTGGCGAGCTCGATTGCCCGGTCGAGTATGGTCTGAATTTCCTGCATGGCACCCTCGGCGGTCTTGACGAGGGAGATGCCATCCTTGACGTTGCTCTTTGCCTGTGTCAGACCGGAGATCTGCGCCCGCATCTTTTCGGAAATGGCGAGCCCCGCGGCATCGTCAGCGGCGCGGTTGATCTTGTAGCCGGAGGAGAGCTTTTCCAAATTTTTACCCAGCTTATTTTGCGTGTTGTTATAATAGCGGAAAGCGGCAGTCGCTCTCGTGTTGTGTTGAATGATCATGAATTTTCCTCGCTTTTGTGCAATTTCTTCTATACACTATATCGGAAAAATGAGAACAAAATTAAGAGGAAATCAACTGAAAATTCAAAATATTCACAGAAATGTGAAATTAATTTTGTTAGTTGACATAAAAAAAGACGGGCATTTCTGCCCGTCTTTTTTTATGTGTGTTAGGCTGAACCGAAACTCTACCGAACAACAGCAGTTCGCTTACTGGAGGAGCTGCAGGACGCCCTGAGGCATCTGGTTTGCCTGTGCCAGCATAGCCTGAGCGGACTGGAGCAGGATGTTGTTCTTGGTGTAGCTGGTCATCTCGTCTGCGATATCCACGTCGCGGATGGTGGACTCTGCATCCTGG
>JAFVXA010000056.1 GCA_017501355.1 Oscillospiraceae bacterium
ACTGTCAGCCGGGAGACCTGATTGAGTATGTCCCTGTTCAGGAAAAGGGTGAATAAGTTTCGCTAACAAAAAGCCGCCTTTTGGCGGCGGAGAATAGCCCTTTTGGGCTGATCCAAAAGTGTCTACGAAACCAAATGGTTGTTTGGACGCCCCGGGGTCATATCCGGGAAGGAAAGTTTCCAGAAGCCCAGAGTGGAAAAGGCGTGGGCAACTCTCCCACCAAATGTTATTTTTATTCTGGAAGACGGTTTTGGCGTCTGTCCTCGCTGCAACAAAAAAGTTCCGTCTGGCGGCACATAACGAAAATAAGCGGTTTTAAGTCGAACATTTAACAGTAAATATATAGATATTTCTGTTAATAGTCTGACTTAAAACCGCTTTGTTATTTCCAATCTTTGAAGATGTCATCCAATGCCGCATCCAACGCAGATTTCAGGCTCTTTTCCATAATCCTGAAAATCTCTGCTTCAAATGTGGATTGTTTCTTTTTCTTCTTTTTCTTGTCCTTATCACGATTATCAATTCTCACTTTACCTTCACCTCACTGTTAAAAGTGATTTGTGGTGTATCATCTTCGGCAGTTAAGGAACCCAAAATTTTTTCTCTCTGCTCCATCCAATTCTCCTATGCGGACTTACCATTGATTTGATACCACGCCCAATCGGGCACTAAACCACGCCTACGGGCATATTTTATAAAATCTGTCATACTCTCCTCCTAATAACTAACGCTGTTAAAACTCCCCGCCAAAGAGCCGTGCGGGTATCCGCACGGCCTTGGCAAAGGGAGTTTTACAGCGAATTTTCTTTCTATGATATATGGAAATCAGGGCAGATTTTATATTTGAAACTACCCAATTAAGTCAGGCATTTAACAACACTAGAAACCGCTATTCATTATTCTGGCACTGTTAAATGCCTGACTTGAACCTTATCCCTCCATTTCATTTTCGATGCTCTTCTGGATATAGGAAAGCATTTCCTCGATCTTCTCGTTGTAAATGCCGTTGATTTCCGGAATAGCTTGTTTTCTGGCTACTCCACCATAGTTGGCGCGCATATTACAGATGGCTTCAAAGGAGCAATAACCATTGGCAATGTCATCCCAGTAATTGTGCCACGCGTCAAGATACTCCTTGTAGGTTGTCAGGCGTTGCGTGTCCTTAAAGGCAAAGTAGTAAATGAAGTTTTTGCTGTTGCGGTTAATCATATCTTTTGCCATCAACTTTTGCGTATAGGCAGCAATCGTCTGGCGGGAAACACCCTTGTTTTCTTTTTTTAGCCAGACCTCTTTAACCTCATCAGGCATTGCCATAAAGGTTTCGTCATTGAAATAATACCAGTAAAAATTGCGGAGTTTTTCAAAGTCGGTAGTTCCGCCACAATCCAGTTCGGTAATCGCAAAAACCTTAAACGGGTTATTTATATTTTCAATTTCATAAACCAAGCTTTCGCCACGACCAGATACAGAGAACTTAATTCCATAGCCAATCATTTTTCGTTCCAGAGCTTGCCGATCTTTGCTTCCAAAGATTTCTGTCAATTCAGACTTGGTATAATGTGCGCCGACCTTCAACATAACAAATTCTCCTTTTAAGTTGAGTATTTAACAGTAATTATGATTGTTTTTGTGTTAATTGTTTGACTTAAACTTAATTAGGCGGTCTTTTCCGCTTCTTCTCTGGCCTTCTTTTCTGCCAGTTCAGCGGCACGCTGCTTCTCTTCCTCAATGAAAGTGGTAATGTCAATGACCTTAACTTCATTGTAGAGGTAGAAGAGGGGGTTTTTGCGGAACTCGGGGAACTGAACCACAAACCACTTGCGGACGGCGGTATAGCGAGAGGTCTGGGGGAGATTTCCGCAGTATCTTAGGAAGTTGTAAGCCGCCTTAATGTCCTTGTTGTTAGGCAGACCCTCAATGAAGGTTTTCATATTATCGTAGGTCAAATTCTTGAACTGATTACAGTTGAACTTTTCGCCAGTCTTGGTCTGATACTTGGTGGGAGTCTTGTGGGTCTTGCGGATGATTTCCATTTCGGGGAAGTCCTTGCGGATTTGAGCGATGATCTTGTATTCGGCAGAAGTGGGGTCATTCATAGCCTTGGCAAAGGCGGCAGTGATGGTAATGGTGTTAGCAACAAAATCAACTTTGTAAGTATTCATAATTATATTTCCTTTCTATTCTTTGGCCTTTTGGATTAAGCGGTCATCTTCTGCTCGGACATTGCGACAACATTGCTATTGGACTGTTCCTCATCAGCAGCCATCTTATTTACGATTTCGCTATTCAGGATAGCCTTTGCCATACGGTAATCGCTGATGGCCTTCTTTGCCTTTGCCATATCAAAACCGTTCTTATCGGGGTCAAACTCGCCCAAGAACCACTTCTTAACAAAGGGATACACGCTCATCTTATTTTCCTTGGCGAACTTCTTTACGGATTCATATTCTGCCATCAGAGTGGTGGCCTTGGGCTGGATTTCGATATACTCCTTGATGAAATCATAGTCCATACCGTTGTAGTCTCTCTTGGCACGATTGATTCTCTGCTTCTGCTCCTTAACAACCAGAGCGAAGTCGGGGTGCTTAGCAACCTTATCGGCCAGTTCCTCATAGATGGGGCCGAAGCCGGTGCTTGCCTTGTCGAAACTTGCCTTGGTGCCGATAATCTTCTTGTTGATGAAATCGACGGTGAAGCGAACAGTGTTGGTAGAGTTGGTCTTAGTCATAGTTAATCCTTTCTGATGCTCTTGGCATCCTGCGTATTTCTTAGGTCGCCACCTTTATTTTTCTTTTGTGAGGTCTTGTTTCATCTCTCACTTTCTGACTGTATTATATAAGACAACCTATCCAATATCAGGGTGGTGGTTCATCAACAAAAACGTTTTGTTTGACTTCTTTTTTCTTCTGAACTTGCTTCAAGATGTGCGATGGTGTTCGGGACTTGTTAAAAGACGAAAAAAGATGTTCAGGGATGTTTAATCAAGTTAAAACATCTGGTTTCCTGAACACCTAATGTGGTAAAGTAATATCATCAAAGAAAGCATATCATGCTCTCCCATAGGCTGTGCTATCTGTTTTGCGAAAAGACATTCTTCCCTCGGCTGAAACCCTTGTATCCCAATGGCAAAGCCGCCGCCAGGCGGATTTGATGTGGAAATGATGGGCTTCCTCGGTGCCGGCAACAACCCCATGGTCGGTATGACCGTGGCAGTGGCTGTCGCTGTGGAAGAAAGCTGCAAGTAATTTCCCCTATAACGCACACAAGGAGCGCCGTTTGGCGCTCCTTGTTTTTTATTGCTGTTCGTCTTCGATATATTCCATGATGTCGCCCACTTGGCAGCCAAGTATTTTGCAGAACACTTCAATGGTGTGCGTGCTGACGCTCTCGTTCCGCTTCAAGCGGGTGATCTGCGCAGGGCTGATGTTGTGCTTCTTGATCAGCGTATATTGTGAGACTCCTTTTTCTTTCATGACATTCCACAGGTTATCGTATGAAATCATAACATCCAAGCCTCACTTTCTACTTGAATGTTAACCGAAAACGGTATACATTAATATTAACCAATATCGGTTAATATCCAGCAGTAAGGAGACGGTCGAATGCCCGATTATAAGGAAATGTATCTCACCATGGTACGCGCTTCGGAGAAGGCTTTGCGGCAGATGGAAGAAGCCTCTCAAATCTTGGTTGCGGCACAGCAAAAGTGTGAGGAACTTTATCTTGCCGAGGAAGAGAAATCTTACCCGGACTGAACGAAAAAAGCGGCGGAGCAGTGCTCCGCCGTCTTTTTATGCCTGATATACAATTTTACCATCCACAATAGTGGTATATGCCTTTGCGCCCACGGTGGTCATGGGGTCTGCGGTCCAGATGACCACGTCTGCGTCCTTGCCGACCTCGAGACTGCCCACGCGCTCACCGATGCCCGTGGAAATCGCAGGGGTGATGGTGATGGCACGCCATGCGGTCTCGGTGTCGAGACCCGCGTCCACCGCAAGCGCTGCGCAGAGAGGCAGATTCTGCAGAGGGATCACAGGTGCATCGGTGATGATGCTCACCGCTACGCCTGCCGCGTGGAGCACGGCGGGGGTGGTAAAGCTCTTGTTCTTCAGCTCGATCTTGCTCTTGTTGCCGAAGGTGGGACCCACAAAGGCAGGATAGCCCTCTGCCGCCAGCTCCTCCGCGATGAGGGCACCATCGGTACAGTGGTCAAGGGTCAGCTTCACACCGAACTCCTTGGCAATGCGGATGGAGGTCAGGATATCGTCCGCGCGGTGGGCGTGTGCCTTCAAGGGGATCTCGCCTCGCATGACGGGGAGCATGGCTTCCAGCTTCATGTCGAAAGCGGGGTCTTTGCCCGCATCCTTATCTTCCATGTAACGGCGGGCTTTGAACAGCAGCTCCCGCAGCAGGGAAGCGGTCGCCATGCGGGTCATGGGGCTCTTCTTCATGCCCTGTCCGTAGCAGCGCTTGGGATTCTCGCCGAAGGCGCACTTCATGGCGGCAGGGTGCTTAATGATCATATTGTCGATGCGCTTGCCCACAAGCTTGATGGCAGCAAAGCTGCCGCCCACCACGTTGGCGCTGCCGGGTCCGGTGACGGCAGCGGTCACACCACCCGCGATGGCATTGGCAAAGGCTTCGTCCATAGGATTGATGGAGTCGATGGCGCGCATCTGCGGGGTCAGCGGCTCCACGATCTCGTTGTAGTCCATGCCCTCCCAGCCCATGGCTTCGTTATCGAGACCGATATGGCAGTGGGCATCCACGCAGCCGGGGGTCACAAGGCGACCTTCCGCGTCGATGACAGTACAGCCCTCGGGAGCAGCAATGTCCACACCCACTGCCGCAATTTTGCCCGCATCATCCAGCAGGATGCAGCCGTTTTCGATATCGTCACTCACCATGGTCTTGATATAGGCGTTTTTAATGAGCAGCATTTGCGTCACTCCTCTTTTTCAAATTCGTTGCCACCATTGTACCATATATTCTTAACGAGGAAAACCTCCCCCCTTCTTTTCGTGGACAAATGTTTTCACTTGGAGTATAATAAGGGTATCGCTTACAAAGGAGGGTTTTCCTATGAAAAAACTGTTCTCTCTGCTCCTGACACTGGTGCTGCTTTGCAGTCTCATTCCTGCGGCAAGTGCCGCATCTCCCGAGGCACAGCAGGCGGCAGAAGCGCTGTATGAACTGGGACTGTTCCGTGGCAACGGTACGCTGCCCGACGGCTCGCCCAATTTCGCCCTCGACCAGACCCCTACCCGCAATCAGGCAGTCATCATGCTGGTACGCTTGCTCGGCAAGGAGGAGGAAGCTCTCGCCGGAACTTGGGACATTCCCTTTACAGATGTCTCCAAAGCTTCCGCCGCCTATCCCTACATCGGCTATGCCTACGCAAACAAGCTGACCAATGGCACCTCTGCCACCACCTTCGGCGGCGGCAACCCCATCCGCGCCAATCAGTACATCACCTTTGTGCTCCGTGCCATGGGCTATGAGTCGGGCAAGGATTTTGCCGTGAGCACTGCTTGGGAGTTCTCCGATTCCCTCGGCATCACCAAGGGCGAGTATAACGCCGCGAACGCAGGTTCGTTCCTCCGCAGCGGCATTGCAGAAGTTTCCTACGGCGCACTCTCCGCCAAGGTCAGCGGCACGGAAACCACTCTCCTGGAAAAACTGAAAGCGGACGGTGCTGTGCCCGAAACTGCTGTCAGCCCCACCCCCGACACAGGGGATACCGTTCCCGCTGACCTGACATTCAAAACCATCGACTCCGCCTATTATCAGGCAAGAGGCTATTTCAATCAGCTCAAAAGCTTCCAACTCAAGAGCTTTGAATACGCTGACGGTGGCGAGAATATCTATATCCGTGTGAACTACAGCGGTAACGTTAAAAAATTCCTGGTATGCCCCGCAGGCATTCCCGGTGAAGGCGGCATGGGTGACATGCTTCGCTTTGATACCTCTGCCGCAAACGGCGTATTCACCTGCAAGGTAAGCAAGAGTCTCTTCAAGGAATATCCCTGTCTGCTCATCAGTCCCGCAGAGGATGGCAAGAACGGTCCTGTTGACTATTTTATCTTCATGGGCTATCTGCAGCTGACAGAAAGCGGCTCACCTGTGAAGTTCCAGCAGGTCGAAAGCCTTAATAAAGAGGACAAAGACGATCGACCCGAAAACAACTACTATGTTGACGACAGCTACGAGGTTGCGGATTTCAAATTTGAGTCGGTGGAGTATGCGGATGTCGTGGGCGGTCGTCTGTATCGCATCCGTTTCACCAACGACGCTCACCGCAACATCCAGCTCTGGACACTGAAGAACGGTCAGCACGAAGGCTTCAACCAAAACCTTCTCCGCGTCGTGCATCCGCAGGCAGGAGAGAGCGAGGCGTTCTATTTCGTCCCCCATTCCTCACTGGAAAACTATGACCTCATTTATGTCCGCATCCGGGATTCCTACGCCATCGACCCCAATGGCGGCAAGGTACAGGAACACAGCGATGTTTTCATTTACTTCTAAACGAACAAAAGGAGCGCCGCTACGGCGCTCCTTTTGTTTACGCAAAAAAGCGGCGGTTTACACCGCCGCTTTTCCTTATGTATCTTAGAACTCGAGGTTCATCTCGGTTTCCTTGCTGAAGACGTGCACCACGCTGCCGTCGAAGGTCAGGTGGATGTCTGCGCCCATTTCGAGATCGTGGTTGACTGCGCCGTCCTTGATCTGGACGATGACCACCACGTCGCGGCCGTCAGCGTTGACGTGCAGGTGCACTGCGCTGCCCATCATTTCGGACACGTCCACGTGACCGGCAACACCGCTCTCAGCGAGGGTGACGTGCTCGGGACGGACGCCCATGGTGACGGGCTGTGCCACCACGCCCTTAGCGCGGAGGTTAGCCTGCTTCTGCTCGGACAGCTCGATCTTCACGCCGTGGACGTTGACGAAGTACTTGCCGTCCTCGACCACCAGCTCTGCATCGAAGAAGTTCATCTGAGGCATACCGATGAAGCCTGCGACGAACAGGTTTGCAGGATGATGGAACACTTCCTGAGGAGTGCCGATCTGCTGGATGAAGCCGTTTCTCATGATGACGATACGATCGCCGAGGGTCATAGCTTCGGTCTGGTCGTGGGTGACGTAGATAAAGGTGGTGTCGATGCGCTGACGCAGCTTGATGATCTCGCTGCGCATCTGGTTACGGAGCTTTGCGTCGAGGTTGGACAGAGGCTCGTCCATGAGGAAGACCTTGGGGTTACGCACGATCGCGCGGCCGATCGCGACACGCTGACGCTGACCACCGGAGAGAGCCTTGGGCTTACGATCGAGATACTGGGTGATGTCCAGGATCTCAGCAGCCTCGCGGACCTTCTTGTCGATCTCATCCTTGGGAACCTTCTTCAGCTGCAGGGAGAATGCCATGTTGTCATACACGGTCATGTGGGGATACAGAGCGTAGCTCTGGAAGACCATGGCGATATCGCGATCCTTGGGAGCGACATCGTTGACGACCTTGCCGTCGATGATCAGCTCGCCTTCGGAGATCTCTTCGAGACCTGCGACCATGCGAAGGGTGGTGGACTTACCGCAGCCGGAAGGACCGACGAGCACGATAAATTCCTTGTCCTTGATCTCCAGGTTGAACTCCTGCACGGCGATAACGCCCTGCTCAGTCACCTGCAGCTTAGCCTTGTCCTCGCTGGGCTTGTCGCCTGCGCCGGCCTTCTTGACCTTCTTCTTCTCGTCCTTGCTGTGGGGATAGATCTTCTTTACGCCTCTGAGAATAACATCTGCCATACTACTTGACTTCAGTCCGCGAGCCTCCGCCCGCACACTTCACACTGTCGGAGCAAAACCGACCGTGCCTTGCGACAGGTCTCCACGCTGCCGCACCCCAAGTCCGGGGAACTTGTTCCTCCTTTTTTTACTCCGCACGACGACAAAGGTGGAGCGCCGGGCGGGCAATTGGATGATATATGTTACGGAAAAATCCGTGAACACCAATGAACGCGCAGTATTTATTTCAGTGTAGCACTCTTTTATGCGGTAGGCAAGGGGATTTCGTGAAGAATGATGAGATTTTTCGGCGCAAGAGCCAGATTTTCGCAGCCGCCCTCCCGAATCACCACCACATCCTCGATGCGCACGCCGAACTTGCCGGGGAGATAGATGCCGGGCTCGGCACTGGTGACAGCGCCGGCGGGCAGGGGCGTGGTGCTCTTCGAGCCAACGCCCGGCGCTTCGTGGATCTCCACGCCCACACCGTGACCGTAGCTGTGACCGAAATATTCGCCGTAGCCCGCGTCGGTGATGATCTTGCGGGCAATGCCGTCGATCTCCTTGCCAGTCTTGCCTGCGGCGGTGGCGGCGATGGCTTCCGTCTGCGCCCGCAGCACCGTCTCATAGACCTCCCGCATCTCCTCCGTCACATACCCCAGCGCCACCGTGCGGGTCATGTCGGAGCGATAGCCCTCTGCGATGCAGCCGAAGTCCATGGTAATGAACTCGCCGTTTTGCACGGGCTTGTCACTGGGTACACCGTGGGGCATGGCGCCGTTTTCACCCGCCACCACGATGGGGTCAAAGCCCTCCTTCTCCGCGCCGTAAATCTCCATGAGATACTTCAGCTTCGCCGCGATCTCCTTTTCCGTCACGCCGGGGCGGATGAACTCCAGCACCTCTGCAAGGGCTTTCTCCGAAATACGCTGGGCTTTGGTAAGTCTGCGGATCTCTTCCTCATCCTTCACCATGCGAAGCTCCGTCATGAGCTTGCTTGCGCCCAGCAGCTCGCAGTCCAGCTTTTCCTTGTATTTGTTATAGTCTGCCACAGTCATCGCTTCCTCGTCAAAGCCGAGGATCTGCAGGTTTTCCATGCGGATGACCTCGTTCAGCAGCACCGTATAGCCCCGCTCGGGGCTGGTGATGGCGATGGCGGCGTTTTCGATCTCCCGCTCCGCCGCCACGGTGTAGCGGGAATCGGTGAAGTAGTAATTCGCCTGCTTCGTCACAAGGCAGATGCCGTCGGTGCCCGTGGAGGCAAAGCCGCAGGCGTAGAAACGGTTGTGCTCCTCCGTCAGCAGCATACCGTCGATGCCGTACTGGTCGAGCTTTTCGCGGATCGCGTCAAAATGATTCATAAAAACGCCCCTCTCCTGTTTTGTTATCTGTTTTCATTATGATGCCTGCGTCGGAATTGCGCAAGGGGTGATTGCAAACTCTGCCGCCGCAATGCTATACTGTTTTCAATAAATTCCGCCCGCAAGGGCGTGCAAAGGAGAATTTCTATGGATCGTTCTTATGCGCAGTTTGCCACCGATGCCGCCTGCGAGCTGCTTGCCATTGACAGCCCCTCCGGCTTCACCGCTGCCGCTGCCGATTGGGTGGAGCAGTCCTTCACCGCCCTTGGCTTTCCCTGCGCCCGCACGAAAAAGGGGGGCGTGCTGGTGGATCTCGGCGGTGCGGAACAGGACAACGGCTTGCTGCTGGAAGCCCATGCCGATACCCTCGGCGCCATGGTGGCAGAGATCAAGAGCAGCGGTCGCATCCGCATCACCAATCTCGGCGGTATGCGCGCCGAGAACGGCGAGACGGAGAATGTCCGCGTCTACACCCGCGCCGGCAAGGTCTATGAGGGTACGCTGCAGCTCATCAACGCCTCCGTCCACGTCAACGGGGAGTACGGTGCAACCAAGCGCAGCTTCGACACCACAGAAATTCTTCTCGACGAGGACGTGAAGTCCGCAGAGGATGTCCGCGCCCTCGGCATTGAGGTGGGCGACATGGTCTGCTTTGAGCCCCGCACCCGCGTCACCGCTTCTGGCTATATCAAAAGCCGCTTCCTCGACGACAAGCTCTCTGTGGGCATTCTGCTGGGGCTTGCGAAGTATCTCCGCGACAGCGGGTCTGTTCCCGCGAGACAGGTCTATGCCCATGTGACGGTCTATGAGGAGGTGGGTCACGGCGGCGCGGCAAGCGTCCCCGCAGGTGTCACCGAAGCCATCAGCGTGGACATGGGCTGCGTGGGTGAGGGACTGCAGTGTACGGAAAAGCAGGTCTCCATCTGTGCCAAGGATTCCGGCGGTCCTTACAGCTATGACGTGGTGGGTGCCCTCATCGCCGCCGCCAAAAAGGCAGGGGCAGACTACGCTGTGGATGTGTACCCTCACTACGGCTCCGACGTGGAAGCCACCCTCAGCGCCGGTCACGACATTCGCCACGGGCTCATCGGTCCCGGTGTCTACGCCAGCCACGGCTATGAGCGCAGCCACATCGACGGTGTGCACAACACGCTGAAGCTGCTTGCGGCGTATCTCGAAGTATAAACTGAGCAAAAAAGACCGCCGATCGGCGGTCTTTTTCTTGTTTTTCGTCACTTGATGCCGAAGAAGCGCTTTGCGTTTTCTTCCGTGATGCGGATCATTTCTTCGGTGCTGATGCCCTTGATCTCAGCGAGCTTTTCCGCAATGTAGATGAGGTTGCAGCTGTCGTTGCGGGTGCCGCGGCGAGGGACAGGGGACATATAGGGGGCATCCGTCTCGATCATGAGACGGTCAAGGGGCACCACCTCTGCCGCCTCCACGGTCTTGCGGGCATTTTTATAGGTCACAACACCTGTAAACGAGATCATCCAGCCGAGCTTCAGCAGCTCCTTTGCCATTTCGGCGCTGCCGCTGTAGCAGTGGAACACACCCTTCACCTCCGGGAATTCCTTGACGATAGTCAGGCTGTCGGCATGGGCTTCGCGGTCATGAACGATGACAGGCAGGTTCCGCTCACGGGCAAGCTCCATCTGCTCGCGGAAGACCCGCTGCTGAAACTCGCGGGGGGGATTTTCCTCCCAGTAGTAGTCCAATCCGATCTCACCGATGGCAACGCACTTGGGATGCTGCGCCAGTTCGCGAAGCTGCGCCAGCTCATGTTCGTCATAATTCGCGCAATTTTCGGGATGGACACCCACGCCGGCATAGAAAAAGGGATATTTCTCTGCCATGGCGAGGACTTTTTTCGCGTTTTCCGCGGTGACCGAGGGGTTCACCACCAAGCCAACGCCGCCATCTGCAAGGGAAGAAAGAAGCTCGTCGCGGTCAGCGTCAAACTGTTCGTCATCATAATGTGCATGGGTCTCAAAGAGCATACAAATTCTCCTTTTTGTGCTTTTCCACATTATAAAACAGGACTGCCCCTTTCGCAAGGGCAGTCCTGTTTATTGTTTTATCCCTTCGCCGTAGGCGAATTTTCAATACGTTTTTCGCCGCGGCGTGTACGTGGCGAAAAACACTTCTCAGTCCTCAAACGTGCGGCGAAGCCGTGCGCTGCAGAGGACTGCAATCTCCAAAAAGTGCTTGCACTTTTTGGAAATCAGCAGAGCTTTGCGCCAGCAGGAATCTTATCGTCCACCATCAGCAGGTTCAGCTTTTCCTCACCCTGCTCCTTGTGCACAGCGGAGATCAGCATACCGCAACTTTCCTGACCCATCATCTTTCTCGGGGGCAGGTTCACGATGGCAACGAGGGTCTTGCCCACAAGCTCCTCGGGCTTATAGTACTTCGCAATACCGGAGAGGATCTGGCGGTCAGTGCCGGTGCCGTCATCGAGGGTGAACTTCAGCAGCTTATCGCTCTTTTTGACGTTCTCACAAGCCTTCACCTTCACCACGCGGAAGTCGGACTTGCAGAAGGTCTCGAAGTCCACCTTCTCCTCAGCATAGGGCTCGATCTCGAGGGCAGGCAGCGCTGCCTTCTTCTGTGCCTCCTGCAGAGCGGAGAGCTCAGCGAGTGCCTTCTCCGCGTCGATACGGGGGAACACAGCATCGCCCTTGTGGACGGTAGCGGTAGCGCTGAGACCGCCGAAGGCAGCAGCGCTGTCCCAGGTCTGCACGGCTTCCTCTGCGCCGATCTGGGCAAAGATCTTGCCGCAGCTCTCGGGCATGAAGGGGGTCAGCAGGATGGTGCAGATGCGGACAGTCTCCAGCAGGTTGTACATGACGGTAGCGAGACGGGTCTTGCCCTCCTCGCTCTTGGCGAGGACCCAGGGAGCGGTCTCGTCGATATACTTGTTGGCACGCTGGATGCACTTGAAGATCTCCTCCAGTGCGTTCTGGAACTGATACTTCTCCATCTGTGCCTCATAGCGCTCGCGGAGGCTTGCGACCATGCCGAGCAGCTCGTTGTCCAGTTCAGCCGCCTCGCGCTCAGCGGGAAGGGTGCCGCCGAAGTACTTCTCCACCATGGCGGTGGTGCGGGAGACGAGGTTACCGAGGTCGTTGGCAAGGTCGGTGTTGATGGCGGAGATCAGCAGCTCGTTGGAGAAGTTACCGTCGCTGCCGAAGGGGAAGGTGCGCAGCAGGAAGAAGCGCAGCGCATCCACACCGAACATTTCCGCAAGGATATAGGGATCGACCACATTGCCCTTGGACTTACTCATCTTGCCGCCGTCCATGACGAGCCAGCCGTGACCGTAGACCTGCTTGGGCAGGGGCATCTCCATGCTCATGAGCATAGCGGGCCAGATGATGGAGTGGAAGCGGACGATCTCCTTGCCGACAAAGTGCACGTCAGCGGGCCAGTACTTATCATAGCCGTCGCGCTTGTCGTTGAGCAGACCCAGGGCGGTGGTGTAGTTGAAGAGGGCATCCACCCAGACATAGACCACATGACCGGGATCGAAGTCCACGGGCACACCCCAGGTGAAGCTGGTGCGGCTGACGCAGAGGTCTTCGAGACCGGGCTTGATGAAGTTGTTCACCATTTCGTTGACGCGGGAGGCAGGCTGCAGGAAATCGGTGTCCTCCAGCAGGCGCTGCACGCGCTCGGCGTACTTGGAGAGACGGAAGAAGTATGCTTCCTCCTCTGCGTCCACCACTTCGCGGCCGCAGTCGGGGCACTTGCCGTCCACCAGCTGGCTCTCGGTCCAGAAGCTCTCGCAGGGGGTGCAGTACTTGCCCTTGTAGGAGCCCTTATAGATGTCGCCCTTTTCGTACATCTTGCGGAAGATCTTCTGCACCGCTTCCACATGGTAATCGTCGGTGGTGCGGATGAAGCGATCGTTGGAAATGTTCATCAGCTTCCAGAGATCCAGAATACCCTTCTCTCCCTCCACGATGTTGTCCACGAACTGCTGGGGAGTGACGCCGGCTTCCTTTGCCTTGTTCTCGATCTTCTGACCGTACTCGTCCGTGCCGGTGAGGAAGCAGACATCGTAACCGGTCAGGCGCTTATAGCGCGCCATGGTGTCGGTTGCCACGGTGCAGTAGGTGTGACCGATGTGGAGCTTATCGCTGGGGTAATAGATGGGGGTAGTGATATAGAAGGTTTTCTTTTCCATGGTTTTTTCTCCTTTATTGACGGCATCCCCGAATGGAAGGGATGTCGGAATCTACAAATTATTTTGCCGCAAGGCTGCCGTGGCGCTTCCACCTGCCGCTGCGATAATACGCCGCCGCAAGGATCGAGCCCACCACCCAGCCCGCAGGGAAGCCGAGGAACATATAGTCGGGACCGAAGAAGTGCGCCATCAGATACACCGCAGGCACACGGCAGAGGATCTGACCGACAAAGGCGATCAGCATGGGAACCATACTCTCGCCCGCACCGCGCATGATGCTGTTGAGAGAGAACATGGTGCCGAAGAAGGGATAGAAGGGAAGCAGCGCCCCCACATACTGTCCGCAGACGCGAATGACTTCGGGGGTATCGGTAAAGAGGGATGCAAGGCTCTCGCGGAAGGGCAGGATCAGCGCATCCACCATCAGCGACCAGATCACCACCATGATAAGAGTAGCCGCAGTGCCTTTCTTCACGCGCTCGGGCTTGTTCGCGCCCATATTCTGCCCCACAAAGGCGGTGGCTGCCGCCGCGATAGACTGAATGGGCATGATGGCAATGCCGTCCAGCTTCTGCCCCACGTTGTAGGCAGCAGTGTAGGCTTCGCCGTAGCTGTTGACGCGACCCATCACCGCCATGATGCCGATGGAGACCAGTCCTGTCTGCATACCCGCAGGCAATCCGATGCGGATGATCTGCCGCAGCAGCTCATGGTCCCAGTGAAAGCGGAAGCCCTTTTCGTCCACAGTGAAGAAACGAAGGCTCAGATGGATCTCCGGATACTTTCGGTTGATATAGAAAATGCCGAAGAGCCAGCTGGCAGTCTGGGCGATGATGGTGGCGTATGCAACACCCGCGACGCCCATCTGCCAGACAATGACCGTCAGAAGATCCAGCACCACGTTGATCACCGTGGAGATCATGAGAAGCAGCAGCGGCGTGCGGCTGTCACCGAGACCGCGGAGGATGCCCGCGTTCACATTGTAGCCCACATTGCCGATGAGACCCGCGCAGACGATGACCATATAGGTCTTTGCCTCGGCAAAGGCACTCATGTCGATGTTCAGCAGGATCAGCAGGGGTTCTACCACCGCCACTGCCACAATGGTGAGCGGTGCAATGACCACAAGAAACGCCGTATAGGTGGTCGTCACCGCATCCTTCACCCGGTCCATGCGCTGCGCGCCGAAGAACTGGGAGATGACCACGGTGCTGCCCGTGCTGATGCCCTGAAAGAGAGAGATGAAGAGAAACAGCACCGGGAACGCCACGCCCACTGCCGCAAGTGCGCCGTCGCCCACATAGTTGCCGACGACCCAGCTATCCACCAGATTGTACGCCTGCTGCAGGAGATTTCCCGCCAGCATCGGCAGAGCGAACAGCAGGATATTTTTCCAGCAGCTGCCCTCGGTCATGTTCCGCATGGATCGCTTTGCGCTCACGCTGTCACCCTTTCTCCACAATGTCATTGATACCGTAACTTTTATAATACCCCAGCTTTCGCGGTTTCGCAATTGCTTCTTGCCCATTTTTTTGCTATAATCGGGGAAACTACGAAAAACTTTGGATATCGAAAGGGGTTTTGCACATGAAACTGGTATCCTGGAACGTCAACGGTCTGCGCGCGGTGCTGGGCAAGGGCTTTCTCGACTTCTGCGCGGGCATTGACGCGGACGTGATCTCCCTGCAGGAGACGAAGCTGCAGCCGGAGCAGGTGAATTTCACCATCGACGGCTACGAGATGTTCTTCAACAGTGCCGACAAGAAGGGCTATTCGGGCACGGCGGTCATCACCCGCGTGAGGCCCCTTTCCGTGACCTTTGACCACGGCGAGGAGGTCCACCGCCACGAAGGGCGCATCATCACCGCAGAATACGAGGACTTCTACCTTGTCTGCTGCTACACCCCCAATTCGCAGGACGAGCTCAAGCGCCTTTCCTACCGCATGGAGTGGGAGGACAGCCTGCGGGAGTACCTCTGTGAGCTTGACAAGGTCAAGCCCGTGATCCTCTGCGGCGATCTGAACGTTGCCCATGAGGAGATCGACCTCAAGAACCCCAAGACCAACCATTTCTCCGCAGGCTTCTCCGACGAGGAGCGGGGCAAGATGACGGAACTGCTTGCCGCAGGCTTTGTGGACAGCTTCCGCGCCCTCTGGCCCGACCGCACCGATGCTTACAGCTGGTGGAGCTACCGCATGAAGGCAAGAGAGCGGAACGTGGGGTGGAGAATCGACTATTTCATTGTCTCCGAGCGCCTGCGCAGCCGCATCAAGCGGGCGGAAATTCTCCACGAGATCATGGGCAGCGACCATTGCCCTGTGCTGCTGGAACTTACAGACTGAGAAACCATCAAAAAAAGAGGGATTTATTATGTTGGAAAAAATCTTTAAGCTCTCAAAAAACAACACGACAGTCAAAACCGAGGTCATGGCTGGTATCACCACCTTCATGACCATGGCGTATATCCTTGCGGTGAACCCCAGCATCCTTGCAGATGCGGGCATGGACCCCTCGGCGGTGCTCATTGCCACTGCCATCGCCTCCTTCATCGGCACCTGCTGCATGGCGTTTATGGCAAATCTGCCCTTCGTTCTCTCGGCAGGTATGGGTCTGAATGCCTACCTTGCCTACACGGTGGTGCTGGGCTTTGGCTATAGCTGGCAGATGGCGCTGCTGGCAGTCTTTGCCGAAGGCATTATCTTCATTATTCTGTCTCTCACCAATGTCCGCGAAGCCATTTTCAACGCCATCCCTCTCACGCTGAAGCGGGGTGTCTCGGTAGGTATCGGTCTTTTTATCGCATTCATCGGTCTGCAGAACGCAGGTCTTGCGGTGGACTCCTCCACCCTTGTCACCATCACGAGCTTCACCGAGAATTTCTCCACCCACGGCATCTGCGCCCTGCTGGCGCTGATCGGCACGCTGATCACCGCAGCGCTGCACATCAAGAATGTGCGGGGCTCCATCCTTGTGGGCATCCTCGCCACATGGCTGTTGGGTATTCTCTGCCAGCTGACGGGTCTCTATGTCCCCACGCCCGACGCCGGTTTTTACTCTCTCATTCCCACCGAATTCATCTCTGCCGATTTTTCCGCACTGGGCAAAACCTTCGGTCAGTGTTTCCGGATGGACTTCTCCCAGTTCCGGCTGCTGGACTTCATCGTTGTGATTTTTTCCTTCCTGTTTGTGGACCTGTTTGATACCCTCGGCACACTGATCGGTGTCGCCACCAAGGCGGACATGCTGGATGAGGAAGGACACCTGCCCGGCATCAAGCCCGCACTCATGGCGGATGCCATCGGCACCACCGCAGGCGCCATTCTCGGCACCTCTACCGTGACCACCTTTGTAGAGTCCGCCTCCGGTGTCAGCGCCGGTGGTCGCACGGGTCTCACGGCACTCACCTCTGGTCTTCTCTTCCTGCTGAGCACCCTCTTTGCTCCCATTTTCATCGCCATTCCGTCCTTTGCCACCGCTCCCGCTCTCATCATGGTGGGCTTCCTGATGGTCAGCTCCGTTACCGAAATCCGCTTTGACAATCTGGACGAATCTATCCCCGCCTACATCGCCATCATCGCCATGCCCCTGTTCTACTCCATTTCCGAGGGCATCAGTCTCGGCATCATCTCCTATGTGATTCTCAACACTGTGACCGGCAAGGCAAAGAAGGTCACACCGCTGATGTACGTGCTGGCGTTGCTGTTTATTTTGAAGTACATTTTCCTGTAAACAGATTTCCCGAACGGGGGATCTCGCTGAAACACAAAAAGACCGCCAATGGGAGTTGCTCGATAAGACAGGTTAAGAGACGGCATGAGCGTAGTCATGCCGTCTCTCAGTTTAAATGCCAACATTCGCACACTGAGAATGCGATGAGAAAATTGGGGCAACCCGTTTCCTTATCGCATTCCTGCAAAGATAGCCGCAGGCGCAAGAACTGCAGGTTCTTGTTCGGAACGCAGTGACGCAAGAGCACCCAAACCTCGTGGGTTTGGGTGCTGTCATTGTCTCGCGGAGCACACATACGGGGAAATACCGTATAGAAGTGCTCGCGATTAGTTCATCGATAACTTTTCCTTTCCACATATTACTTTAAACCTCATACAAGAATTCAACTTCCTGCCCACAGTAAAAACCATCTCCAACAACTGCGACCACTTTTTCCATGTCATAAACAGGAATAGGAGCATATTTTATTCCGTCAATCACCACCTTGTTCCAACCTGCTCTTGGAAGGTCGGAATCCAAAAAAAGAACACTGATTGAATCAATCTTTTCAAGATCAACAATTTTAATCATAATAGTGCCCATCCTTTCGGTGTTGTTCAAGTTCTTCTTCGTATTTTTTCAGCAAAGCAAGTGTTTCTTCTCGTTCTTTTAATGGTATTTTATATTTATCCGCAACCGCTATCAAGTATTTCTGAGCATCTATTTCATTAAGCGTTCTCATAACGCTATGTTCCCACTGATGGTTCAGCTTTTTCTTGTTTTGTTCAAAATGATAGACTTCTTCCAACACTTCTGTAACTGTTGCATCGGGTCTAAGTATTATATTATCCCCAATTGTAACCGCAGTCGCACCTTGGTCTTCAAGTCTTTTTAACCACTTTTCATCAGCAGTTGTAATAAATGCACCCTTTTTAGTTATGCGTTTTGTGATTTTTTGATATGTCGGCTTATCGATTATTGTTCTTCCGTCCTTGGTTACTCTTCTATGGTATAATGGAATTTTAAAAGTTTCTTTTGGGTCGTACCACTCTTGATAAGGCACATCTTTTTTCAACACACCTCCCTTTGTATCTAAATCATTGCGCACACTCTCGTTTGCTGTATCAGCCTGTCCCTGCATCCGCTCCAATCTCCACAGCTCGTCCGCTTCTTGGGGAGAGATGGAGCCATCAAGGTACTTTCGTTCCAGTTCTGTGTAGCGGGCAGATACCGAATCGGCGGTGATTTCTGTGCCCAGCGGTTGAGAGGCGCATTGTCCGAGATTTCACCCAAATCCCGACCGAACGCCAGTTCAAACGGAGCCAGTACGGCATCCTCTGCAAAAGCAAATGTATTACCGCCTGCTTCTGCTACTCGCTGCAAGCCTTTTTGCAGCGCACCCGCTGTGCCTTTTGCAAGGGAATAGTCGCTTTGTGTTCCTTGAAACAGATTGCCCACTGTTTGTCGATTCGCCTGCTGTTGTGCGCTGCGAAATGACACAAAAGAAGGCGAACGACAATCCTTTTCGGATTGCTGTTCGCCTTCTTGATGCTGTCTTATGGAGCCGCCTCAATCGGCGGTCTTTTTGTTATGTTATGTAAGGACTTATTCTGCCTTGGGACCTGCAGCGACGAGAGCCTTGCCTGCATCGTTGCCGGTGTACTTGACGAAGTTCTTCTCGAAGCGGGAAGCCAGATCCTTTGCCTTGGTCTCCCATTCGGAAGCGTCAGCATAGGTGTTGCGGGGATCGAGGATGTTGGTGTCCACGCCGGGCAGCTCAGTGGGAACCTCGAGGTTGAAGTAGGGGATGGTCTTGGTCTCAGCCTTGAGGATGGAACCGTCGAGGATGGCATCAATGATACCGCGGGTATCCTTGATGGAGATGCGCTTGCCGGTGCCGTTCCAGCCGGTGTTGACGAGGTATGCCTTTGCGCCGGACTTCTCCATCTTCTTCACCAGCTCCTCACCGTACTTGGTGGGGTGCAGTTCGAGGAATGCCTGACCGAAGCAAGCAGAGAAGGTGGGAGTGGGCTCGGTGATGCCGCGCTCGGTACCTGCGAGCTTGGAGGTGAAGCCGGAGAGGAAGTAGTACTGGGTCTGCTCGGGAGTGAGGATGGACACAGGAGGCAGAACGCCGAATGCGTCAGCGGAAAGGAAGATCACGTTCTGTGCGTCGGGACCCTTGGAAGCGGGGCGGACGATCTTCTCGATGTGATCAATGGGGTAGGAGACACGGGTGTTCTCGGTGACGGACTTATCAGCGAAATCGCACTTGCCGTCGGCGTCAACGGTCACGTTCTCCAGCAGAGCGTTGCGCTTGATGGCGTTGTAGATATCGGGCTCAGCATCCTTGTCGAGGTTGATGACCTTGGCATAGCAGCCGCCCTCGAAGTTGAACACGCCCTCATCGTCCCAGCCGTGCTCGTCATCGCCGATGAGCAGACGCTTGGGGTCGGTGGAAAGGGTGGTCTTGCCGGTGCCGGAAAGACCGAAGAACAGAGCGGTGTTCTCACCGTTCATGTCGGTATTGGCGGAGCAGTGCATGGAGGCCATGCCGTTCAGGGGCAGGTAGTAGTTCATCATGGAGAACATACC
>JAFVXA010000057.1 GCA_017501355.1 Oscillospiraceae bacterium
CCTTGATCGACATTGTATGTAACACCTCTTTTGCTTTTAGAAAAAAAGAGAGGACGGGCCGCTTTCGGGCAGCAGGAAAAGAAAGCTCCCTGCCCCCTGTGGAAAACGACTCATCCCCTCTTGATGTTCGCTGTAAAATCAGCCTGCATTCTCTTCCTGCGCGGGCTCAGAACCCTCAGCGCGGATAAACACGGGCTTCTCCTCACCGCGCACCACCTCTGCCGTGATCTTCACCGCAGTAATGGTGGGATCGGAGGGGATCTCGAACATGACATCGGTCAGCAGACCTTCCATCACGGCGCGCAGACCTCTTGCGCCGATGTTGCGCTCGATGGCTTTGTCTGCCACAGCTTCCAGCGCATCGGGGGTAAAGCGCAGCTCCACATCGTCGAAGGAGAACAGCTTCTGATACTGCTTGACAAGAGCATTCTTGGGCTCTGTCAGAATACGTACCAATTCCTCTCTGCCAAGCCCCTCCAGCGGAGCAACGACAGGCAGACGACCCACCAGCTCGGGAATGATGCCAAACTTGAGAATGTCGTGGGGCTGCACGTCCTTGAGGATCTTGCTGACGTTCACATCCTTCTTGCTGAGGATCTCGGACTCAAAGCCGATGCCCTTCTTGTTCATGCGGCGCTCAATGATCTTCTCAATGCCGTCGAAAGCACCGCCGCAGATGAAGAGGATATTCTTGGTATTGACCTGAATAAACTCCTGATGGGGATGCTTACGACCGCCCTGAGGAGGCACGTTGGCAACGGTGCCCTCCAGGATCTTCAGCAGAGCCTGCTGCACACCCTCGCCGGAAACATCGCGGGTGATGGAGGTATTCTCACTCTTGCGGGCGATCTTGTCGATCTCATCCACATAGATGATGCCGCGCTCTGCCAGCTCTACATCGTAATCCGCTGCCTGCAGCAGGCGCAGCAGGATATTTTCCACGTCGTCGCCCACATAACCGGCTTCGGTCAGCGTGGTGGCATCGGCAATGGCAAAGGGCACCTGCAGCACGCGGGCAAGGGTCTGGGCAAAGAGGGTCTTGCCGCTGCCGGTGGGACCGATCATCAGAATGTTGCTCTTCTGCAGTTCCACGTCATCGCAGGCATCTTCGCCCATAAGGATACGCTTATAATGATTGTAAACGGACACGGACAGCGCCACCTTGGCACTCTCCTGACCGATCACGTACTGATCCAGTACTTCCTTGATCTCGCGGGGGGTGGGGATCTCCCCATCCAGCGTGATATCTGCCGCAGGAACACTGCTGTGGGGAAGATTCAGTTCCTCCTCCAGAATGCTCAGGCAGAGCTGGACGCACTCATCACAGATGCGTGCGCCGGGACCCTGAATGATGCGGCGAACCTGCTGCTCCGTCTTTCCGCAGAAGGAGCAGCGAATGGACTTGTTCTTTTCTTCAGCCATGCTTTTCTATTCTCCTCAGCGCTGATAGATGACCTTGTCGATGAGACCAAATTCCTTTGCCTCTTCCGCGCTCATGAAGTTGTCGCGCTCGCAGGCTGCGGTCACTTCCTCGATGCTGCGACCGGTGTTTTCCGCCATGATCTTGTTCATGCGCTTCTTGATGGTTTCCAGACGCTTGAGGTGGATCGCCATATCGGTGATCTGACCCTGGGTGCCTGCGGAGGGCTGGTGGATCATGATCTCGGCGTTGGGCAGGGCGATGCGCTTGCCCTTGGTGCCTGCGCTGAGCAGGAACGCACCCATGCTGGCAGCCATGCCCACGCAGATGGTGGACACGTCGCACTTGATATACTGCATGGTGTCGTAAATTGCCATACCGTCGGTCACGCTGCCGCCGGGGCTATTGATATAAAGCTGGATATCCTTGTCGGGATCCTGGGCTTCCAGATACAACAGCTGCGCCACCACAAGGGATGCGGTGGTTGCATTCACTTCTTCCCCAAGGAAGATGATACGGTCATTCAGAAGCCGGGAGAAAATGTCATAGGAACGCTCTCCGCGGTTGGTCTGTTCAACGACATAAGGGACTAAACTCATTTGCTTTTGACCTCCTGTTTTATACTGGTTTCCCATTATCCCACAATCGTCCAACAGGAGCCAACTCCTGCCGGACTTGCTGATGATAGAACAATATCATGGTAGCGCACTACCATGATATTGCCCATCGAACAGCGTCGAATTTCTTTAATTATTCAGCGTCAGCTGCGTCGGACTCTTCGTCCTTCTTGGACTTCTTGGTCTTCTTTGCCTTCTCGTCCTCAGCGGGAGCCTCAGCCACAGCGTTTGCAACGATCAGATCCACAGCCTTGTCACGGCAGAGCTGGTCACGCAGCTCCACTTCCTTGATGTACTGCTTGACCATATCCACTTCCATGCCGTACTGAGCGGCAAGGCGAGCGTACTCGGCTTCCACTTCCTCAGCAGTAGCTTCCAGCTTCTCTTCCTTGATCACAGCTTCCAGTGCCAGAGCCACGCGGACCTGCTTCTCAGCGGGGCCTGCAGCCTCAGCTCTCATGCTCTCCTCGGTGGTGCCGGTGTACTTCATGTACTGATCAAAGGGAATGCCCTGGCTCTCCATGCGAGCCTTGAAGTTCTGCATCATGCCGTTGATCTGCTCCTCGATCATGCCCTTGGGCACATCGCACTCCATCTCGGACGCGATCTTATCCAGCAGAGCATCCTCGAATGCGCGATCCACCTGAGCCTGACGGTCAGCGGTGATCTTCTTCTTCAGATCAGCCTTCAGTTCCTTCAGGGTCTCGAACTCGGAAACGTCCTTTGCGAACTCATCGTCCATAGCGGGGACTTCCTTTGCCTTGACCTCGTTGACCTTGACCTTGAACACAACAGGCTTGCCTGCGAGCTCGGGAGTGTAGTTCTCGGGGAAGGTAATGTCCAGATCCTTCTCCTCGCCAGCCTTCATGCCGACGATCTGCTCCTCGAAGCCGGGAACAAAGCTGCCGCTGCCGATCTCGAGATCGTAGTTGGTGCCCTTGCCGCCCTCGAATGCCACGCCATTGTCGAAGCCCTCGAAGTCGATCACAGCGATATCGCCCTTCTTCACAGCGCGATCGACCACTGCGAGACGGGTAGCGCGCTCAGCCATCTCCTTGAGCTGTGCGTTCACGTCAGCTGCGCCGACCTTCACTTCGCCCTTCACAGCGCTCACGCCCTTGTACTGACCGAGCTTCACCTCGGGGTACACATCGACGGTTGCCTTGAAAGTATAACCGTTCTTGGAGATTTCAACCATCTCCACGGAAGGCTGACCCACGACCTTGACATCAGCTTCCACAACAGCCTGCATATATGCTGCGGGGAACGACTGATCCACTGCCTCGTCATAGAAGATCTCCACACCATAGAGCTTCTCGATCATGGCGCGGGGAGCCTTGCCGGGACGGAAGCCGGGGATATTCATCTTGCCGCGCAGCTTCTTGTAAGCGCGCTCAACAGCAGCTTCGAATTCTTCGGCGCCGACTTCCACGGTCAGGGCAACCTGATTCTTTTCCAGTTTTTCTACGTTCTTGACAGTCATTTTCAATATTCCTCCGTTTTACTCTGATTAGATATCAGTGCAGTTTGATAGTATAGCACCTTTATTTGAAAATTTCTACTCTTTTTTGCATTAATCTGCGATTTTTTTCGGCGAGAAACTGAGATAATCTGCCGAAACCATGGTAAACTCGATGCCCTCCGCCGCTCCGCGCACCGCAAGGCGGTGGGACGGACCGTGCAGATGACCATAGCAGCAGCGCTTCACCTCATACTGTTTCAGCAGCTTCAGCACCTCTTCGCAGCGGTAGCCGTGGTAGAGAGGCGGGTAGTGAAGGAAGCAAATCTTCTCCCGCTCCCCCGCCGCCTTCAGCGAGGTTTCGAGCCGCCCCAGTTCCCTTTGCAGGACTTTATCGTTGTGAGAGCCTGCCGCCGCATCCTCCTCATAAAACCAGCCGCGGGTGCCGCACAGCGCCACATCGCCGTAGAGAAAGCAGTTATTGTGCATCACTTCCAGCGTGGCGAGACCATTCGCCTCGAAAAACTTTTTCATCTTCGAGGCAGTGTTCCACCAGTAGTCGTGATTGCCCTTGATGATGTATTTCTTTCCCGGCAGGGCGTTGATAAAGCGAAAATCCGCAAGACTTTCCTCCAGTCCCATCGCCCAGCTGAGATCGCCGCAAAGCACGGTCACATCGTCCTCCGTCAGCGCCGCAAAACCCTCGCGGATGCGCTCGACATAGTTCGTCCAGCCTGCGCCGAACACGTCCATGGGCTTGTTGGACGCAAGGGAAAGGTGCAGATCGCCAATGGCGTACAGCGCCATACGCGTTTCCTCCTGTCTGAATCAAGCAGGGGCATTCCCCTGTCCGTTTGGCTGTGTATCAGCCCAGCACCCGCAGGAGATTGCCCACAAAGAGCTTCTCCAGCAGCTTCTCACTGTGATTGCGGCGCAGCAGCGCCTCGTAAAGCCGCGGCAAATCCTGCACGCCTGTAAGACCGCCCGCCAGACTGTCGCAGCCGTCCCAGTCGCCGCCGAGACCCACGATTTCCTCGCCGCCGATCTCCCAGAAATGCTCCACATGGGCGACAAGCTCCTCCATGCTGCCCTTCTCACCCACGAAATCGGAATAGACATTCACTCCCGCGAAGCCGCCGTTCTTCCGGAGGGCGCGGATCTGCTCATCCGTAAGATTGCGGGAGTGACCGCAAAGGGCGCGGCAGTTGGAGTGGGACGCGATGACGGGCTTTTCCGCGATCTCCATCAGATCCCAGAAGCCGCGGTCGGACAGATGGGACACGTCAATGCGAATATTCCGCTTCTCCGCTTCCTTCACAAAGGCGCGACCGATCTCACTCAGTCCCCGCTCGCTCTCGCGGCAGTTGGTGCCCGAGATGGCGTTGGGATTGTTCCAGGTAAGATTCACCGCACGAACGCCCCAGCTTTCTGCCGTTTGCAGCAACGCGGGGTCGCAGCAGAGCAGCTCTGCTCCCTCGATAGAGAGGAATGCCGCCACCTTGCCCGCAGCAAAGGCAGCCTCTGCCTCCGCTGCCGTACGGCAGTGGGTCACGAGCGCGGCGTTTGCCGCCATTTCGCGGACAAAGATCTCTCTTTGCCGTGCACACTCCGCAAACCACTGCTCCCGCGGAAGCTTCGCAGAGTTCGCGAAGATGGCAAAGATCTGTCCCGCCCTGGCAAAGGCACCCAGCCGTTCCAGATCCAGCTGCCCCTCATAGCGGCGCAGGGACACAAGATTCTTGCGGCTGATGGTGTCGCAGTGGGCGTCAAAATAGGGAATGCTCATGGTGTTCACCTCCCATTGGACTAAAAAGCATTTTCGATGTAGTGAAATTCTTTCACCCGCAGGATGTCCTTGCTCTCGATGGTCACTTCTGCCACATCGAAGCGGGCGGGCACATCCAGTCTCTTTTCCATAAGATACCACCGGGCGGTCTTGCGGAGCTTTTCCTGCTTGCGCCCATCCACAAACTCACGGGGAAGCCCGTGTGCGTCGCTGCTGCGGAGCTTCACCTCCACAAAGCAGAGCATCCCCTTTTTCTCCGCAATGAGATCAATTTCCCCGAAGCGGCAGCGATAGCTGTGGGCAAGGAGCTTGTAGCCTTTGCTGCGCAGATACTTCGCCGTCTCCGCTTCACCGAAGAGCCCCACTTCACGGGTGGTCATTTCTTCTTCGCCTCCCACTTTTTGAGGAAGGTCTTGCGGTGGGCATCGCAGGGACCGAAGCGATCCAGCATTTCCATGTGAAGCTTCGTGCCGTAGCCCTTGTGCTTGGCAAAGGCATACTCCGGGTACTCCTTGTCGAGAACCTCTACTACATAGCGGTCTCGGCTGACCTTGGCAAGAATGGATGCAGCGGCAATGCTGGCACTCTTCGCGTCACCCTTGACCACCGTTTCGTTGGGACATTCAATGCTCTTGCTGCTGCCCTTGCTGCGGTTGCCATCCACAAGGGCAAAATCCACCTTGACAGAAAGCGCCTTGATGGCACGATCCATGGCTAGCATACGGGCGTTCAAAATATCGATCTCATCGATCTCCCCTTCGCTGACCGAAGTGATGGCATAGGCGACAGCATTTTCACAGATCACATCAAAGAGTTGTTCTCTCTTCTTCTCCGAAATCTTTTTGGAATCGTTCAGTCCCTCGATCACGAGTCCCCGCGGCAATACCACCGCCGCCGCATACACCGGTCCCGCAAGAGGTCCTGCACCTGCCTCGTCCACACCGCAGACGGTTTCATAGCCTTCCGTCCAGCAGCGCTCTTCTATCTCCCAAGGGTGCGTCAATTCCTTCATTCTGTTTCCTCCGGCATTTCCAGCGTGAACACGCCCAGCTTGCCGCCGCGGAACTCATCGAGGAGAATACGGCTGATACGCTCAAAGTCCACCTCGCCCCGGGAGATGAGGAAGCCACGCTTGCGACCTGCCGCCTCCAGCAGCTCAAAGCAATTCTCGCCATCTGCAGCGGTGATCTTGAAGCGCTGCTGCACCGCATCGGGATAGTGTGCCACAAGGTATTCCAGCAGCCGGGCTGCCAGTTCCTCACGGTCGAGCACATCGTCACGGATGGCACCGGTGAATGCCAGCTTCACTCCCACGGCGGGATCTTCAAACTTGGGCCAGAGGATACCGGGAGTGTCCATCAGCTCCAGCGTCTTGTCAATGGGCACCCACTGCTTGGTGCGGGTCACGCCGGGGCGATCCTCTGCCTTGGCAGTCTTGCGCCCGGAGACCTTATTGATAAAGGTGGACTTGCCCACATTGGGAATGCCCAGCACCATGAGACGCAGCACACGTCCCACCTGTCCCTTTTCCTCGTAGGCGCGGATCTTATCCTTCAGCAGATTCCGCACGGCGGGGGCAAACTGCTGCACTCCCTTGCCGCTCTTGGCATCCACCTCGATGACGGCATAGCCCTTCTTGCGGAAATGCTCCGCCCAGCGCTTCGTGGCGGCAGGGTCAGCCTGATCCACGCGGTTGAGCACGATCAGGCGGGGCTTTCCCGCCGCCATCTCGTCCACATCGGGATTGCGGCTGGAGCGGGGGATGCGGGCATCCACGATCTCACAGACCGCGTCCATGTGACCCATCTCCGCCACGACCATGCGTTTGGTTTTTGTCATGTGTCCCGGGAACCAGGACAGGGAATCGAGCTGCATACGCTCACCTCAGTTTCTTCAATATCGTCAGTTCATCAGACCCATGCGGGAGAAATCCCGTCCGCCGCCCTCGGCATTCTCGCCGGGAAACAGCAGTACCGCCGCCTTGCCGATCACCCGATCCAGCGGCACTGTCCCGATATCGGGATAGCGGCTGTCCGTAGAGTTATTGCGGTTATCACCAAGAAGGAACAGATGCCCCTCCTCCACCGTCAGGGGAAATTCCACACCTTCGTCCAGGAAGGTCAGTTCCCGGATATAGGGCTCTTCCAGTACCACGCCGTCCACACTCACCACGCCGAGGGTGAAGTCAATGTCCACCGTCTCACCGCCCACGGCAATGACCCGCTTGATGATGGGATCTTTGTCAAAGAGCTCCTGCCGTACAACGACAATGTCGCCATGTCCGATCTCACCGCAGAGCCATGGACGCAGCAGCAGAATCCGGTCGTCATCCTGCAGCGTCTCCCGCATGGACTCTCCCGAAACGCTCACAATGGGCGTAAACGCAGTCAGCAGCACGGTCATAATCGCAAGCGCTGTCACCAGAGGGCGCAGCAGCTCATAGAGCCAGTACCCCGCAGGATCTTCCTCCTCCGGCAGCTCTTCTTCCACCGAAAGCTCTCCTCTGTCACCTGTCCAAAGCTTTTCTTCTTCCACGCTCGCCCCTCCGTTCCTGTTCATATCTTAATAAGTATAGCAAAAAATTCTTCAAAACACAACCAAGCTTTTCCGAATCCCTCTTTACGGATACTGATTTGGCAGCATCAAGGAACAGGACACGTCCGATAGCATCACATACAAACAGGGCTCCGGATCTGTCAAAACAGAAGGAGCCCCGTATTTTCGCATCACGCCAGCAGCAGTTCTACCAGCTCCACAACCGTAAGATTTCTGATATACGTGCCGCAGTCGCAATCTGCGAGCCGTGCCAACAGAGCCTCCCTCTCGCAGCGGCAGCCAACAAGCTTCTGCTCCAACTCAGACACCTCACCCTCGGCGAAGAAGTCGCCGAAGAAGCGGATCTCACGAATCACCTCGTTCTTCACGGCGAGCGCTGCTTCCACCGTGCCGACCCCTTCGATACGTCTGCGGCGGGTATCGGTGTAGCCGGGGCTGCGCCCGTAGTTCCATTCCCATGTGTCATAACGTTCCCGCTTGATCTGATCAATGCGGGCAAGGGCTTCCTCCGAAAGGGTCATTTGCTCCATGGGTTCGGACTTCCCCAGTTCCTCCACGAGCCGCGCCTTGAAATCCGCAAGGGTCGTTCCCTCAGGCAGATGGGCGCGGAGATTGGTCACGCGGCTGACAACGGACTTCACACCCTTGGATGCCAGCTTTTCCCGATCCACCCGCAGGGCATTGCCGATGATGGCAGGGTCGGAGTCAAAGAGGATCGTGCCGTGGTGCATCACTCTCCCCTCGCGAAGATACTGGGCATTGCCGGAGATCTTCTTGCCATCCACGGTGATGTCATTGCGCCCGCTGAGCTCCGCCGTCACGCCAAAGGTAGCAAGGGCACGCATGACCGGCTCGCAGAACATACGGAAATTGATGCGCTCGGCATCGCTGGCATCCACGATGAAGGTGAAGTTCAGATTGCCCAGATCATGATACACCGCGCCGCCGCCGGAGAGCCGCCGCACCACCGAGATATTCTTCTCGCGGACATATTCGTTGTTGATCTCCCCCACCGTGTTCTGATACTTGCCCACCACGATGGTGTTTTCGTTCTGCCAGAGCATGAGATAGCCGCAGCTGCGATCCGCATGGTCAAAGAGATACTGTTCCAGTGCCAGATTCCAGCGTGGGTCATGGCTGTGAGATTCCAGATAGCGCATAGCCGCCTCCTGTTGTTTTTGTTTTGAGTATAGGGGCTGCTCGAAATTTCGTCAACAAAAAAGGTGTGCCGTCGGCACACCTTTTTATCACATTAGAGTCTGTGGATGCGGAGATCCTTCAGCGAAGGCTCGCGATTTGCTTCCTTTTCCTCGGCGCGGTAGCCGATGGCAAGAACGCAAACGCAGCGCCGCCCCTTGGGAAGTCCCAGCACACGGGCAACATTTTCCTCTGCATCGAAGTCCCCTTCATCCTTGCGCAGATGCATCTGGATCCAGCAGGATGCCAGTCCCAGCTCCTCTGCCATAAGCTGCAACACGATGGCAGCAAGGGAGGAGTCCTCGATCCAGGTATCCGCCTTGTCCGCATCCGCTGTCAGCACCAGTGCAAGAGGTGCAGTGGTGAGGGGACCTGCGCCGTGCTCCTTGCACTGCGCAAGGAAGCCGATGACGGTGCGGTCGGTGATGGCACGGTACTCCACCTCGCTGAGACTGCGGGAAGTGGGGGCAAGCAGCGCGGCACTCAGCAGTGCGCGGATCTTCTCCTCCTCCACGGGGCGATCCTCAAACTTACGGACACTGCGGCGGCGCTTGAGCAGGGTCATCAGTCTCGCACTCTTCTCACCGCAGCGCAGCATTCTCCCCAGTTCCTCCGCGGAATCCACCAGAATATCTGCACCGCTTCGCAGCAGCACATCGGTATCCCGATAGCCCCATGTGCAGGCATAGCAGGGCATACCGCTGTTGCGTCCCGTTGCCACGTCCACCTCGCTGTCACCCACATACACACAGTCGTCGCGGGTCACACCCAGCTGACGCATGGCTTCCTCCACCATGTCGGGAGCGGGCTTTTTCGGACGTTCAGGCGACTCGGCAACAACCACATCCACCAGATCGCCCAGCAGCTTATTGCAGAGGCTGGTGGTGGGCAGCACAGGCTTGTTGGTGACGACCGCCATGCGGAAACCGTCCGCCTTCAGACCCTTCAGCAGCTCAATGATGCCGTCATAGGGGCGGGTGTCGGGAATATGCGCCGCATAGTAGGGACGGTACAGCTCCAGCGCTTCGTCCAGCAGTTCCTCAGAGATGTCTCCCTTCCAGGAGCTGCGGAACTGATGTCTCGCGCCGTTGCCCACAAAATCACGCATTTCCGCCACCGTGCAGGCAGCACGACCATAGCGGGAAAGGATCTCGTTGGTGGCAGAGGTGATGTCCTGCAGGGTGTCCAGCAACGTACCGTCCAGATCAAAAAGAACGGTCTTTCTCATGCCTTCTTAACGTAGTCGGTCTCGATGAGGATATCCTTGCTCTTGACCTTTGCGCCGATGGTTTCATTCCAGTTTTCGGGCGCAATATCCTCCACGGAGACAGAGATCACGCTGGCGGGAGCGTTGAGGGTCTTCATCAGCTCTGCCTGCAGGTTCTTGGCAATGGCTTCCTTGGTGGCCTCATCACGGCCGGGGTACATCATCACAGAAATATGGGGCATGATCGTTTCCTCCAAAATCAATAATTATTATAATGTAGTAATCAGTTCCACTCGGTGCCGACGCCGGCTTCCTGCGCCTTGGCAAAGATATGGCGGGCTGCCACCAGATCCTGCACGCCAACACCCACTGCCTTGTAGACGATGATCTCATCGTCGTTTTCACGACCGACCACCTTGCCCAGCAGCACATCGCCGATATCGCCGGTGAACTGTGCTTCCGTCAGCGTACCGTCGCCGAGGGGCTTGGTGATATCGCCGGACTCGGAAAGCACTGCCTCACGGTTATCGAAATAGAGCTTGGAGCAGCGATCAAAGATGGCAGGGTCAAGCTCCTGCATGTGGTGCTGATAGGAGCCGATGCCGCTGATAACTGCACCCTTCTTCACCTTGTCTGCAGAGAAGGTGGGCACGGTGGAGGGGGTCACAGCGATAATCACATCTGCGCCGTCCACAGCCTCGTCTGCGGAGTCAGCGGAAATCAGCTTTGCGCCGAAGGAAGCCATTTCTTCCTGCATCTTAGCGACGAAGGCGTCGCGCTTGTCCTTGTTGCGGCTGAAGATGCGCACCTCGGTGAGCTGGCAGGCGGTGAGCATAGCCTCCAGCTGGCAGGCAGCCTGAGAGCCGGTGCCGATCAGTGCACCGATGCTGGCATCCTTGCGGGCAAAGAGTTCAAAGGCAAGACCGGATGCTGCGCCGGTACGCATCTGGGTGACGCAGGTGCCGTCCATCATGGCAGTCACATAGCCGGTCTCGGCATCCATCAGCAGCACGGAAGCGGGAGAGGTGGAAAGACCCTTATCCGCGTTCCCCGGGAAGATGTTGACGATCTTCAGACCTGCCGCGCCCAGTTCCTCAGAAAAAGAGGGCATGAACAGGAAGGTACCGCCCACAGCGGGAGAGGGGATCTGGGTGCGCAGGGGCACCTTGCACTTATCCTGCGCCAACAGGGTGTAGGCTTCCTTATTGGCTTCGATGGCATCCTTCATGGTAAAGACCTGACGGATCTCTTTGCGGTTCAAAAGAATCATGGGATGTTCCTCCGTTCTCGCCGCACAGCGGCGTTTTTATTTCACAGATTCATTATAGAATCCCTCACAATCCCCGTCAAGTAGCGCCGCTGTTCCTTACAGAAAATCATGTGCAGCCCCTGCACCGACACCAAAAGGTCTCCTGCGGCGCAAAAACATTGACAGCGGGCAAGGCTTATGCTATTAGTAAGGCATATCAAAGCAACACTTGAAATACAGTTCACTTATCACAGGAGGCACTATGGCTGTTCGCTTGGAGCTTTACCGCATCTTTCAGGAGGTGGCAGAGTGCAAAAACTTTTCCACTGCCGCGAAGAATCTCTACGTCTCCCAGTCTGCCGTGTCGCAGGCGATGAAGCAGCTGGAGGGCGAGCTGAAGGTACGCCTCTTTAACCGCGGTCCCCGGGGTGTCACCCTCACCGCCGACGGCGAGGTGCTGTATGAGCATGTCCGCAGCGCCATGAGCATGCTGGAAAGCGGCGAGAGCAAGCTGGCGCAGTCGCTGACGCTGGAAGCGGGCAAGCTGACCATCGGCGCCAGTGAGACCGTCACTGCCCAGTATCTGCTGCCTTTTCTGGAGCAATTCCACAAGCTCTATCCCTCCATCCGACTGGAGGTCACCGTGGGGCGCAGCCAGAAGATTCTGGGCGAGCTGAAAAACGGCAAGGTGGACATTGCCTTCGTCAGCATCAACGCGGACGATGACACGGAAACCCTTTCCATTTACCCCTGCTTCCAAACCCACACCGTGTTCGTGGCAGCCCCCGACTATGACTGCGATTTCGACCACCCCTACACATTGGAGGAGCTGTCCCGGTTCCCGCTGATCCTGCTGGAACGCAAGGCAAACTCCCGTCTGCAGCTGGAGGAATTTTTCCTTTCCCACGGTCTGACGCTGCGCCCCGAGATTGACCTCGGTTCCCGCTATCTGCTGGTGGCACTGGCACGGATCGGGCTGGGCGTGGCAGGCGTGACGGAGGAGTATGTGCAAAGCGCCCTTCGCCGCGGCGAGATCCGTATGCTGAAAACCGACTTTGCTATTCCGCCCCGCACTCTCGATATGTGCATTCTGAAGGCTGTCGCCCCCAGCACCGCCGCCAGCCGCTTCACGGAACTGGTACACGCAGGAAAAACGGAGGACAGCGATGAAATCTAAACACACCCTTCTCCTGCTGATCCTGCTGTGTACTGCCATCGTGTCCATCATCGACGGCATCATCATGCCGGGCTATGTGGTGAAATCCGCAGCGAAGCTCGTTTTGTTCGGTCTCGTTCCCGTCCTCTACGCAAGATGGGCAGGCATCCCCCTCCGCGGGCTTTTGCAGATGGAAAAGCGGGATCTTCGCCGCGTGCTGCTTCTCGCTGCCGCCATCTTTTCGCTGATCCTCGGCGGCTACTTCGTTTTGCGCGGTTTCGTGGATTTCTCCGGCATCACGGAGTCTCTCACCACCAACGCAGGTGTGAGCCGTGAGATCTTCCCCTTCGTGGCGGTGTATATTCCTCTTGTGAATGCGCTGCTGGAGGAGTTCTTCTTCCGTGGCTTTGCCTTTCTGACGCTGCGCCGCTTTTTCTCCGCAAAATTCGCCTATCTGTACAGTGCCGTAGTCTTTGCGGTCTATCATGTGTCCATCCTGCAGGGCTGGTTCTCCCCCGCGATCTACGCCCTCGCCATGACAGGACTTGCCGTGGGCGGTCTGCTCTTTGACTGGGTGGACAGCCGCGCGGAGTCATTGCTCCCCTCCTACCTTGTCCACATGTCAGCCAACCTTGCCATCAACACTGTGGGGCTGATCCTCTTCGGTCTCATCGGATGAGAGGTACTAATATGTCACAAAAGAATCTTTACGTTGTATTTTCCGCTACCCCCTACCGTATGGGACAGGCGATCCGCATGGTGACACACTTTGCATACAATCACGTAGCGCTGGCGCTGAGTGAAACGGGGTCACTGTACTCCTTCGCGCGAAAGTACGGCAATGTCCCCCTTTGCGGTGGTTTTGTGGAGGAATCTCCCCTGCGCTATCGCAACCGTGACCGCCGCGCCCGCATCTGCGTCTGCCGCATCCCTGTGACAGAAGAACAATACGCCGCCGCGGTGCGGAAGCTGAACGCCATCAAACTGGAAAAGCAGCGCTATGTGTACAATCTCTTCTCCGCCGCTGCAGCCCCCCTGCACCGCCGCATTTCTCTGCCACGCAGCTATACCTGCGTGGAATTTGTAGTGGCACTGCTGGCGGAGGGCGGCGTGCTGACAGGCGAGGAAACCGGGCGCTTCTGGTCGATCTCCGCACTGATGAAACTGCTTGCCCCCTTTGAGATCTACCGGGGACCTTTTCCCAAGCAGGAACGCCCCCGCTGGAAAAATGACTCCTTCCCCCGCCGCAAAGGCTATGTTGCCGCCGTTGCCCTGACTTCCTTTGCATTGGGACGCCTGACCGCGCGGTTCATCCAAAAGAAGCTGAAATGAAAAAACAGGAAGCCGGTGTGATGTCACCGACTTCCTGTTTTCTGTTTGTTGCAATTGTTGCAAAATTCGCAGAAAAAGCGATGGCTTTTTCGCGAGCTGTTTTACACGTTGAAGCGGAAATAGATCATATCGCCATCCTGCACGACGTACTCCTTGCCTTCGCTGCGCAGCAGACCCTTTTCCTTGGCGGCGTTGACACTGCCGCAGGCGATCATCTCGCGGAAGTTGATGGTCTCCGCGCGGATGAAGCCGCGCTCAATGTCGCTGTGGATCTTGCCTGCTGCCTGGGGAGCCTTGGTACCGCGGCGGATGGTCCATGCGCGGCACTCGTCCTTACCATAGGTCAGGAAGGAGATCAGACCCAGCAACTCATAACTGCACTGGATGAGGCGATCCAGACCGGACTTCTCAATGCCGAGCTCCTCGAGGAACATGGCGCGCTCCTCATCATCCAGCTCTGCGATGTCCTGCTCCAGCTTTGCGCAGATGGGCAGCACCTGTGCGCCCTCACCCTCGGCAAACTCCTTCACCTGTCGGAAGTACTCATTGCCGGTCTGATCGGCAAAGCCAGCCTCGTCCATGTTGGCAGCGTAAATAATAGGCTTGAGGGAGAGCAGGTCGCTGGATGCAATGAGAGCTGCATCCTCGGGAGTACAGTCGAAGCTGCGGGCAGAGTTGCCGCCATCAAGATGCTCAGCGAGCGCTTTGAACACTTCCACTTCATGCAGGAACTTCTTGTCGCCCTTGGCAGCCTTCTGTGCCTTGTCGATGCGGCGGTTCACCATTTCGAGGTCAGCCATGATCAGCTCCAGCTCGATGCACTGGATATCGCCGAGGGGATCCACCGGCACATTGGTGCCGGCATCTGCCACCACGTGCATGATGTTTTCATCATCGAAGCAGCGCACCACATGGACGATGGCATCGGTACGGCGAATGTTTTCGAGGAACTTGTTGCCAAGACCTGCGCCCTGGCTTGCACCCTTCACGAGACCGGCGATATCCACGAACTCCACGATGGCGGGAGTCTTTTTGTCGGGCTCATACATCTCCGCAAGCTTGTCCAGACGATCATCGGGCACTGCCACCACACCCACGTTGGGCTCGATGGTGCAGAAGGGATAGTTGGCGCTCTCTGCGCCTGCGTTGGTGATAGCGTTGAAGAGGGTAGACTTACCTACATTAGGAAGACCCACAATGCCGAGCTTCATATATCTTGATTCTCCTTTGAATGTTCTTGTATGCTCATCGGTTTCTCCATGTATCCTCACGGAAAAACGCACATTTTTAGAAAATAATCATAGCACATAACACTTCGTTTCACAAGCGCTTCACAAAATTTTCTTCCGTTTTTGGTGCAGGGACAACTCAAGTCAATTCCTGCGATAACTCTTTCCGCTTCTTCCGTCTGACACGGTTGATGTGGCGTTCAAAGTCGCCGTTATCCAGCAATTCCGTAAGTACATATTGGATAAAGGTGGGAACCGTGCAGGAATAAAAGCCCAGTTTTTTCTCGAACTCCTCCACAAGATGCACAGGCAGCACCATATACCCCACTCGCAAAGACGAAGAAATGGTTTTCGAGAAGGTGTTGAGATAGATCACGTTATCCTGCGGAGAGCTTGCAAACAGGGTTTCCACAGGTTTTGTGGAAACCGAAAACTCGGACTCAAAATCATCCTCGATGATATAACGTCTGCCTGTTTCTGCCCAGCGGATATATTCATAGCGCTTTGATGCGGTTGCGCTAACACCGCTGGGATAGCTTCGGTAGGGCGTTGTGTGAAGCACGGTTGCCTTTGTCTCGCCAAGCGCCTTACTGTCAATGCCCGCGTTGGTGAGAGGAAGAGGATCGTACCTGATCTCCGCCGCCCGATATACCTGCTCGATTTTCTTATAAGAAGGCGCTTCAATGGCGTAAACAAGATTTCTCCCCAGCAGCTCCACGATCAGACCATAGAGATACTCCGATCCCGCCCCAATCACGATCTGCTCTGCCCCCACCCCAATGCCGCGGTTTCTCGCAAGATAGCGGCAGATTGCCTCGCGAAGCTCTGTGCAGCCGCAGTTTGGCGCTTTCTCCAGCAGCGCATCTCTACGCTCATTCAAAACCTTGCGCATGGTTTTGCTGAGCACCGACACCGGAAAGTCCGGATAGGATGCTTCACTGTGACGAACCGTACTCTTCCCAGGGGACTCTGCGGCAGCGGCAAAGCCGTCCGTTTTGCGGAATATCACAATAAAACCACTGCGTTCTCTTGCTTCCACATATCCTTCATCACAAAGCAGCGCATACGCGTGCTCAACGGTGATGGTGCTGACACCTGTTTCCTCCGCGAGACTGCGCTTGGAGGGAAGCTTGGTGTGATAGGGATAATTCCCGGCAATGATATCATCCCGTATCTGCTGATAAAGCTGGAGATATCGCTTGCCCTTGTCGATTCGATACTTCATCTGGTTATATAAAGCACTCCTTATTTGGTGATAGATATATGTCCAGATTTAATATAGACTATCTCCACCGAGAAGTAAAGGAGTATGTCAATATGAACGCCAAAACAAAGAAGCTCGTCATGGCAGCGCTCTTCGCAGCGATCGCCTGTGTTGCCACCGCAGTCCTTGTCATCCCCATCCCCAGCACCGGCGGCTATCTGAACATGGGTGATGCTGTGGTGCTGTTCGGTGCATTTGCACTTGGTCCTGTCTGGGGCGCAGCGGCAGGCGGTATCGGCACTGCCATGGCAGATGTGCTGCTCGGCTACACCGCTTACGCACCCGGCACTCTGGTGGTCAAGGGACTGATGGCCCTTGCGGCAGGCTGGCTGTTCCAGAAAATGCAGCACTTTGGCACGATCAAGACCGCTGTTGCCAGCGGCATTGTGGGCGAGTGCATCATGGTGCTTGGCTACTTTTTGTATGAATCCACGCTCCTTGGCTATGGTATGGCTGCGGCAGCGTCGATCCCCGCCAACTCCCTGCAGGGCTTGGTGGGACTTGTCATCGGCGCCGTACTTGCAAAGTCGGTGCTGCGTCGAAAGCAACTTATCTGACCACTCTACGAAGCGCAGGTTGTCTGCAGCGCCACTTGAGGGTATGCTGAAAGCAGCCAAACAAGGAGGTCTTGATTTATGGACAACTACGTAACAGGCGCTGCCATCCGCACACTGCGGGAGCGCAAGAATATGACGCAGGCACAGCTGGCGGAAAAAATCGATGTCAGTCCCAAAACCGTTTCCAAATGGGAGACCTGCAAGGGACTGCCCGATATCACACTGCTGGATCCCCTCGCTGCTGCGCTGGATGTGTCGGTAATGGAGCTCATGTCGGGAAATGCGGTCATTAACCGCAACGTCTCCGCCAACATGCTGCGCTCAAAGATTTATGTCTGCCCTGTCTGCGGCAACATCATTCACACCATGGGCGAGACTGTCACCAGCTGCTGCGGCGTAACTCTGCCCCCGCTTGAAGCAGAAGATGCTGACGAAGCCCACGCCATCACCCTCGAGCAGGTGGAGGATGAGCAGTTTCTCACCGTGCAGCACGACATGACGAAGAAGCATTTCATTTCCTTCCTCGCCTATGTGACCACGGACAGGTTTCAGCTTGTGAAGCTCTACCCCGAAGGGAATGCCGAATGCCGCTTCCGTTTCAGAGGACGGGGCTACCTCTATCTCTACTGCAATCGTCACGGGCTGATGCGGCAGAAAGTTTGAATTTTTCTCGCAATGA
>JAFVXA010000058.1 GCA_017501355.1 Oscillospiraceae bacterium
TATGAAAAAATTCGTGATGGCAAACAGGAAAAAACTTTTTATGAAGTGATTTTCCAAGTGGGCAACAAGGATGATATGGGAACCGCCGGAGAGAACGCAGAGCTTGCAAAGACCATCCTGGACAAGTTCTATCGCAGCTTCCTTGAACGCAATCCGCAGCTTCATGTCTACTCCGCCCACCTCCACATGGACGAAGCAACGCCCCATCTGCACATCGACTTCATCCCCTTTACTACCGGGAGCAAGCGAGGACTTTCCACCCGTGTTTCTCTGAAACAGGCACTTGCCGATCAAGGCATCACCGGTGAGGGACGATCGCTGACAGAGCGTGACCTTTGGGTACAGAAAGAGAAGGAAGCCCTTGCGGAGATCATGTTGGAGCATGGCATCGAGTGGGAGCAGAAGGGCGAACACAGGGAGCATCTGAGTGTTTTGGAGTTTAAGCGAGAGAAGTGCAAAGAGGAGCTTGCCGAACTGGAGCAGAGCATCGAGCGTGTCCAGCAGCAACAGGTGGCTATTCAAGCCGTGGAACAGATCGAAGCCAAGCCCCTGCCTCTTAGTTCCAAGGTGGCAGTAGACAAAGGGGACTTCCAAAACCTCGTCACAGCGGCACAGAAATTCGTGGTGCAGGAGAAGCAGGAAAGCAAGCTGAAAAAGCTCTTGAAGGATGCCAAGAAAACCATTGTCGATCTGAAAGCAAAAGTCGAATCGCTTGTAACGGAACTGTCGGCGGTCAAGGCAGAACTGGCACAATACAAGTCCGTCCGTAGTAGCTCCGCGCAGCGGATCTGGAGCAGGAAAATGACCGTCTCCGCAGTAGACTTCGTACCTATGAAGAAGTGATTTCCCGTAACAATCTGTGGTCTTATTTTTCTCGAAGCAGAGCAAGAGTACCGACAAGGGAAGAAGTCAAATGATTCCCATATAAAGTTGAAATTTGAGGAGGATAGTTCGAATGAAAAGTTTACATTGTGCGTTCAATATGGATACCGGCTGCGTGGAGCTGAAAATGGCAGGCGGTACGAAGATTTCTGTTGACTGTAGTGCGATTGAAACTGCACTGGATGCCAATACGATCCAATGTGGGGAATTAGACTGGCTTATCTATAACAAGCCGTTGGAGTATGTGCAGATGATTTTTAGCGGTGAAATTGAGATCTACATTAAGGGAACAGCAGAGCACTGCTTAACTGATTGATAACAGGAAGATTGTTGAATTGAACTAGAATCACAAAAAATTTGGCAAGGTAGATGGCTTGAGTTTCAGCAACACGCGGCAATTACACAAAAGAGTAACCGAGCGTTTTTGCAAAGTGAAATCTATTTTTTTCACCGATCATGAGGACACCCCGCCAATCTTTGCGATTGGCGGGGTGTCCTCTATGGGGGATGGAGAGTCGATTAGTATTTGTTATTATCGAAGGATGCAAAAGCAAGTGCAGTATCACTTGTGCTGCCGAAATCATTAGCAGCCAAAGGATTCACTGCGCTGTCATCCAAACGGAACTTGGCGATCATGTGCTTAAGCATGTTTGCCTGACTGGAGAGCTCTTCGCTGGCAGCAGCAGACTCTTCTGCAGTAGCAGAGGTAGACTGAATGACAGAAGAAATCTGCTCGATACCGCTGGTCATCTGATTCACGGCGTTGAGCTGCTCCTCGGATGCGCGGGCGATTTCCAGCACACGATCGTTTACGGAGGAAGCCTTTTCTACCACACCGGAGAGAGAGTCTGCGGTGGTAGTGGCAAGCTTATTGCCCTGTGCAATCGCATCAAGAGTATTCTGAATGAGACCAGTCGTGGTCTTTGCTGCTTCAGCAGACTTGGCAGCGAGATTGCGAACTTCATCTGCAACGACGGCGAAGCCCTTACCGGCGGCACCGGCACGTGCAGCCTCGACAGCTGCGTTCAGTGCGAGGATATTGGTCTGGAATGCGATGTCATCAATGCTCTTGATGACCTTGCTGATCTCGTTAGAAGTAGAGTTGATATTGTTCATTGCGCTCATCAACTCTTCCATGATGTGGTTGCTCTCGGCAACACCGGCACCGGCTTCGCCAGCCAAACGGCTTGCATTCGCTGCGTGATCGGCGTTGTCCTTGACCTGCTGCTGCATTTCGTTCATGCTGGCAAGAAGCTCTTCAACAGCACTTGCCTGTTCCGTAGCACCCTGAGCAAGACTCTGAGCGCCATTTGCTACCTGCTGGGAGCCGGTGAGCACCTGACCGGAGGAAGTATCGATTTGAATCAGGGTATCGGTCAGAGTGTCACGGATAAAGCGAATACCCTTGAGGATGGCAAAGTAGTCACCGGTGTAATCAGCAGTGTGCTGAGACTTGACGGTGAAGTTACCGTTACCGAGCTCACCGCAAAGATAAGCGAGGTCATCGGTGATAACATCCAGTTTATGGATGGTCTCGCGCACAGCGTGTGAGAGCTGACCAAGCTCGTCCTTGGATTCGTACTTCAGATCAACCTTCTTGAAATCACCGACTTCGACAAGTTCCATTGCCGCCTCGATCTGCTGGATGGGACGGAGCAGCATCCGATTCAGGATCGTTGTCATGATAATAGACACAACGATCGCAGCAATCAGCAGGGCGGTGACGATAACCGTAGAGCCACGCTTGACATCCTGCGCTCGTTCGTAACGTGCGTCGATTTGCTCGTTCACGTCGTCGCTCATTTCAATGATTGCGTCAACGACCTCCTCGTATGCCGTTGCATAATCATTTATATAAATCTCGTATGCTGCTGCATTGCCCTCTGCAGTGAACTTGGCGCACTCTGCAAACAAAGCTTCGCGATGCTTTGTCACACCGTTCATCAGATCGTGGATGTGATCCACTTCATCCTGATACTGAGGTGCAAGTCTGGCAAATTCATTGATTGCATCCTCGAACACCTTACGGTTGTTCATCAGATTCGTTTCAACCGCATCCAGTTCAGCCTGTGTCATGACGATGGTAGCTTCCAGCGCATCAGCCTCAATCTGACGGACAGAGCGGCGGGCAGTCCAGAGCTGAGTCACAGCGGGAACTGTGGTGTGAGCGTAACCGTCAACGGTATCGAAAAGGTTGTTGATTTCGGATAGCGCACAGACGCCAAGGACGATTGACATGGCAATGACCACGGCGAATGACAAAAAGATTTTCTTGCCAATTTTCATGTTCTTCATATCAAGTTCTTCCTTTCTTTTATGTTTCGTTTACTTTTAGCAGCGCGGCAAAGGCACTTGGTGCCAACGGACGGGAGTAATAATAACCTTGCAGGGAGCAATTGTCGAATTGACGAAGGAATTCCACCTGAGAAGGAAGCTCAACACCTTCCACAACAACGGCGAGATCCATGATGTGCGCCATTTCGATCAGCGACTTTAGAATGAATCGGCTCTTTTGCCCCTCACCATCCAGGAATTTCAGATCCATCTTGAGAACATCCAAAGGCATATCCTTCAGCATATTCAATGAGGAGTAACCGCTGCCGAAATCATCCATAGCGATTTTGAAGCCGTCCAACTGTAATTTGCGGATTATGTCGTTGACGCTTCCGGACTCCTCGCCACAGACCGATTCTGTGATTTCCAGTTCGATATCCGAGGGCGAAAGACCGTATGTACGAATCAATTCGTTCAGCTTGCTGCGCAGATCGCTGCTATAGAAGTGGAACCGGGAAATGTTAATGGCGATGGGAACGGTTTTGATCCCATTTTGTTTCATCTCCGCTTGCAGCCGGCAAGTTTCTTCCCAAACAAAATGATCCAGTGTGGTGATAAACCCATTTCGCTCAAATATGTGGATAAAAACGCCGGGGGAGATGAGCCCTTTCTTGTGGTGATTCCAGCGAACCAGTGCTTCACCACCTACGACCCGCTCCGAATGGGGGTTGAACTTCGGCTGGATGACCACAAAGAACTGACGCTCCGCCAAGGCCTGTTCCATATCGGCCTCGATCTCTTTTTCCATCAGCGCCCGCTGGCGTCCGCTGTCATTATAGAAGCGAAGATACTCTCTATATGTGCGATCCTTATCGTGAGCAGCTTCCAAAGCACGGTCACACATGACATGGATGGGCTGTTCTTTGTTCAGAACCGGAAATACACCGTAGATGACACGAACATCAATATCCTCAAGAAAAGTATGAAAACTCTTGGGGAAAACAATTTGCTCAAACTCTGACTTCGAGACGCACATGTAGAAATGGTCGATCATGAAGCGGGCAAGGATCATGGTATGATTCTTGTCCAGTTTCTTGAGCTCTGACCCGATCTCCTTGAGGAGACGGTCGCCCACATGCATGCCGTAAAGCTCGTTGACGATCTTGAAGTTGGAGATATCTACAGAAACAATGTACATCTCCTCTTCCGAGTTCAAGATGCGTTCTTGCGCCAGCTCATAGAAATGGGAACGGTTATACAAACCGGTGATTTCATCCTGCTGGATTTTTTTCTGCAGAAGCTCCAGTTCCTTTTTCTGAATCTTGGCATTTGCAAGCTTGTTGGTAACAAGGGCATAGCTGATAAAGGAAAAGACTAGCAATGCGGCGATCACGAGCAGCCATTCCCAGTTCTGATAAATAAAGTCCTCATTTCCGAGGGGATAGGGCGTCATCAGCAATTCACGTGTTACGATTTCGTTGATCTCCTCGTCGGAAATGTGATGGATCGCCTTGTTGATGATATGGAGCAGCATCTGCTGATCTTCAAGAGCCATCAGACAGACATCGTTTCCGTGGTCAACACCCGGGACAACGGTAAGCTTATCCATATATTCCGGCTTCTGCATCAGGTACCTTGCGCGGTAGCTGTTTTGGATTACCATCCCGGCTTCCTTGTGAATCAGTGCCTCAAAGCAGGCTTTTGCGTCCGGAAAATACTGCATCTCAAATTCGGGATTTTCTTCCAGCAGCATAGGCTCCAAATACGCAAGATCCTTTGTTGTGGCAATGATGTGCGATACGTATTTATCTTCCACAAAGGCAGCCTGTCGCTTCACATAGGAGACGGAAACATTTGCGATGGAATTAGAGACAATGGTGTTCTCTATATCACTCATGTGCTGCAGGGCGTTTTGCGTACGCAAAAGCAGATATCCCTCGTTGAGATATTGCTTGAAGGCTTCCTGAGAATAACGCTCCAAATCTCCACCTTCCGGAACCAAATCGATTCCGCTCTTTTTGGCAATCAGACGGATGACGTCTGCCCAAATGCCCTTGGTTTCACCGTCCTCTACATAGCAGGAGGGGTGCTGATCTTGAAACAGCTTAACTTTGATGGTCCCAAGATTCTCAATGTACGCCAGTTCCTCTTCTGTGTACAGCGGAGAACTGCTGATGGACTCGTGCCCGAAATACTTTGCGTTCAAGTTCCCTTCAAAGGTGGGGTCATCAAACATGATCTCTTGAATCGCTTCATCAACCGCTTCGACCAGTGCATGATTTCCGGGCTGCACGATACAATAAAATGCATCGGCGCTGGAAGTGTCTACCAATTTCAGTTCGGAAGTCGCATAGCGGCTTCCAACCACCATCATGTCGATTTGCTCCATCTCAAGGGCTCGTATCATATCGTCTTCGCGGTTGAAATAAATCCCCTCATAGGAAATCTGTTCCTCCTCGGCATAACGAATAAAATCCGCAGCCGAATAGCTTTCAGCCAATAAACCGACGGTGCTGCCCTGCATGGCATCGTAGTTCTGATAGGAGATATCGCTTTTTTCTGTTGTGTACAGAATGGTTGTTTCATAGCCAAGGGGAATTCTGGAGTAGAGAAATTCTTCGGCGCGGGTATCGGTATAATGAGCGGTACAGATCAAATCAATATCACCGTTACGCAGTTTTTTCAAAGAGTCATGCCAGCTGGCGTCTCTGACATATTCATATTGCCAGCCGGTATATTCGGAAATCTTTTCCAGATACTCGACTCCATATCCATAAAAATGTCCGTCTTTCTCTTGAATAAAATTGGAATTGCTGTCATATCCAACGCGAATTACTTCGCCCCCGCTTGCACGGACAGGCAGGGAAGCGGAGAACAATAACATCAACGCGATCAACAGAAGACTGCAAATCGCAGTTTGCTTTTTCCATGGTTGGTACAACCGTTCCTGCTCCATAATTACTCGCCTCTTTTCAAATATGGGATGAAACGAATTGTCTCATTTGCTATTTTGTGGCATAGCGCCAAATGAATGATCGTTTTAGACTGCTTGATTCGCAGATCATTTATACTGATCTTCGAGCTCGATTTTGGTCGGCTCCAAACAAAGAACGATTTTTTCGCCAACGCCATTCTCACCGGGGAGCTTGGCAATGCCGGTTAGATAGCGCTTGTCTTCAGAAACATCTCTCATATGGGGAGGCGGTTCAATCTGCTTGTTGGAAACAACGACAACAGCATCCACTTCATCCACGATGTAACCCAGCTGCTGACCGTTTATGCCCATGATAACGATACAGGTGCGTTGCGTGTACATGCCTTCGGTTCGTCCGAGGCGCATGCGCAAATCGAGTATCGGAACAATACTTCCGCGCAGATTGACAATACCCTTCGCATACGGCGGGTATCCGGGGACTTCGATCACTTCCTGCATGTTGATGATCTGCTCGACATAGTTAATCGGTACACCATAAAGCTGCTCTTCCAAGCGGAAAGTAAGATACTGATGGTTCGACTCAGTATCGTCTTCATGGATCGCCGCTTTTGCGGTGAGAATGTCTTCCGTGGTGGGCGTGTTACTCATTGAACTAACTCCTTCCATTCGAATTACACTTTGATGAATGCCGATCGCTGTGATTGAAAAAGCCGATCCTTGAGAACTCTTCGTAACCTCGATAACAATGATCGGTGAGCGGCGGGCACATTTACACTCATGGTAACACGCTAAATTGGGAAATGCCAGTGACAAGATTCTATCAAGAAATTACAAAACAGAAACAGTTTGCATAATATGCATTTTGGCGAACTTGGTCTGCCCACCACACTTTTTTGTGCTGTTGCACAAATGTGCGCCAAAGAAGGTTCGTTTTGATTTGATTGCTCAACATTTTCGATATTATCACCCAAAATATGGCAATTGCTCAAAATATAAATCAAATGCTCAACAAGAAACACTGAATAGTTCTGCTAAAAAAAGTATAATAATTCTGTTAGGCAGGTGATTTCATGAGCAAAGATATTGAGTTCAAAAACCGGGACCGTTTTTTGCAGTTGGGTATTGCCATATCTACTTTGCGAAAAATGCGCGGGTTATCTCAGGAGCAGCTTGCTGAAAAAGCACATGTTAGCCGTTCCCATATTAGCTCCATAGAAGCACCTGGAATCGTGCGTTCATTTTCTCTTGAAGTATTTTTTAATCTTGCGGATGCACTGGAAGTCGATCCGGCTGATTTGATCAATGCGTCAGTCTTTCCGGACAGATTGCTTAACAGCAAAAAGTCATGATTTACCTATATAAATCTCCCGCCTTCGATATGAAGGCGGGAGATTTTCTGTTTGCTTTGCCATAGAAGAACCAAAAATGTAAATGTTTGTTGGTGTTGGTTTGTTCTCTTCATCTACATCCTTGCAAAAAACATCGCTCAGTTCATCGAGAACGAGAATTCGCCGGTGCTGACGGTATCTGCTGTGATCGTAGATAAGAGAAGAAGATCACATCACCATCAAAACCATCATACGCATTCCTACCACATTACATTCGAGACCCAGGAGGGCGAACTCCTTGAGCTTCGCGTGAGACGGTCTGAGTATTATGAGATGGAGATCGGTGACAGAGGTATGCTGACGCACCAGGGCACGAGATACCAAGGCTTTGAGCGTTGATAGGGTGGATGGTTCAAAATATAGTGATATGTGAAAATAAGAGCGAAAAGCTAAGGGTTGCGATTACAAATTAAAGTAACCGCAGCCCTTTAAGTCTATTAGCTGTATGAAAAGATTTAAGTACATTCGGAAATGCTGAATATTGGACTGACCATAAAACTTGACTTTCTTGGCGAATTCATTTTCAATAATACAGAGCGGGAACACAGAGCATCAGGTTAACTGATGTCTGTGTTCCCGCTGTTTGACAATGTCTTATCCCTATTGCCAATCAAATCTAAGTTTAAGGCCATAGTCTTCATTGTTTGCACACATTGCCACTCTGTTGGCCTCTATTGCAGGGGCGAAATCTCTGTTCTGTCCACTCATTCCGCGTTTTTTGAACTCTTTAATTTGGTTTTCTGCAGTATTAAGCATAAATTCATAAGTGTCATAAGTCTCTTGATAGGAGTTCAAAGACAGCATGTCACACTGGACTTTTAAGCAATGCAAATAGTGCTTGAATGAATTTGTTTCGTTATAGTTGGTGCTAGACGGCGATGCACCTTTAAAGAGCATTTCTGAATACATATTTTTGAATTCGCCTTGAGGAAGAAATGCATCAAGATAGCCTCGCTGCATAGCGACATCTAACAGTGCAGCTTTATACTCGCTAAATGCTGTAGGTAGATAGTACCATGTGCTCTTGTGCTTAATGTCATCATCTTTAGGTGATTTAAATTTGGCAGGCACGAATGAGCGCGTGTTCATATATGTGCCAGATGCAATAGCGTCTACATTAGCTAAAGAATATAGCAGACCTTGATGGTTCGAGTATCCAACAATAACCTGCTTCTTAGCAAGCTTCAGACAAGTAAGCAGTTTTAATAAGCCAATTACCCAGATAGGATCAGATACTATATATTCGTTATTTGACGGATGGGGGATAATATAATATCCCTCAACAGGGATATTCTTAAGTTGCTCGATAAGGGTCTCGATTGCGAGAGAATTCCGAATAGTTTCTGGATAAAGACACAATGTCGCAAGAAGAGGTTTATCGGTTTTCTGAGAAAAATATTCTGCAGAGTTAGTAATCCAATTAATACTATATGCAAACTGGTCTTCTTTCATCTCGATCCCGGGAAGAATGACTTTCGCGCTGTTAATTGCATTGTTGATTCGTAACAGTTCTTGGTTTATTGCCTTATAACCATTTTCTGCAGTAATGGAGACACCTTCGGCAGGCCAATAATCATAGGCTTGCAATTTAATGTGTCCTTGTTTAGGGTAAAACATTTGAGGATCGAAAAGGACCTGCCCCCCAACTGTATGAATTTTCTTCGAAAAAACCACCAATTTATCTTGCTGTAGGTTGACTGGACTGATGATAACAGTTCCCTTCCCCCAAGATTTAATTAGCTCCTGCGCCATTGCTTGCATTCCGTGACCCAACTGTAGATACAGTTCCATGGTTATTCCTCCAATTCGAGTGTAGATTTGATAGCCATCAAATATCGCATGGCATCGACTGCAGTGTCAGGTCGCTGTGACTGATTTTTTGCCATGAGCATATTAATGAACTGAGAAAACATACCTTTGGTATCACCTTTAAGAACCAGGGCCGGGGGGAGAATTGTCATAGTTCTCGTCATGATTTGATAAATAGTTTCATTTGGTTTTATAAAAGGATTCTTTCCTGTGCAACACTCATAAATAGTAACGCCGATTTGAAATAGATCGGTTCGTACATCTTGTACCATCTTCATATTTGCAAATTGCTCATGTGGAGCGTAGCCGGGGGTAAACGGACCATGTAATGCAGCAGTTTGCGTGAGAGATGTTTCACCTATTTTTTTTGCAAGACCAAAATCAATAAGATATACTGTGTTATCTGCGCCTAAAATAATATTGTTTGGATTAATGTCTCGATGAAGAATTCTGTATTGCTCAAGAGTGATTTCGATCAATAGTAGAGTGTGCAACAATTTGAAGGCTATAGAAAGATTTGCTTTGTTCCCGGCATTAAGCCAGTCACGCAAAGAGATACCATCTATAAACTGCTCTACAATATAAAGTGCATCTTCGTTTATCGTATCATCCGTGACAATACCACTATCTATAATTTGGGGAACATTGCTGAGGGACAATCCCTTGACAATATCGATTTCTTGTAAGACTCTTGGATCCGTAGCATTTCCGATTATTTTTAGAGCTACGAGTTGTCCAGTAGAAGTAACTGCCTTATAGACTATTTTTTGTCCACCTTTTTTAATCTTGGTGATTGAACTAAATTTGGCCTTGAGTTCTGGAACATTCATGTTATGTCCTCCTTGTGCAAATAACGCAAGATCCACTCGTTGAACTGTAATGAAGCATAAGAAACAGGGAATCTGCGTTGAGTGCTCGCGAGAATTGTTTCAACTTTTCCATTGACAAGAAGTACCCCTACCCCAATTGATCTACAGGTCTGGATTATTGCAGGCGAACAGGCGCTCTTGTTCATAAGAATATAGGATTCGGTTGAAAACCAAATGTTATTATTTGCTTGGCGAATTGCTTCCTGCCATTTGTCTATTTTAGCCTCAATCGCAATGATTTTGTGAATTTTAGCATATGTTTTCAATCTAATATTTCGCACGTGTTCTTTCTTCTTCGATAGGTGTATCAATCCACATACATTGAGTTTAGACACGGATTTTTTTACTATATCTATTGGGTAACCTAATGTTTCGCTTATATCAGATAGTGATAAAAATTTTTCGGTTTGTATATAGTAAAGGATTTTAAAATCTGTGCAACTAAGGCTAGCTCTGAGTGTATTCCATGACCCCTTTTGATGCGAATAGTATTCGACGACTACAATATCGGGATATCCTGTATCAATTTGCGGCTCAATAAATATTGCGACTTTTTTTGTTTTTAGGTGCGAATATTTCTTGATTAAGAATTCAACAAATTGATTTACCATATCGAGTTCTTTCCCGGCAGTATTGGTTCGTGCTATATAGCCAATATCAGGGAGAGAGCTATTAAATATAATAATATTGCTAGAGATACTGTTGTCTCTTTTGTGGTTGTTTTTCATACCATTCATACCATATCACCTGAGGACAACTCAAAAGATCTCAAAAATTTAGCATTCACGGCATCGGCTATTATTTCTAGTTCCTCGACTGTAAAACTTTCTCTTTTTAGCTTTGCGTTAAAAGCTTGGGGCGATTTGCCCAGTCGTCTTGCGAGCTCTGCAACACTGATGTTAGAGCGAACGCATAGCACCTTAATTTGCTCAGAAATGGTCATAAACTATAACCTCACAAACTTAAATTGTTTCGTTTCAATAATAAATGAATTCGTTTAATGTGTCAATGTTTTTGTTGTATAAATTAACCTTAAAGCAAATAGCCCTCCAATAATAAAGAATATTTAGTATACCATTTGTTTTAATAAGCGTGCTATTGACTCTAAATAGAAAAAGAGACTGGTATTTCTGCGCTATAAATTAAATGCAGAAACATTCCGTTTACCATTTTTGAAAAGTTGTTGTTTTTGGTAATTAAGACGGGTATAATATAATTGCGAGGTGACAAGCAGTGAAATTGATTAACCGTAGTCAGTATTTAGATAAATTGATCAGTGTGATTGGAACGCCGGACATTAAAGTGATTACCGGTGTTCGCCGTAGTGGAAAGTCCAAACTTCTCGAAGCATTTAAGGATTATATTGAAACGCAGTATGCGGATTATAATATTATCCATATCAACTTCAATCTGCCGGAATATGACCATCTGCTTGAATACAGACCTTTGTACGATTATGTAAAGAATCAATATGTCAATGGTAAGCAAAATTTTGTTCTTATTGATGAGGTGCAGATGTGCGCCGATTTCGAGAAGGCCATTAATGGTCTGCACGCCATGGAGAAGTACGATATTTATATCACCGGCTCGAATGCATTTCTGCTCAGTTCTGACCTTGCTACGCTGTTTACCGGACGAACTTTTGAAATCAAGGTATTTCCCTTTTCTTTTAGCGAATATATGCAGTATTTCGGACACTTCGACAAGTATGCCGCTATGGACAAGTATATGATTGATGGCGGCATGGCCGGGTCCTATCTGTACAAAAATCAGGAAGCGAAGTACGACTATATTGCAGATGTTTTCGACACCTTGATCGTGAGGGATATTCGTAAAAAGTACAAAATCCGCAATATGCAGTTGATGAATCAACTTGTGGATTTCTTGATGGACAACATTTCGAATTTGACTTCCGCAAGAAGTATTAAGAATACATTCAGTGGGGTACAAGAGAAAGTAAACCATGTAACCATCAGTTCCTATATGCAATACCTCTGCAATGCCTTTGCCTTTTATAAAATCCGCAGATATGACATTAAGGGCAAGAAGTATCTGTCCAGCAACGACAAATACTATTTGAGTGACCATACCTTCCGATATGCCAAACTCGGCACGAAGAATATGGACTACGGCAGAATTTTGGAAAACATTGTTGCCATTGAATTGCTGCGCCGAGGATATGAAGTCTATGTTGGTGTCCTCTACAAAAAGGAAATTGATTTTGTTGCCATCAAGAGAAACGAAAAGATCTATATTCAAGTATCTGATAACATCAGCGATGAAAAAACTTTCGAGCGAGAGGTATCGCCATTGCTGCAGATTAAGGATGCCTATCCGAAGATGGTGATAGCCCGTACTCGTCATGATGAGTACCAATATGAGGGTATACGAATCATTGATGTAGCGGACTGGTTGATTGATTCCAACTAAGCGGAAGTAGACTGAATTTGTGGCAACACTATGGCAACAAAAAATCAGATAGCCCATACTATCTGAATAATGAAAGCAATCCAAATAATCTGAGCGAAAACCCATAAGCAAATCTGTTTAGGATTTCTTTGCAGGGAGCGAGTGGGAATAAGAAAAAATTATCCTAAAGCCATTTTTCTCGGCTCTTGAGCCGAAAAAGTGGCAAAAAGGGGAATTTTCCGAAGCTATTTGATAGCCGATTGATAGCACTTTTCAAATGTGAGCTTATTTCGTTATCATCAAGGTAACGGGTGGCTTGCAGGTGCTTGAAAATTTATCCTATAACTGACAAGAGTCTTACCGAATTTTGCAACCGGTAAGACTCTTTTTTGTATTGTAAAACGACAACCACGGGCATAGCCCGTGGTTGTCGTTTTACAATACAAGGATCAAGTGGACAATTTGTCCACTTGATCCGGAAGAGTAATCAAAGTGGTAGTGGACAAAATGTCCACTACCAACCACAAATTCTTTATCTGTACCTCCAAGTTTGGATTAGATGAATTGTGCCGCTCTGTTCGTGAGATTGACCCTCGCGCGTTTATTACCGTGCAGGAGGATGTGCAGGTCTATGGCAATTACATCAAAAAGCTCGGCTAAGCCCTTTGGCAGATTTTTCGATCCGGACGCTTACAATAGAACGCGGAGGGGAACAGTGCCCCTCCGCGTTTGCAGCTTTATTTCACAAAATAGCGGTACAGGAAGGTCATCATCTGACCTCGGGTACAGATTTTGTCGGGAGAAAATGTAGTGGCGGAGGTTCCGTTCGTTACGCCGCGTCCTACTGCCCAGGAGACAGCCGCTGCAGTTTCGGTGCCGGACTTCACATCACGAAAAGAGACGGACGCAGCGCGGGGACTCTTGGCATAGTGCCAGATGTACTCCACGGCAGCAGCGCGGGTGCAGGGGGTGTTGGGTGCAAAACGGTCTCCTTCGACAGAGATCACGCCGCTTTTGACAGCCCAGAGAGCCGCCTTGTAATAGTAAGCATTCTCGGAAATGTCGCGATAGGGGTTAACCGGCGGTGCGTTGGGCTCGGGAGAGCCGGCGGCACGCCACAGGAAGGTCAGGATCTGGGCGCGGGTACAGATCTGGTTGGGAGAAAACGTGGTGGCTCCGGTGCCGTTGGTGATGCCCTTTGCCACAGCCCAGCAGACTGCGTCATAGCAGAAAGCATCCGTGCCCACGTCGGTAAAGATGGGCGCTCCCGCCGAAACCGCCCCCAAATCCAGCACCGGCAAACCTTCCACCGTGCGGGCAGCAGCCAGCAGCTTTGTCCGAACCTCCTTAGCAGTCAGTCTGGGGTTATTCGCCCAGATCTGCGCTGCCGCACCGGTGACAAGCGCTGCGGCATAACTGGTTCCGTCCACCGTGCACTGGCTGCCCTGTCGCGTGGCGGCAGTGAGTCCAATACCCTGCGCCAGCAGATCCACCGTTTCATTTCGGAGAGAAAAGTTTGCCATCGTGCCGTCTTCCTGTGCCGCGCCCACGCAGATCACACTGTCGTAAGCTCCGGGGTAGCAAATCGCACCCGGCAGCAGCTCCTGCCAGTTTCCGGCACTGGCGACGATCAGCACACCCTTCTCCTCTGCATAGTTCACCGCCGCTTGCAGGGTATCATGGTGGATCAGCGTGCAAAAGGAGAGGTTGATGATCCGGCAGCGGTATCGGTCAACGGCATCATAGATCGCCTGTGCCACCTGCTGGGCATCGGCGCTGACTTCCGCGCCGGCTGCATCCTTCGTGTAAAACACCAGCGGCACCAGCGTAGCCTCGGGGCACATCCCGGGGATCTCTGCCGTGTCGCTGCCAACGATCAGTGAGGCAATGGCGGTGCCGTGACCGATCCGGTCTCCGGTCCCCTCCTGCGCAGAGACATAGTTGTACCCCGCTGCTATGTGCTGCGGCGCAATGGCAGCGGTGGAAATACCGCTGTCGATCACCGCCACCCGCACACTGTCGCCCTCTGCTGCGAAGGCGGGGGTGGCAAACAACAGCATAGCGCAAATGATGAAAAGGAATCGTTTCATGGCATTTACTCCAAAATGCAGAATGCACTCACAGGGGCGGGCAAACGCCCGCCCCTGTGGGGGTGTTACTGGATCGTACGGTTATTTGCTGCCGATTCTGTAATACTTGTATTCATTCAGGCTCTTGGGGATACTCGCCGTCAGCGTCTCCTCGGCATAGTCAGTCGCGCTGGAGCCAAGGTACAGCGTTCTATCGACATCCGAAGTAATACTCAGGTTCTTTGCAGCAGCCGAAGAACCTTCCAGCGTAAGATAATAGAGATTTTCGAAGGTCATCGCCACACTGCTGTCACTATAAAACGCGACAGCGTTGGCAGCAACGTCTCCATTCACGGTGGCGAGAACATTCAGTTCGGCTTGATTGCGCAGTGTGAAGGAACCGTTGCCTTCGATGCCATAGTACATGCCGCTCCCTGTGTTCTCCTGATTCTGGATATTCAGTTTGCAGCCGTCCAAAGTGCAGCTTCCGGAGTAGCGGAGACCGACATTGGTGTCCTGATCCGAGCTCCAACCGGTGTACAGGAACAATGAACCGGAGCCGGAGTCGGACTCCGTGATGGTCAGATCCCCGGTGGAATAAATATTATAGAGCTCGGACAAAGCTGCGTTCTGCAGGCTTTCGCTATTCAGATTGATCGTGTTCGAACCATTCAGCTGGATCGTCACAGGCTCGCCAATGAACACATAGGCATACTTACCGGGCTCAAACTCCGTGAGATGGGAGAGCTCCTCAACCATGTTGAACATACCATTCAAAGTCAGTACCTTGTTGGCGGGATCGTAGGATACCTCTTCTTCGCAGCCCTCTATGCCATGCAGAACGTCGTTCTTGTTGGCAGCGGTGACCTGAACGCCTGCCACCCAAATGTTATATTTCGTGCTGATGTCGATCCAGCGGGCAGTGAGGACAAGGTCGCCGACCTGCGTGGTGGAGATAGTGGTGTACGGAGTACCCTCAGCATCATACCAGCCGTCGAACGCGTAGCCATCCCATGTGGGTGTGGGCAGTTCGCCCAAGCCAATGCCGTAGGTGTAGGTGCCGGAGGCAACAGCGCTGCCGCCATTGGCGTCATAGGTGATGGTGTAGGTGTTCGCCGTCCACTTGGCGTAGAAGGTCTTCTCACCGGTATCCGCATCGCTGATCGCTGTCACCGCGTCACCGCTGCACTCCTCATTGTCATACCAACCGGCGAAGCTGTGACCCGTCTTGGTCGGAGCAAGCAGCGCCAAGCCCGCGCCATAGGTATAGGTGGCGGGGTTGGGATTTGTTGCACCGTCCATGCCTTCATAGGTGATGGCGTAGTTCCTTGCCACTGCGGTGAACTGCGCGGTGTAGGTGGCTTCACCGGTCACGGAAGACACGCTGGGACTCCAGCCGGCAAAGGTATAGCTGTACTGTTCCGTTGCAGTCTTGGTGGGTGTTGCACCGGTATAGGCAGGCGTCTCACCGTAGGCAACCTCGCTGCTCTGCAGCTCTGTGCCATCCTCGTTTACGAACTTCACGGTGTACTTGTTGAGCGTTTCGGTATAGACCGCGGTGTAGGTCACGTTGCCGGTTACAGGAGAAGTGGTCAAATGATCCCAACCGGAGAAGGTGTAGGTGTACTGTGCATCTGCCGCCTTGGTGGGCGTTGCGCCGTCATAGCTGGGCTCGGTGCCATACAGCACGTCCTCGTCGGTTTCCAGCACAGTGCCGTCAGCATTCTTCCAAGTGACCGTGTATGCATTGGTCGTTTCGGTATAGGTAGCCGTGTAGGTCACCTCGCCGGTGACGGCAGAGACCTCGGGACTCCACTTGTCAAAGGTGTAGCTGAACTGTGCGGTTGCCGCCTTGGTGGGTGTTGCGCCGTCATAGCTGGGGGTAGTACCGTATTCCACAGCCTCGTCGGTTTCCAGCACAGTGCCGTCAGCATTCTTCCAAGTGACGGTGTAGGTGTTGGTCGTTTCGGCGTACTGCGCGTAGTAAGTCACAGCGCCTGTCACGGTGACGGTATCACTCAGAGCAGCGCCACTGCCGTCCTTCTCGGTATTCCAGCCGGTAAAGACATAGTTGTACTGCTCGGTTGCCGTCTTGGTGGGCTCATCACCGTCATAGCTGGGCATGGTGCCGTATTCCACATTCTCGTCAGTTTCCAGCACGGTATCGCCGTCCTTCCAGATGACGGTGTACTTCTCGACTGTTTTGGTGTACTGCGCATAGTAGGTCACAGGACCGGTTGCCGCAGTAACAGTTGTGCCGCTGCCGTCCTCTTTGGTGTTCCAACCGGCAAAGATATAGCTGTACTGCGCGTCTGCCGCCTTGGTAGGCGTAGTGCCGCCATAGGTGGGGGTAGCACCGTGTTCCACGCCCTCGTCAGTCTGCAGCACAGAATCGCCGTTCTTCCATGTCACCGTGTAGGCGTTGCGCGTCCACTGTGCGGTAAAGTCGAGGTCTTTAGCAGGCATATCATCGGGAAGCTCTGCATTCCAGCCGTTGAAGCTATAGCCCTCGCGGGACATATTGGGTGCGCTCGGCTCTGCGCCGTAGACAAAGCTCATGGTGATATCCTCGGCGCCATCGTAACCGCCATGGAAGACCGCATTATACTTCTCGCGGTCATAATAGACCTTGACGACGGTGGAGCCGTCTGCTGCAATGATCTGTTCCTGCAGGGACTTCGCGGTAAAGCCGGTTGCGGTCTTTGCGGAATTCACGGTAAGCGCTTCGACAGTGCCGCTCTTGCTCTCGTACTCTGTCTCATAGCCGCCATCCACGGTCTGCCAATAGTGCTCCACCATGTAGGATGCTGTAGCGGGCGTCCACTTGGCATACAGGGTCATACCCTTGGTGCCTTCAGCAAAGGTGGGCATTTCGGTGGTGCTGCCGGAATAAGCGTTTGTGCAGCTGCTGTCCGTGTACCAGCCTGCGAAGGTATAGCCCTGCTTGGTGGGATCTGCGGGCCAGCTGATCGCCGCGCCGCTGCCTGCGGAGAGCTGTTCCACAGCGCTGCCGCCCATGGAGTCAAAGGCGATGTAGCGCACGCCCTCGGGATCGCTCCAGCTCAGGGTGATGACCTTCTGGATGGGTGCGCTGGTGAAGGTGAGGGGCGCTCTTTTCCACGTGATGGTCATGTCCGTCTCTTCTTCGAGAGAGCCTGCCGACGGCGTCACGGTCACGGTGTTGGTAGCAGGGGAGTAGGCAAAGGCGGGGTTGGAGAACGCAATGAGGAAGCTGCTCTCTCTGTCGTCATCCCTGCTCTCGCTGCTGATCTTGCCGCTCTTCAGATCCATCGCCTTCATCAGATAGGTGCTGGAGGGAAGTGCCAGTGTTTTTACGGTGGTGAATGCATAGTTCGAATCGCCTGTGTCGGCGAAGGCGTAGACGTTCTTCACCTCACCCGCCGACCACAGCGGCCATTGATGGGCGTACAGAGTCGGATTGTAGGTCAGCTTGCTGCTGCTGAACAGCTGCGCAACGAATCTGATGTCGATATAGATACCGATCTCCACCAGCATCGCACCGGCGCTGTTGGACTTGGTGCCCAAATTCTCCGACCACTCCTTATGATAGAAGAAGTAACCCCAAAGCTGCACGTATGCGCCTGCTTCCGCTGTAATACCGATCTTATCGAGTTTCAGCGAGAACAGACCCACGTACATTTCCAGTCGGATGCCCGCTCGCAATGCCAGCGTACCCATAACATAGAAGTCGAAGCTGTAACGCGCGGGAACGAGGTCAATGGTTTCGTTGGTCGCCGTCCGTGCCTTCACTCGGACAGAGTAATTGTACTGCTTGTGGGTGATGTACTCAAAGGTCATACCCATTGCCACATTCATGTTCACGGACACCACAAAGCTGCCCTTGATCTGCCAGCAGAAAATGTGAAGGAAGGCGTTACCGTTGGAGCAGAAAAGCTGCTGATCGATGATGTCCACCCAGTTGTCACCGGCGTTCTTCATCAGATCCTGATATGCTTCGGACAAGCCCTCCATTCCGGTTTCCATGTTGGCACTCTCGGACTGATTCTTGATGACAGTGAGGATGGTCTCCAAGCGCTTGCCCAGTTCATTGCTTGCTGCGCTGTCGTCCGTGGTGTGGACGGTAGCGGAGAAGTCGATACCGGTGTAGTTGCCCACTTCAAAGGAGGCGTTGAGGGAATAGTCATATTTCAGGAAGCCGATCTTATGGCGCTTCGTGCTGATCTTCTGCTTGAGCACCACTTCTTCCTGGAACTCTGCCACCACATCGATGGCGACCTTGTCATTCAGGCGGATGGTAAAGGGAACCCGGATCTCCACATCGAAGCCGCTGTTTGCATCCAGCTTTTCCGGATTCTTGTCAATACGAACCTGACCGTTCGCCCAGTTAAAGTCGACCCGAGCGGAGCTGCCCGCCAGAACAAAACCGTCGTCTGTCCCTGTGGCGACAATATCCATGGTGCCCATCATCTCGTTGATCTGCTCCATATCGGGCAGTTCATTCAGATTGTCGCTTTCCAGCATCATAGCAGTCAGATACATGGCGGCCTGTTCCACATAGCCGCTGTCCTGCACATCCTGCATCAGGTCTTCCTTCAGCTGCTGCGTTTCTTCCTCGCTCAGCTCGATATCCTTGTCCTTTTCATAGTAAACATCCAGATCGGCGCTGAGGGCAGCTTCGTATGCCGCTGCGCTTGCGTAGGTCTCATAGGCGATGGTATAGCTGCTGCCATTGGCGGTCACTTCGGTGATTTCCGCATACTGCACAACATTAGTGTTCTCGTCGTTCCACTCACCGGAATAGAAGGCGATGTAGTCACCTTTGTCAATAGACGCTGCCTCCACCGCGGACATTGCAGAGACGATCTCGGCGGCGGAAACGGTGATGGAGTTGTTGGTGGTATTGTCGTCTTCATCAGCCGTCACGGGGATGGGCAGAGTGTCGGGCATGAACAGCACATCCTCCACATCCGCCATCTCGTAGCTGTATGTATACTTTCCGTCAGGGGCTTCGGTGACACCCACGATCTTCACATAGGCGACGTCACCGGTCTCGGAGGTCACGTCGGTGAGGTTGACATTGCCGCGGGTAAATGCCACCGTCTCGCCCACGACATAGACCTCGGTGGTGGTAAAACTGCCGGTGGTGTTGTTGGTGCGGGTGTTGCCCTGTCCGTCCGTCTGATAGAGACCGTCAAAGACAGCATCATCCAGCCCCGTCACCGTGGAGGCATCCTCTTTGCGCAGGTCTTCATCCAAGCTTGCGTTGGCAATTTCGCTCTTGGCGGTGAGAATGTTCAGATAGCGCACGGAGACGTCCTGATCGGCGAAGGATGCTTCATCGTCAAGCAGCTCCACCTGATAGGTCTGACCGGCTTCAAGGACGGCAGAAACCGTATCACCGCTCACCGTATAGTCCACAGTCATATTGCCGCCGGTGATGTTGATGAACTTGATCGCACTGCGAACATTGCCGGTGCCCTGCACGCGGAAGGTGTAGCTGCCGGAGGGGACGCCGTCCTCCGTGATATAGTTCGGCGTTTCCATGGGCACGACCTGATCGCCGGAGACGATTTTGGCATACAGCTTGATGGCACGGGTCACACAGTCGTTTGCACCGACAGGGGTGGTCATGGCGCTGTCATAGTACCAGCCAAGGAAAATTGTTCCCTGAGGGACAGTGGGCGTGGGCAGCTGACTGATCGGCGTGTTATTCGCATAAGTCCGGGAAGCGGGAAGGGTCACACCTGCGGCGCTCTGCCCGTCACCCAGAAGGAACTCCACATAGTAGCTCGTGGTGGTAGCGCCGCCACCGATACCGGAAGAACCGCCGGAGGGTGCCGCGGGCGTTTCACCGGTGCCGGGTTTTACGGATTCGCCCGTTGCGGGGTCGATTTTGACGCGGTCGGAGGGAACACCGGGTTCTTTGTACCAGGTCTCGACCGCCTGATCTGCGCGCATGGTCAAAGTTGCCGCATGAGCACGGCTGGCATTGCTGACGGGGTTGAAGTTGGTACCGTCACCGTTGAGCAGCCCCTGCTTCCACAGCTTCAGCACAGCGTCCTTTGCATAGTCGGAAACACTGTCGAGGTCGGCAGGAATCGTGGTGATATTGGCGCCGGTCTCATAGTCCACATCGAATGCCTCAAAGTACCGCACAAAGAAAGCTGCAAGCTGCTGGCGGTTGATGAGGGCATTGGGCGAGAAGGTGCCGTGACCGGTACCGTTGGTGATACCGTGTTTGGCAGCCCACGCCACATAGGGCGCATAATACTTCGTGACGGGCACATCCCAAAAGGCGGACTGCCCATCGTATGCCGTCGTATCCACGCCTGCCATACGACCAAGCACGGTCACGAACATACCACGGGTCATGGTACCGTTCGGGTTGAAGGTCGTTGCGCTCGTTCCGTTAAAGAAACCGTTCATGCGGGCATACTGCACCGCATCATAGCACCAGTCGGTTTCTTTGACATCCTTGAAGGGATTCTCTGTACTGACAGTGCTGCTGTCCGTGTTCTCCGAATTTGCAAATACAGTCATCGGGAACATGGTCAGCACCATGGCGAATACCAGCATCAGGCTGATCAAACGCTTACTCATCTGTTTCTTCCTCCTTTATCTTCTCAGAGGATTGGAGACTGCGGGCTTTTTTGTGTCAGCTCCGTCTCGCTTTTCCTCACTTGTGAGAAAATTTGCATTCTAATATAGTATCAGTATAAGTCGCCCCTTGGGGATGAGTCAAGGGCTTTGGAACAACATCTGGTATATTTTGGGGTAGATCGCAATGAAAAAACACAATGGGGAGCTCTTTCAAGTTGGAGAGGTATCAAAGATATTGGGGGGACTCGGAAGGCGATTCTCGGCTACGAGGACATGGGACTTCTGAACAGGGCGATCGATTTTTGATGGCAAAAATCCGAATTGACCGTAGGATCTGTATGATCGGTATCAAATCGAACCACCGCGAATCATATTCTCTAAACAAACTGTATCATCAACGAAAAGAGTCTTACCGGTTGCAAAACCCGGTAAGACTCTTTTGACTTCATTTGGTACGGATATGGATTTTCTGCGGAGATTTACAGCTTGATGGGCACTGCCACTTGCGTGATGTAATCGCCGTTGTGCTCTCCGCGGGAGGGGGGACCTTCGAGATAAATGCAGCGGAAGGGACCGGTGATTTCAATGTTGTTTTCCCTGACATGTGCCATCAGCGTCTGCATTACTGTTGTCATGCCTTCATAAGGACCCCGGTAATAGATGCACAGCGCCGGAGTTTCCGCAAACTCCGTGCGCTCGGGACCCGCAAAGCTGCTTTCTACCGGAATGCAGCACATGAGATCCAGCTTTCCGGCGGCGGCAGACATGCGCATGGTGAACATGCGGGCGATCATGTCCATTTTTCCTGTGCGGGCTGCGGCGATGTATGTATTCCGCAGACTGTTTGAAGCGTCGGAAACGTCCTCGCAGGAATACCGGCGGCAGAAACAGACCTGTTGCGGCAGACTTACTTTGTGGACGGACAGATCACCGCGGCGTGCGGTGCGGACTTGAAGCATCTGAATGTTGCGATCCAAAGATGCGCGCAGATCCATCAGACGTGCCAAGTGAACATCGATGTTTTCCGTGTTGTAATAGTATTCTGCCACTTCTTTCAGTGACAGACCAAATTCCTGCAGAGAGCGGATGGAACGGATCTGTGTCATGTTGTCTGCCGAGTAGTAGCGATATCCGCTTTCTTCGTCTTTGACAGCAGGGGTCAAAAGTCCCATCTCCTCATAGACAAGAAGTGCCTTACGGGTCACGCCGAGGATCTTCGTGACCTCTCCGATTTTGAACAGTGTATCATCGTGCTTATTCATTGTGGTTCACCTGAAAAAATATCATATATATTGTGTGAGTAGCTCTTGACTCGTCCCTTTGGGGACGACTTATAATTCGAAGTATATCAAACGAATGGCTGTATTGCAACAGGAGACAGATGAAAGTTTTTGAGGGGTGCAGCCAAGTGGTGGTCAAGAGGAGCAGACACTCCTCTTATTCCGGGGGAATGGCTGCCTGAAACGTTTAAGGAGGAATGAAGCATGAAGAAGAAAATGTTGAGCATGCTGTTGTGTCTCTGCATGGTATGCGGTCTGCTGCCTGCGACAGCAATGGCAGCAACGAGCAACCCGCCGAAGATCAAGGTGGGTTCGGTCATTCTGACGGATGACCAGTGCATTACCCACAACGGTGCGGACGCGACGGCTGTATCCGGTGATAACAGCGGTGATTACGTTGCCTATTACAAGGACGGCGTTCTGCATTTGAATGGGCTGAACGTCAATAATGGCGTGATCCTGTGGTCCGACAGCAGCCTTGGCGGCTATGGTAATTACCATCTGACCATTCAACTCGAAGACGGATCGGTCAATACCGTGACGAGAACCACCGGCTCTGCCATTCTGGGCAACACCGGTCTTGGAAGCACGGGCCCGCACCTGACCATTCAGGGTGACGGCACGCTGTATGCAGTTGGCGCTACCAACGGTATCTGGGTTTGGAACAATACGACCATCACGGGCTCTGCGAAGGTGATCGCACAGGGTGTTACGCTGGATGTCTCTCAGTATGCCGGTAAGTATGGTATTGCGACAAATAATGGTTCCGGTGTTGTTGCCATCGAGGGTAACGCGGATGTGACGGCGATTGGCGAAGTTCGCGGTATTTCCGGCGACAATAGCGCAAGCGTGTCTGCGATCAATGTGACCGCTCCCGGCAAGTTGATGGCTCGCGGCGGCAAGGCTCTGCAGAAGGCGCCCACCACCAGCCTGCAGGTCAACAACAACGGCGATGAAACCATTTGCGGTGTCGGTCAGCCTGCTACCCCCGCAGAGGAAACGCCTGCCGCTGCGTATGTCGGCACCAGTGACACCACCGGTGTGCTGAAAAACGTGGAAGCGGGCATGAAGTATAAGCTCGGTTACTCCGACTGGGTGGACATCACTTCCGATGCGGATATCGTTTTGAGCGATGTCTTCGAGGGCTGCACCATTTCCGTGGTACGCAAGGGCGATGGAAGTGCAACGGTGGATTCCAACGTGCAGGTGCTCTTGGTTGAGGAATATGTACCGACTACCTATACCGTGCGCTTTGATGCCAACGGCGGCAGCTTTGCAGATCAGGGCGGCGCCGAGGAATACAGTTATCAGGCAAGCTATGACGAGCAGATCAGTGCGCCCACCGCTCCTGTGAAGGGCGGTCATACCTTTGCGGGCTGGGAGAAGGACGGCGAATCGGTGAGCTTCCCCTATACCATGCCTGCCGAAGATGTGGAGTTCCTGGCAAGCTGGACTGCAGCCGACATGGTATTCAACTATGCTTATGATGCGCAGAGAAGCCCTTCCTATCCCGGCAAGGGCGATACCATCAGATTGAGCAGTTTGACGAAACCGCTGGTGGATCTGAATACGAGCGGTGATACCAATGAAGGCGAGTGGAAACTTGCCCCTGTGGGTGCCTATGCCCAGCTGAAGGATACTGATAACTACAATTATTATGCCCACACGACCCAGCTGGAGAGTGTCATCACGAGCATTGCGGGGGCATATGGCTTCAGCAATAAGGACGAAGTGGTGGTCCACGAGCTGACGGATGGCACGAGCCACATCGCCTATGGCGTGGTGGTGGCGTACAGCGCGGAAGATAGCATGGCAGTTTTCCTGGGTGATACCTGGAACGGCGGCGCAGGCTATCTGCTCTCTGATACTGCCAAGTCCGGTACAGTTTACATGGAGGCAGACACCGTTGCCACGGACTTCGTTCCTCAGGATCCTGTTGAATACACCGTGAGCTTTGATGCAAACGGTCATGGCACAGCGCCGACAGCGCAGACCATTGCGTTTGGCGGCAAAGTCACGAAGCCCGCAGACCCCGCCGCTGACGGCTATACCTTCGACGGCTGGTACCGTGAAGCTGCATGCACCAATGCCTGGAACTTTGATACGGATACCGTGAGCGGCTCTACTACTCTCTATGCCAAGTGGACGGAAGTTTTTGAGATTGAAGGTACTGTGACGGATACCACGGGTGGTAATGTGACAGTCAGGCTGATGCAGCACGGTGCACAGATCGGTGCTGATAAGACGGTCACGCTGAGCGGCACTGATCCCAACTGGAGTGGAACCTATACCTTCAACGATGTTCGCCCCGGTGTCTACAATCTGGTGGTCACCAAGGGTGATGTGACCATGACTGTTCTGGTGGTGGTTGATGGAAGTGAGACGGTGGACTTCCACCTGCCCGATGGCAAGAAAAACTCTGTGGTGGACAACGCGAATGCAGGTGCGTATGCGGCAGTGGTCGGCGGCCTGGAGCAGATCGCGACGACGAAGCCCGATGGTACCAGCTATGCGGCTGCAGATGTGGTTGAAGTGACTCTGACTGTGAAAGAAGAGGCAGACAATGCTGCAGATTCGGAGCAGAATGCCATTCAGGCAGCGGCAGGCAACAAGGAACTGAATTTCCTGGATCTGACTCTGACGCTCACTGTCAACGGAGTTGCACAGGGAAATATCGGCAATGATAATACCCAGCTGCTGACCATTGTGATTCCTTATGATACCAGTAAGGACGGCATCACGGTGTACCGTTTCCACGGCAGTAATGCAGAGGCTCTGAGCGAGAATCCCGCAGACGGCAGTGAGGGCTTTGAGGTGCTGGATAGTGGCTTTGTCATCATCTACGCAAAGCAGTTCTCCACCTATGCGATCGGTTATGACGTTGCAGGCTCGGGCACGGTTACTCCTCAGCCTCCCGTGTACTATCCCACGGCACATAGCTGTGTCAGCAAGTGCGCAGTCTGCGGTGGCTGCACGGACGCAAACTGCAAGCAGGATGCCTGCACTGATAAGTGCGTACTCCTGACCATGCGCTTTACGGACGTTGCAAAGGCACTTTGGTGCTATGATGAAGTTGCGTATGTGTATCATCGCGGTCTGATGGGCGGTTACGGCAGCGACTTCCGTCCCGGCGGCTCTGTGACCCGCCAGCAGGTGTGGATGGTGCTTGCCCGCATGAGCGGTGAAGCTCCCGTCAATATGGCAGCAGCACGCAGCTGGGCAATGGCAAACGACATCTCTGACGGCAGCAATCCTACGGCAGCTGTGACCCGTCAGCAGTTCATCACCATGCTTTGGCGCTATGCGAAGGACAATGGCTATGATGTGAGCGTTGGTGAGGATACCAACATCCTCAGCTACACGGATGCGTTTGACATTGCAGATTATGCAATCGCTGCTATGCAGTGGGGCTGCGGTGAAGGCATCATCGGTGGCTACAACGACGGCAGTCTGAAGCCCATGAACGGCACTACCCGTGGTCACATGGCGGCATTCCTGCAGAGATTTTGTGAAGCAGTAAAGTAAACACAATAGAAAAGGAACCGATGGCTTTTGCCATCGGTTCCTTTTTGCTGTTTGATAAGAAAAAGAGATGTCAGCTGCGGGCGGGTTCCCGATTGTGCCGGCGATAGACAATGGCGAAGGCGATCATCTGAATGGCAAAGGTCACAAGCCAGCTGACGGGATAGGAGAAATACAGGGACTCCGGCGTATGGTACTGGGGGATCTGGAACACTGTGGCGACCCAGGCGACGCGAAGACCGCAGACACCCAGTACCGAAATAATCATGGGGGCGACGGAAGCGCCCATGCCGCGGAGATCGCCTGAGAGATAACGGTGGCAAGGGCAACGCCTGCCACGTTCATGCCGAGCTGTGTGACAAACAACAGATTCAGCAGCACATTGGTGACACCGGCGATAGAAAGGTAAAGCAGAGGGCTTCTGGTATCGCCCGCCGCGCGGAGAATGGAGGCGCAGAAGTTATAGAGCATGGTGAAGGTGATGCCGCCGAAATAGAGCCGCATATAGACGGCGGAAAGGGGCAGCACATTTTCCGGTGTGCCCATGAGGGTGAGGAAAGACTCGGAAAAGAGAACACCCACCGCCGTCAGCACCGCGCCGCAGAGGAGCGCCGTGGGAATGGCGGTATGTACCGTGCGATGCACAGAGTCATCGTCTTTTGCGCCGAGAGAGTGAGCCACGGTGACGCCCGCACCCACAGACAGACCGATGAAAAGGTTCACAATGAGGTTGGTCAGCGACGTGGTGGCACCCACAGCCGCCACGGAAACACTGCCGCAGAATCGCCCCACCACCATCAGGTCCATGGCGTTGAAGAGCAGCTGCAGCACACCTGTGAGGATCACGGGGACGGTATAGCTGATGATATTAGGTAGCAGCGGACCCTGCAGCATTTTTTGACTTTGATCTTTCACGGCGATCCCTCCTCTGCAAGTGTTTTTCCAAAAGCTACTATAGACCTCCGCACGGGAAATGCAAACGGCTTTTCGTGCCGCTGCTGCGGATTTGCGTTTGCGCGGCGAGTGCCGCACAGGAAAAAACTACGGCCAAATTTTTGAACGCGCATTGATTTTTGCGGTTGTCTGCGTTATACTAAATCAAATGATGCAAAACACTTGATGCAAAACGGATGACAAGGGAAAGGACGTGTTTTCATGCCCCCGAAGCCAAAGTTCACAAGAGAGGAAATCGTTGCCGCTGCACTGGAGCTGGTCAGCGAGAAGGGTATGTCCGCGCTGACATCGAGAGATTTGGGCGCGCGGCTCGGCAGCTCTGCCCGTCCTATTTTTACAGTCTTCAGCTCCATGGAAGAGGTGCAGGAGGCAGTGCGGGATGCGGCGATGCAGCACTTTGAGAGCTATGCGGCAAAGGCGGAGCATTACACGCCTGTATTCAAGCAGGTGGGCATGCAGATGATCCTCTTTGCCAAGGAAGAACCCATGCTCTATCAGCTGGGCTTTATGACGAGAAACCATGATGTTGCCGATTTTGACGACATTTATGAACGATTGGGTGAGGTGGCGTATCGCTGTCTGGATGTGATTCAGCGAGACTACGCGCTGCCGAGGGAGGATGCGAAAGCGCTGTTTGAGCACGTTTGGATCCACACCTTCGGCATCGGCGCGCTCTGTGCCACGGGGATGTGCGACTTCTCCGAAGAGCAGATCGTTGAGATGCTGGGGCACGACTTCGTGGCGATGCTCGTCCACATCAAATCCGGACAGATGAAGCAGCCGACGGTGCACCCGGTGCAGCGTCCGGAAGCTGAGTGAAACAAGTGAACAACATCCGAAAGGAGAAAAGACCATGGAGCTTTTGAGAGAGAATGAGAGAAGCGCCAGTATTGCGGCGGCGAAAGTGATGCGGATCACCATTTTGGTGTTTGCCGTGGTGGTGCTGCTGGATGTGCTGGGAATTTTTGTGGTGGAACTCGCAACCATGTTTTCCGCCTTCGGCATCAGCACGGTTTTGCTGCTGATCCCGACACTGATCGTTCGCGCGGCGAAGCAGGGCGACCCATGGGTGAAGTATGCCATCGTCCTCTGCGCGGTGCTGTTTACAGGTATCGTTACAGTGACCATGTCCTGGCATGCGGTGCTGCTGTTCGTCTATCCTATTGCCATTGCGAGTCTCTATTTCTCCGGCGGGCTCAACATCTTCGCCACCGTCCTCACCATTGTGGGCGTTTCGGCAGGGCAGATCGCCGCCTATCGCTTCAACTTTGTCACCGACCATAACTATGACAACATGAGCGATGTGGTGATGTTCGGCATCATCCCCCGTGCGCTGGTGTTGCTGGCGATCTCTGCCATCTTCACCATGCTCTGCCGCCGCACTGCGACCATGCTGGGCAGTCTCATGGGTGCGGAGCAGCAGCGGCTGATGCGGGAAAAATCGCTGGAGGTGTCGGAACGGCTGCTGGAGACGGTGACGGATCTGGACAGAATTTCTGCCGCGGCGGCAGAGTCGAATCAGAAGATCGCGGACGAATCCGGAAAGGTGATGCGGGACAGCGAGCAGAACTTCCGCTATATCCAGTCCGTGGAGGAGAACATGGTGCTGATCGCGCAGAATCTGATCCACCTTTCCGACATGAGTGAGAAGATCACTCACCTGACGGAGCAGGCGAAGAAGGTCACCGACGAGAACGACGCTGTCATGACGCAGGCTTCGGCGAGCATGGACGGCATCTGCCGCGGAACGGACGAGAGTAAGGAGATTATCGGTCAGCTTGCCCATCAGTCTGAGCGGATCGTGGAGATCGCAAAGGTCATCACAAGCATTTCTCAGCGGACGAATCTGCTGGCGATCAACGCATCTGTGGAGGCAGCCCGTGTGGGCGCAGCAGGCAAGGGCTTTGCTGTGGTCGCGCAGGAGATCAAGCGACTCTCTGAGCAGACCAACGCGGCCACCGCCGAGATCGACGGCATCATCAAGCAGGTCACAGGCAATATCACCGCCACCGTTGCCGCCATGGAAAAGAATGCCGCGCTGACCCGCGACGGCATGCAGAGCATGGAGCAGGTGAAGCGCTCCGCCGCCCATATCAGCACTTCCAACAGTGAGATCGCCCAGCACATCACGGCGATGAACAGCGTCATTGAGGATGTGGCGAAGAGCGGCGATACTGTTTCCCATAAGCTGGTGGATGTGAGCGGAAATGTCCGCAACAACTGCGGCGCGGTGCAGCATGTTGCTGCCGCCATTGAGGAGAACAGCGCGGGAACGGCGAACCTCGGCACGATGGTGAGATCCATCAAGATCATGGCGGAGGAGTTGGAGCTGCTGTCCAAGTGATGGCTCGTTACAGAAAAACTTCATGACGGATAACAGGGGCTGACCGATTGCGCGCCGCAATCGGTCGGCCCTTTTGTGTGCCGGTGGGGACACTGTCAGCATTGAATTTCGTGCTGTATTTTGTTACACTACAAAGAAAAGGAAAGAACTTTGAAGTGGGAGGGAAAACGATGGAACGGATCAAAGCAATGGATCGGTATCAAAAGGGATTGCTGCTGCTTCTCTTTTGCTGATGACCAACGAAGACGGTACCCATGCCGGATTTTCCGTCACTGCTACCACCACGGACGGCGTTACCTACGATGCAAACGGAAACAGGATCGACCCTGTGAAGCCCTCTGCAGCGACGATTTATGATTTGATGAATGAGCCGGAGCTGACGAAGCGGGGCGACTGGATCGCATGGGTGCTGGGCGTTGTGTGTTCGATTCTGACGGCTGCGTCCATGCTGTTTGCGGATGAGCTGTTTCGCTGGAATCTGGCGTTCCAGATCCGAAATGTGGAGCACGCGGAACCCCCTGACTGGGAGATCGCCGGCAGATACCTCAGCTGGACGGTGCTTACCCTGCTGGTGCTGGGGTTCTATATCGGAGGACTATCGTAAGATACGAAAAAGCGAGTGAGATAAAAGGAAGGCGCGTATGAAACTGCTTTACAAACTGGATGTTGCTTGGTGCCGGACGTTCCAGTCCGTGCTGAAAATCGGCAATTATTTTATGGGCTATCGTATGCCTGTGTGTCTGGAGGGACCCGGTAAGATTCGGGAACTGGGGGCATTCTTGCGGGAGAAGGGCATCAACGATGTGCTGGTGGTGACGGGAGCGGGCATGGTGCGCCGCGGACAGGTGCAGCCGATGCTGGAGGGCTTTGACACAAACGGCATTCGCTACACCCTGCAGAGCTATACCAACACCGACCCCACTACGGACGATGTGGAGCGGGGATATCAGACCTACCGGGACAAGAGCTGCAAAGCCATTGTCGCCATGGGCGGCGGCAGCCGCATCGACTGCGCCAAGGGCATCGCGGCGAAGGCAGTGCACCCGAAAAAGTCGGTTTCGCAGCTGCAGGGACTGCTGAAGGTGCATCGCCCCATCCCGCCCTTTGTGGCGATCCCCACCACGGCGGGAGCAGGCTCCGAAACCACGGTGGCGGCGGTGATCACCGACGTTAAGACCCACCGCAAGGCGGCAATCAACGATCCCTTTTTGATCCCGAGGTACGCGGTGCTCGATCCGGAGCTGACGGTGGATCTGCCACCCCTTACCACTGCCACCACGGGCATGGATGCCCTTGCACACGCGGTGGAGGCGTACACCAACCGGACCTATAACACCGAACTGGAGAACCGCCTTGCACGGGAAGCGGTGCGGCTCATCCATGACAACATTCTCGCTGCCTATGAGAAGGGTTCTGATCTGCAGGCGCGGCAGAATATGCAGCGGGGCGCGTTCTATGCGGGGCGCGCCTTCACCCGGGGCTGCGTGGGCTATGTCCATGCCATCGGACACACGCTGGGCGGTCTCTACGGAGTTCCCCACGGGCTTGCTATGGCGGTGCTGCTGCCCTATGTGATGCGAGCATACGGCGTGGCTGCCCATGGGCGGCTTGCGGAGCTGGCAGAGGTCTGCGGCATCGGCGGTGGGAGCGATGGGGAGAAGGCAGAAGCGTTCCTGCGCTGGATCGAGGAGACCAACCGCAGGATGGGCTTGCCCGATGGCTTCGACATGATACAGGATGAGGACATTGCGCAGATGATTACCTGGGCGAAAAAGGAAGCGAATCCGCTCTACCCGGTGCCCGTTGTCTGGGGACGGGAGGAATTTCGCCGTTTGATCGAGTCGGTGCGGAAATAAAGTGCGTAACGGCACATGGAACGAGAAAAGAGGTCTGACCTGTTTCGCGGGTCAGACCTCTTGGTATAAATGTCAGCGGTGGTATAGCCTGTTTTTTGGCAGGATGGATTACTTTCGGTAGGTCTCCATCAGCGCACGGAAGGCGGGGAGACTGCGCAGGATCATGTCAGGACTGACGCAGGTACTGAGGCGGCAGAAGGAGGGAACACCGAAATCAGCGCCGGGGACGATGAGAAGATTCAGCTTTTTGGCACGCTCGCTCATGGCGGCGGCATCGCCGTCAGGTGCTTCCACCAGCATATAGAACGCGCCGTGAGGCTTGATGCAGCGGAAGCCGTATTCGGTGAGGGCGTGATAGAGGGTCTGGCGGTTTTGGTCATAGGTCGCAATATCGGGGCGCACCTCGGCGCAGAGGGCAATGACCCGCTGCATGAGAGAGGGGGCGCAGACATGACCGCAGGCGCGTGCCGCCCCGGCGATGGCAAAATACAGCTCTTCGCTGTCCGTGGCGGTATCGGGCACACAGACGTAGCCGATGCGCTCGCCGGGAAGGGAGAGGGACTTGGAATAGGAGTAGCAGATGATGGTATCGGCGTAGATGTGCGGGAGGAAGGGGACTTCCACGCCGTCATAGGTCAGTTCGCGGTAGGGCTCGTCTGCAATGATGTAGATGGGGTGGGCATACTCTGCGCTCTTGCGGCAAAGAAGGGCGGCGAGAGCTTCCAGCTCCGCGGCGGAGTAGATCACGCCGGAGGGGTTGTTGGGGGAGTTGACGATGACCGCCTGCGTATGCGCAGTGAGGTGCCGCTCAATGGCGGCGATGTCCAGCGAAAAAGTCTCGGTGTCTGCGGGGACGATAACGGGCTTGCCACCTGCGGCGGTGACAAAGACCGCATACTCGGGGAAGAAGGGGGCAAGGAGCAGAAATTCGCTCTGCTCTACCGCCAGTGCATGCAGGGCGCTGACCAGTGCGGGGGCAGCGCCGCAGGTGAAAAACAGATTTTCGGGGCGAATCTTTGCATCATAGCGGCGGCAGAGATCCTCTGCCACGGCGAGACGGGCATCGGGGGCACCCGATGCGGGGGTGTAGCCGTGGATGGCAACACTGCTGTGGCTTTCCAACGTTGCAAGGATAGCATCCTTCACCGCTGCGGGAGCGGGAACGGAGGGGTTGCCGAGAGAATAATCATAGACATTTTCCGCGCCGATCTCGCGAGCCTTGCGCAGACCATAGTCGAACAGATCACGGATGCAGGAACGATGGGAGCCGAACTCCCGCATGGTTTGAACGATCATAGGGAACATCTCCTTTGTGGGGATCAAAGCGGACGGCTTTCCGGCAAGCCGGAACGAGGGCGTGATCCGATAAAACTTCTTGCAAAGAATATAATGGTATCTTATAATATTCATATTATGATTGCAAGGCGAATACCAAGCAGAAAGGGAGAAAAATATGGATTTCAAGAAGATGCTGCAGAATATGGATCTGGACGATATGAAGGACAGGGTGGAGGACATTGCCGAGGAGATCCGCAAGGACCCTGCGCTGCTGAACCAGTTCAAGACCGAGCCCGTGAAGGCACTGGAGAAGGTGCTGGGCGTAGATCTGCCCGACGACGTGGTGAACAAGGTCATCGCTGCGGTGAAGGCACAGATGGCAGCAGACAAGCTGGACGACAAGCTCGATCAGCTGGAGGATAAGCTGGAAGGCAAGGTAGACCTGCTGAAGAAGCTGTTCTGATCCGATATGGCAAAGCAGGAGCGGTATTGCCGCTCCTGCTTGATTTTTGTGCCGAAACGCACTATAATTACTCTATTGTCCGCTTTTTGCGGCATAAGGAGAGATATCTATGTCAGCAACGAGAAAACGTTATATGGCGCGCCTTGTGGGGCGTATCATTGTGTTCTTTGCCTGCCTATGGCTGTGTTTTGCGCAGCCTGAACAGTTTTCCATTTTGGAAGGGATGAACTTCTTCAAGGAGTTTTCGATTTTCCATCTGTTGTGGATCGTGTGGGTGTGCGACATGGTGCTGCAGATCATACCCATGAAGAACAAGGTGGCGCTGGGGTCCCAAAAGCTGTTTGAAAACCGCTTCCGCCCCATTACGGAGCGCGTGAACTATCAAGCCCTGCGCAGCTACATCATCACCACCACCAAGGCGGCGTACAAGGTGTTTCTGCTCTGGGGTGCGCTGATCGTGGCGCTGGGTGTGCTGTATTACACCCGTGTCATCGGTAAGATCGGTCTGTTCCTCATTTCGGTGTGCTTCTATGTCTGCGATCTGATCTGCGTGCTGATCTGGTGCCCCTTCCGCTTGATCATGAAGAACAAATGCTGCACCACCTGCCGCATTTTCAACTGGGATCATCTGATGATGTTCTCGCCGCTGGTGTTTGTGGGTGGCTTTTATACCGTGTCACTGGTGCTGATGTCACTGGCGGCATGGCTGGTGTGGGAACTCTGCGTGATGCTCTATCCTGAGCGCTTCTGCGAGATGACCAATGTGGCGCTGAAATGCTCGGAGTGTACGGACAAGCTCTGCACCCAGTACTGTCAGAAACTGAGATGAAAAAATGGGCGGTCCGTGCGGACCGCCCAACACATTCAATATACCACAAATGGTGGACGTTTGTCTATTCGCAAAGTATATGATTTTTATCGAAAAAGCTTATGGAACATTCCATCTTGCGAAATTGCGACAGCGGCAGTATGATGAAATCACAAAGAAGGAGTGAGTCCAATGTACTAAGCAAGAAGGACAAATCAATAGAAAGAGAGGTTACGTCAATGCTTGAACCCAACTATTTTGCAGAATGACTTCTGATCGTTGAAGTGGTTAGTCAACAGATCAGAAGTCATTCTTTTTTTGTTTTGCGCCCGAAAGGGGCGCTTTTTTTGTGAGCTGTGAAGTGAGCTGTGTTCTGCGTGAAGAAAAACTGCGTACGATTGACAAAGAGTGCGGGAAAACTTACAATGGATGTGATCATTCAGTTTTGTAATTTTGGAGGATAGCTATGCGTAAGACAAAAATTATCTGTACCATCGGTCCCGCCTGCGAGAATGAAGAGGTACTGACGCAAATCTGTCAGGCAGGCATGAATGTTGCCCGTCTGAACTTTTCTCACGGCACCCATGAGGAGCATGAGAAGAAGATCGCGCTGGTGAAGCAGGTGCGCCAGAAGCTGGGGCTGCCCATCGCCATTCTGCTGGACACCAAGGGTCCCGAGTACCGCATCCGTACCTTTGCAAAGGGCAAGGTGGAGATCGCCACGGGCAGCACCTTTACCTTCACCGTAGACGAGGTGGAGGGCGACGAGACCCGTGTCTCCGTCAACTACAAGCAGCTGAACAAGGATCTCAAGCCCGGTGACATTCTGACCGTCAACAACGGCATGGTCAAGTTCCGGGTCAAGGAGATCGAGGGCAGCGACATCATCACCGAGTGCGTGGTGGGTGGTGTGCTGAGCAACCGCAAGAGTATGTCCTTCCCTGATAAGGTCATGTCCGGTCCCTATCTCAGCGAGCAGGACAAGGAGGATATCCTGTTCGGCATCAAGCACGGTGTGGATTTTATCGCCGCTTCCTTCGTTTCCACCAAGCAGGACGTGCTGGATATCCGCGCGCTGCTGGATGCCAACGGCGGCAACGACATTGAGATCATTGCCAAGATCGAGAACCGTGCAGGTGTGGACAACGTGGTGGAGATCTGCGAGAACTGCGGCGGCATTATGATCGCCCGCGGCGACCTCGGCGTGGAGATTCCCTATGTGGAGGTGCCTACCGTGCAGAAGGAGCTGACCCGTATCTGCCGCATGATGGGCAAGCGCGTCATCACCGCCACCGAAATGCTGGAGTCTATGATCCAGAATCCCCGCCCCACCCGTGCGGAGATCTCGGACGTGGCAAACGCCGTGTATGACGGCACGTCCTGCGTGATGCTCTCCGGTGAGACGGCTGCAGGTAAGTTTCCTGTGGAGGCTGTCCGCGCCATGGCAGAGATCGCGGAATACACCGAGCAGCACACCGACTACAAGCAGCGCTTCATTGCCACGGAATTTACGGGCAAGAACAATCTGGACTGCCTGTCCCACGCTGTCTGCTCCATGGCAATGGATGTCAATGCCAAGGCAGTCGTGGTTTGCTCCGTTTCCGGTAGAACTGCGATGCTGGTCAGCCGTTTCCGCACCCCTGTGAACATCATCGGCATGACCACCGATGTGAAGATCTGGAGACGTCTTTCCATGAGCTGGGGTGTGACCCCGGTGCTGGCTGACAAGTTCCCCAGCATGGATGTCATGTTCTACTTCGCAAAGAAGTATACCACCGAAATTCTTGGCTTGCAGAGCGGCGACAATCTGGTGCTCACGGGCGGTCCCGTGGACGGTGGTCACGGCAACACCAACACCATCAAGATCGAAACTGTGTGAGGATATGGAGAATAAACTGGATAAAAAGGCGAAGATCCTCATCAGTATGTGCGACAGCGAAGGACAGCTGAGTGTGCCCGCGCTGTTCTCCCTATTCATGGATCTCGCATCCGAGCACGGTACGATGATCCGACTGGGGTCGGAAGAGTTGGCGGAAAAGGGACTGATCTGGCTGACGGTCAAGACCAAAATCCGCATCCACAGCCGTCCGGGGCTGATGGAGGAGTGCGTGGCAGAGACCTGGCCGGAGAAGCCGGGGAGAGTGCGCTGTAATCGCTTCTATCGGCTCCGCTGCGGCGATGCGATCTGCGCCGAGGGTAAGACTGAGTGGGCGATGATCCGCCCCGAGACGGGCAAGCTCGCCGCCATTGAGGAGGTCTATCCCGCAGACCTGGTGCATCACGAGGAAGTGATCTGCGAGGGTGCCTATGCCCGTGTGGGGGAGGACTTTGCGGATGCCGAGGTGCTGGACCGATACCGTGTGCGCTCCACGGACATTGATCTTGCCCACCACATGAACAATGCTCTTTACATTCGTGCCTTCTTCGGTGCGATGTCCTGCGCGGAGCTGGCGAAGCTCACCATCCGTGAGGTAGATGTGGTGTTCCGTTCCCCCAGCTTTGAGGGGGAGGAGCTGACCATCTGCCGCCGCAAGACGGAGGAGGGCTTCGACATTGGCATTCTCCACGCCGACGGCAAGGCTGCGGCAGTGGCAAGGGTGCTTTGCTGAAGAACGAATATGGACATAAAAAATCTCACCGGCATCAGCCGGTGAGATTTTTTATGTTAAGGGTTCAGTGTGAACTTGGTCCAGATGCAGGGGGAGGACACGGTGCATACGTACAAATTCTGATTACTGTCATACGAGATCTGATCCAGCGTTACGACTTTGTATTCACCGTTTTGGATAATAGCGGTGGCATCATCGCTGCGGAGAGTAAAGCGTGCAATGCCGTTGCTGTCGGCAATGGCAGTGACAAAGTCGCCGCGATAGGAACTGCCATCAGCTACCCGCGCACGCATCAGATACAGCTTGCCGGCAGTGAGACCGCTGACGGTGGCAACGTAATAGGTTCTGTTGTCGCCATCGGTGTGCTGATTCAAGGTCACAGTGGGGGTGGAAGAAGAGTACACCGTGTTGACAGTGAGCATGAGATCAGCAGCGTCTTTGGTGGCGCGGCTGACATTCGTACTGTCGAAAGTTTCGATTCTCACGTTGTAGTAAGTCATCGTATCCATGTCGCCGGGGTTAGCGCCGTCACGATCTCGGCAGAAAGCCATCAGGGGGAAGAAGCTGCTGTTGGTGCCGCCGTCGTCGTTCCAGTTGCTGCCGTCATGGAGATGGATGCGATAGCGAAGCTCTTCGGCATTCAGCGCGGCATCCCAACGGAGGTAGCCATCCAGGGTAATGCGGATATTGCTCACGGCATATTCTGCAGGCAGGCTGCCGGAGAGAGTTGCTTTGATCCAGCCGCCGCGCTCGGTGACATGGATGGTGGTGGCGTTGCCGCTGTTGTCGCAATCAAACTCAACCAAATAGTAGTAACCGTTGGTCAGCAGATCGTTCAAATCCTTGTGGGAGTTCTCCAAGTCGTCGCGGACTGCGATGCCGGCACCGTTGGAGTGACTGCCGAAACTGCACCAATCGCTGTTAAAGGAGGCTTGATCGGACAGAGCAATATCGATGGGGGTCTCGGATGTGAGACCACCGATGAGCATGGAATACATGCTGCCATTGGGAGCGAAATACACATCGGCAGCGCTTCCTGCGGTCACGTCGATGGTGAGATTGAGGTATTCCACTGCCTCGCCAACAGGCTGCCTATTGTACAGCGTGCGGATGCGGATGGCGTTGTAGTTGCCTGCAGGCAGGTACACACCAAAGAACCGGTTGTTTCCGGTGGTGGTCGAGAAGTTCCAGCTGTTGCCGCCATCTTCAGAGAGAGACAATTCGTATCTGAGATCGTCGCCGGGACAATTGGAGGGAGTATCCCATTCGATGAAGACATCGTTCATGCGTATGTTGCGGACAGGATAATCAGCAACGTCAGGCTTGATGACAGTGGCAACGGAGGTAACTGCCTCGGTTTTGCTGATGACGTTGTTGGCAGTCTGCTCAAACACGAAGAGGTAGCCGTTGGTTGCAAATTCGATGGCATCGCGACCATGGAAGTTGAGAGAAAGCTTGCCGTCGGCATCGGAGACAGCCTCCTGGAAGTTAGCCGAATCCCAGCCCCACTCCACATTACCGTTTGTCAGATGGACAGTGTGAGAAGCTCGAGGGGTGAGTCCGGTCAGAGACACGGTGTAACCGATGAGGTTGCTGCTCTCATCCGTGATCGGGGTGAATGCTGCGGTAGGAGTGGCAGCGGAGGTACTTTCGCTGATGGTCAAATCGATAGCGGCTTGCACAACAGCCATTTCTATGTCATCGACGTAAGTGGCGATCTCAATGCGCTGATACTCACCCTTGGGGAAGGCATAGTTTGCAACAGACAGGCGGTTGGTACCGCAGTTGGAGCGGAGGTTGTTGCTGCCGAATATGCTGACTTCGTAAAAGACATTCATCCCTCCGACTACAGCAGTGGGCTGATCCCACTTAATGTACTGATCCTCAAAGCGGATGTTGGTGACTCCGTAGGAGCCGTCGAGGGAAGCAATTTTGATGAACAGACGCAGCGCATCCTTGACGGTGAGCGCATCATAGGGACGGAAATTGCCGTTGCGGTCACCACTGACAATGCCGTTATTGGCAGCCCACTCAATGTAGGGAGCAAGAGCGACGGAACTGTCCACATCGTTAAACACAGTATAGGTTGCTGTGAGTTTATCAGCCTTTTCCTGACCGAGGCATGCATAAGCGATGACCTTGGTGCCGGCACCGCGGGTGAGAATATCATTGGGACGGAAGGTCTGGTCGGCGTATCCGCCGATGTAACCATTCTGATTCAACGCCATAATGACGGATTTTTGCTGGGCAGTGAGATCCTTGCCGTCGTTAAAGCCCCACGCAAATGCCTCGCTGGTGTCGACATTGAGCAGTGCGCCCAACAGCATGGAAATCTGCAGACGGGAAGCTTTGCTGCTTACGGTGAGACTGTTCTTGTCGACATACTTCAGCAGACCCAGTGCTTCAGCCTGTGCGATCAGCTGGAACAGCTCCGTATCGAAGGAGCGGACCGTGATGATGAACCAACGTAGTGCATCCTCAATGGTGAGGGAATCATAGGGACGGAAATTGCCGCTGCGGTCACCGCTGACAATGCCGTTGGTAGCTGCCCACTCGATATAAGGAGCAAGTTCGACTGTGTTCGTGACATCGTTGAACACAGTGTAGGTTGCTGTAAGCTTATCAGCCTTTTCCTGACCGAGGCATGCGTAGGCAAGAACCTTGGCGCCTGCACCGCGGGTCACAGTGGCATCAGGGTGGAAGGTTCCGTCAGCATAACCTGCGAAGAGACCGTTGCTGCAGAGGGTCATAATGACAGACTTCTGCTGTGCAGTCAGATCTGCACCGTCGCTGAAGTTCCATGCGGGAGAGTCATAAATATCTGCTCCGTACAGCGGGGAAGTAAAGTTGATATCTGTCATAAATGCGCCGGTCAGCATGGAAATCTGCAGGCGGGAGACTTTAGCGCCTGCGAAGAGGGTGCTCTTGTCGAGATACTTCAGCAGACCCAGCTCTTCTGCTTCTGCAATCAGCTGATTCAGCTCTTCGCTCATCACCTCACGGGTAGCGCCGCAGGAATTGCAGTCGGGGTCAGTATCGCTGCTCCAAATGTGACCGGTAGCAGCGATGGTGGTCTGCTCCACAAGGACGGTGTTGCAGGCAGAGCAGTGCTTACCCTCGGTCATACCGGGCTGTGTGCAGGTGGGCTTCTGATATGCATCCACTACGATGGTATGACCGTTAGGAGCGATAGAAGTGGTCTTGGTGCCGCCGCAGAGAGAGCAGGTGAGGGTCTTGACGCCGGCTTTTGTACAGGTGGGTGCCGTGGTCACGGTGCCGCCGTTCCAAACGTGGACATCGACCTGCGCATGGCGATGGTTCGGATGTCCCTGGCAGATGCGCTGATGGGAAGCGCTGTCAACATACTCCCACTCAGCGGGCCAATTATGGGAGGAGGGCTGCAGACTGCTTTCATTGCCGCCGCCCACGATGGTAACCTTGCCGAGATTGCTGGTGTCGTTTTTGTCCGTAGAAACGCTGCCTACGGAAGATGCGTTATTGGCATTGATTGTGACATCGTTGGTGGTATTCACCGTCACGTCGCTGACGGAAGCGCTCTCGGAGACGGTCACGCTGACAGCTTCTGTGGTGTCATCGGGAATTTCCACGCGACCCACCTTACCGGAAGAAATGGTGATGCTGGCGCTGGCGGTGACGCTGCTGACCGTGCCATCTGCGTTGAGGGTGGTTTCGCCCTTGATATCCACGGAAACAACAGCTGCGCCAAGGGAGACAGTGACATTGGCAGACTTGCCTTCGGGAACTGCCATTTTGTCCACGGAACCACTTGCCACGGTCACACTGGCTTCGGCAGTGACCTCGGCGACATTGCCGGTGGCACTGATGGTGGTTTCGCCCTTGGCTTCCACTGTAGCAACGGATGCGCTGCCGTACACGGTGATGTCAGCGGTCTCGCCTGCGGGGACTTCCACCTTGGAAACAGAACCGCTTTCGATAGTGACGGGAGCAGCGGCGGAAACGTTTGCGACAGTACCCACGGCATCGATAGTGGTAGTACCCTTGGCGTCCACTGCGTTAATAGTAGCGCCTGCTTCTGCCTTGATACTGGCGGTGGAGTCGGGGGAAACTGCCACGGTGGTGACTGTTGCACCCTCTGCTACAGTAACACTGGAGGAAGTGTTGGAAGGAACGGTGACTTCTTCGACCTTGGTGTTGGCACCCTGAATGGTGACATTGTCAGATGCGGTCAGCGCGCCAACGGTAGAGCTGCTGTCACCGGCTTCGATAATAGCGGGCTTCGTTGCTTCCACCTGGGGAACGGGGGTATCGGTCAGATGCAGACGGGGAGGCTGAGAGCCGTTGTTCGAGCTGTCCTTGTCGATCTTGACCTTGCCGTGGACGTTACAGCCATTCATACGGATGGTGTTGGAACCGCCGCCGAGGATGGTCAGAGTGCCGAGAATGGTCACATCGGTGAAGCTGACTTCGCCGTTGCCCACCGCTTCGGTGATGGTAACATTGCGATAAGTGCCGCCTTCCACGTCGGAACTTTCGGTGATGGTCAGATCCTTTGCCGTGGGAGTAGAGGGCACAGAGGGAACGTAACTGCTGCCGCCGCTGACACTGGGTTGCTTGGCTGCAGCTTCATAAGCCTGACCGCCGGCAACAGCCTTGCCGTTGACGGTAGCGCTGCTGATATGGGAGGGGATCACAACGGAAGTGCCCGCGGGGGCATTGACGGTTACGTTGTCTGCCACCACCAGCACCAGACCGTCGCCCTCGGCATCCACGGTGGCGCCGGGCACATTGGCGTAAACGTCAATGGCGCGGTGGAGAATGGTGACCGTGGCGGCGCGGGTGATGTTTGCGTAGGGGGAGATGGTAGTGTCACTGGTGCCGCGGACAATGCCGGTCTCTGCCATGGCGGCAACATAGCCGACGGCATAGGAGCTTACACTGGCAGCATCGGTATAGCCGCTGAGATCGGGATTTGCGATGGGGGCGATCTTCAGCGCGCGAGCCAGCATCACCACTGCCTGCTGGCGGGTGATGGAGGCGCCGGGATTGGCGTAGCCGTCGTCGCCCAGCATAATGCCCGCAGCCGCGCAGCGGTTGATGGCGTCTTCATACCAGGCGCCGGGCTTCACATCCTTGAAGCCTGCGCTTGCTGCCTCGGGCAGCTGCAGCAGACGGGAGAGAATGGCAGCCATGTGGGCGCGAGTCAGGTTACCCGCGGGATTGAACTTCCCGTTGTTGCCCTGAATCACGCCGTAACCGCTCCAGCGGTCGATGGCTTCCTCCGCCCAGTTGCCTCTGGTGTCAAGGTAGGTGGCTGCCGACGCGGGCGCCGGCAGGAAACCGACCGTCATCACCAGAACCATGATGAGTGACAGGATCCTTCGTTTCATACTGATATCCTCCGTTTTCTACAGTAGTGCTCATAATGAACGGAAAAGTGCATATTCATCCGCTGATTGCTACTATATTTTAAATTATATTACACCTTTTTGACTGTGAGTACAAGGAGGGTGGGGTATGCGTTTCGCTGATTTTTCGTCTGCGTTTATGTGCAGTTTTCCGTTGGAAGGAGGGGCTGCTTGCAAAGCGGGCTTCGGTATGATAAACTGACAGACAACGATCATGTTTTGGGAGGTGGCAAAAGTGAAACAGGTGGTGGTGATCGACGGAAAAAGCGGGCGGACCGGTCAGCTCTTCATCGAGCGGGTGAAAGCCGCGCAGCTGCCCTGTGAGCTGCTTGCCATCGGAACCAACGCCATTGCCACGTCCGCCATGCTCAAGGCAGGTGCGGATGCGGGCGCCACGGGGGAGAACCCTGTGGTGGTGGCGTGCCGCAAGGCAGATGTGATCGTGGGTCCCATCGGCATCCTCGCGGCAGATTCCCTCATGGGCGAGGTGACTCCCGCCATGGCGGTGGCGGTGGGGCAGAGCGAAGCGACGAAACTGCTTTTGCCCGTGAGCCACTGCAAAAACGTGGTGGTGGGGACGCAGACCCTCACCCTCTCGAAGCTCATGGATGAAGCGGTGGAATTGCTCCGTTCTCAGCTCGATGACACTGTCTGCGAACGATAATTAGTTTACATAATTGTGCCCCAAGGGCATGACTCCCGTTCAAGACGGCAAATCATCTGAAAGGGAGAATTATTTTGAATTTGAAAGTAACTGCAAACGCAATTGGTTTGATCCAACGCATGGTCTATGCGTCAGTGTGTCTTGCGCTCTGCATGGTGCTGCCCTTCTTAACGGGGCAGATCCCCCAGTTTGGCGGGATGCTCTGCCCCATGCACATCCCCGTGCTGCTGGCGGGCTTCCTCTGCGGAAGCGGCTGGGCAGCGGCGGTGGGTCTCGCGGCGCCGGCGCTGCGTTATCTGCTCTTCGGTATGCCGCCGCTGCTGCCGGTGGGCTTTGCCATGACCTTTGAACTGGTGGCGTATGGTGTGGTGGCGGGACTGCTGTACCGCGCCCTGCCGAAGAAGAATGGTAGTGTCTATGCTGCACTGGTGGGTGCCATGCTTGCGGGACGCGCGGTATGGGGCGCGGCGGCAAAGATCATCTATGGTGCCATGGGGATGGAGTTCACTTGGGAAATCTTCCTTGCGGGGGCATTTCTTGAGGCGATCCCTGGCATTGTTCTGCAGATTGTGCTGATCCCTGTGCTGGTGATGGCACTGAAACGGGCAAAAGTGATGGATTGAACGACTGAGCGAGGTGCTGCAGCACCTCGCCTTTTTCTGTTTCAGTGGGAGACTTATCGTTTTGACAAATTCCTCATGGGGGGGTACAATCGACTTGACCGAAGGGACTTCGGAAACGCGAAAGGAGAATCACTATGGAAGAAAAAGTGTTGTCCTGTATTGATTGTGCAGTGACTAACTGTAATCTGCAGGATAAGCAGTATCCCGATTTTTGCCTGACCACCCACATGGATGAGAAAGTCCTTGCGGATGCCATGAAGCTGTATGAGGAAGATGAAAACCGCCGCTCCATGATCGCTGCCGGTGAGATCGAGCACGACCACTATCTCCAGTACACCCGCGTGGAGGAGATCATGGCATACGCCAAGAAGATGGGCTTTAAGAAGATCGGCATTGCCACCTGCGTGGGTCTCATCGCCGAGAGCCGTACCCTTGCCTCCATCCTGCGCCATAACGGCTTTGAGGTCTATGGCATCGCCTGCAAGGCGGGTGTGCAGAAGAAGGTGGATGTGGGCATCCCCGAGCGCTGCAACGCCATCGGTCCCAATATGTGCAATCCCATTTTGCAGGCAAAGCTTCTGAACGAAGCAAAGACCGAGCTGAACGTGGTGATGGGTCTCTGTGTTGGTCACGACAGCCTGTTCTACAAGTATTCCGAGGCTCTCGTCACCACCCTTGTTGCCAAGGATCGCGTCACCGGTCACAACCCCGTGGCAGCGCTTTACGGCGCGAATTTCTATTTTAAGAAGCGCATGTATCCGCCGAAGGAAACGGTTTAAAAAAGAGCTTCGCCGCAGCGCGGCGAAGCTCTTTTTTGTCCCGAGGCAGGAGAAACCTTGCATTTCGGGCGGGATGTGCTATGATGTTTTTATCCTCGGGAGATCCGCGGGGAAACAATCTGTATGACACCGAACAGGGAGGAACCATATATGGAACTGAGTCAGATTCTGGCAAAATGTGACCACACTCTGCTGGCACAGACTGCCACCTGGGAAGAGATCAAGGCGATCTGCGACGATGGCATGAAGTATCAGACGGCATCTGTTTGTATTCCTGCATCCTTTGTCAAGCAGGCAAAGGACTATGTGGGTGACAAGCTTGCCATCTGCACCGTCATCGGCTTCCCCAACGGCTATGCCACCACCGCTGCCAAGTGCTTCATGGCAAGCGATGCGGTGGATAACGGCGCGGACGAGGTGGACATGGTCATCAACATCGGCTGGGCAAAGGAAGGCAAGTGGGAGGAGATCACCCGCGAGATCGCTGCCATCAAGGCTGCCTGCAAGGGTAAGCTGCTGAAGGTCATCATTGAGACCTGCCTGCTCACTGACGAGGAGAAGATCGCCCTTTGCAAGTGCGTGTCCGAGTCCGGCGCGGATTATATCAAGACCTCCACCGGCTTCTCCAAGGCTGGCGCGACCTTTGCAGACGTGGAGCTGTTCGCAAAGCACGTCTCGCCTCATGTGAAGATCAAGGCGGCAGGCGGCATTTCCAGCATCGAGGATGCGGAGAAATTCATTGCCCTCGGCGCAGAACGTCTCGGCACCAGCCGCATCGTGAAGATTGCCAAGGGTCTTGAAAACGACGGCACTTATTAATTCGGAAAAGGAGATACGACCATGGCTGAATTTGCAGTAACTCCCCATATCAACGTCGCCGATGAGATCGGCTTTGGCAAGACTGTGCTGATGCCCGGTGATCCCCTGCGTTCCAAGTTTATCGCAGAGAATTTTCTGGAGAATCCTGTGCTGGTGAACAATGTTCGCGGTGTCAATGGCTATACCGGCTATTACAAGGGTGTGAAGGTATCCGTGATGGCATCGGGCATGGGTATGCCTGCCATCGGCATCTACTCCCATGAGTTGTTTAACTTCTTCGGCGTGGAGAATATTATCCGCGTGGGCAGCGCAGGCTCCATTCAGGACGATATCAATCTCTATGACCTCGTCATCGCACAGGGCGCCTGCACGGATTCCAACTGGGCAAAGCAGTTCCATCTGCCCGGCAGCTTTGCGCCCATCGCATCCTGGGAGCTGCTGACGGAAGCCGTGAAGGCAGCGCAGGCGCACGGCGCGACCTATCATGTGGGCAATGTCAACTCCTCCGATGTGTTCTACGGCGACCACAAGGATGTACCCGAAGGACTTGATAGTGTATATGGTCTGAAGAAGATGGGCGTGATGGCGCTGGAAATGGAAGCTGCTGCGCTGTACATGAACGCCGCACGCTACGGCAAGCGCGGTCTTTGCATCTGCACCATTTCCGACCATGTGCTCAAGGGCGTGGAGACCACCGCGGAGGAGCGCCAGAACTCTTTCACCACCATGATGAAAGTGGCGCTGGATGTGGCGGTCGCCATGGAAAACAAGTAAATACATAACGGGGAGGGGAGAACCCCCTTCCCGTTTTTACCTGCTTTGCGGTGCAAAGCGATTTGGAAAGGAGCAAGCAAATGACGGCTGAAAAACTGGTTGAACTGGCAAAGGAAGCCATGACCCACGCTTATGTGCCCTATTCCGGCTACAAGGTGGGGGCGGCGCTGCTCTGTGCCGACGGCACGGTGTATCAGGGCTGCAACATTGAAAATGCTGCATACGGTCCCACCAACTGCGCCGAGCGCACCGCCTTTTTCAAGGCGGTGTACGATGGGCAGAGAGAGTTTACGTCCATCGCTGTCTGCGGCGGCAAGGACGGCGTGATCACGGGGGCGTTCCCGCCCTGCGGTGTGTGCCGACAGGTGATGCGGGAATTTTGCAGGGATGATTTTGTGATCTACATGGTGGGCGCTGAGGGCTATGAGGCGCACACGCTGGCAGAGATCCTGCCCTTCAGCTTCTCCGCGGGAGACATGAAGGAGTAAATTTGTTTTTGCCGGGAGCAAGGCGGCGAAAAAGCGGGATATCTGCAAAATGCAGTTGCTTTTTCGCGGCTGATATGCGATAATTTTAGCGCAGCTGTCAGAGCCGACAGCACAAAATGTCACAATATCGGTGGAAATAAGTCGAAAATAGCGCGCGCTATTTTCATTGCCCTTGTAAAGGGCAATGATGACTTTGACTGCCGATGACCTTTTGTGCGGATTGTACTGACGGTTACAAAAAGGATGCCTGAGAAGGCACTCAAAAGAAAAATATATGGAGGAATACACAATGAAGAAGTTTCTTGCACTGATTCTTGCTCTGGTCATGTCTCTGGCTCTCGTCGCATGCGGCGGCGGTGAAGATGCTCCTGCTACCGATGACGGCGCAGGTGATGCACAGACTGCAGAGTACAAGGTCGCAATGGTCACTGACTACGGTGATATCACCGACCAGTCTTTCAACCAGACCACTTGGGAAGCTTGCCAGGAGTTCGGTAAGACCAGCGGCATCGAGGTCAAGTACTACAAGCCCACCACCAACGACACTGCCGGTCGTGTGGCTTCCGTGGAGCTGGCTATCGCTGAGGGCCACAATGTCATCGTGATGCCCGGTTACGCTTTCGGCGGCACTATCGCTGAGGTTTCCGGCAACTATCCCGAAGTGAAGTTCATCGCACTGGACGTTGCTAAGGGCGACCTGCTGGAAGGCGGCGTGGCACTGAAGGGCGAGAGCTATGACTACAACCCCGACAACTGGAACCTGACCGACTATGTCTACATGGACAACGTCTACTGCGCAATCTATCAGGAAGAGCTCTCCGGCTACATGGCTGGTTACGCTGCAGTGAAGCTGGGCTACACCAAGCTGGGCTTCCTGGGCGGCATGGCTGTTCCCGCTGTTATCCGCTTCGGTTACGGCTTCGTGCAGGGTGTTGACGCTGCAGCTGCAGAGCTCGGCATCAACGTCGACATGAAGTACGCATACGGCAACCAGTTCTTCGGCGATGCTGATATCACCGCTGTGATGGATACCTGGTATGCAGGCGGCACTGAGATCGTCTTCGCTTGCGGCGGCGGTATCTACACCTCCGCAGCTGAGGCTGCTAAGAAGGTCGGCGGCAAGCTGATCGGTGTTGACACCGACCAGTCTCCCGTCATCGACGGTGAATACGGCGAAGGCATGACCATCACTTCCGCAATGAAGGGTCTGCGTCCCACCACCATCGACACCCTGACCGACGTTCTCGTTAACGGCAACTGGGCTAACTATGCCGGCAAGATCCAGACCCTGGGTCTCGTTTCCGCTGATCCCGAGGCTAACTACGTGCAGCTGCCCACCGCTACCACTCAGTTCGAGGATGGTAAGTTCACTCAGGCTGACTACGAGGCTATGGTTGCTGCTATGTTCGAAGGCACCATCAAGGTTTCCAACGACATCGCTGCTGAGCCCGCTGTCACCAACGTCAACGTTGAGTACCTGGGCAACCTCAAGTAAAATTATACGCAACCTACAAAGGAAGGACAGGTATTGCCTGTCCTTCCTTTTTTGTACAAATTGCGGATATTTTTGCGCAGTGTAGCGGAATTTGTTTGCAAAGCGCACATACTGCGTGTATAATGGAAGCTGCACTTTTAGATAGAAGGAGGTCATTGGATTGAATCACGTTCCTTACGCAATCGAGATGGTGAACATCACCAAGCGGTTCCCCGGTATCATTGCTAACGATAATGTTACGCTGCAGCTTCGCCGCGGCGAGATCCATGCGCTGCTGGGCGAAAACGGTGCCGGCAAGTCTACGCTGATGAGCGTTCTCTTTGGTCTGTATCAGGCAGAGGAGGGCGAGATCAGAAAAAACGGCGAGGTTGTGAAGATCAACAACCCCAACGATGCCAACGATCTGGGTATCGGCATGGTGCACCAGCACTTCAAGCTGGTGGAATGCTTCTCTGTCCTTGACAACATCATCCTCGGTGTGGAGGATACCAAGAATGGCATGCTGCAGCGTGAGCAGGCAAGGGAAAAGGTCATGTCCCTTTCCAAGCGTTACGGTCTGAGCGTTGATCCCGATGCCCTTATCGAGGATATTTCCGTCGGTATGCAGCAGCGTACCGAGATCCTCAAGATGCTGTATCGCGACAACGAAATTCTGATCTTTGACGAGCCTACCGCGGTGCTGACCCCGCAGGAGATCGATGAGCTGCTGCAGATCATGAAGAACCTTGCCGCAGAGGGAAAGTCCATCCTCTTTATCACCCATAAGCTCAACGAGATCATGGAGGTGGCAGACCGCTGCTCCGTGCTCCGTAAGGGCAAGTATATCGGCACCGTGGATGTGGCAGGCTGCTCCAAGGCAGACCTCTCCCGCATGATGGTGGGGCGCGATGTGGAATTTGCTGTGCAGAAGGAGCCTGCCAAGCCCGCGGATGTGGTACTGCAGGTGGAGAACCTCTCTGTTGCATCCAAGCGCAGCAAGAAGAACGCTGTCAGCAACGTGAGCTTTGACGTCCGCGCGGGCGAAATCGTCTGCATTGCGGGTATCGACGGCAACGGTCAGAGCGAGCTGGTGTTCGGCATTTCCGGTCTGGAAAACGTGGTGGGCGGCAGCGTGAAGCTCTGCGGGCAGGATATCACCCGCGCACCTATCCGCAAGCGTTCCCTCATGGGCATGAGCCACATTCCCGAGGATCGACACAAGCATGGTCTGGTGCTGGATTATACGCTGGAGGACAATATGATCCTGCAGCGTTACTTCGATCCGGAGTTTACCAATAAGTTCGGCTTCCTGCGCCGCAAGAATATCCGCGCCTTTGCGGAGCGCCTGATCGAACAGTATGACGTGCGCAGTGGTCAGGGTCCCATTACCGTGTCCCGCGCCATGTCCGGCGGCAATCAGCAGAAGGCGATCATCGCCCGTGAGATCGAGAAGGATCCCCAGCTGCTCATCGCCGTGCAGCCCACCCGCGGTCTCGACGTGGGTGCCATTGAGTATATCCACAAGCAGATCGTTGCCCAGCGTGACGCGGGCAAGGCAGTGCTGCTGGTGTCGCTGGAGCTGGACGAGGTGATGACCGTGTCCGACCGCATCCTTGTGATGTATGAAGGCGAGATCGTGGGCGAACTCGATCCCAAGACCACCACGGTGGAAGAACTGGGTCTTTACATGGCAGGTGCCAAGAAGGAGGGGAGTGCACAGTGAAAAAAGAGAACAATTCCCTGATCCGCAAGGATGGCTTCCAGACCCTGCTGGCATCCCTTGTCTGCATTCTGGGCGGCATCTTCGTGGGCTACATCGCGCTGTTGATCATTGAACCCAGCGGCGCACTCGGCGCGATCACCGCCGTTTTGAAGAGCTTTTTCCGTTATCCCGGCAAGCTGATGCTGAAATACTTCGGTCAGACGCTGGTGCGTACCGTGCCGCTGCTGATGTGCGCACTGAGCGTGCTGTTCGCCTATAAGGTGGGTATGTTCAACATTGGTGTGGCTGGTCAGTATGTAGCAGGCGCCTGCGGCTGTCTGTATGCGGCTCTCGCGTGGAATCTGCCCTGGCTGCCCTGCCTTTTGATCGGCATGGTCATGGGCGCACTGCTGGGTGCGGCATCGGGTCTGCTGAAGACCAAGTGCAATGTCAACATCGTTATCTCCGGCATTATGCTGAACTGGATCACTCTGTATCTGACGAATCTGATTCTCGGTACGGTGAAGAGTCCCAGCAGCCCCTATACCATGAGCCTGATGGGTACGAACCCCAAGGCGCTGCTGCCGAGCCTCGGTCTTGAGGCGCTCTTCAACAACGAAAAGAGCGTGACTATCGCCATCCCTGTGGCGCTGATCATGGCAGTGGTGGTCTGGGTGGTGCTGAACAAGACCAAGTTTGGCTATGAGCTGAAGGCAACCGGCAATAACTACAACGCTGCAAAGTATGCGGGTATGAAGGAGAATCAGAACATCATCCTCACCATGCTGATCGCGGGTGCGCTGGCAGGTATGGGCGCAGGGTTGCTGTTCCTGACAGGTATTGAGGATTGGGAAACCACCATTTCCTCTGTCCCCGCTATGGGCTTCAACGGCATTGCTGTGGCATTCCTCGGCGGTCTGAGCCCCCTCGGTTCCATTCTTTCTGCCTTCTTCATCCAGTATATTACCACCGGCGGCGGCAACGTGGATCTGCAGGTCTATTGCGCCCAGATCTCGAGCCTCATCTCCAGTCTTATCATCTATCTCTGCGCCTTTGTTGCGTTCTTTAAGTTCTTCATTCAGACCCGCATCCGCAAGAGCGACGAGAAAAAGGCTGCGGCGCTGAAGGCATCTGAGGAAGGAGGCGAGGACAAATGACACTGCTTGTGCAATATACGCTGATCTTCGCATCCGTTCTGCTGCTGGTGGCGCTCGGCGGCTGCTTTGCCGAGCGAAGCGGCGTGATCAACATCGGTCTTGAGGGCATCATGGTGGTGGGCGCACTGGGCGGCGCCCTTGTGATGAAGTTCCTGCCCGTCACCGTGGGCGCGCCTGTGATGGTGCTGACCACCATCGTGGCAAGCGCCCTGTTCGGTCTGCTGTTCTCCCTGCTGCTGGCAGTGGCAGCCATCAACTTCAAGGCTGACCAGACCATCACCGGCACTGCCATGAATATGCTGGCAACCGCGGGTGCGACCGTGGCGGTCAAGGCAATGAACACCGCGGCATCCGGCGGCAACGACGTGTCCTCCGACATTGCCTATACTCAGGCGAAGGACCTCTTCATCGTCCGTTTCGGCAGCTTTGAATTTAACTGGTTCATGTTGGTGGCAGTGATCTGCCTTGTGGCGGCATACGTGGTGCTGTACAAGACCCGCTTCGGTCTGCGCCTGCGCGCCTGCGGCGAGCATCCTCAGGCTGCGGACTCCGTGGGCATCAATGTCTACAAGATGCGCTATGCCGGTGTGCTGATCTCGGGTCTGCTGGGCGGTCTCGGCGGCATCGTGTATATCACCGCGGGCGTGAGTGTGTGGAAGTTTGAAAACGGCGTGGCAGGCTTTGGCTTCCTTGCCCTCGCAGTTATGATCTTCGGTGCGTGGCATCCCATCAAGATCGCGCTGGCAGCGTTGCTGTTCGGCTTCTTCCGCGCCCTCGGCAATGTCTATTCCGGCTTTGATTTCATGATGGCGCTGAATATCCCGAGTGTTGTGTACAATATGCTGCCCTATATCATCTCCCTTGTGGTGCTGGCGTTCACTTCCAAGAAGTCCCGCGCTCCCAAGGCAGAGGGTATCCCCTACGACAAGGGCAGCCGCTGATCTGCTGACAGGAGGCTACGATGCAGGCTACAGAAAAACAGTTTCATATTCGCTGTGCAGAGGGCGACGTGGGACGCTATGTGCTGCTCCCCGGCGATCCCGGTCGCTGCGAAGCCATTGCAAAGCACTTTGATGATCCCGTTCATGTGGGTATGAACCGGGAGTATAACATCTGGACAGGCACGCTGCTGGGCGAGAAGGTCTCTGTCTGCTCCACGGGTATCGGCGGTCCTTCCGCGGCTATTGCCATGGAGGAGCTGGTGAAGATCGGCGCGGACACCTTTGTGCGTGTTGGCACCTGCGGCGGCATCCATCTGGATGTGAAGCCCGGCGATGTGGTGGTTGCCACCGGTGCCATCCGCTTCGAGCATACCTCCATGGAGTATGCACCCATCGAGTATCCCGCCGTTTCCGACTTCAATGTGGCTTATGCGCTGAAAACCGCAGGTGAGGAGCTGGGCTACCACATTCATACCGGCGTTGTCCAGTGCAAGGATTCCTTCTACGGGCAGCACAGCCCGGAAGCTTCTCCTGTGTACTATGAGCTGCTGAACAAGTGGGAAAGCTGGAAGCGTCTTGGCGTGAAGGCAAGCGAGATGGAATCTGCGGCGCTGTTCGTGCTGGCAGATGCCCTACATGTCCGCTGTGGCTCCTGCTTCCATGTGGTGTGGAATCAGGAACGGGAAAAGGCGGGGCTGTTCATGCCCATGACCGAGGACACCTCCGGTGCCATCAAGGTGGGCATTGAGGCGATCAAGAAGCTTATCGCCGCAGACAAGGCGAAGAACAAGTGATCAACCGAGAGCGGAGTCGGCATCGCCGACTCTGCTTTTTTGTTGCCGCATCTTGTGGTGTGTCGAAAAGGGAAGAGCCATATGTGGTGATAGAGGAGGAATGACCATTCGGGGCGTTTTTTTGTCCATTCGGGCAAAATGGATTCTTTTTGAACGGAATGTGGTACAATACAATGGATTATAAAACGGTTTTTGAGGCAAGGTGAATTGCAAACGGTGCACCGTTGCCGGATGAAACCGGGAGGAGGAAGAAATGACGAAAAAACGGATACTGAGTATGCTGCTGTGCCTGTGCATGGCGGTGTCTTTGCTGCCTACCTTTGCGCTGGCGGCAGAGGATGCGGTTGATATCAGAATCGACGCGGAGGAAGATCTTGACAGCACAACGAACAACGAGACGTATCAGAAGCTTGATGCGGTTGCGGATGTTACTGTGGCAGGCGACATTTACACAATAACTCTGACACAGGACTTTGTGGGACGATTCTTTATCGATACCGCTGTGAGGATCATTATTGATGCTGCCGGTCACACTGTTGACGGCGGTTCCTTGGGCGAGGCACTTTGCCTGGAAAACGGAGCAAATACAAATGTAACCCTCAAGGGAAATGGAACCTTCGTCGAGGGCACAAATAACGCTGCGTACATAGGAACGACCGCGGTGCTCAACATTGAGAGTGCAACCTTTATCGGAAGATTTTGGGACTATAGCGGCAGTGGCGTGGCAACGACCTCCAAAGTCGTGACATACAAAGATGATGGCACCTCCTATGCCGTGCAGTATGTTCCCGAGGGAGGTAACGCTTCTGCGCCCATTCCTGCGCCTGCAAAGGAAGGCTGTGAGCTGCTGGGCTGGTGTGCGGAGAATTCTTCCGAACCCTTTGACTTTGTCAATACCACAGTGACTGAGGATATGACGCTTCACGCATCCTGGGTCGAGGAGGGGGAGATCCCCACAGTGGAGTTCGGTGGCAGAACATATATCACCGATGCCAACGGTGTCATGGCGTATTACCTTGGTACTGATATGTTTGATATCATCGGCAAGTACGATGGCAACTGGAAGAAAACCACCTATAGCAGCGGTGGTTTCAAGACCTATCTGAAGGTGGGCGATACCACGCAGTGCGTGAATCCTGCCGGCACCACGGTGGATGGCGTGACCGCGTCTATCCATGTTGCTTTCACCAATGAAGGTAAGACCCTGAAGATCAACTATGTTGTGGATAATCCCGACGGTAAGACCTTCTCCATCGGCACCGGCGCAGACATTCAGATCGGCAGTGACGACAGTGCTGCCATTACCCTGCTGGAAAACGGCGGCGGCTTCAAGATGGTCTCCGACTATTCCAGCGACAAGAATGCCAGCGATGAGTATGCGCAGTTCAACTTCTTCGGCAAGGGCTATACCGGCGTGACCGATGTCAGTGATTTCTGGTATGGCAAATATGGCACCTGGAGCGGCAACAAGTCTGCTGTGGCGTTTTATGGTATGGAGCAGTCCCTGGAGAGCGACACCAGCTATGACTCTGCCGCAAGCTGGCACTGGGCAAATGAGGTTGCTACCAGCGAAACTTATTCCGTTCAGATTGGTATCGGCGGCGCAGGCAGTGAAGTGATCGAGACTTTTGAGGTCGGCGGCACTGTGACGGACAGCGTGGACACGCCCATCGATAACGCAACTGTGAAGCTGGTGAAGAATGGCAACGTGATTGCATTGGATGATACAGAAGCGGGCGTGTTCAATTTCGAAAATATCGCGCCCGGTACTTACAATCTGGTTGTTACGCAGGGCGAGCTGATTGTGACCCAAATGGTTACGGTTGCGAATGAAAATTATAGCGGTACGATTGTGCTCCCCACTGGCGATAACAAGAACTCTGCGGTCGATAACAGTGCCGCGGGTGCGTTTGCTGCGACAGTCGGCGGTCTGGACGAGATCGCAGTGCGTGGCTATGACTATGATGCGGACAGAGACGATTACTACAGCTATTATCATAGTGAATTGGAAGTAGTTGACGTTAAGCTGTTTGTCACTGCAGAAGCAGAGAGCGATGCCGAGAAGAATGCTATCAAAGCAGAGGTTGAAAAGGAAGGCGCTCCTGAAGGCAGAGAGCTGAAGATTGACTTCTTTGGTCTGACTTTGGAGAAAACTGTCGACGATGTTGAAGTTGATGATATTGGTGAGAACAATCCCCAGCTGCTGACCATCATGATCCCCTTCTCTACCGCCGGTAAGCAGGAAATTGCGGTGTACCGTTATCACGGTGGAGTTGCAGCCAAGCTGAATGAGAACCCTGGAAGCGATGAAGAAGGTTTCACTGTGGGCGGAGGCTATGTCACCATTTATGCCAAGAACTTCTCCACCTATGCCATCGCTTATACGGTTGCAGCTCCTGAAGGTGGTTCCGGTGGGGACATTGACGATGATAAGCCGGATGAGCAGCCTCCTGTCAGCAGTCCCGCTGCACCCCATCGTTGTACCAGTCAGTGCCCCATCTGCGGCGGCTGCACGGACGTGGCATGCCCCTTTGCCGCATGCGGAAAGAAGTGCACGGGCATTTCTGTGAACTATTCTGACGTGGCATCCAGTGCATGGTACAGTGATGAAGTGGAGTATGTCTGCCACCTTGGTCTGATGGAAGGCTACGGCAACGGCATCTTCAATCCCGACGGCACGGTGACCCGCCAGCAGATGTGGATGGTGCTTGCCCGTATGAGCGGCGCAACGCCTGCCAATATGGCAGCAGCACGCAGCTGGGCAATGGCAATGGGCATCTCTGATGGCAGCAACCCCGGTGCGGCAGTGACCCGTCAGCAGTTTATTACCATGCTGTACCGTTATGCGGTGTTGAAGGGCTATGATGTGAGTGTGGGCGAGGACACCAACATCCTCAGCTATACCGATGCCTTTGACATCGCAGATTATGCGATCTCCGCTATGCAGTGGGGTTGTGGCGCAGGTATCATCGGTGGTTACAACGATGGTAGTCTGAAGCCCATGAACGGTTCCAGCCGTGCGCACATGGCAGCGTTCCTCATGCGCTTCTGTGTGAACACCGTAAAGGACTAAATCAAGCAGAAAAGAAATAAAAGAGGCGCTCCGGCTCAGCCGGGGCGCCTCTTTTGTGCAATATATCAGCTGATTTTTCCATCGGGACTGATGGTGACGATGTTGAGGGGGATGTTTTTACCGCAGCGGGCAAGGGCAGTGCCCACGGCATGGCTAAGACCCCCGCAGCAGGGTACGGTCATCCGTGCCACGGTGATGCTCTTGATGTCATTGTTCTGCAAAATCTCCGTGAGCTTCTCGGCATAGTCTGCGGCATCCAGCTTGGGGCAGCCGATGAGGGTGGTTCTGCCGTGGATGAAGTCCCTGTGGAAGCTGCCATAGCAATAGGCGGCGCAGTCTGCGGCAATCAGCAGGTCAGCGCCCTGCAAAGCAGGAGAGACCACGGGGGTCAGCCGCAGCTGCACAGGGAAATTGGAGAGGCAGCTGGGGGCATCCGCAGCTTCACCGCTGACGGGAATGCTGCGGCAGACAGAACCGGGGCAGCCGCCCTGCGCCTTCGCCTGCTTTGCCGCGAGAACGGCAGCTTCATTGTAGGCAGGGGCTTCCCGCTCTTCAAAGCTGATGGCGGCAGTGGGGCAGGCGGGGAGACAGTCGCCAAGACCGTCGCAGTAGTCCTCACGCAGCAGCTTTGCTTTGCCATTCACCATGCCGATGGCACCCTCATGGCAGGCTTCGGCGCAAAGACCGCAGCCGATACATTTTTCTTCGTCTATGGTAACGATTTTACGGATCATGGAAGTTCCTCCTTCAATGCTTGTGTTCATTATACAGGGTAGAAAGGACAAAATAAAGTTGCAGATATCACAAGTGCGTTGCATTTTGCTGACAGAAGAGGATACGAACACCATGGGAACCCGCACTTGCTCATTGCATGGGAATTTGCTATACTGATTGACAGGAAAATACGGGCACAGCCCGAGATCAAAAAAGGATGAACAGCTATGCGTGCTTATGAACGACTGATCCGATATGCGCAGGTGCATACCACCTCTGACGAAGCAAACGAGACCTGCCCCTCCACCGCCCGCCAGTTCGATCTGGCGCAGATGCTGGTGAAAGAACTGAAGGAGCTGGGCGTTGCCGATGCCCGTGTGGATGAGAAGTGCTATGTCTACGGTTCCATTCCCGCGACTGCCGGCTGCGAGAGCTGTAAGGCGGTGGGTCTGATTGCCCACATGGACACTGCGCCCGATGCCTCCGGCGAGAACGTAAAGCCCCTGCTGCACGAAAACTATGACGGCTGCGATCTGACCCTCCCCGGCGGCACGGTGCTGAGCGTGGAGAAGTTCCCCTTCCTGCGCAGCATGAAGGGGGAGACCCTCATTACCTCCGACGGCACGACCCTTCTTGGAGCAGACGACAAGGCGGGCGTTGCGGAGATCATGACTGCGGTGGAGGAGCTGCTGCACAGCGGTATGCCCCACGGCAAGGTCTGCGTTGCCTTCACTCCCGATGAGGAGATCGGTCGTGGTGCGGACGAGTTCGATATCCCCGGCTTCGGTGCAGACTTCGCCTATACTGTGGACGGCGGCGATGTGGGCAGCATCGAGTATGAGAACTTTAATGCGGCAGGTGCAGCCGTGGTGGTGAAGGGCTTCTCCGTTCACCCCGGCAGCAGCAAGGACACCATGATCAACGCGGCGAATGTTGCCATTGAGTTCCACAATGCCCTGCCTGCTATGGATCGCCCCGAGCATACCGATGGGTATGAGGGATTCTTCCATCTGATCGACATGAAGGGTGATGTGAGCGATGCCCGTCTTGACTATATCATCCGTGACCATGACTACGAGAAGCTCTGCTATCGCCGCGAGACCATGGAGCATATCGCGAATCGCCTCAACGAGAAGTACGGTGCGGGCACGGTGACCCTTCATGTGAAGGAGCAGTACCGCAACATGGTGGAGCAGATCAAGCCCCACTTCCATCTCATCGACACCGCCCGCGAAGCCATCCGCAAGGCGGGTCTGGAGCCCGAGACCGTTCCCGTCCGCGGTGGCACCGACGGTGCGCGCCTGAGCTGGATGGGGCTGCCCTGTCCCAACCTTGGCACCGGCGGCTTCAACTTCCACGGCACTGCCGAGTGCACCACCGTGGAGCGCATGGATCAATCCGTAGAAATCCTGCTGAATATTGTGGAGCTGTACGCAAAGTAAAAGAGATCTGTCGAAAAACCGCTGCTTTGGCAGCGGTTTTTCTTGTGCGGAGAGAGAAGTCCTGCTAAGATGGAAGCACTTGAAAAACAAAGAGGAGAGAGGGACGACTATGAATCAATGGATAACGGTGCTGCAGATCATTGCGCCGATTTTCGTGGCGGTGGGGCTGGGTGTACTGGCAAAGAGAAGGAATTTGATTCGTGCCGAGCAGATGCAGGGGCTGCAGCAGTATGTAATGAAATTCGGTTTGCCCTGTGTGCTGTTCAACTCCTGTTATGGTGCGAGCATCAGCGGAGAGTCTCTTGCCACCATGGTGATGACGGCGGGGCTGGTGTTTGGCGGATGCGCGTGGGCGTTCAGCGCAGGAAAGAAGCGCTTCCCCTATCATAACTTCCCCATGATGTTCTCCTCACAGGAGACGGGTATGCTGGGCATTCCGCTGTATATCACCCTGTTCGGCGTGGAGCATGCCTATCGCATCGGCGTGATGGATGTGGCGCAGTCGGTGCTGGTGGCGATCCCCTGCATTGCCATTCTTGCGGCAGACACGGGAAAGAACCCCAGCGTGGGGGAGATCGCGGAGAAAGTAGTGCAGTCTCCGCTGCTCATTATGAGTGTGATCGGATTGACATTGAACCTCTCCGGTGCGGCGGTGTGGCTGAACGCTGTGGGTGTGGGAGGTATTATCACGGAAGTGACGGGATTCATCTCCCAGCCGGTCAGCGCTGCGATGCTGTTCAGCGTGGGCTACAACTTCTCCCTGCAAAAGGGAAGCCGCAGCACCATTTTCCGCATTGCGGCGATCCACTTTACCCTGTTTGTGGTATTCTGCGGCATCATGCAGAGCGTGCTGCTCCTGCTTGGCAATGTGGAGGCGGAGACCCGCTGGGCGGTGCTGCTGTACTGCCTGCTGCCCTGCAGCTATCTCAGTCCCAGCCTTGGCAGAAATGAAGAGGAATACACCATTGCCTCCGGCGTTTGCTCGGTTCTGACGGTGATTTCCCTTGCTGCATTCTGTGCGATGGCGACAGTTGTGGCGTAGAGAAACGTGTGCAGCAGGACTGAAAACGTTACCGATTTTTCGAGCGCAAAAGGTTCAAAAAAGTCAATTGGGCAGTGTGATGTTATTTGACGAATAAAACTGTGCAAAAGGCTGAAAAGTGTGAAATCTTCTTTACACAATCATCATATTAATGTTAAAATATGCACAACTACGGCAGGAAAACTGCCCATATTTTAAGGAGGATTTTCCATGAAAAAGCTTTTTGCTCTGATGCTGACCCTGATCATGGCTCTGTCTCTCGTCGCTTGCGGCGGTGGCGAAGCTGCTGATGACGGTGCTGCTGATGATGGCGCTGCAGACGGCGCTAAGGTCGTTGTCTTCTGGTATGACGAGTCCGACGTGTATCTGAGCTCCGTTCGCGATGCTCTGAACAAGGAGTTCGCTTCTCTCGGCATCACCCCCGACAACCAGTTCGCTGCTAACAACCAGACCACCCAGCTCGACCAGATCAACACCGCTATCGCAGGCGGCGCTGACATTCTGGTTGTGAACCAGGTCACCTCCGGTGCATCCGACACCGCTGAAGATATCATCGCTGCTGCCGGTGACATCCCCGTGATCTTCTTCAACCGCGCAATCGGCACTGACGGTTCCGACATCACCGTGCTGAACGCTAACTCCACCATCGCATTCATCGGTACCGATGCTCCCGCTGCAGGTCACATGCAGGGCAAGATGATCGGTGACTATGTGGTTGCTAACTATGACGCAATCGACCTCAACGGCGACGGCTCCATCTCCTACGCTATGATGAAGGGTGATGAGGCTAACGTGGAGGCTATCTACCGCACCCAGTTCGGCGTGGAAGATGCTAACGCAGTTCTGACCGCTGCAGGCAAGCCTGCTCTGGTTTACTTCGACGCTGCCAACACCGATTGCTATCAGGTCGACCAGGCTGGCGCATGGTCCGCTGCAGCTGCTAAGGAGTACATGGACACCAACTTCGTCTCCTACAACGAGGCAAGCGGCAACATGATCGAGCTGGTTATCTGCAACAACGACGGTATGGCTGAAGGCGTTGTCGCTTCTCTGCAGGAGAAGGGCTACAACGTGGAAGGTGGTCACACTGTTCCCGTCTTCGGCGTTGACGCTACCGACAATGCGAAGGCTCTGATCGCTGAGGGTGCTATGACCGGTACCATCAAGCAGGATGCACAGGGTATGGCTGCCGCTGTCAGCCAGACTGTTAAGGCAGTTGTTGACGGCGCTGCTCCCGTTGATGCTCTCGCAGGTCTGAACGACGCTCGCTTCTCCCTCAACGCTGACTGCGCTACCATGCTGTACGTCGCTTACGCTCCTTACACCGGCGAATAAGCCGCTTTTGAGCTGACAGCTACAACATAACTTTCAGGCAGCTGCCGCCCAAGGCGGCGGCTGCCTCTTTCAAATTCCTGCACGATATGCACGGTAGGGAATGAAAAAAACCGCTACCTGCAAAACGGCAGACAGCGGTTTTTATTGTTCACTATCCTGCTTATGCAGCATATCGTCTACTACCAAGCAAGGGAGGAAAGCTTATATGGAGCAGAATGTTCTGCTGAAAATGGAAGGCATTACTAAAACATTCCCCGGCGTAAAAGCGCTGGACGGCGTGAGCCTCGAAGTGCAGCGCGGTACGGTCCATGCCCTTATGGGTGAAAACGGCGCCGGCAAATCCACGCTGATGAAATGCCTTTTTGGTATGTACGTCAAGGATGGCGGTCATATCTATCTGGAAGGCAAGGAGATCAACTTCAAAAACAGTAAGGAAGCGCTGGACAACGGCGTTGCCATGGTGCATCAGGAGCTGAATCAGGCGCTCAAGCGCAGTGTCATGGACAACATCTGGCTGGGACGTTACCCCACCATCGGCGGTATCGCAGTCAACGAAAAGAAGATGTACAACGATACCATGGCTGTCTTTGAGGAACTGGGCATCAAGGTGGATCCCCACCGCATCATGAGCACCATGCCCGTTTCTCAGCGCCAGATGGTGGAGATCGCCAAGGCGGTTTCCTACAATTCCAAGGTCATCGTCTTTGACGAGCCCACATCTTCCCTCACGGAGGAGGAAGTGGAGCACCTCTTCGAGATCATCAATATGCTCCGCGATCGGGGCGTGGGTATCATCTACATCTCCCACAAGATGGCGGAGATCAAGCGGATTTCCGACTACATCACCGTCATGCGAGACGGTCAGTGGGTCGCCACCGAGCGGGCAGAGGATCTGGAGATGAACGACATCATCCGCCTGATGGTGGGTCGTGAGCTGACCAACCAGTTCCCCCCCAAGACCAACACCCCCGGTGAGGTCTATCTGCAGGTGGAAGGTATTACCGGTATGTACAATCAGCTCAGGGATGTCACCTTCGATGCCCGCCGCGGCGAGATCGTGGGTCTGGCAGGTCTGGACGCTTCCGGTCGTACCGAGAGCCTCGAAAGCATCTTCGGTATCCGCACCCGCAAGGAGGGTAAGATCACCCTCGGTGGTAAGCCCTGCCTCAACCGCCATGCCCGCGAGTCCATCAAGAATGGCTTTGCACTGCTGACGGAGGAGCGCCGCGCCACCGGTATTTTCGGCGTGCTGGATATCAAGGAAAACACCGTCATTTCCAGCCTGAAGCGTCATAAGCGGTTCGGTATTTATCTGAGCGAGAAATCTCAGCGGGAGGATACGCAGCGTTATATTGATGCCATGCGCACCAAGACCCCCTCGCAGGAGACCAAGATCCGCAGCCTTTCCGGCGGTAACCAGCAGAAGGTCATCATCGGTCGCTGGCTGCTGACCGATCCCGAGGTTCTGCTGTTGGATGAGCCTACCCGCGGTATCGACGTGGGTGCTAAGTACGAGATCTATCAGCTGATTCTGGATCTTGCCAACAAGGGCAAGACCGTGCTGATGGTTTCTTCCGAAATGCCCGAGCTGCTCGGTGTCTGCGACCGCATCGTGGTCATGTCCGGCGGTCGTGTTGCCGGTGAAGTGGATGCCGCCACCACCACGCAGGAAGAGATCATGACTCTGGCTGCGAAGTATGTATAAGACGAGGAGGTAGAAACAATGACTAATCCTGTTGCAAATCTGCAGCGCACCGCTGCGGAGTATAAGAAGATGGATCAGAAGGATCAGAAGCGTTTCTGGTCTGATATGATTCTGAACAATGCACTCTACATTCTGATGGCGATCTTCGTCATCTACACCGCCATCAAGGAGCCCAGCTTCCGCACCCTGGGTTCTCTCGCCAACCTGCTGACCCAGGTGGCTGCTTATCTGCCTCTGGCACTGGGCATCGCCGGCTGTATCGTTCTGACCGGTACCGACCTGTCCGCAGGTCGTGTGGTCGGTCTGACCGCTGCTGTTGCAGGCGTGTTCATGCAGAAGTCTGACTTCGCCAACAAGATGTTCACCAGCATCCCCGAGGTTTCCGGTGGTTGGATCGCAGCAACCCTGCTGATCGTGGTTCTCATCGGTGCTGCCATCGGTCTTGTCAACGGCTTCTTCGTGGCAAAGTTCAGCCTGCACCCCTTCATTGTGACCCTGTCTACCCAGTTGATCACCTATGGTATCATCCTGTGGTTCTTTGCCCTCAACGGCAACAACGGTCAGCCCATTTCCGGTCTGAGCCGTGAGTACAAGGACTTCGTCGGCGGCGCTATGTTCCGTCTCGGCGGCGTGGCAGTGCCCCGCTATGTGCTGTACGCCGCGCTCCTCACCGCGCTGATGTGGTTCATCTGGAACAAGACCACCTTCGGCAAGAATATGTTTGCAGTCGGTTCCAACGCAGAAGCTGCCAAGGTCTCCGGCGTGAACGTGTTCATGACTACCATGCTGGTGCACACCCTTGCCGGTGCCATGTACGGCTATGCAGGCTTCATCGAGGGCGTGCGTGCAGGTTCCGTTGCAGCAAGCACCGGTCTGAACGCAGAGTGCGACGCGATCGCAGCCTGCGTCATCGGTGGCGTGTCCTTCGTCGGTGGTACCGGTAAGATCAGCGGCATCATCCTGGGCGTGTTTGTCCTGCGTATCATCTTCGTCGCACTGACCATGCTGGGCGTGGACTCCTCCTCTCTGTACATCATCAAGGGTGCCATCATCCTCTGCGCCTGCGCTCTGGATATGCGCAAGTATCTGGTTAAGAAGTAATGGACGAGCAGAGCAAAGCCCCCGAGCAAGAGCAGACCCCGAAGTTCCGCGGCTTGTATCGCCATGTGAACATTTCTGTGAAGGCGCTGGATCGGATCATCATTGCGTGTATCGCGGTGATCGTGCTGATCGTGGTGCTGGAGATGCGCAACCCCGGCTTTACCATTGTCTTTGATTCCAAGGGCGGCACGGATGTGCCCGCTCAGAATCAGATGTACGGACAGCTGCTGGAACAGCCGGAGCCGCCCACCCGGGAAGGATATGTGTTCGACGGCTGGTATGAAGATCCTGCCTGCGATATCCTGTGGGATGTAGAGGAAGATATCATTGAAACGGATATGACCCTCTACGCCGGATGGCAAAAAATTGAATGAAAAAATGTCCCCGATGCAGTTGCATCGGGGACATTTCGTTGTGTCGAAGCTCTTGGTTTATGCGTTGTTCAGCTGCTGCAGCTCTTCCTCCGTCAGCGTCAGCTCTGCGCCGCGGAGATTGCTCACAAAGTGCTCCACGCGGGAGGAGCCGAAGAGAGGAATGATGCGGGGGAAGCCGGGGCAGCGGTGGAGATTGACCATCCATGCAACGGCAAGGGCGCTGGCACTGACCCCCTTTTCCTTTGCCATGGTCTGCAGCACAGCCAGTCGTTCTCCCGTCACCAGCTCGGCAGGGAGGCGCGCGGCATTTTCATAGCCGCCCTTTGCAAGGCAGGAGTAGGCGACCATGGGAATGTTTTTCGATTCGAGATAGCGCAGACGCTCCCGGTTAGCGTACTCGTTGAAGATGTACTGGGGGGCTTTGTCCCCTCTTGCCTGCAGGTAGGTGAACCACTGCTGCATGACGGTGTAGGGCGTTTTTGCCACGGCATTGGCTTCCGCAAAGCGCCAGGTGTCATAGTTGCTGCCGCCGAGATGCCGCACCTTGCCCTTTTCCACCAGACGGTGGAAGGCATCCATGGTCTCTTCCAGGGGCGTGGTGGGGTCGTCGGTGTGGGCATAGTACAGGTCGATATAGTCGGTCTGCAGCTTGCGCAGGCTCTCGTCGATCCAGTATTCGATCTGCTCCTTTTTCAGTCCCTGTCCCTTGCCGTGGCGGTCAAAGCCCACCTTGGTGGCGAGCACCACCCGATCACGGCACTTGCGGCTGGCGAAATATTCGCCGAGGAGAGTTTCGCTCTCGTCACCCGTGCCCTGCCAGTGGGCATAGTTGTTGGAGGTGTCCACAAAATTGCCACCCATGTCCAGATAGGCGTCCAGCACGGCGAATGCCTTTTCCTTGTCGGTGGTGGTGCCGAAATCCATAGCACCCAATGCCACGGAGGACACTTCCAGACCGTTGGGGAGAATCAGTTTTTTCATTACAGCATTTCCTTTCTGATGATTATTTCTTCCAGTGATAGACGCGGCACTCATAAGGCTGCAGGAGCTTGCCCTGCGTTTTATAGTTGGTGAGGATCAGCTCCGCGTTCTTCAAATCGAAGCCTGCGGGCACGCGCATGGCAACGGGATCGTTGCTGTAAGAGCAGATGACGAGGAGCTTTTCGCCCTTCATGGCACGGCTGTAAATATAGAGTTTGGAGTCAGAGGCGAAGTGCTCCTTATACACGCCGTGGCGCACCACGGGGAGGGATTTGCGCAGGCGAATGGCTTCGCGGTAGAAGTTCAAAATGGAATCGGGGTCGTTTTCCTGCGCTGCCACGTTGATGCGAGTGTAGTTCTCATTCACATAGAACCAGGGCTTTTCCGCCGTGGTAAAGCCCGCGTTGGGACTGTCATCCCACTGCACGAGGGTGCGTGCCGAGTCGCGGGAGGAGCGCCACATCTTCTGCAGACGTACGGCGGGAGACTTCTTCAGATTGCTGTGGGCGTAAGTGTAGCGGGTCTGGACATCCTCGTACATATCGGGGTCGTGGGGACGCCAGTTCAGCATACCGATCTCCTGCCCCTGATAGAGGAAGGGAGTGCCCTGCTGGAAGAGATAGCTCGCGGCAAGGGTCTTGCCGCTCTGCGCCCAAAACTGCTCGCTGCCGTAGCGGGAGATGATGCGGGGATGGTCATGGTTTTCAAGATAGAGCATATTCCACGCCCTGCCCGCAAGTTTGTACTGCCAGTCGGAAAACGCCTTTTTCATGCGGGTGAGGGAGAACTTGGTGGGCATATAGTCGGTGAAGAGACAGTCGGCACACTGGCACTGGAACTGGATCATCATGTCGATCTGTCCCGTCTTTTCGTCAATATATTTCAATGCCTGTTTGGGCCAGACGAGGGGCGCTTCCGCAAGGGTGAAGCAGTCATAATGGTCGAACACGTCCCGCTTGAACTCCGATAGATATTCGTGGATATGGGGGCCGTGATTATAGTTGGGCATACCCTTGTAGATGGGGAAGAGATGGTCGTCGGGGAGACCCTCTTTTTTGGAGATGTAGGTGATGACATCCTCGCGGAAGCCGTCTACGCCCATGTCAAGCCAGAAGCGGAGAATCTTCTTCACTTCCTCGCGGACGAGGGGATTGTCCATGTTGAGGTCGGGCTGCTTCACCGCAAAGAGGTGGAGATAATACTGCCCGCGCTCCTCATCCCATGTCCATGCCTTACCCTCAAAGTTGGAATCCCAGTTGTTAGGCAGCTTGCCGTCAGGCTTGGCATCCCGCCAGATATAATAGTCGGTATAGGGCTCGATGCGCTTACGGCTCTTTTGGAACCACTCGTGTTCGTCGCTGGTGTGGTTTACCACCAGATCCATGATGAGCTTCATGCCCCGCTCATGGACACCCTCGAGGACCTTGCGGAAGGCTTCCATGCCGCCGAACTCCGCCGCGATGTCCATATAGTCTGCAATGTCATAGCCGCAGTCCGCACCGGGAGAGGGATAGATGGGGGAGAACCAGATGCCGTCGCAGCCGAGACTCTTGATATAGTCCAGCTTCTCCAGCACGCCCCAGAGATCGCCCATGCCGTCGCCGTTTCCGTCCTTGAAGCTGCGGGGCCAGATCTGATAGAATACCATGTCCTTATACCAGCGGTTTCTTGCCATACTGTGATCCCTCCGTTGCACGTTTTTTTCATTATACCATAGTGCAGTCCCGCCGTCACCTGATATCGTTGACAGTTTTGTGGGGCAAGTATAAAATAATAGGCGAAAATGAGAAAAAAGCAGGAGGAACGGGGCAATGATCGAATATAAGGACGGCGTGTTCGGACTCCACGGTGAGGAGATCTCCTGCCTGCTGCGGGTGAACGCCTATGGATTGCTGGAACTGCTGCACTTTGGTGAGAAGGTGCGTACAGAGGATGCGGAAGCCTTTACCCTGCGGCAGGGAATTGGCTGGGGCGAAGCTGTGCTGCTGCAGGAAGGGAATACAGAGAGCTGCCCCGATGCCATGGCGCTCGCATGGAGCGGTGCGGGACGGGGTGACTATCGGGAAAGCCCGCTGGAGCTGGGCGGCATCCCCACGGACTTCCGCTATGAGAGCCATGAGATCCTTACGGGCGTTGTGCCCATGGAAAGTACCCTGCCGCAGGCGCAGGGAGAGGCAGAGACCCTGCGCGTCACCATGACCCAAGCAGGGCTTACGCTGGAGCTGTACTTCACTCTCTTCGACGATGTACTGAGCCGCCGCGCTGTGCTGAAAAACGTGGGGGAGACCCCTGTGACCGTCACGAAGATGATGAGCAGTCTCATGGATCTTTATGGTGAGTACGAGATGAGTACCTTTGACGGCGGATGGATCGCGGAGGTGCGAAAGCATACCCTTCCCGTCAGCGAGAGCCGTATCGTCAACGAAAGCACCACGGGCTTTTCCTCCCACCGTCATAACCCCGGTTTCCTGCTGAGTGAGCCGGAGGCGACGGAGGACAGCGGGCGAGTGTACGGCTTCAATATCATCTATTCCGGCGATCATTACGCCGCCGCCCAGCGCTCGCTGCAGGGGTTGACCCGTGTGGTGCAGGGCATTTCTCCCGCGAATTTCTGCAAGGTGCTCAATAGCGGCGAGACACTGGAAACACCAGAGGCGGTGATGGCGTTTTCCACCGATGGCTTCCACGGAATGTCCAGGAAAATGCACAAGTTTATCAACATACACGTTATTCCGGCGTACTGGCAGGGGCGAGAGCGCCCGGTGCTCTTCAACAGCTGGGAGGGCTGTATGTTCGATTTCAACCACAACCGCCTTCTGCGTCTTGCAAAGGATGCCAAGGATCTTGGCTGTGAGCTTTTCGTGCTGGATGACGGCTGGTTCGGTGAAAGAAACGATGACACCGCAGGTCTCGGTGACTATACGGTGAACCGCAAAAAGCTGCCCCATGGTTTGGAGGGTCTCGCAAAAAAGGTCCGTGCCATGGGTATGCAATTCGGGCTCTGGTTTGAGCCGGAGGCGGTGAATATCAATTCCGAGCTCTATCGCAAGCACCCCGACTGGGCGCTGACAGATGAGTTTGCGCCCTTGCTCAGCCGCCATGAGCTGCTGCTGGATCTGAGAAAGGAAGAGGTGCGGGATTACATCGTCTGGAACGTGGGAAAGCTTCTGGACGAGGCGGGTATTACCTATGTCAAGTGGGATATGAACCGCCACAGCACCGCCCTCGGTACGAAAGCCCATGACTATATTCTGGGGCTTTATGATGTGCTGGGGCGCATTTTCCATCCCCGTCCTCATGTGCTGCTGGAGAGCTGTTCCTCCGGCGGCAACCGCTTTGATCTTGGTATGCTGTGCTATGGTCCGCAGATCTGGTGCTCGGACAATACCGATCCCATTGAGCGGCAGGTCATTCAGGAGAATCTCTCCTATCTCTATCCCCAGTCCACCTTCGGCGCTCACGTGAGTGCTGCGCCCCATGCCCAGACCCTGCGCAATACTCCTCTCTGCACCCGCGGCAACGTGTCCTTCTTCGGCTGCCTTGGCTACGAGCTGGATCTGGGACAGCTGTTGAAGCTGGAGAAGGAGGAGATTCGGGGACAGGTGGCATTTTACAAGCAGTACCGCAGGGTATTCCAGTTTGGTGAGTTCCGCCGCTTGAAGAACGGCTGGCAGGTCAGCAACGGGGAGACCGCCCTTGCGGCGGTATTCCGGGGTTTGCTGCACGCAGCGCCCGGCTATGAGGTGCTGCGGCTGAAGGGACTGGACAGGGAGAAGTGCTATCACTTCTCCACCTTTGCCCGGAAGCTCCGTATCGGTCAGTTTGGCAGTCTCGTCAAGCACGTGGCGCCTGTGAATCTGAATCCCAACGGACTGATTTTGCGGGCAGCTGACCGCCACATCACCATGCCGGACGGTGCGCAGGAGTGCCGCGCCGGCGGCGCGGCACTGATGGCAGGCATCCGCCTGCTGCCCCTGTTCCGTGGTACGGGCTATGACGAAAACCAGCGGACGCTGACGGACTTTGGTTCGGAACTCTTTATCATCGAGGAGGACAAGAGCTGTGAAAACAACTGAGCAGCGCAATCACATCTGCTTCGGTCTCGGCACCGTAGGCAGAGATATGTTCTACGCCTTTGAGGCAAACACCCTGCTGTACTTCCTGTCGGACGTGCTGTCCCTGCCTGTGTGGGTCTTTGCGGCAGCGAGTATGATCCTGTCCGTCATGCGCATCTTCGATGCGCTGAATGACCCCATCACGGGGCTTGTGATCGACAATATCCGTTCCCCCTGGGGTAAGTTCAAACCCGCGATTCTGGTGGGCGGTGTATTGAGCGCCGTTTTCTCCCTTGTCCTCTTCGCGGGCATCGGCGAGGGCTGGACCTTTGTCATCATCTTCGGCGTTGCCTACTTCCTGTGGGACATCACCTACGGTGTCAACGACATCGGCTACTGGACGCTGCTGCCTGTGCTGTCCTCTGACCAGAAGCAGAGAGAAAAAACGGGTGCATTTGCCCGCATCTGTGCGAACATCGGTATGTACATCGTGATGGTGGCATGGCAGCCTGTGACCAGCGCTCTCGGCAACACGCCGAAAGCGTGGTTCTGCTGTGCTGCTGTGATCGCCGTTGTTTACCTGCTGGGTCTGCTGTTCCCTCTGCTTGGCATCAAGGAAAAGCGCGTCCCTGTGGAGGAGCAGGAATCCACCACGGTGAAGCAGATGATCCGTGCGCTCATCAAAAACGATCAGCTGATGTGGACGACCCTCGCCATGGCGCTGTTCATGGTGGGCTACTGCACCACGGTGAACTTTGCCATCTATTACATGAAGTACATCTTTGGCAACGAGGGCTTGTATGTGGTGCTGGTGGCAGTGGTGGGCGTTGCCCAGCTGGGTACGCTTGCGGTATATCCGGCGGTTGCCAAACGCATGGAGCGCCGCAGGATGTACACCATGGCAACCATTCTGGTGCTGCTGGGCTATGCCGTGTTCTTCTTCGCGGAGCGCTCCATTCTGCTTGTCGCCGGCGGTGCGGTGCTGGTGTTCGTGGGACAGGCGTTTATCCAGACGCTGATGCTGATGTTCCTTGCGGACACAGTGGAGTACGGCGAATGGAAGCTCGGCAAGCGCAATGAAGCCATCACCTTCTCCGTCCAGCCCCTTATCAACAAGATCGGCGGTGCGCTCGCCACGGGTATCGTCAGCATGACGCTGATCCTCTCCGGCATCAAGGTGGACGGCGGCACGGTGGATGCCATCGGCGCGGAGGGACAGCTGATTGTGAAGATCGCCATGTTCGCGATGCCCCTGCTGATGATCGTGGCAGGCTACATTGTTTACCGCAGAAAGTACAAGATCAGCGAGGAGTTCTATGGGGAGATCCTCAAGGATTTGGAAGCAAGACACTGACGAAAAATATTGACAGGCACAGTAGACCAGTCTGCTGTGCCTGTTGTTGTATATTCTGCTTGCGTGTGATAGCATAAGACCACAGAATGGGATTGACAGGGGGGTGGAGAAGCTGCGCTACGTTGAATACGGAAAAGAGAATGACGAGGTGATCGTTTTTTTGCACGGGGGCGGTTTGTCATGGTGGCATTACCGGGAAGCGGCAGAGAGGCTGTCGGACGAATACCATGTAATTCTGCCTATACTGGATGGTCACGCCGGAGCAGATCGTGATTTTACAACGATAGAGGACAATGCGGCAGAGATCATAGAATGGGTTGACCGAAGCCTTGGCGGTCGTGTGCGGCTGATGGGGGGATACTCTCTCGGCGGGCAGATCCTGCTGGAGATCCTCTCCCAGCGGGGGGATATCTGCCGCTATGCGCTCATCGAGAGCGCCCTTACACGACCATCACGTCTCCTTGCTGCCCTGATCGCTCCCACAGTGGGGTGCAGCTATGGGCTCATCCGGCGCAGATGGTTCGCGGCACTCCAGTTCCGATCTCTGAGAATAAAGACGGAGCTGTATGAGGACTACTACCGGGACAGCTGCGCCATCACCAAGGCGAATATGATTGCTTTTATGCAGGCAAATGCCCGGTATGAGGGAAAAGAATCTCTTCAGGGCTGCACGGCGGAAGCACATATATTTGTGGGAGAAAAGGAGAGCGCCGCAGTACATAAGTCTGCCGAAGTGATTCGTGAAAAGCTGAGAGCAAGTGTGCTGCATATTCTTCCGCAAATGGCGCACGGAGAGTTTTCCATCAACCGTGCCGGTGATTATGCCAAGACCATTGCAGCACTCTGCGAAGAGTAGAATGGCTGCATCAATGCGTACAGAAAGAAAATCGCCCCATCCCACTGGGACGGGGCGATTATTTTACAGATTGAAATATTTATCGAACTCAGCGGGGTGGGGGATCTTGCTCATTTCAAGGCAGTCCTTCCGCTTGAGGGCGATGAAGTTGCGGATGAGATGCTCGGGGAACACGCCACCTGCGGTGAGGTAGTCGTGATCCTTTTCGAGGGCATCCAGTGCCTCGTCGAGGCGGGTGGGGAGACCTGTGAGCTTTTTCTTCTCCTCTTCGGGGAGATGATAGAGGTTCATATCATAGGGACCCCAGCCGTTGGCATGAGGATCGATCTTGTTCTTGATGCCGTCGAGACCTGCCATCAGCAGAGCGGCATAGCAGAGGTAGGGGTTGCAGGTGGCATCAGGGTTGCGAATCTCAAAGCGGCGCTCCTTGGGGGTCTTGGCGTATGCGGGGATACGGATGACAGCGGAGCGGTTGGAGGTGGCATAGCCTACGGTGACGGGAGCCTCAAAGCCGGGGACAAGGCGCTTGAAGGAGTTGGTGCTGGGGTTGGTGATGGCGCAGAGGGAAGCGATGTGCTTCAGGAGACCACCCATGAAATAGTGTGCGGTTTCGCTGAGGTGAGAGTAGCCGTTGTCATCGGAGAACACGGGTTCGCCGTCCTTCAGCAGGAGCATGTGCACGTGCATACCATTGCCGGCTTCATTGTAAACGGGCTTGGGCATGAAGGTGGCGACCTTGCCGTACTTCAAAGCGGTGTTATGGATGACGTACTTGATCATCATGGTGTTGTCAGCCATCTTGCTCATCTGACCCAGCATGGGCTCGATCTCAAACTGACCGGCAGCGCCCACCTCGGGATGGTGATACTTGATGGCAACGCCCATCTTTTCCAGCTCGAGGCACATTTCACTGCGGCACTCATAGGTGTCGTCAAAGGGCTTGGCAATGTGGTAGTTCTTCTGGTGGGGCACCACGCAGCCGTGACCCTGCACGTCGCTGTTCCAGTAGGACTGGGCGCAGTCTACATTCACGCCGATGGAGTCGGGACGAACCGTCCAGCCCACCTGATCGAACATGTGGAACTCAAACTCGGGCAGGATGAGCATGGTGTCGGCGATGCCGCTGTCACGCATATATTGCTCGGCTGCTGCCACGATGTTGCGGGGATACTGGTCGAGGGGACGGTTTTCGGGATAGTCGATGATCATGGCGTTGCCCGTGATGGACAGGGTGGGAATGTCGCAGTAGGGGTCGATGAGAGCAGTGTCGAGGTCGGGGATAAAGACCATGTCGCTCTTTTCCACCACAGCATAGCCATAGTTGGAAGCGTCGAAGCCGATGCCGTTTTTCATGGTATCCTCGGTGAACTGGGAAGCGGGGATGGTCACATGGCGGAACTGACCGTTGATGTCCACGATCTTGAAATCCACCATCTTGATGTCTTTTTCCTCAATGAGTTTGATGATATCTGCTGCCGTTGCGCTCATAAAATACCTCCCGAAAATGAATTGAAAATGTCGAAACAGTGTTCTTACATTCAGAATACTCAAATTCTGCCCCGTTTGCAACGATTTCCTTCCGTGTTTTTGAAAAAAACAGATGAAACTGCGCCCCGCCGATCACGGCGGGGCGCGTGCACATTAAAAATAGTTCTGTTTAGCCCTCAGAAGCCGCGAGAGCCTTTTTCTTCCACTTGCCGCGTGCGAATACGATGACGGACATGATGGCACCTGCGCTCCACGAAATCAGCAGAGAGCCGAAAAGGGCGATGGGCTCGCCGTGGGGGAACTCCGCGCTTCTCGTAAGATAGGCGAGGCCATAGGCGACGGGGATACGGATGAGGATGATGGAGATCATGGAGATCCACATGGGGGAAAGGGTGTCGCCTGCGCCGCGCATGACACCGCCCAGCACCTGCGAGATGCAGATGGCGATATAGCCCACGGCGAGAACACGGATCATGCGGTTGGCAAGGTCGATCAGTGCGGCGGTGTCGGTGAAGATGGCAAAGAGGTACTTGCCGAAGAGGAGCAGGATGATCGTGATGGTGACGGCGAAGGTGAGTGCCATGAGACCGCCCTGCTTCGTGCCCTTGTGTACACGATCCAGCTTGCCCGCGCCCACGTTCTGACCCGTATAGACCGACATGGTCTGACCGAAGGTCATGTTGGGCATCATGGCGAAGCCGTCCACACGCATGATGATGACGTTGCAGGCAATGACCATTTCGCCCATGGCGTTGGTGAGGTTCATCACCACCATACCTGCCATTGCCATGATCGCCTGGGTGACACCGGAGGGGATGCCGAGGCGCAGGATCAGACCCGACATGGAGGAACTGATTTTCAGCGTTTGGAGATTGAGATCAAAGAGGTCGCCCATGCGGCGGAGCTTGATGTAGCAGAGAATGGCGGAAATGCCCTGCGCCAGCACCGTGGCGAGCGCCACGCCCGCCACGCCCATGCGGCGGACAAAGAGCAGATCCAGTGCCACGTTCAGCAGCGCTGCAACGATGAGGAAGCCCAGAGCCGACACGGAGTCGCCGAGACCGCGGAGGATACCCGAGAGCATATTATAGAAGAAAAAGCCCACAATGCCGATGAAGTAGATGTTGAGATACTGCGCACACCAGTCGATGATGGAGACGGGGGTACCCAGCACACGCAGGAAGGGCATGGTGACCAGAGGTCCGATGACCATGATGAGCACCGTTGCAATGGCAGAGAGGGAGAGGCAGTTGCCGATGCATTTCGACAGTCCCTCGCGGTCCTTTGCGCCAAAGCGCTGGGAGACCACTACACCCGCGCCGGTGGCAATGCCCACGAAGAGCGCCAGCAGCAGGTTCAGAATGGGGCTGGCGCTGCCAACAGCCGAGAGGGCGTTGTCGCCCACATATTTACCGACGATGACAGTGTCGGCGGTGTTATAGAGCTGCTGCGCCAGATTACCCAGCAGCATGGGAACGGCAAATTCCGTGATGCGTTTCCACGGAGGACCCTCCGTCATATTCTTCGCGGAAAACAGCTGACGGACGGAAGAGCCAAAGCGATTGAAGCAACGGATGCGGCTCACAAGCATTCCTCCTTCATACTTCTATTTCTCACATTTTATCATACTCCGCTGAAGGAGAAAGCGCAAATATATTTCGAGGTGCGCAAATAAAAAAACAAGGACTGCTCGGTTGAGCAGTCCTTGTTGACAGGCGTTGAGCCGTCGGCAATTAGCCGATGGTGCAGTACATGAAGTACTTGTAGCCCAGGGGGTTGCAGAAGAAGCCGTTGATGGAATCGTCAATCATGTAGATATCGGTGTAGTAGTACAGAGGCACCACGCAACCGGTAGCCATCAGCATATCCTCAGCATAGTGCATGAGCTGATAACGGACTTCGTTATCAGTGCAAGCCTTGATGGTGGAGATCAGAACGTCATAGGTCTCGCTCCAGGTGCCGTCCTCGACAACGATGTCATAACCGAAAGCGGTCAGATCCATGTCGTACATAGCGAGGTCAGCGTGAGCGCCCTTGCCGTACTGGATGTCGTTGTTACCGGAAACGGTAGTCCACATATCCAGGAAGCAGATGGGATCGTTGTAGTCTGCCAGCCAGCCGTTACGAGCGATGGAGTAGTCGCCGTTCTTACGGGTGTTGAGGAAGGTGTTCCACTCCTGGTTCTCCAGGTTCATGGTGATACCCACTGCGGCGAGTGCGCCTGCCAGGTACTCACCGATTGCCTTGTGGCCGTCGGAGGTGTTGTACAGGTAGGTCATGGAGGGGAAGTCGGTGAACATACCGGTAGCCTCGTCGAAGGTGTAGTACTTCTTCAGAGTCTCGATAGCGGAATTGAAGTTAGCCTCATAAGCATCAGCTGCGACGTTGTAGTAGCCGTCGAACTCAGCGTTGTCACCAGCGGTCTGGTAGAACTGAGTGCCGTCGGGGTTGGTCATACCCATAGCGACGAAGGAGGAAGCGGGCACCTGACCAGCCTGACCGATCTGGTCAGCGATGTAGTTACGGTCGAACAGCAGACCGATAGCGTTACGGATCTCAGCCTTTGCAGCCTCAGCCTCAGCGCCGGTGAGGGTGCTGGAAGCGGGCAGGATCTCTTCGTTGACGTTCCAGCAGACGTAGTAGGTACCGATCTGACCGGTAACAACGAACTCGTTGCCGCTGTTAGCCTTCAGGTTGGGGATCTCGTTGGTGGGGACGTCGTCGATCATCAGCCAGGAACCGTTCTGGAAGTTGGTCAGCATGTTGTTGGAGTCATCGGAGAGGTAGCACTCCAGCTTGTCGAGGGTGACCTTGTCAGCGTCGACATAGTTGGTGTTCTTCTCGAGGGTGATGACGGAGTTGTGCTCCCAGGAGGTGATGGTGTAAGCGCCGTTGCAGATGTAGGTGGAAGGATCGGTAGCCCAAGCCTCGTTGCCAACGACGTCTTCACGCACGGGCATGTAGGTGGGGAATGCCAGCAGCTCGTTCCAGTAAGCAACAGCGTTGCTCAGGGTGACGACCAGAGTCTTGTCGTCGGTAGCTTCCACAGCCAGCTTAGCGTCGGGGTTGACGAAGGTTTCACCAGCCTCGTCGGTCTCCCACATCTCAGCGTAGCCCTTCACCACATCGAACATGTAGTTGTAGTCGCCAGCGAGAGCGGGGGATGCTGCGCGGTTCCAAGCGAACACGAAGTCACCAGCGGTGACATCCTTGCCGTCGGACCACTTCAGACCGTCGCGCAGGGTGTAGGTGTAGGTGACGGTGCCGTCTTCGTTGGCAACGCCTTCCACCAGCTCCTCTGCAGCGTCAGCGACGATGACCAGATTGCCGTTAGCGTCCTGAGACCACTTAGCGAGGCCGGAGAACAGGTGAGCGATCATGGTAGCGCCGTCCACTGCGGAGTTCAGTGCGGGGTCCAGAGTGTCGGGTTCGGAAGCCAGGCAGACTGCCAGGCTGGTTGCTGCGGCTGCATCGCCTTCGCCTTCTGCAGACTCACCGCCGCCGCAAGCGACGAGAGACAGAGACATGACGAGAGCCAGGATCAGTGCGAGGATCTTCTTCATTGTTGTTTCTTCCTTTCGAGAGAATATATTTTCAATAACACGTATCAAAGCTGTATCGCAAGAAACTTCTTTTCACGCGCTTATTGACAATAAAGAGAGGGGTACGCCCGCCCAGCGGGCGCGGAGGTCAGTTGACCTCACCCACCCGGTGGCAGGCGACAAAGTGACCTGCGCTGACCTCCTTGAACTCGGGCATTTCAGCTGCGCACTGCTCTGTTGCATAGGGGCAACGGGTGCGGAAGGGGCAGCCGGAGGGCGCGTTCAGGGGGCTGGGGATATCGCCCTGCAGCATTATGCGCTGGTTGGCGCGCGCGATCTTGGGATCGGGCACGGGCACAGCGGAGAGCAGGGACTTGGAATAGGGATGCAGGGGATGATCGTAGATCTCTGCGGCATCAGCCAGCTCCACCATCTTGCCGAGGTACATGACGGCGATACGGTCGGAGATGTGGCGCACCACCAGCAGGTCGTGTGCGATGAACAGATAGGTCAGACCCAGCTTATCCTGCAGCTCATCGAACATATTGATGACCTGTGCCTGAATGGACACGTCCAGTGCGGAAACGGGCTCGTCGCAGACGATGAAGTCGGGGTTGACTGCGAGAGCGCGTGCAATGCCGATACGCTGACGCTGACCGCCGGAGAACTCGTGGGCATAGCGGGATGCGTGCTCGGAGTTCAGACCCACGTGACTCATCAGCTCCAGAATACGCTCGCGGCGCTCAGCCTGAGAGGAGTAGAGCTTGTGGACATCCAGAGGTTCGCCGATGATGTCGGCGACGGTCATGCGGGGATTCAGAGAGGAATAGGGATCCTGGAACACCATGGTGGCGTGTTTGCGGAACTCATGGATGTCTTCCTTGGTCTTGAGGAGCTTGCCGTTATACCACACCTCGCCGGAGGTGGGCTTGTAGAGGTGGAGAATGGTGCGGCCGACGGTGGTCTTACCGCAGCCGGACTCACCCACGAGACCCAAAGTCTCACCCTTGTTGATGGTGAAGCTGACGCCGTCAACAGCCTTCAGGGGCTTGGTCTTGAACATGCCCATGTTGATGTTGAAGTGCTGCTTGAGGTCCTTTACTTCGAGAAGGGGCTGATTCTTGTTCTCACTCATTCTGCGTCGCCTCCTTTCTCATCGAGTACAATAGAGCCGTCCTCGACACCCAGCTTGACGTTCATCCAGCAGGCTGCCTGATGCTCTTCGTTGATGACCATGCGCTCGCAGCGCTCACGCAGGCAAATCTTCATGGCTGCGTCGCAGCGAGGTGCGAAGGGGCAGCCCTTGGGCATATTCAGCAGGTCGATGGGAGTACCGGTGATGGGCTGCAGCTTCTTGCCGGCAGTTGCGGTAGAAGGAATGGAGCGCATCAGACCCTTGGTGTACTCGTGGCGGGGATTGTAGAAAATCTCGTCTGCGGTGCCCTGCTCGCAGATGGAGCCGGCGTACATAACGATGACTTCGTCGCACATCTGGGCAACAACGCCCAGGTCATGGGTGATCATAATGATCGCCATGCCGAGCTCATCCTGCAGAGACTTCATCAGCTCGAGGATCTGTGCCTGAATGGTCACGTCGAGAGCGGTAGTGGGCTCGTCGGCGATGAGGATATCGGGCTCGCAGGCGAGTGCCATCGCAATCATGATACGCTGACGCATACCGCCGGAGAACTCGAAGGGGTACTGCTTCATGCGCTTTTCGGGCTCGTTGATGTTGACGAGGCGCAGCATTTCAATGGCACGTTCCTTTGCCTGCTGCTTGTTGCGGTTGGTGTGCAGGGTAATTGCCTCCATCAGCTGATGACCGATGGTGTAGACAGGGTTGAGGGAGGTCATGGGGTCCTGGAAAATGATGGAGACCTTGTTGCCGCGAACGGTCTTCATGACCTGCTCGCCGGCACCCACCAGCTCCTGACCGTCCAGCTTGATGGAGCCGCCGACGATCTTACCGGTGGATGCGAGGATCTGCATGATAGAGTAAGCGGTGACGGACTTGCCGGAGCCGGACTCGCCCACGATGCCGAGGACCTTACCATGATCGAGATTGAAGGACACGCCGTTGACAGCTCTCACTTCACCGGCATCGGTGAAGAAGGAGGTACGAAGATCCTTAACTTCAAGCAAAGACATATTTCATACACTCCTTTCTTTAGCTGTTCAGCTTGGGGTCGAATGCGTCGCGCAGACCATCGCCGAAGAGGTTCAGAGACAGCACGATCAGAGAGATCACGACGGCGGGAATAGCCAGACGATGGGGATAGGAGGTCAGACCGTTCAGCGCCTCGGACGCAAGGGAACCAAGGGAGGGCATGGGAGCGTTGACACCCAGACCCAGGAAGGACAGATAGGACTCGGTAAAGATGGCGCTGGGGATCTGCAGAGCGGTGGAAATGATGATCACGCTGATGCAGTTGGGGATCAGATGCTTGGTGATGATCCACTTGCCGCTTGCGCCGGTAGCCTGTGCCGCAAGGACATACTCCTGCTCACGCAGAGACAGGATCTGACCACGGATGAGACGCGCCATGGAGACCCAGTACAGCACCGCAAAGACGATGAAGAGACTGATCATGTTGGTACCGAGCTTTTCCAGCACCGTGCCCGCAATGATGGGTTCGAGAGAGACGCTCAGCACGGATGCCAGCAGAATGACCATCAGGGTATCAGGCAGAGAGTAGATGATATCCACGATGCGCATGATGAGCATATCGATCTTGCCGCCGCAGTAGCCTGCGATGGAACCAACGGTCAGACCGATGATCAGCACGATGATACTTGCGAAGAAGCCGACACCGAGGGAGATACGGGTACCGTACACCACACGGATGAAGTAGTCACGACCTGCAGAGTCGGTACCGAAGATGTGGGGGAAGATCTCCTCACCTGCTTCCATGCGCTTCATTTCGGTTGCGCCGTACTGGAAGGGGGCAAGGTTATTGTAGGAAGCGTCCACGGGTTTACCGGGGGTGATACCCAGCTGTGCGTCATAGGCATAGGGCCAGAACATGGGCAGGATGATGGAGGTCAGCGCGATCAGCACCACGAGGATGAAGCTGATGGTTGCCACCTTGTTCTTCAAAAGACGCTTCAGACCGTCCTTGAAGAAGGTGGAGGAGGGACGCATCTGCACCATGTACGCCTTTTCCTCAGCGGTTGCGGGGATAAAGTCATTCACGTTCAGATGGAAGCCATGAGGGAATTTCTTTTCCATTTTCACTTGTCCCTCCTTTATTCCAGATTGATGCGGGGGTCGACGACCTTATACAGGATGTCGGTGATGAGGTTCATAATGACGATCAGAGTAGCCAGCACGATGGTGGTACCCATGATGAGGGGATAGTCACGGGAGGTGATGCTGTTGACGAAAGCACGGCCGATGCCGGGCACAGCGAAGATCTTCTCCATGACGAGGGAGCCGGTGACGATGTACGCCAACATGGGACCAAAGTAGGTCAGCACAGGGATCAGAGAGTTCTTCAGCGCATGACCGAAGATGATGCGGAAGCCAGCGACGCCCTTTGCTTTAGCGGTGCGGATATAGTCCTGACCGAGAACGTCCAGCATAGAGGAACGGGTCAGACGGGTGATATAAGCCGTGGGATACAGTGCGAGGGTAATGATGGGGAGGACAAGACCGCCCTCGGCATTACCGTTCGCGGGGAAAATGGGGAATTTCACGGCAAGGGTCAGCAACAGCAGAGAGCCCATAATAAAGGAAGGCATGGACACGAATGCGGTGGTGACGATCATAATGATCTTATCAATGATCTTGTTGCGGCGGAGAGCTGCAGTAGCGCCCAGCACGATGCCGGTGATCGCGGCGCAGATGGCTGCCACAACACCCAGCTTGGCGGAGACCTTCAGACCGTCGGTGATGACATCGATAACGTCACGACCACGCTGCTTCAGAGAAGGACCAAAGTCCAGCTTGGTGACGATGTCGGTCAGATAAGTCAGGTACTGTTCAAACAGGGGTTTGTCCATACCATACTTGGCTTCCAGTGCGGCAATCGCTGCCTCGGACACGGCCTTTTCACTCAGGAAAGGACCACCGGGAACTGCACGCATGACGAAGAAGGTCACCGTGATGACCACCCATACCGTCAGGATCGCCAGAAGGACTCGTTTGAGGATGTAAAGCATAGATTTCGAATTCACTGGGGTTCCACCTCTCTTCTGTTTTGCGAAAATTTTTGTTTTTTTACAGTAAAAAAACACATGCAAAGAGCCCTTTGCATGATTCTTCATTATTCTATTTACAGTGATAAAGTGAAAGTGTAAATAGAATCTCCACAATTGTATACGAAAAAAGCGGGAATATCAAGAGAAAACTTGCAATTTGCCGGGGGACGGTTCTTTTTTATGGAACAGGAACGAATAATGGAGACAATATGAGCGCTTATCTGTGGATAAATGCCATTGCTTTGTGAATGATTCCCAAAAGACGGGATAAAAAGTGGGAAAATATTCAATAGATGCGACGCACATCAAAAATAGACGAAAAGGGTATTCCTTATTTTCACAATAAGGTGTACAATTATTACATCTACGAAAACAAACAGAAAGGTGGAGGAACAATCATGTCTGCATCTATGCTTATTTTGGAGAACGAGAAAAAGAGAGCCCTCGACGAGGGCTTTGCCGCAGCCTTCGGCGGCGCACCCGAGCGCTATTTCTCTGCGCCCGGTCGTACGGAGATCGGCGGCAACCACACCGACCACCAGCGCGGTCGTGTGCTGGCGGCAGCGGTGAATCTGGACACGGTGGCAGCTGTGCGAGTCAACGGCACGGATACCATCCGCATCCTGTCTGAGGGCTATCCCATGTGCGAGGTCTCCCTTGCGGCGCTGAAGCCTGTGGAGACAGAGATCAACTCGACCCCCGCACTGGTGCGCGGTGTTGCCGCCCGCTTTGCAGAGCTTGGCTGCGCGGTGAAGGGCTTTGACGCCTTCTGCACCTCGACGGTCCTGCCGGGCTCGGGTCTGAGCTCCTCCGCGGCATACGAGGTGCTCATCGGCACCATCATCAACGCCCTGTTCTTTGACGGGAAGGTCAGCCAGCCGGAGATCGCCATGATCGGTCAGTATGCCGAGAATGTATTCTTCGGAAAGCCCTGCGGTCTGATGGATCAGACGGCTTCCGCGGTGGGCGGTCTTGTGACCATCGACTTCGCGGACAAGAACAAGCCCGACATCCGCGGTGTTGACTACGACTTCTCTTCCGCGGGTCACGCCCTCTGCATCATCGACAGCCGCGCAAGCCACGCGGATCTGACCGACGAGTATGCTGCCATCCCGAATGAACTGAAGGGTGTCTGCGCCCACTTCGGCAAGGAAGTGCTGACGGAGATCGACGAGGCGGATTTCTATGCCGCCATGCCCGCGCTGCGGGAGAAGTGCGGCGACCGCGCGGTGCTGCGCGGCGTGCATGAGTATCAGGAGAACAAGCGCGTGGTGGAGCAGGTCGCAGCACTGGAGCGCGGAGACTTTGACAGCTTCCTGCAGCTTGTGAAGGAGAGCGGCTTCTCCTCGTGGATGTATCTGCAGAACGTGATCCCCGCAGGCTACAAGGAGCATCAGGATATGGCGATCGCTCTTGCCCTGTGCGAAAAGTACCTTGGCGGGCGCGGTGCGTACCGTGTCCACGGCGGCGGATTTGCGGGTACGGTGCAGGCATTCGTCCCCTTTGATCTGCTGGAGGGTTTCCGTGCGGGCATTGATGCCGTTCTCGGCGAGGGTGCCTGCCATGTACTGTCGATCCGTCCTCAGGGCGGCGTGGAAATGGAGGTAGAAGAATGAAAATCATGCTGTACATTGATTCTCTGGTGGCTTACGCCATCCGCACGGGTCTTGCGGAGGAACTGGATCGCCGCGTGCTGACCAATCGTCTGCTGGATCTGCTGCGCATCGACAGCTATGAGCCTGCGGCAGAGGCACCGGAGGAGGACCTGGAGAAGATCCTTGCGGGTATCCTTGACTATGCCTGCGAAAACGGGCTCTGCGAGGACAACATCACCGCCCGCGATATCTTCGATACCCGCATCATGGGTGCGCTGACCCCCATGCCCCGCGAGATCGTGAAGGAATTTTGGGCAAAGTATGAGAAGGATCCTGTGGAGGCAACCGACTGGTACTATCAGCTCAGCTGCGATACCGACTACATCCGTCGCTACCGCATCAAGAAGGATATGCGCTGGAAGTATGAGAATGAGTTCGGCGAGCTGGACATCACCATCAATCTCAGCAAGCCTGAAAAGGACCCCAAGGCGATCGCTGCGGCAAAGAACGCTCCCCAGTCCGACTATCCCAAATGCCAGCTCTGCTGCGAGAACGAGGGTTATGCGGGTCGCATGAACCATCCTGCCCGCGCCAACCATCGCATCATCCCCATCACTGTGGCGGGCGGTGACTGGTGCCTGCAGTATTCCCCCTATGTGTACTATAATGAGCATTGCATCGTATTTAACAGCAAGCACATCCCCATGGTCATCGACCGCAGCGCCTTTGAGAAGCTGCTGGACTTCGTGAAGCTGTTCCCTCATTACTTCGTGGGCTCCAACGCAGATCTGCCCATCGTGGGCGGCTCCATTCTGAGCCATGAGCATTTCCAGGGCGGTCATTACACCTTTGCCATGGAGACCGCACCTGCGGAGAAGGAAATCAGCTTCAAGGGTTACGAGGAGATCAGCGCCTGCATCGTGAAGTGGCCCATGAGCGTGATCCGTCTTTGCGGTGACGATCCCACCCGCATTGCGGAGCTGGGCGACAAGATCCTCGGCGCATGGAGAGCATACAGCGATGAGAGCGCAGGGGTCATCGCCTTCACGGGTGAGGAACCTCATAACACCATCACTCCCATTGCCCGCCGCCGCGGCAGCAAGTATGAGCTGGATCTGGTGCTGCGCTGCAACATCACTACCGAGGAGCATCCTCTCGGTGTGTTCCATCCCCATGCGGAGAAGCACCACATCAAGAAGGAGAACATCGGTCTGATCGAGGTCATGGGTCTCGCGGTGCTGCCGAGCCGTCTTAAGACGGAGTTGAGCGATCTTGCCAAGGCGATCGTGGCGGGCAGCGATATCCGCGCCGACGAGGTGCTCGCCAAGCACGCCGACTGGGTGGACGAACTGAAGGGCAGATATAGCTTCACCGAGGAGAACGCCATGGAGATCCTGATGCAGGAGACGGGCAGCGTGTTCTCCGCCGTGCTGGAGGATGCAGGTGTCTACAAGTGTACGAGCGAGGGTCGTGCGCAGTTCATGGCTTTCGTGGATCACGTCAACAGCATCTGAGATACATATTATAAAATGAGAGGATACCTGCCATGACGGCGGGTATCCTCTTTGCAAGGAGTGAAGCACCATGAAAATCATTACCATCAGCCGTGAATTCGGCAGCGGCGGCAGAGAACTGGGCAAGCGGATCAGTGATGTGCTGGGCTGTGACTACTATGACAGTGAGATCATCGCAGCAGTTGCGAAGCAGAGCGGGCTGGATGCGGCGTATGTTGCCACCGCTCTCGGCGAGCACGGCTGGAAGCAGTACCCCATCACTTTCCGTAATACGCTCGGCAGCGCCAGCTATCTCCAGTCCAGCAAGGTGAATCTGCTGCTGCAGCAAAGAAGAGTGCTGGAGGAGATCGCGAAGCTGGGGAAGGACTGCGTGATCGTGGGGCGGAATGCCGACACGATTTTACGGGAATATGAACCCTTCCGTGTGTTTGTCTGTGCCGACATGGAAACAAAGCTCCGTCGCTGCCGTGAGCGCGCGCCGGAGGGGGAGAACCTGACGGACAAAGAACTGATGCGGCAGATCAAACACATCGATAAACTCCGTGCGCAGACGAGAGAGATCCTTTCCGGCGAGGAGTGGGGGCAGAGAGATGCCTACCACCTCACCGTCAACACCACCGACTGGGAAATGAAGGAACTGGCGGCGGCGGTGGCGGGCTTTGCGGAGCACTGGTTCGGGAGGAAGAAATGAAGATCCAGTTGTCCGACCACTTTACGTACCGGCGGCTCATCCGTTTCACCCTGCCTTCCATCGCCATGATGATCTTCACCTCCATCTACAGTGTGGTGGACGGCTTCTTCGTATCAAATTTTGCGGGAAAGACTCCCTTTGCGGCAGTGAATCTGGTGTTTCCAGCAATGATGATCTTCGCAACCGTTGGTTTCATCTTTGGTACGGGCGGAACAGCCATTGTGGCAAAGACCTTTGGCGAGGGGGATGCGGCACGGGCGAACCGCTACTTCTCCCTCTTTACTTATGTGGCATTTGCCCTCGGGCTTGTCTGCGGTGTGCTGGGCTTCGTTTTTGCGGAGCCGCTGTCCCTGCTCCTCGGCGCGACAGAAGGGGAACTGTTGGATGCCTGCGTGACCTATTGCCACGTGGTATTCCTCGCAACGCCCTTTTACGCGCTGCAGCTGTTCTTCCAGAGCTTTTTTGTGGCGGCGGAGAAGCCCCAGCTGGGTCTTGCGGTGACGGTGTCCTCCGGCGTGACCAACATGGTGTTGGATGCGGTGCTGGTGATGTTGCTGCCCATGGAATATAAGCTTGCGGGAGCGGCGACTGCCACCGCCATGAGCCAGATCGTGGGCGGCGCGGTGCCGCTGGTGTACTTCTTCCGCAAAAACAGCAGTACCCTGCGCCTTGGCAAGACCCACTTTGATGGGCATGCCATTCTCCGTGCCTGCGTCAACGGCTCATCTGAGTTCATGAGCAACATTTCCATGAACGTGGTGGCGATCCTCTATAATATGCAGTTGCTTGCCTATGCGGGGGAGGACGGTGTCGCGGCTTACGGCGTGATGCTGTATGTGGGCTTCATTTTCTCTGCTGCCTTTGTGGGCTATTCCATCGGTACAGCACCGGTGGTGGGCTATCACCACGGCGCGAAGAATTACGGTGAGCTTCACGGCCTGCTGAGCAAGAGCCTCAAAATGATCGCCGTGTTCGGCGTGCTGATGGTGGCAGCGGGTGTGCTGCTGGCAAGACCGCTTTCTGCCATGTTCGTGGGCTACGACGCGGGACTGATGGAGCTGACGGTGAAGGGCTTCCGCATTTATGCCTATTCCTTCCTCTTCATGGGCTTCGCCATCTTCTTCTCGGGATTCTTTACGGCGCTGAATGACGGCGTGACCTCTGCCATCATCTCGTTTCTCAGAACGCTGGTGTTCCAGTCGGCGGCGGTACTGCTGCTGCCGAGGATCTGGGGTATCGACGGCATCTGGTATTCCATCGTGGTGGCAGAGTTCATGGCGGTGGTACTGGGCGGCGCATTTTTGATCGGGAAACGAAAGAAGTATCATTATTGATTGCTAAAAAAGCACACGAAATCGAAAGATTTCGTGTGCTTTTGGTGTTTAAAATGCGACTTTCATGAAAAGTGCCACGAGGCAGAGGATGAGGGCGCAGGGAACATAGAGGAAGCGACCCACATTGTGCCAGAGCTTGCCATGGGCGCTGTGTGAGCCCTTGTTGATCTCGTCGAGAAGCTCATCCTTCTTCATGATCCAGAACCAGGAGAGTGCGCCGATGGTAGCGCCCATGGGAATGATATAGATGGAGACGGCATCCATCCAGGGACCCCATTTGAAGATGGGCTCCATGAACAGACCAAAGCCAAGGCAGATCACGCCCAGCAGCACCAGCACAGCCTTGCGCTGCAGGCGGGGGAAGCGATGCTGCAGGGATTCGCCCACCGCTTCAAACATATTCTGCAGAGAGCTGATGCCTGCGAAGGTCATGGCGACATAGAGGAAGATGGCAAAGACCTGACCGAAAGGGATATCCTGCAGGATGCGGGGCAGGGTGACGAAGAGCAGGGAAGGACCTGCGCCCACGTCAAGACCGTAAGCGAAGCAGGCGGGGATGATGACAAGGGCTGCCACGAGAGCCGCGATGGTATCAAAGAGGGCAGTACGGACAGCGATGTTCACCACGTCCTCCTTCTCGCCGAGGTATGCGCCGTAGACGATCATGCCGCTGCCGGTGACGGAGAGGGAGAAGAATGCCTGTCCCATTGCCCAGACCCAGACCATGGGGTCCTTCAGTGCGTCCCAGCGGGGGGTGAACATGAAGCGATAGCCCTCAGCTGCGCCGGGGAGGAAGGCAACACGGACGGCAAGGATGAGGAAAATGACGAAGAACATGGGCATCATCACGCGGTTGCTCTTTTCAATGCTCTTTGCGCCCAGCAGCAGGGTCAGCAGAGTGACTACCACCACGATGACATGGAAAGGGACGACGGAAAAATGGGTGGTGGAGAAGCTCTCAAACCATACGGTGGTGTCCACGTGCATCAGCTCGCCCGTGATGGAATGATAGAAGGCTTTGAGCACATAGGAGATGATGACGGCGTAGCCGATGGCGATGCACATGGAGCCTGCGAGCGGCAGCCAACCCAGTGCGCCGCCTGCGCGTCCCATGGTCCTGCTGCGGGTCGCCCACGCCTTTTCATAAGAGCCGAGGGTGCCCGTGCGGCTGCGGCGACCGATGGCATACTCTGCGGAAAGCCCCACGAAGCTGAACAGTGCCACGAAAAACAGATATGCGATGAGGAAGGCGCTGCCGCCGTATGCACCCATCTTGGCGGGGAAGCCCCAGACATTTGCCATGCCCACGGCAGAGCCGACGGCGGAAAGGATAAAGCCCCAGCGGGACATGAGATTCTTTTTGTGTTCCATGGATGGAAACCTCCGATATTGTGTTCTCTTTTGTGCAGAGTGTGCTTGACAAGCTGCCATGTTACCGTATAATAAAACTGAGTATTTGTCAAATTGATGGTTTAGATAAAGTCTATCAAGGATTTTAATTCTCGGAGGGCGCATGGATCTGAAATTCCTCAACACTTTCATACAGGTGGCGGAGCTGGGCAGCTTTACCAAGGCAGGTGAGCGGCTGGGCTATGCCCAGCCCACGGTGTCGTTTCAGATCAAGCAGCTGGAGCAGGAGCTGGGCATTCAGCTCTTTGACCGCATCGGGCACACGGTGCGCCTCACGGATAAGGGAAGGGACGTGCTGACCCGCGCCCAGCAGATCTGGCACATGTGCGACGAGATGGTGGCGGAGACCACGGCACCCGGTGAGCATCGCGGCTGCATCCGTCTTGCCACATCCGATTCCCTCTGCGCGCCGCTGATCGGCGGCGGGCTTGCGGCGCTGCAGGAGAAATACCCGCAGATCTCGCTGCAGGTCACAACGGCGGGGACGGATCAGCTCTTTGATCTGCTGGATCACAACGAGGCGGACATCGTCTGTACCCTCGACAGCCACATTTATAATACAAATTACATCATTGCCGAGGAGGAGCAGGTGGGGGTACACATGGTCTGCTCGGTGAACAATCCTCTTGCCGCGGAGGAAGAACCGACACTGGAGCAGCTGCTGACGCAGCCCTTTCTCCTGACGGAGAAGGGGATGAGCTACCGCCGGCTGCTGGACGAGATGCTGGCGCAGCACTCACTGGAGATCACACCTGTGCTGGAAAACGGGCGGGCTGACATCCTGTGCGCACTGGTGGAGCGGGACATGGGTGTGTCGTTCCTGCCGGACTTTGTGACGGAGGAGGCGGTGGGGCGCGGCACGGTGAAGCGGCTGCGCATCCCGGGTTTTGCGCCGGAGCTGTGGAAGCAGCTGCTGTATCACCGCGACAAGTGGGTGTCGCCCCAGATGAAGGTGGTGATGGAGCAGCTGGCAACTGTGCTGCTGGCAGAGCAGTGAGAGGGCAATGCAGGTTTTTACGTGGCCGGAAAGGCGGCGGGAGAGGCTGCATATAGATAAAAAGAGCCTGCCAGGGGAGAAAATGACAGGACATAACACTATTTGCAATATCGCGGACACAAAATGCGCTTTTCATTACGAATACTGCTGATATAATACAATCAGAACATGAATCACAGGAGGGTAAACCCATGAAGAAACTGATGGCACTGTTGCTGGCACTGATGATGACCCTTTCTCTCGTCGCTTGCGGCGGAGGGGAGAGCGAAGGCTCGGCAGATGCGCCCGCTTCCAACGTGGAGGCAGGTCTGCTGCGCGTGGCAGCTCTGTACGATATCACCACCATGGACGTGGCACAGACCACCGACAACTACATGGTCCCCATGAATATTTTTGACCGCCTGTTTGAAGTGGAGGTGCAGAAGGACGGCAGCACGGAGATCGTGGGCAGCCTCTGCGAGAGCTATAGCGTGTCTGATGACGGTCTGACCTACACCTTCAAGCTCCGTGACGGCGTGGTGTTCTCCAATGGCAGCGGTCTGGAAGCGAGCGACGTGCAATACACCTTCGAGCGACTGCTCACCGCGGGCGGCGTGAACGACGACATTCCCCTGGAGGTCCTCGGCGCGGAAGAACTCAAGAGCGGCGCGGCTGATACCCTCGCAGGCTTCAAGGTCACGAGCGATGTGGACTTCTCCATCACCCTCGCAGCTCCCAACGCAGGCTTTATCGCAGAACTGACGGGTCCTGCCATGTCTATCGTGGACCGCGAGACCATGGCTGAGGTTCAGAACTTCGGCATTGCCTGCGAGGACACCATCGGCACCGGTCCCTACAAGATCACGGAGTGGGTGGTCAATGATCACTATACCCTCGAATACAACGACAAGTACTGGGGCGAGGCACCCAGCGTGAAGAAGATGGTCGTTTCCATCATCCCCGACGCATCCACCCAGAATCTGATGTATCAGAACGGCGAGCTGGATATTCTCGACCTCGAATATCTGGATTCCGCCATCGTGGAGTCTACTTACAAGACCGCTTACGCTGACCGCATTATCTCCGGTTCCCGTGTGGGTCTGACCTATCTCGCCATGAACGCCAACCATGAGTATCTCTCCGATGTGAAGGTGCGCAAGGCAGTGCAGATGGCAGTGGACGTGGATACCATCGTCGCGTCCGTCTATGCAGGTGACGCCATCGTGGAAAACGGTATCATCCCCACCGGCGTCTGGGGTCACAATGATCAGCTCCAGCGCCCCGCTTACAGCGTAGAGAACGCCAAGAAGCTCCTTGCCGATGCGGGCTATGCTGAGGGCGAAGTGAAGTTCGAGCTTGCGATGGATTCTTCCTCCTCCAGCAACACCCAGCTGGTGTATCAGCTCATTCAGCAGCAGCTGAAGGATGCGGGCATCCTGGTGGAGATCAAGCCCTATGACGAATCCTCCTGGCTTGACCTGCGCAAGTCCGGCGAAATGGATGCCTTCATCGCCAACTGGACCATGGACTATAACGATCCCGCGAACATCATGTACACCTTCTACGGCAGCGCGGAAAAGACCAAGCTGAGAAGTCTGAACTATGCCGATGAAGAGATCATGGCACGTGTCGCTGCTGCTTCCGGCATCACCGATGATGCGGAGCGCATGGCAGAGTATCAGGCGCTTGAGAAGAAGATCGTGGAAGAGGACGCCGCATGGGTGCCGCTGCTCGGCAATATGCACCTGTTCGCCCTCGGCGAGCGCGTGGAGAGCTTCGTACCTTACTGGGCGGGCTACTCCAACTTCTACGCCAAGGATGTTCAGCTGGGCTAAGTAAAAAATTCGATTTATGATACGGATAAGGGTATCTGCGCGCAGATGCCCTTATCCGTATTCGAGGGTAAAGACGTATGAGTAATATCATCAGACGAATCGGACAAACGGTGGTGATTTTGCTGGGTGTGGCGCTGCTGATCTTCATTATGCTGCGCATCATCCCCGGCAACGCCATTGTCACTATGATGGGCGAACACGCCAACGCCGAAGCCATCGAGCGTATGACGGCGGAGTTGGGACTGGATCAGCCCTTTTATGTGCAGTTCTGGCGCTATATCACGGGTGTGTTTTCGGGAGACCTCGGTACGAGCTATTCCCTTAATCGTCCTGTGGGGGAGCTGATCGCGACCTCCTTTCCGAACACGGCGCGCCTTGCCATTGCGGCGGCGCTCTTTGCGTGGGTGCTCGGCATTGTCTGCGGTATTATTGCGGCGGTGCGGAAGAATGGCATCCTCGACCACCTGTTCATGGGCGTGTCCCTGCTGGGCGTGTCTGTGCCGGTGTTCATGGTAGCGATGGTGCTGCAGTATCTGCTGGCATATAAGTTGGATCTGTTCCCCATCTCCTCGGGCAATGCGGGAGCAATCGGCTATGTGCTGCCTGCCATTGCCCTTGGCTGGAACTCTGCGGGCAGCATTGCACGCCTTACCCGCTCCACCCTTGCGGAGGTGCTGCAGGAGGATTACATCGACACTGCCCGCGCCAAGGGTTTGCGCCGTCTCCCTGTCATCACCCGCCACGCCCTGCGTAACGCGGTGCTCCCCGTCATCACCATGATGGCGGTGCAGCTGTCGTCTTTGCTCAGCGGCGCGGTGATTTGCGAGACTGTGTTTTCCATCAACGGTATCGGTCGACTGGCGGTGCAGGCGATCGAAGGACGTGACATTCCCCTGCTGCAGGGGACGATCCTGTTTTCTACGGCGCTGGTGATTCTCGGTAATCTCGTGGCAGACTGTCTGTATTCTCTGCTGGATCCCCGCATCCGCAAGGAGGTGTGAGCATGACGGAACAGAATACCTTTCGCAGTGTACTCTGCCGCCTGTGCAGAGAAAACAAGCTGGCGGTGTTTTCCGCAGGGGTGATTTTGCTGTTTGTGGTGCTGGCGATTCTCGCGCCTGTGCTCACCCCCTACGGCTACGATGAGATCGTGAATGCGGCGAACCGTCTCGCGCCCCCCAGTGCCGAGCATTGGATGGGGACGGACGAGGTGGGACGGGATGTGCTGACCCGTATGCTCTACGGCTCCCGCATTTCCCTTTTGGTGGGCATCGTGCCGACTGTGGTCTCCATGCTGGCAGGTGCGGTGCTGGGCATCCTCGCAGGCTATCTCGGCGGGCGTGTGGACAGCATCATCATGCGCCTTGCGGACATCATGCTGGCGTTTCCCTCCATGCTGCTTGCTATGGTGATCATGTACACCCTTGGCGACGGCATCATCAACATTTTCCTCGCCCTTGCCCTTGTGAACTGGGCGAGCGTTGCCCGCATCGTTCGCGCAGAGACGCTGAAGCTCCGCGAGGCGGAGTATGTGGAGGCGGCACGCTCCATTGGCGTTGGTCGCTTCACCATCATGCGGCGGCACATTCTTCCCAACTGCATCCCGTCGCTGATCGTGCTGTTTACGCTGAACATCCCCTCTGCGATCCTGTCGGAAAGTTCTCTGAGCTTCCTTGGGCTCGGCATTCAGAAGCCCATGGCGTCCTGGGGACTGATGGTGAACACGGGACGGCAGTATCTTTACACGAACCCCTGGCTGAGTCTTGCCCCCAGTGTCGCCATCATGCTGATCGTGCTGGCGTTCAACTTTCTTGGCGATGGTCTTCGTGACGTGCTGGACCCCCATCTGAAAAAGCAGTGAGGTGCATGATGGAAAAAACAACATTGAATGTAGAACACCTCTGCGCCAGTTTTTTCACCGATCACGGTGAGATCCGCGCGGTGAACGATGTGTCCTTTCAGGTGCCCAAGCGCAGTATCATCGGCATCGTGGGCGAGAGCGGATGCGGCAAGAGCATGACTGCCCGCAGCATCATGCGGCTGATCAAATATCCCGGTAAGATCGTCAGCGGCAGCATCTCCCTTGTGGGTAAGGAGCTGACTGCGCTTTCCGAAACGGAAATGTCCAACGTCCGGGGTGAGGAGATCTCCTTGATCTTTCAGGAGCCCATGACGAGCCTGAACCCCGTGATGAAGGTGGGCAAACAGGTGCGGGAGGTGGTGCTGCTGCACCGCCGCGTCACCAAGAAGGAAGCCAAGGCGGAAGTGCTGCGTATGTTTGAAAAGGTGGGTATTTCCGAGCCGGAGAAGCGCTATGAATGTTATCCCCATGAGCTTTCCGGTGGTCTTCGCCAGCGCGTGATGATTGCCATGGCGATGATCTGCCGCCCGAAGCTGTTGATCGCGGATGAACCCACCACGGCACTGGACGTGACGGTGGAGGCGCAGATTCTGGAACTGATGAAGAATCTTCGCGATGAGATCGGTACCAGCATTATCCTCATTTCCCATAACCTCGGCGTGGTGGCAGAGCTTTGCGACTATGTCCACGTCATGTACGCGGGACGCATCGTGGAGCAGGCAGAGACCTTTGAGCTCTTTGACCATCCCCGTCACCCCTATACCGTGGGTCTGATGAACGCCCGCGCATCTTTGGAACAGCAGCAGACCGTGCTGGACACCATTCCCGGCACAGTGCCAAATCTTGCGGCGCTGCCCGAGGGCTGCAGCTTTGCGCCCCGCTGTGCCCAGTGCGGTGGTCGCTGCCATGAGTGTGTACCGGAGCTGACAGAGGTGCTGCCCGGTCATTTTGTGCGCTGCCATCTGGCGCAGCAGGGGGTGTGAGCATGGAACAGAAGAAACTGCTGGAAGCCCGTGGGCTCACGGTGGAATTCCCCCTTGCGGGACACAAGAAGGTCCATGCCGTGTCGGACGTGTCGCTGGATGTGATGGAGCATGAGGTGCTGGCGCTTGTGGGCGAGAGCGGCTGCGGCAAGTCCACTCTCGGCAAGACCATGATCCGTCTGCAGGAACCCACTGCGGGAGAGATCTGTTTCCGTGGCACGCCCATCACGGGCTTGTCCCCCAAGGCATTCCGCGACTATCGCCGCCAGATGCAGATCGTATTCCAGGATCCCTATGCGTCTCTCAATCCCCGCATGACGGTGCGGGGCATTGTGGCGGAGCCGCTGGAGACCTATCACGTCTGCGAGAGCAAGGAAGCCACCACCGAGCGGGTGGTGGAGCTGCTGGAGGCGGTGGGGCTCACAGCCGACCACCTCTATCGCTATGCCCATCAGTTTTCGGGGGGTCAGCGCCAGCGTGTGGGCATTGCCCGCGCCATTGCGCTGAACCCTGCCTTCATTGTCTGTGACGAGCCGGTGTCCGCACTGGACGTGTCCGTGCAGAACCAGATTTTGAATCTGTTGAAGGACTTGCAGGGGCGCTTTGGCCTGACCTATCTCTTCATCAGCCATGACCTGTCGGTGGTGCGCTTTATCGCAAACCGCGTCTGCGTCATGTTCCTCGGCAAACTCTGTGAGATCGGCGATACGGAGACCGTTTACAGTAAGCCTCTCCATCCCTATACCCGCTTCCTTCTGGATGCTATTCCCAAGGCAGATCCCCATCAGCGCCGCAAGGAGCGACTGCTGCTTGCCGGAGAGCTGCCGAGCCCGGTAAATCCTCCTGCGGGCTGCCGCTTCCACACCCGCTGCCCCTACGCAACGGAAAAGTGCCGCACAGTAGAGCCGCAGCTGCAGGAGGTGGAGGGACGGAAGGTTGCCTGCCACATCTATGGAGAATAATTGATATGAGCGATAAAGCCACGCAAATTCTCATTGGAATTTGCGTGGCTTTTTGTCTGTACTTGTTAAGAAAAAGGATGAAATATTGACAAACGACAAGGTAGTGATAAAATTAAATTGTATGTTCGCGTTGCCGCATCGCAGTGTGCGATGAATCAAAAAAAAGAGCGGCGATCGGATGGCAGTAATCCGATGAGGAGTACATTATGAACAAGAAAAAACGTAAGGTAAAAGGCACCGGCGTGAAGCGGAAGATTTTGGTGCCGATTCTGATTCTGGCGACCGTGGTGTGCATCGGTCAGGGACTTTTCATGGGTCTGCGTATGGGTCAGATCACGAGAAAGATGGCGGCAGAGCAGGCACTCGTTGCTGCAAGAGCCACTGCATCCAGCGTGAGTGTGGACATGCTTGCTACGTTTGACGAGGGAGACGATGGTTCTGCGGATTATATCCGTGCGGCGATGGTGCTGGATTTGGCACGTACCAACGTAGGTGTGCGTTTTGCTTATGTGCTGCGCACGGACGGCAGCAATGTCTACTATGTGCTGGATGCCTCCAAGGAAGAGCCCATCGGTTCCGAGTTTGAGGAGTCTTACGAGACCCTTGCACCTGCTTTTAATGGTGAGGAGATTCTCGACAGCACCATCTATCAGACGGAATACGGTGCGCTGATCTCCTGCTATGTGCCCCTTGAAGATGGATATATTCTCGGCTGCGACTATGACGCGGAAGAGATCTCGACGATGATGCGGGTCAATATCATCTTTGCGGTGGCTTTGACTGCTGTGGGCGTTCTGCTGCTCGGCATTGTGGCGGTGCTCATCATTTCCCGCACGTTGCGTCCCCTGCAGACAGCAACGGCGATTGCGGAAAAGATCAGCAACTGCGATCTCAGCGAAAATGAAAATCTTGTCTGCTCCAACGATGAGATCGGTGCGCTGACGGCAGCCTTTGCGTCGGTGGCAGATGATTTGCGAAGGATCATCCATGATATCCGCTATCAGCTGGGTGAAATGCATGATGGCAACTACTGCGTCAGCAGTGAGTGCCCCGAGCGTTATCAGGGGGACTACGTGGAGATCCTCACGGCACTGGATGGCATCCGTGACGGTCTGAACATGACCATGCGGGAGATCAACGAGGCAACCTCACAGGTCAACGATGGTTCCACCCAGATCGCGGCGGGCGCGGTGAATCTCAGCGCCAAGACCACGGAGTTGACCAATGCGGTGTCCAACATCTCCGCAGAAATGCAGGAAATTTACGATCAGACCCAGAGCATGACAGGGCATGTGACCACCGCGGTGGAGAAGTCCCGCTATGCAGGTGCCTGCGTGGAGGAGAGCAATCAGCGTTTGCGTGAGTTTACCGTGACCATGCAGCAGATCGAGGAGAAGTCCAAGCGCATCGGCAATATCGTGCAGACCATTGACAGCATTGCGTCTCAGACGAACCTTCTGGCGCTGAACGCAGCAGTGGAAGCCGCAAGAGCGGGCGAAGCGGGCAGAGGCTTCTCTGTGGTAGCAGATGAGGTGCGCTCGCTGGCGCAGAAGTCTGCGGCTGCGGCAAAGGATACGGCGGAGCTCATCGAGGAGACCATGGCTTCCATTATTCACAGCCTGTCCCTTGCGCAGAAGACAGCGGCGGTGCTGACCCGCGTGGCAGAGTCTACGGTGGAGACCGAGGAAAAGGTGAACGCCATTTCCGAAAGCTGCATCCACCAGTCTGCCAGCATTGAGCAGGTCAACCGCGATGTGCAGGGCATCAATGATGTGGTGCAGTCGAACAACGCCCTTGCAGAAGAGACGGCTGCTACCTGCGAGGAGCTGTCCTCTCAGGCAACTGCCATCCATCAGCAGATGATGCGTTTTAAGATCGAAGCGAAGTAAGCGATTTAGGAAAGACGCCCGATGGGCGTCTTTCTTTTTTGCGAAACTGTAAACTTTTGGCGTAGCAAATTGCATTCAATGGCAGTTTATGCTATTATGCCTGAGGATGTAAAAAATACATAGGAGGAACCAATTTTATGGTAAAAAAAGAATTTCAGGCGGAATCCAAGCGCCTGCTGGATCTGATGATCAATTCCATCTACACTCACAAGGAGATTTTCCTCAGAGAGATCATTTCCAACGCCAGCGACGCCATCGACAAGCTCTGCTATCAGTCTCTGACTGACGACAAGGTGGGGCTCAGCCGCGATGATTTCAAGATTGAAATTCGTCTTGACAAGGATAACCGCACCATCACTGTCTCCGACAACGGCATCGGCATGGGGCAGGAGGAACTGGAGAACAACCTCGGTGTCATTGCCCGCAGCGGCTCCTATCAGTTCCGTCGCGAAGTGGACAAGGATGCGGCTGTGGACATCATCGGTCAGTTTGGCGTGGGCTTCTATTCCGCGTTCATGATCGCGGAGAAGATCACTGTCGTGACGAAGAAGTACGGCGAGGAGACCGCCTATCGCTGGGAATCCAGCGGCGCGGACGGCTATACCATTACTCCCTGCGAGAAGGAAACCGTGGGTACGGACATCATCATGAGCGTGAAGGCAGATACCGAGGAGGAGCAGTACAGCTCCTACCTCGAAAGCTGGCAGATCTTCCAGCTGGTCAAGCGCTATTCCGACTATATCCGCTGGCCCATCCGCATGGAAATGGCGCAGCGCCGCGTGAAGGAGGGTTCTGCGGAGGACAAGCCCGAGTATGAGACTGTCATGGAGTGGAAGACCCTCAACAGCATGATTCCCCTTTGGCAGCGCCAGCGCAGCGAAGTGAGCGATGAGGAGTATGCCAGCTTCTATCAGGACAAGTTCTTCGACTATGAAAAGCCCCAGCGCGTCATCACCGCATCTGTGGAGGGCAGCGTGACCTATAAGGCGCTGATGTTTGTGCCCGCAAACCGCCCCGCCGATATGAATACCCTCGATTTCAAGCCGGGTCTGCAGCTCTATTCCTCCGGCGTGATGATTATGGAGCACTGCGAGGATCTGTTGCCGGAGTATCTGGACTTTGTCCGGGGCATTGTGGATTCTCCCGACCTCTCCCTCAACATCTCCCGCGAGCTGCTGCAGCATGACCGCCAGCTGAAGGTGATCTCCACGAGCCTCGAAAAGAAGATCCGCGGCGATCTCGCGAAGATGCTGCAGGAGGATCGCGCGGGCTATGAAAAGCTCCACGCGAACTTCGGCCGCAATCTCAAGTTCGGTCTTGTGGCACCCCAGTTCATGAAGGCACGTGAAGCCCTGCAGGAGATGGTGCTGTTCCTCTCCTCCACCGAGAAGAAGCCCGTCACCTTCAGCGAGTATGTGGATCGCATGAGCGAGGAGCAGAAGTATATCTACTATGCCGCCGGCGAAAGCGCTGCACTGCTGGATACTCTCCCTCAGGCAGAGCGCATTCGCGAAAAGGGCTGGGAGATCCTGTACTTCACTGATCAGCTGGATGAGCTGGTGGCGCAGAATCTGCGGGAGTACAAGGGTAAGGAGCTGCGGAGCGTAGTGGATGGCGACCTTGGTCTTGAGGATGAGAACGAGGAGAAGGAGACAGAGGAAAAGACTGAACTGCTTACCTTCGTGAAGAACACCCTTGGCGAGCGGGTGAAGGAAGTGCGCCTGTCCCGCAAGCTGAAGTCCCATCCTGTGTGTCTCACCGCAGGCGGCGGTCTCAGCTTTGAAATGGAGAAGTATATGCGCCGGGCCCAGCCCGAAATGGCGCTGCGCGCCGACCGCATTCTGGAGCTGAACGCAGCGCACCCCGCTGTGCAGGCGCTGGAGCGTGCCCGTACCGAGGACAGCGCCAAGGCAGAGAAATACGCTAAGATCCTCTTCGATCAGGCAGTGCTGATCGCGGGTCTTACCATCGACGATCCCACGGAGTACACCGACCTTGTCTGCGAATTGATGAAATAAAAACAATAAAAAATCCTCTGTTCCGTACGGAACAGAGGATTTTTTATACCAAAACAGGAAGGATTACTTGCGGAGAGTGCCGACCCATTCGCTGTACTTGCGGATGTTTTCATCGCGGTCAGCAGCATCCTTGCCGAGGGTGAGGATGTAGACCTTGATCTTGGGCTCGGTGCCGGAGGGACGGACGAGGATGGTGGTGCCATCTTCCAGCTCAAAGCGTAGCACGTTGGAACCGGAGAGCTCCATGGTGGTCTTCTCGCCGGTAGCGCAATTCAGTGCGCTGCCGTCCTTGTAATCCTTGAAGAAGGAGACCTTCACGCCGGCAATATCTGCGGGAGGATTCTCGCGCAGGTTCTTCATCAGCTTTGCCATGTCAGCAAGACCGTCGAGACCGGGCATGACCAGATTGTGGGTCTTCTCACCGTACCAGCCGTAACGCTGATAGAGATCTTCCATGGCGTCGAACAGGGTCATATCCTTGCCTGCATACCAAGCAGCCATCTCAGCGAGGAGCATGGAAGCGGTGACAGCATCCTTATCGCGGACGAAGTCGCCCAGCATGTAGCCGTAGGACTCCTCGTAAGAGAAGATGACCTTGCCCTCGCCGCTTGCTTCCAGCAGATTCTTCTTCTCAGCCATGAACTTGAAGCCGGTGAAGGTGTCGAAGGACTTCACGCCGTTGCTCTCAGCGACCTTGCGTGCCATCTCGGAGGAAACGATGGTCTTCAGTGCGACAGCGTTGGAAGGCAGGGTGCCTGCACGCTTCATAGCGCCGATGACATAGTCCAGCAGCAGAACGCCGGTCTGGTTGCCGGAGAAGGGAACGAACTCACCTTCACGGTTGCGCACCATGATGCCCACGCGGTCAGCGTCGGGGTCAGTGCCGAGGATGAAGTCGATGTTGTGCTCCTTGGCAAGCTCCACCGCCAGGTAGAAGCCCTCGGGGTTCTCGGGGTTGGGGGAGACGACGGTGGAGAAATCGCCGTCTATGACCATCTGCTTGGGTTCGCAGATGACGTTCTTGATGCCAAGGCGCTTGAGAGCCTCGGGAACCAGCTTGTGACCGGTGCCGTGGAAGGGAGTGTAGACCATAGCGAACTTGTCGGCGACCTTTTCAACAGCCTCACGGTCGTTGACCATAGCCATGACTTCAGCGAGGAAGGCTTCGTCGGTCTCTTCGCCCATGACGGTGATCATGCCGGCTTTCAGCGCTTCGTCATAATCCATGCGCTTGATGCCATCGAAGATGTCGATCTTCTGCAGCTCAGAGGCGATGGTGTCAGCATGCTGGGGAGGAAGCTGCGCGCCGTCTTCCCAGTAGACCTTGTAACCGTTGTATTCCTTGGGGTTGTGGGATGCGGTGACATTGATACCTGCCTGGCAACCGTAGTGACGGACTGCGAAGGAGAGCTCCGGAGTGGGACGCAGGGACTCAAAAATGCGGACATGGATGCCGTTGGCGCACATGACTTCAGCAGCAGCCTTGGCAAACTCCATGCCGTTGTTGCGGCAGTCCATGCAGATGGCGACGCCGCGGCGCTTTGCCTCTTCGCCCTCAGCGGCGATGACGGTGGCAAAGCCCTGGGTTGCCCAGCGGATGACATGGATGTTCATGTTGTGAAGACCCACGCACATGGTGCCGCGGAGACCTGCGGTACCAAATTCCAGAGGTGCGAAGAAGCGGGTTTCGATCTCCTTCTCATCACCTGCGATGGAGCGGAGCTCTGCCTTTTCGGCTTCGCTCAGGGCATCGCTCTGCAGCCACTTTTCATATTCTGCGCGATAATTGCTCATGTTCCATTCCTCCTCAATGGTTTCCGATCTGTCGGTATATAAAATTTTTGAAATTTTCTTACTTGTGGTACTTCGACCCTTCCAAAATCTGATAGCCGCGATAGATCTGCTCCAGCAGCATCACACGTGCCAAATGATGGGGGAAGGTCATAGGGGAGAAGGACAGACGCAAATCTGCCTCCTTTTTGATGGATTCATCCAGTCCGCAGCTGCCACCGATGAGGAAGGTCAGCTGAGAGCGCCCTTCCAAGGCGAACTGCTGCAGTTTCTCCGCGAACTGGGGACTGGTCTGGGGCTTGCCCTCGATGCAGAGGGCGATGATCGCACCGCCCTTGGGGAGCTTTTCACGGATGGCTTCCGCTTCCGCGGCAAGTGCCTTTTTGATCTCCGCATCGGAAGGACTGTCGGAAAGACGCTGCTCGGTCAGCTCTGTGACGGTGAGCTTACAATGCCGCTGCAGGCGCTTTTCATACTCTGCCACGGCTTCTATGTAGAACTTCTCCTTGAGCTTGCCAACGCAGATCACGTTTACCTTCTGCAAAGCGTGTTCGCTCCTTCCTGTAGCTCCAGCCGCAGAAGTTCCTCCCGCGGCGCAATATAGAGCTCGCCCCGACCCTGCAGGGCTTCGCGGCTTGCTGCTTCTGCCCGGGCGGGGGTGTTGTTGTCTTTACTGAGGTGGGCGAGAATGACCTGTCGGGTACCCCGTGCCACCGCTTCGGCAGCAAAGGCTGCTGCCGTTTCGTTGGAAAGATGACCGCGGTCACCGAGAATGCGCTGCTTGAGATGATAGGGATAGGGACCCGTCTGCACCATGGAAACATCGTGATTGGATTCCAGCAGCAAAGTATCCACACCCGGCAGAAGGGCTGCCGCGGCATCCGTGATGATGCCCGTATCCGTCAGCGCGCCGAAAGAGAAGCCTTCGCCATCGATGCGGAAATCCACCGCGCCGGGGGCATCGTGACTGGTAGGGAAGCTCTGTACCAACAACTCACCGACCTCGAAAGCGTCACCTGCCGCAAAGCAGCGAAGTCGGGGCAGAAGGGTGGGGGTCTGCGGTGCCAGTGTCTCCGCTGCTGCGAGGGATGCGTACACAGGGACAGGGTATTGCTTTGAAAACGTGGAAAGGGCGTTGGTGTGATCGCTGTGAGGGTGGGTGATGAGCACAGCGGAGAGCTGCTCGGGCGTAAGACCCAACTGAGTCAGTCCCTTTTTGATCCGCAGGCACGAGATACCTGCATCCAGAAGAATATGTGTGCTGCCACTGCTTAAGACCAGCGCGTTGCCGCTGGAGCCGCTGGCAAGAGAACAGATATAAGCCAAATTGATGTACCTCGCAGGGGCGTTTCGCTGCCGCAGGGAAACGCCATAGTAAAAATCCGCTGCAGAATACGCCGACCGGGGTCGACGTCCCCCACAGCGGAATGACGTTAGGAGATATGGGGAATGGAAATTTCCTCTTCCTTGATCTTCTCAGAACGGATATCGGCACCGATGCCACGGAGCTTCTCCACAATCTGCTCATAGCCGCGCTCGATATACTGAATGTTGGTGATCTCAGTGGTCCCCTCTGCCGCGAGGGCAGCGATGACCATGGCAGCGCCTGCGCGAAGGTCAAATGCCTGTACGCATGTGCCGTTGAGTTTGCTCACACCCTCCACAACAGCGGTGCGACCCTCCACGCGGATCTGAGCACCCATGCGGTTGAGTTCGCTGACATAGCGATAACGGTTGTCCCACACACCCTCGGTCACGATGCTGGTGCCCTCTGCAAGGGCGAGACCCACCGCGATCTGGGGCTGCATATCCGTGGGGAAACCGGGATAGGGCATGGTCTTGATGTTGGTGCGCTTCAGTGCGCCGGTACGGCGGACGAGCAGAGTATCATCCTCTTCCTCCACTTCAACGCCCATTTCGAGGAGCTTGGCCGTGATGCAGTCCATGTGCTTGGGGATGATGTTGCGGATGAGGACCTGACCACCGGTGGCTGCCACAGCAGCCATATAAGTGCCTGCCTCGATCTGGTCGGGGATGATGGTATAGCTGCCGCCATTGAGCTTCTCACGGCCGTGGATGCGGATGGTATCCGTACCGGCACCCTTGATATCCGCACCCATGGAGTTGAGGAAGTTGGCGAGATCGACGATATGGGGTTCCTTGGCGGCGTTTTCGATGGTGGTGAGACCCTCGGCAAGAGCGGCTGCCATCATAATGTTCATGGTTGCACCCACAGACACCACGTCGAGGTAGACGTTGGCACCCTTCATGCGACCGCCCTCTGCTCTGGCGATGATGGGGTCGCCGGTGCTGATCTCCGCGCCCATGGCACGGAAGCCCTTGAGATGCTGGTCAATGGGGCGAACGCCGCCGAAATTACAGCCGCCGGGCATGGAAACCTCAGCCTCGCCGAAACGACCAAGCAGAGCGCCGATGAGATAGTAGGATGCGCGGATCTTATGTGCCAGTTCCTGAGAAACACGGGTGGTGTGGATGTGGCGGGCATCAATCTCTACAGTGTGGAGATTGATCTGACGAACCTTGGCACCCAGTTCGTCAATGATACGCAGAAGCGAAGTGACATCGCTGATCTGAGGAATATTTTCAATGCGGCAGACACCATCAACCAGCAGTGCGGCAGGGAGAATCGCCACGGCGGCATTCTTGGCACCGCTGATCTCAACCTCGCCGAACAGCGGCTTACCGCCGTTGATCACGTATTTATTCAAAGAGACACCTTCTTCATTTCGATATATAAGACAAACACATGGGAATAGTTTTTCCCGTGCGAAACAGTTCCATACAAAAGCGTGAAAATGTCGCAAAGACATACTTCCACGCATACTTAAAATTAATTATAACAGAAAATTTCGCAAAAGCAATCTTTGGAATGAAAAAAGATGGTATTCCTTCCGGTGAGGAATACCATCTTTAGGAAATTTTTCCCTGTAGGGAAGCAATCTCGCTCCCGTCGTGGTTGACATAATAAGACGCGCCCTCGGTCTGGATGATCCATGCGGGCTGGAGTGTGGACTGGAAAAGAGTCTCTGCGGAAAGCTGACGGGCAGGGAAGATGTCCCGGACACTAAGCGGAGCGATCTCCTGTTCCAGTGCGTACTGCAGAAATGCCGAAAGAGCATCTGCGGCGGTATAGGAGGAAATGCTGCCCCCTGCATGCAGACCCGCGATATAAAAACCACCCGCAGAGCTGAGATGACCGCCGGAAAAATGCAACGTCACCGTGGAACCGATCACAGGCATACCATCCACGGTTTGGATGAGATACACCGTACTGTCACCGCCGTGGCGGGGAAGGGCGGTGTAGCCCAGCTCAGCCAACAGGTGCAAGCAGGTTTCCTGCGTGAGAAAGGGCCTGTACATATTCAGCTCAAACGCACTGTTGCGGCGCAGACGCATGGCACCCAGATCCGAACTGTACAGCATGGAGGAACCGGATTCCTGCACATCGGCCTCGCCGAGAAAGACTGCGGCAAAGGCGGCTTCCGCTTCGGCACTGTGCTGCACTGTGGCAGAGGTCTGTTTTTCCATTCGGGGAAGTTCGTTCAGGGTCAGCTCCATTCCGCTGGAGAGGTACAGATCCTTGAGCTGCATCAAAGTCTGCTGCTCGGCGCTGCGTTGCTGCAATTCACTTTGCCCGAGCAATGCCAGCAACGACAGATTCACCAACGCCAGAACGATGATCGTGATTCTTTTCAGCTGATAAGTTTCCATGGTTTGTCCTTTCGCGTTTGGACTATCGCATCAGCCAGGAGACCGCAGCACTGTCGCCGCCGTTGTCTACATAGCTCAGAGCCAATTCCATCCCCTCATACTGTGTGGCAATGGCAGTTGCCTGACGCAGCGGAAGCAGGAGAGCGGGGGTGTCGGAGGGCGTATAGCTGCGGCAAAGATAGCTGCAGCTGACGACGATGCCATCCCGGATCAGAAACTCTGCCGCAGCTTCACCGTCACCACTGAGCAGAGGCAGACCACCCGCCATGCGGGAGAAACGAAGGGTGCACGTACCGCTGGAACGGTTGTATTTCACATCGGAAAGATAGAAGCGGGGCGCAGTATCTCCGCAGAGCTGCGTCAGCAGCCGGTAGGTGCTGTCTACCAGTTCGGGCAGGGGGGGATCGGTCTCAGCGCTGAGAGTAAAGCCATCCGGTGCGTAAGAGGTGCTGCCGAGATAGCTGAGACGACCGCCGGGAGCGATACTGAGCTTGCGGGAGGATTCCATGATGACCTCGGTTCCTGTGGAGTCCACATAGCGGCTGGTCGTGTGGGTGTTGAAGCCAAAGAAAGAAAGCAGGTCGGAAAGCTCCGTAGCAGTGGTTGCGCCAAATTCGGGATACTGGGGAAGTTCGGCGGGCAGCACCGTCAGTGGGTGCAGGGTGGGCTCGCTCTGCTCAAAGGCGAAGGAACAGCTGCTGCCGCCGATCACTTCGGCGGTGGCAAGAACCTCGGATGCGGTGAGCGAGGTGTAAGAGAGGTGGTAATGGTTGCCATCGGAATGATAGAAAAGGACATCCTCGCCCTCGGTGACCAGAAGCAAACGCTGCAGCTCCGTTTCGTCTGTGGAGGGAAGTCCCAGACGCTCGGAGAGGATACAGAGAGGAACAGAGTTGGGAAAACTGACATAAATACCAGGAAGGGAAAGCGCCGACTGAAAATCTGTGTAAGGAATGGTGAAAGAGGTGAAGCCATCACGGAACAGATCCTCCCAAAGACCTTCCACAGAGGTGAACGCACTGTCAGAGGTGGAAAGCTGACGATACAGGCGGGAATGACCGTCACTGACCACCAAAGTGACGGGAAAGTCCAGCTCCTGCAGAAGCGCGGTGGAGTCGGCCAGTTCTTGTTCAGTAGAAGGGGAGAGGGAGATGGTGGGCAGTTCCAACTCCAGCGAACCAGTCAGAAAGAACAGGTATACGGCAGAAATGCTCAGTGCCAGAATCAGAAAATTCTGCAGGCGATCCCTGCGAAGTCTTTTTTTCTTGTCCAAGGGATCACCTCCTTTGAAGAATCAGTCGTGGCGGGGCTGCAGGATGGGAAGAGTCAGGCGAATGGTGGTGCCGGGCTCCTCCTTGGGGACAACGGAGAGCTTGCCACCGTGCTTTTCCACGATCTCCTTCGCAATGGAAAGACCAAGACCTGTGCCGCCGGATTCGCGGCTGCGGGCTTTGTCTACACGGTAAAAACGCTCGAAAATGCGGTCACGGTCTGCCACGGGAATACCGATACCGTTGTCCGCCACGTCGAGATAAATATAGTCACTGTCGGAAGTGGCGGTGACGCGGATATTGCCGCCGTCGGGGGTATACTTGATGGCGTTGCCGAGGATGTTCATCATCACCTGTTCCAGGCGACCGCGGTCACCGGTGACGAGAGGAAGGGTCTCGCAGGAAACGGTGAGGGTGTGGCGGTGCTGACGGGCTGCCAGCTCCACCGCGCGGGCAACGCTTTCGATGGCGGCATTGAAGTCAAAGCGTGCCATGCACATCTCCGTGCGTCCAGAGTCGAGGCGGGAGAGGGTCAGCAGATCCTGCACGATATGGGTCATGCGATCGGATTCGCTGATGATGATGTCGAGGAAGTTGTTGCTCAGCTCCTCGGGGATATCGCCGCCACTGTCACGAAGGGTCTCGGCATAGCTGCGGACATTGGTGAGGGGGGTGCGGAGTTCATGGGAAACATTTGCCACAAATTCCTTGCGCTGCTCCTCCTGTCTGCGCTGCTCTGTCACGTCGTGGAGCACGACCAGTACACCGCCGCTGTCACGATCGGAGAAAGGGGCAAAGTAGAGATCCAGTGCGCGGTCACCGCTGCGAAGCTCCGATTCAAGGAAGTTCGGGCGCTGCAGCTGCAGCACATGGGACAAGGGGAAGATGTCGCCGAAAATGCTGTGGTACTGCTCGCCACTGACATCACGACCCAGCATATCGTCCACGGCAGGGTTGCAGTGGATGATGCTGCCGGAGGGATCAAAGGCAACCACACCGTCAGTCATGTGAAGAAACAGAGTGTCCAGTTTGCTGCGCTCATTCTCCACGGCGGAGAGCGTGCTCTGCAGGACGGCGGACATATCGTTGAAGGTGCCCGTGAGGATGCCGATCTCGTCGGCAGACTCCACATCCAGCGTTTCTCCGAAATCTCCCGCCGCCACGCGCTCGGCACCCTGCGTGAGCTTTTCGATGGGGTTGACCATTGCCTTGCTCAGCAGCAGGCTCAGCAGCACGGAGATCAGCAGACCGATGACCAGCGCCTGCAGAATGATTTGGAAGAGCTGGCTGCTCAGTTCGCTGACGGTCTCACGGTTGTCGAGAATATAGATGATGAAGGAGTTTTCGCCGCCGGAGATGGGGATGGCGGCATCCATGTAGGAGGCGGCAATATTGCTGGCATCGCCCACGCTGCCGTTGCGGGCAGCAAGCAGATTGGGCGTTGCGGCAAGCGCCCTGCCGCTGGTTTCGTCAGAGCCGGAAAGAAATGTGCCGGTGACACCGTCAAGAATATAGTAGTTGCGGGTGTTGTAGTCGATACCGAGGGCGCCGGTGTTTGCCTCCATAATGGTTTGCAGACGCTCGGCACCGTTCTCCTGTGCGGCTTCACTGCGGAGGGTGGAGACAAACTGGGCATCGGAAAAGGTGCGGTCCACCTGCTCATAAAACGAGTCGATATAAAAGCTGGAAACGCCGGTGATGAGGAACGCACCCACCACCGCCATCAGAGAGGTGATGAGCAGAAGCATGATCATCACAAGCTTCATGTGAAGACTGCGGAACATTCCCGAGCCCTCCTTTCGCAGAGATTCGGGCGATGGATCACTTCTCGGAAACGCCCTGATTGGAGAAATAGTAACCCACACCGCGGCGGGTCAGAATGTACACGGGTTCGGCAGGAACATCCTCCAGTTTTTCGCGCAGGCGGCGCACGGTGACATCCACCGTGCGGGCATCATCGCCCACATAACCGTAATTCCAGACCTGCTCCATGAGATCCACGCGGGAATAGACCTTGTTGGGGTGGCTTGCAAGGAAGGTCAGCAGTTCATACTCGCGCTGGGTCAGGTCAATGGGACTGCCGTTCTTAAAGACCTGAAAACTGTCGGTATGGAGGGTCAGATTTTCTGCGAGTGCCATGACGGAATCATTCACAGGCGCGGCGGCAGGGGCGGGAGATGCCGCTGCGACCTTGCTGCGGCGAATGTTCGCCTTCACTCTTGCCATGAGCTCGCGGACAGAGAATGGCTTGGTGATGTAGTCGTCCGCGCCGATCTCAAGACCGAGGATCTTATCCTCCTCTTCCTCCCGGGCGGTGAGGATGATGATGGGAACATTGTCCCCCTCGTCCCGCAGCGCCTTGCACACGTCAAAGCCGATCATGCGGGGCAGCATCACATCCAGCAGGATGAGATCGGGCTTATGCTCGCGTGCCAGTCCCAGACCGGTTTCGCCGTCATAGGCTTCCAGCGTGTTGTAGTTCTCGCGCTGCAGATTGAAGCGGAGAATGTCCACGATATTCTTTTCGTCCTCTACGATGAGGACGGTTTTCTTCGTTGCATCCATGGGTATCCTCTCTCTTTCTCAGATGTTCAGATACAGCTTTGCCTTCAGAACGCCTGCCACAGTCTTGGCATCGGCGATCTCGTTTCGCAGAATACGCTGCAGCAGCACCTCCAGCGGGATGCGCTCGGAGCGAAGGAACTCATCCTCGTCGGGCTTGGCTTCGCCGAAGGTGAGGTTCTTCGCAAGGAAGAGGTGCAGCGTTTCGCCGTAGCAGCCGGGGGAGGGATAGAGCTTGCCGAGAGGCTGGAAGAAACCGGGGGTCGCACCGGTCTCCTCCTTCAGCTCGCGCAGGGCGGCAAGATAGGGGTCTTCGCCCTTTTCCAGCTTGCCTGCGGGGATTTCCAGCACAGGCTCGTTGAACACATAGCGGAACTGCTCGACCATCAGGACATTGTTTTCGTCATCCAGTGCCACGATTGCCACGCCGCCGGGATGATCGGCGACCTCTCTCATAGCGAGAGAGCCGTCAGGCAGGGTCACAGTGTCCACATGGACGGTCAGAATACGTCCGCTGAATTTTTCTTCACGACTGACAAAACGTTCGGTCAGATCCATTTGATAAGCCGCCTTTCTGCATTTTTCTTCTTATTTCTGTGATATGATGGAATCCCCGCACCACGGACGGGGAACAGATGCGCATACCAATACAAATATAGTATAGCACAGAGCGATGCTTCTTTACAAGTTTATTTCAAATGAGGCGCGGGACTTGCCGAGGGGAAACAGTTGTGCTATACTTGAGCGCGTAATGTTGATTTTCCGGCAGAAAGGAGGTTTCCACCATGGAAAAACAGGGTATCAAAATTGCCGCACAGAACCGAAAAGCCCGTCACGATTATTTCGTGGAGGACACCTACGAAGCCGGCATCGAATTGTTCGGAACGGAAGTGAAGTCCATCCGTCAGGGCACGCTGAATCTGAAGGATTCCTACTGCGTGGTGAAAAACGGAGAGCTGTTGGTGCTCAGTATGCATATCTCCCCCTATGAGAAGGGCAACATCTTCAACCGTGACCCCGACCGCCCCAAGCGACTACTCATGCACAAGCGGGAGATCCGCAAGCTGCAGGCATTGGTGCAGCAGGATGGCTACGCCCTTGTGCCATTGCAGGTCTATTTCAAAAACGCCCGCGTGAAGCTGGAGATCGGTCTTTGCAAGGGTAAGAAAAACTACGATAAGCGAGAATCCACCGCCCAGCGCGATGCCAAGCGGGAAATGGATCGCACAATGAAAGAACAGCGCCGCCGATAAGCGGCAGAGGAAAGGAAACAGAGACTATGTCTGAGATCAAGAATCCCATTGTGACCATCGAAATGGAAAGCGGCGCCGTGATGAAGGGTGAGCTGTACCCTGCACTGGCACCCAACACCGTGAATAACTTTATTGACCTTGCCAACTCCGGCTATTACGATGGTCTGATTTTCCACCGCGTGATCCCCGGCTTCATGATCCAGGGCGGCTGCCCCAATGGCAACGGCATGGGTGGTCCCGGCTATTCCATCAAGGGTGAATTTAAGGCAAACGGCTTCCTGCAGAATGATCTGAAGCACACCACCGGTGTGCTGTCTATGGCTCGTGCGATGGATCCCAACTCTGCCGGCAGCCAGTTCTTCATCATGGTGGACGATGCGCCCCATCTGGATGACCAGTATGCCGCATTCGGTCTGATCTACGATAACGCCGATGCTGCCATTGCCATCTCCCGCGTGAACCGCAATCTCATGAACAACAAGCCCATGAAGCCCCAGACCATCAAGTCCATCCGCGTGGAGACCTTCGGAGTGGAATATCCCGCACCCGAGAAGATCTGAGAAAACAACAACGCCGACCGCTCGCGAGGGCGGTCGGTGGAAATCAAACGAGAAGCACAGCAGTGTTGCTTGTCTTTGAATCACACTTTGCTTGATATGGGGGCGTACCGGTTTCGACGGGGGTGTGGATCCAGGATAAGCGGGCGGATGCGCCCAGCATCCAAAAAATGGGCAAATTATAAATTAAACAACACTAATACTGTTGCTATCGCTGCCTAACTAATGGCAGCCGTCCGACCCGGGAGTGCCACGGCCCGGGAAGGGCGTCGTTGAGTGGCGTCCGTGAGGCGGGTAAGAGTTGCCACGCCCACGCATCATGACTCTACTGAATCCCGCAGTGTGACAGTTCACGTCGGGAGGAGGGAATGTAAATAACTGCCTGCGCCCGGAGAAAATCCTGAGGAAGTGCTTTCGGACAGGGGTTCGACTCCCCTCGCCTCCACCAAAATAAAAATCCGCTGAGCCACAAGGCTTGGCGGATTTTTATTGCTCCTACAAGGGTTTGCTGGTTTGCGTGAAATTATTAAAAAGGAAAATCAAGCATCAAAAAAGCAAAGGAAATATAAAAATTGCACATGAAATTGCACACGCGATTGCACATGAAAATCAAGGAGACGGGAGCATGGACTCCATATAGGAGTCGATCAGCTGGTCGTATTGCAGCTCCTTTTCCTTGATGGTGTGCTGGTAGACATTTTTAAGCATGCTGTTAGTGGCGTGACCGATACGCTTCATGCCGTACTTGTCCGGGACTCCTGCGGCGAGCATGACGGAAGCATTGAAATGGCGCAGGGCGTGGAATGAGAAGTGAGGGACACCAGCCTTGTCGCAGATCCGGCGAAAGCCGTTATATACGGCGTGAGTGGTCAGGGGTACAAGATACTCTCCTTCAGGCTGCTGCTGAATCAATTCGCACAGATGCGGAGGGACGCGGATGATGCGGGTACCGGCGTAGGATTTTGTATCCTTCAGAACCATGCCTTCTTCACCCATGACGCGAGCGTGATCGATATGCAGCATATCCCCGCGAAGGCTGCTCTTTTTCAGAGCCAGGATCTCCGACTGCCGCAGACCCAGCCAAACGGCAAGAAGGATGGGCAATTCATACTTACTGCCGCGAGCGGCTTCGAGAATTGCTTTGATCTCGTTCTCGGTAGGGATTGCCACCTCGTTCTTGACCTTGCGGGGGAGTGTAGTGCGGAGCGTCATAGAGGGATGATATGCACCCAGGACAGCAGAGAGCAGACCATGGGCGTTGGCGACGGTTTTATGGGTGCGTGTCTTGGCAAGCTTATTCACCCATCGCTGCACCTGATCCTGCGTGAGAGTCGAAATCGGAACACTGCGGATGTCGCCCATCAGATTGCGCTGGATCTTGCGATACCCGGCGATGGTGGACGGAGAAAGGATAGAGTCCTTGGACTCGATATAGCGATCAACAGCCTCGGAAACAGAGAGGTGCTTTGCGGGCTTGACGGCTTCAGCTGCCCTTGTCTTTAGACTGACAGCCCAATAATATGCCTCGTCCTGCGTGTCAAAGGACTGCGAGTGCCGTTTGCCATCGATCAGTACCTGCATATACCAGCGCCCGGAAGGGAGCTTCTTGGGAGTGGGGAGTTTCATGGGATCACCTCTTTCAAATTACCAATATTTGCATACAGACAAACAGCTGACGCACCTCTACAATTTTTTGTGGAGGTGTTTTTTATGGATTACAGAAAATATCAAGCATCACGAAACCTCGCATGGGAAGTGCTGCTGCGGGAAGGTGTGTGCAAGCTCCCAGTGAGCACAAGCAAGCTGTGCCGCTCTATGGGCATTCATCTGCTGTATGGAGATACCGGAGCAGGGAATGACGGATACAGCACCATGGTCGACGGCGGCATGTATATCGTGATCCGTGAGGGCATGAGCCTCGGAAGAACGAGGTTCACTGTCGCCCATGAGCTGGGGCATATCCTTTTGGGGCACGTTGGTACATATTCGCTGGTCAATCGAGAGCCGTCCTCGACTGACAATCCCATCGAGAGAGAAGCCAATGTGTTTGCATCCCGTCTGCTGGCACCGGCCTGTGTGCTGTGGGGCTGCGAAGCCAGGACGGCGGATGAGATTGCCGAGCTATGCAATATCAGCCGACGGGCGGCGGAGATCCGTGCCGAGCGCATGGCAGAGCTAATCAGACGAAACAAGTTCCTGAGTTCGCCGGTGGAACGGCAAGTATATGAACAGTTTTTGCCGTTTATACGTTCTCGTCAGAAACTGGTATGAACTGGTCGAGCATGGATCTGAACAGGGCCATTTGCTCGTCGGTAACCTCACGCTCAACAATGCTGCCATCACGACCGATGGTGCGGATTACATTTGTGTCCTGTGACCGTCTGTGCGCGAGATGATGCGATTCGTCCGCGTCAGAATAGAGGGGATCGTCAGTGTTGCAAAGAAGATAGTCGTAACTGGTGGCGAGCACTCTTGCGAGCGCATGGACGGCATTTGGATCCAAGCGATCAAATTGACCGTGCTCCAGCTTTGTGATAGTGGCAGGGGGGAGGTGGATGCGTTTTGCGACCTCATCGATGGTGAGTCCGAGTTCTTCCCTGCGAGATCGGATGCGTTGGGCGATATTGTTTGCCTCCTTAACAGAGAGCGCTGGTAAATAATTGAGAAGAGGATCGTTGGGGACAGAGAGGTAAACAGGAGCATCGCATTTGCAGACAATGTAGTCGTGGCTAACATGCAGTGCATTAGCGATAGCTACAACCACTGGCAATTTGATACGATCAAACTCTCCGCGTTCATAACGAGAAATAGTAGAAAGGGAGACGCCGGCTCTATCTGCAACATCTTTTAGGGTTAGATTTAGCTCTTTGCGACGATGTTCAATTCGGCGTCCAATGTCTTTAGGATTCGTCATTTATATCACCTCGTGAGGATAGCTTATCACAAAAATTTGCACAGCGCAACCGAAAATAGAAAAAAGTTTGCGTAGAGCTATTGACAAGCTTTGAAAGTATGGTAGTATAATTGTAGTTCGCGTAGCGCGAATATAGAGAGGAGGTGTGAAAGATGGTCGACACACAGAAGATTCAGACGAGAATGAAGGAGAGGAAGATTACGCAAGTTCGGCTTGCAGAGCGCCTGGGTCTTGCAAAGGCTACGGTATCGCAGAAGTTGAACAACGTGAGACCCATGTTCCTTGATGAAGCGGAAGCGATCTGCGAAGCATTGGAGATTCCAGACGATGAGTTTGGCGCTTATTTTTTTAAACAGTGATTTGCGTAACGCGAAAATTGCTAAGATATGTAGGTGTTCTCAAAGAGGGCAACGAAAACGCCCGCCGAGGACGGCGGACAAAGGAGGACTTATGAAGATCGAAATGAAAAAGCCCGCTAAAAAAAGCGGGCTGAGAGGTGGACAACTTGTGTGCGTGGAAACCGAGGACATGCGAGGTGTCCGCAAGAGTTACTACGGGGTGCCCAACTGGAGAGTTCTGCTGGCTCTGAGGATCCTCAGAGTGGGTGCCACTCGGCAACGGTAATCTTCTTTGCGCTTACGAGAACGAATGTGTAGTCGAGCGTGTTGCGGAGATGCTCTTCGATTTCTCTGACGCCGACGAGACAATTTACGACAAGCGCAGAGTCAAAGACAGGGCTGCAAGATGCGAACGGATCCAGGGCGGCGATGGCTTCAAGTGCTGCCGGGATGGCATCGGGGTTTTCGAAGTGGAAGTAGTAAAGCGCAGGATTTTTCATGGTATTCACCTCCTTTCGAGGGGAGTGTACCACGAAACGAAAAAGAAAGGAAGACAAACATGAGCGATCACATGATTTGCGTGAGCTATCGCACCAGAGAGGATGGACACATGGCGGCGGAGATCGTCGTGGACGACCTGGAGACCTTCATTGCAGGCGCTGACAATGCCGTGCGGATGGTCAGCCACAACACCGGTATCCCTGTATGGAAGCTGCTGATGGCGTTGAGCGGTACGACGGTGCTGGTCGACGAGGGAGTGATGGAGGTCCCCGGAAAGGAAGGTACAGGAAACATGATCAAAAATCTCTGCAGTGACTGCGCAGGAGAGTTTGGCAAGTATTTCGACTTGAAAGCGCAGTTGAAGAAGAATGTGAAGAAGGCGGTCTGTGATCGCTGCTGGAAGAGCCCCGATGAGGGCTGCATGATCTATGAGGTGCGGAGAAAGGAGCAGGCAAATGCCGAAGCTGAGAAAGCCGATGCTCTCGGCGGCGGAAAAGAAACGAGAGGCTGTGCGGACGGTGGCGGACATCATCGAGCACGCCATGATTGACGCAGGGCTCCGCTACGATAAGGAGCTGGCACAGCGGCTCGGCATGACGAGTGCCACCTTCAGCAAGAAAAAGAAGCTGGGGACGTGGACATGGGGAGACCTGTATGACATTTGCAGAGTCCTTGACCTCCCGGAAGCGGCACGGGCGCGGATGCTCGGTCAATAACTCTACATATCGGAGGAGAGAAAAATGGCAAGGAAACAACCTGAAATCAAAGTAGTGTCCTATGTTCATGTCGGCAATGAGCTGGTCAACACGGACGATCTCTCGCCCGAGCGCAAGCGAGAGCTGGCGACGTGGCTGACATGTACCTACATGAACCATCTGTTTGCGGGCAAGGCAACATTCCA
>JAFVXA010000059.1 GCA_017501355.1 Oscillospiraceae bacterium
AATGACTAAGAATGCATAAAGAAATGAGACTGTCGATAAACCCTTTTATCCGATTCGACGGGAAGGAAGGGTGTGTGCGGGAAACCCAGGAAGGGTGTACTGCACCTTTCAAATAAGAAGTTTTTAGAACTTTTTGCAAGTTCTAAAAACTTGCACAGCGGGGCGAAATACTTTTTCGACACGCTGAAATGACTGACCGCTCTTGCAGAGCAGTCAGTCATTTGTATTCAGGGACGATATGCGGGATGCTCCAACAGCTCCTGCTCGCGGAAGAGACTTTCCACCGCCATGCGATAGCCTGTGAGATCCTGGGACTTGCCGATGCGCTTACGATACTTGGCATGATCGGGGAACAGACAGCTCATATAGTGCCAGAACTCCTTCATGTGGGAGATGATGGGGCGGTCATTCCAGCCGAGGTCGCGGAAGCCCGTGAGCAGTGTCTCATGGTATGCCATCAGTTCCTCTTTCGTGAGCTTTGCCCCACCGCTGAGCTCGCGCACAAGGGCGGGATTTGCCACAAGACCCCGTCCCACCATCACATGGTCGAGCGTAGGGAAAAGCTCCGTGACGGCGCGGAGATCCTCGACGCAGAAAATGTCGCCGTTGTAGCAGACGGGGGCGCGGCTGCGCTGCATGGCGAGAGCAAAGGCATCCATGCGCACCTTGCCCTTGTAGAAATCCTGCCGCACGCGGGGGTGTACGATGAGCTCGTGGACAGGATATCGGTTATACAGTTCCAAAATGTCCGCAAACTCCTCCTCCGCGTCAAAGCCCACACGGGTCTTGATGGAGATGGGCAGGGGAGAACCTGCGTAAATCTCGTCGAGAAAGACCTTCAGCTCCTCTTTCCGCTTGAGAAAGCCCGAGCCCCGCCCTCTTGCCGTCACCGTGCCCGAGGGGCAGCCGAGGTTCAAATTGACCTCGGTATAGCCGAGCTGCTGTAGCTTCTCCACGGTGAAGAGAAATTCATGGGCGTGGTTGGACAGGATCTGGGGGACGAGGTCGATGCCCTGATTGTCCGCAAGCTGCACGTCCTTCATTTCTGTGGAGGACAGATCACTGCTGCTGGTGGGAGAGATGAAGGGGGAGTAGAAACGCAGATCGTTGGGGAAGTGCTGCACGAATGCTTTGCGGAACACCCGTGCAGTCAGACCCTCCATGGGGGCACAGGAAAAACGCATCATCAGTCCTCCGTTTCCGCGCGGACAGTGCGAATACGGCAGGAAACGCCGTTTTTCGCCGCGGCAGATTCAATGGCGGTGCAGATCTTGTCGGCATTGCGGTTGATAAGCTCTGCCGCCATGTGATCCTTTTTCTCCTGCGGCATCATCCGCAGGGCAGCTTTTGCCATGGCAGAGGAAGCACCGCTGCCAAGAACTGCCCCGAGGGGCTCGTTGCTCAGCTTGTCCCCTGCAAGGGGCAGAATACGCTCCAACAGGGCTTCATAATCCAGAGTGCTCAACTCCAGTTCCAGTTTCAGCATGGGAAAATACCTCCGTTTGGGTTGTTTTTTCGAGGAAAATCGTAGCATGAGCGCTATGGTGGTGTCAATATGAAATGATTGCGGCAGATCGCCGCAACTGGTATACTGTGTGTATCGAAACGACACAAGGCAGAAAGGGGGCAGACACGTGGCGGGGCTCTACGAACTGGATCTCACACAGGTGAGCGAAGCGGAAATACAGCAGTGGATCGCGGAGATGGATGATGCGAGCCGTAGCCGTGTGCTGTCCCTTGGGAAGAAGCGTATGCGGGAGTCCGTCGCAGGGGATCATCTGGCGCGGACAGCCCTTGTGAAGATGAGCGGCAAAGCGGCGCAGGAAATTCTGATTCGCCGCACGGAAACCGGAAAACCTTATGCAGACGAGGGGTGTTTCAGCATCAGCCACAGCGGTGAGACGGTTGTCTGTGCAGTGAGCGAAACCCCTGTTGGCGTGGATGTGGAGCGTATCCGCAAGTCTCCTGCGCGGGTGGCGCAGCGGTACTTCACGGAAGCGGAACGAGGGCGGCTGGAGACGGATGAAACCGAGTTCTGGCGCATCTGGACAGGCAAAGAAGCCCTCTGTAAGCTCACGGGAGAAGGACTTGCAGGGCTGAAGCATTGTGATACGCTGACACTGCCAGAAGGTGTGGTTCTGACCACCACCATACGAGACGACTATGTCATTGCTGTGGCAGAACTTGACTGATTTTTTGGAAAGTGTTACCATGAGTACATATTATCTGACTAATGGGAGGAAACACGATGAATGCTTTGAAGAAGATTTACGATAAGAACGAGCTGACCTTTGCGCTGATGTGGATCGGCATTTACGTTGTTCTGCTGTCATTGGCAAATTCTATCAGTGCCGGCATTGGTGTTGATTTTTCTGCCCATGCGGTTCTGAATGTTCTGCTGACGGTTTCACTCTTCCTTTTCATTAAGAAAAACGGCTTGATGGAGAAGTATGGTCTTTGCAAAACCTCGATACCTGCGTCGAAATTCCTTTGGTACATTCCTTTGGTTCTGTTGGCATCCCATAACCTTTGGAATGGTGTAACGATGAATTTGCCTGTGGCGGGCACTGTCTGCTACATCATCCACATGATCTGCGTGGGCTTCATGGAAGAAGTGATCTTCCGCGGTCTGCTGTTCAAGGCCATTGCCAAGGATAATGTGAAGGAAGCCATTATCATCTCCAGCGTGACCTTTGGCATGGGTCATATCGTGAATCTCTTCAATGGCAGCGGTATGGAGCTGTTTTCCAACGTCTGTCAGGTGGTGGGGGCCATTGCCATCGGTTTCCTGTTCGTGTTGATCTATCACCGCGGCGGCAGTTTGATTTCCTGCATCGTCACCCATTCTGCCATTGACGTGGCAAGCGTCTTTAACAACGGCGATATGACTACGGAAGTACATATTCTCTTCACATTGAGCCGGCTGGTCATCGTGGTGGCGTACACCCTCGTCCTGCTGAAGACTCTTCCCAAAGCGGAGACAGCGAAGCAGTAAGATTTGCATACAAAAACGCACCTGTTGCTTTCAACAGGTGCGTTTTTTCATTGCATATCCACCAGCGGCAGGCAGCGCACGCAGCACTGCGCCATATCCACATGGGTCTCGTCGCGGAAGAGAACACCTTCCTTTTGCAGCAACTCCACCTGTCGGTTTGCCCCGCCGAAGGCAAAGGCGGGGGAGACGCTGCCATCCTTCATTACCACCCGATGGCAGGGGATGATGCCGGGGGCGGGATTGCTGTGAAGGGCATAGCCCACCACGCGGGCGAGCCGACGGTTGCCAGCAGCTTCTGCCACCTGCCCGTAGCTTGCGACAGAGCCCGGGGGAATGAGCTTGACCGCTTCATAGATTCTTTCAAATGTGTTTTTCATACTGCCTCCTTCAGGGAAACCATCTTTCGGTCATTGTAGCGGATTTTATACAGAAATGTCAAACAAAGGCTGTGAAAGCGGGTTAAACAGAAGGAAATTTGTTTGTTTTTCATCTGTACAGAGGGGGAGAATACTGCTATAATACCACGGTTGTTGTATTTTACTATGAATAGGAGTGAACATTTTGCAGCAGGAAAATAAAATGGGCATTATGCCGGTGAAAAAACTGGTGTTGAATATGTCCCTTCCCATGATGGCATCCATGCTGGTGCAGGCGCTGTACAATATCGTGGACAGTATTTTTGTGTCCCAGCTCAGCGAACAGGCGCTGACGGCGGTTTCTCTGGCGTTCCCCGCCCAGAACCTGATGATCGGTCTTGCCAGCGGTATGGGCGTTGGTATGAATGCACTGCTCAGCCGTGCCCTCGGTGCGCGGGATCATGCGCGGGCGAAGAAGGCAGCGGAAAACGGTCTGATCCTTGCGGTGATCGGCTCCGTGATTTTCCTTTTCTTCGGCCTGTTTCTGGTGCGCCCTTTCTTCGCGGCACAGACCACGGATGAGCGCATCATTGAGATGGGTGTTCAGTATCTGAGTATTTGCTGCTGCCTGTCTCAGGCGGTGTTCCTTGCCATTACCTTTGAGCGTTTCCTGCAGTCTACGGGTCGTACCTTCTACACCATGATCACCCAGGGTACGGGTGCCATCGTGAATATCGTCATGGATCCCATCTGCATTTTTGTGCTGGACATGGGCATTACCGGTGCCGCAGTCGCTACCGTGGCAGGTCAGGTGGTTTCCATGAGCCTTGCCATCTACTTCAACCACACGAAAAACCCCGAAGTCCATGTGCGTTTCCGCACCATTCGTCCCGATTTCCGCATGATGTGGCAGATCGTGCGGATCGGCTTCCCCTCGGTGATTATGATGGCGATCGGTTCGGTGATGACCTTCTGCATGAACAAGATCCTCATCCTCTACACAGCGGGCAAGGAGACTGCCGCTACGGTCTTTGGTGTGTACTTCAAGCTCAACAGCTTCGTATTCATGCCTGTGTTCGGCCTGAACAACGGCGTGGTGCCCATTGTGGCGTATAACTACGGTGCACAGAATCGCCGTCGTATGATGGAGACCATCCGCTTCTCGGTGACCATCAGCGTGAGCGTGATGATTGTCGGCATGATCATTTTTGAACTGTTCCCCGTGCAGCTGCTCTCCATCTTTGAGGCATCCGACAACATGATGGCGATCGGTGTGCCCGCCCTGCGGATCATCGGTACGACCTTCCCCTTTGCGGGTGTCAGCATCATCCTCGGTACGGTGTTCCAGGCTCTGGGCAAGAGCGTGTACTCCATGACGAACTCCTTCCTCCGTCAGCTGGTGGCGCTGATCCCCTCGGCTTACGTGCTGGCGCGTATCGGTATGCAGATCGGCAACCACGATCTCGTCTGGTGGAGCTATCCCATCGCAGAGGTGGTTTCCCTTGTGGCAACGATGGTGTTCTTCAGCATCGTGTACCGCAAGATCATCAAGCCCATTCCTGAGGATGGAATGTCCCTCAGTGAACAGGCATAACAGAACAGGAAAACGGAGTCTGCCGCGGCAGACTGCACAGCGGGGCGAAAATGCTTTTTCGCCCCGCTGTGCAAGTTTTTAGACTTAAAAAGTTCTAAAAACTTCTGATTTGAAAGGTGCAGGACACCCTTCCTGGGTTTCCCGCACACACCCTTCCTTCCCGTTGTCGCAAACAGAAGGGTTTATCGACAATTTCCTTTTCTTATCCGTAAAAAGCAAAAAACGCCCATTGCGGGCGTGAACAGACAAAAAAAGAACTGACTCTCAACTGAATGTCCCGATCCAGTCAAGAGTCAGTTCTTAAAATTCTTGGTATCTAGCATCGATTGTTTACCTCTCTTTCTCCAGTCTTTATCGTTCCTTATTTCATTGGATCTCTTACTGTGATTAAAATATAGCATGAGTTCCAAAACTTTGCAATTCGCAAGTTTCATAAAACTTTTGTGAAATTATTATAACTTTCGCGAATGGACATATAACAAAAATTTTGGTATTCTGATTATGTTAGGGTCATTGCAGGGCTGTGCAATGACCCCATTTGTTCGTTCTCAGGCAAACAGAGACGTAAATGCCAGCATGATCGGCAGGGTCAGCAGGGAGAGCAGCGTCTGCATCGCGCCCAGCTCTGCGGAGAGCTCGCCTTTGTCCGAGAAGCGGCTTGCGATGATGGTGACGGCGGTGGCGGTGGGGCAGCTGGCAGAAACCGCGAGGGAAAGCAGCACCGTACCGTGAAGCCCCAGTGCATACAGCAGCACGATGGCGGCAACAGGAAACACCACGAGGCGAAGCAGGGAAAACCGCCAGTGCAGACGCTTGCGCAGCACGGTTTTCAGTTCTACATGGGACAGGTGATAGCCGATGATAAACATGGGCAGGGGAACGGAGAGGTTTGCGATGTGATCCACCACTGTGCTGACGGTAGAGGGCAGGGAAATGCCCGCCACAAACAGTGCCAGTCCCAGCACCGTACCCACGATGGCGGGACGGGTGAGGATCTGCTTGGGGGAAATGCTTTTGCGGTCACCTGTGAAGAGATAGTAGCCCACGGTGAAGGTGCAGAGATTCATGGAGAACACATAGCCAGAGCCATACAGGATGCCGAGGGGACCCAGCACCGCGCTTTGCAGGGGAAAGCCCATGAAGCTGCAGTTGGTCAGCGCCGAGGAGAGTACATAGACCGCCCGTTCATCACGGGGCATCTTTCTGGCAAAGGGCATGGCGGCGAAGAGAAACAGCGCCTGCAGCAGCGCGGCAAAGCCGATGCACAGCAGGAGATTGCGCATCATTTCCGCCGTGTGCTCCATCTGGAAGCCGCGGACAATGGTGCAGGGCAGCGCCAGATTCAGCACCAGAAAATCCAGACCACGAATGGTCTCGGCAGAAAAAATGCGGCGCTTGCCGAAGAAATAGCCGATGAGGATCAGAATAAACAGCACGATGACCTGCTGCAGGACGATGAGAAAATTGTGAAGCATGAAAAACTCCTCCTGCCTGCCATGTTTCGCAGACAGAAAAAGTGTAGCAGAAAATAGAAAAGTGTCAAGCAGCAGCGGCTTCGAGGGGAAAGGAGTGCGATCGCTTTTGCGTTGATGAACAGCAATCCTGTCCATTTCACCAAGCGCTGCTGTTAAAATGGGCAGCAACAGCAAGTTGCTTGTTTCATGGATGACCTCGCGGTATAATGCTTGTGAGGTGATAAGTCTATGGATACGAAGAATATTATTCTGAATCTCAGAACAAAAAATGGTTTATCGCAGGATGAACTGGCTGAAAAGGTGTTCGTGACCCGTCAGGCAGTATCTCGTTGGGAAAATGGAGAGACCACGCCAAACACGGAAACACTGAAGCTGCTTTCCAAACTCTTTGACGTTTCCATTAACACACTGCTCGGTTCCCCGAGACAGCTGATCTGCCAATGCTGCGGTATGCCGTTGGAGGACGCCAGTATCAGCAAGGAGCCAGACGGTTTCTTTAATGAAGAATACTGCAAATGGTGTTATGCAGACGGAGAATACATGTATCACGATATGGACGATCTGATCAATGTCTGCGTCGGTCACATGGCAAACGACCAGTTCACGCCGGAACAGGTGCGCACATATATGAAAGATATGCTCCCGAAGCTGAATTATTGGAAGCAGTATACGAATCTGGCTGGGGCAGAAAAGTTTGAGGAATTCAAAAAGCAGTTGATTGCCGAGATCAATGATTTGCATATCGAAGGCATGCCGAAGGTCGAAAAGCTCAATGCACTTGTGGGTGGATACATCAATATAGAGTATCGGCTTCCGAACGGACAGCCTGTGAAGTTTTTGGATGACGGCGCAACCTATTTGGGAACTCAGCTGGAATGTGAGTTCGGTGGGGACAGGTGCTTTGGGATTGCTGCCAACATGGATTTTATTTTAATATCTACCTACGAAGAAAACGGAAAAAACCCGGAACTCATTATTTACAAAAAGAGATAACGTTCCCGGTTTTATGACGATTCATGTCTAAAAACGCAACTCTCTCCGTCGCATTGACGGAGGGAGTTTTTCTATGCGCTAAATCAACAAACAGTAAAAGGAAATGAGCGCTGCCGCTCTTGTTTTGCGGTAGAGAAAGAGGTATAATATACTGATATGAAATTCAGCTTTGCAGGAGGTCTGTCGATGAAACTGATGATCCTTGACGGCAACAGCATCGTCAACCGCGCCTATTACGGCATTCGCCCCCTCACCAACAAGGAGGGGCTCTATACCCACGCCATTTACGGCTTTATCACGACGCTGCAGCGCCTGCTGGCGGAGGAAAAGCCCGAAGCCCTCTGTGTTGCCTTCGACCTGCATGCGCCCACCTTCCGTCACAAGGCGGATGAGAGCTACAAGGCGACCCGCAAGGGTATGCCCGAGGAGCTGCGCCAGCAGATGCCTGTGCTGAAGGATGTGCTGCGCGCCATGAGCATCCCCCTGTATGAGCTGGAGGGCTTTGAAGCGGATGACCTCATCGGCACCGTCTCCCGCAAGTGCGAGGCGGCAGGCTGGGAGTGTGTTGCCGTGACGGGTGATAAGGACTCCCTGCAGCTCATTACCGAGAAAACCCGAGTGAAGCTGGTCTCCACCCGCATGGGGCAGACCACCACCAAGGACATGACCGAGGAAGCCTTCCGCGAGGAATACGGCTTTGACCCCATCCACATGGTGGACCTCAAAGCCCTCATGGGTGACAGCAGCGACAACATCCCCGGCGTGCCCGGTATCGGCGAAAAGACCGCCATGGCGCTGGTGCAGAAGTACGGCAGCATTGATGCCCTCTATGCCGCCATGCCCGAGGTGGAGGCGAAGCCCGCGGCGCTGCGCAAGCTCGCAGAGGGCGAGGAGAGTGCCCGTCACTCCCACTGGCTTGCTACCATCGTGACGGATGCGCCCATCGAGTTCCGACCCGAGGAAAACCTCATCCAGCCCCCGAAGGCGGAACTGTATGATCTGTTCCTGCGGCTGGAGTTTTTGAAGCTCATCGAAAAGATGGGGCTGAAAAAGGAAGGGGAGACCGCAGAGAAAAAGGAAGTCGCGGTGACCGTGCGGCAGATCCGCACGGTGGAGGAGGGAGAACAGCTCCTGCGGGAGCTCCGTTCCACCAACTGTGCCGCCGTTATGGCAACGCCGGACCTGACCGCGCTTGCCCTCTACTATGAGGGAGAAGAAGCGGTGACGGCGGAACTGCAATTCAGCCGCTATGCGGGAGACTGGAACAAGCTGCTCCGTGCGCTTTTCTCCGCAGACATTCCGAAGGTCGCCCACGAGGTGAAGGAGCTGACCCGCACCCTGCTGGAAAACGGTCTCCCCGCCGAGGGCTTTGTGTTCGACACTGCCCTTGCTGCTTACCTCATGGACGCTACGGCGGGCAGCTACGATCTGCCCCGTCTGTTTGTTGCCGCTTTCAATGAGGAGCTGCCGAAGCCCCTCTTTTTGGAGGAGGAAGCCTTTTCCCTCATGGGCGGCAGTGCAGAGGCGGAAGCAGCACTTGATGCTTACGCCGCTGCTGTTATGGCGCTGTATGAACAGCAGCAGCCGAAGATCCGCGAACTGCAAATGGAAGAACTCCTGCTGCATATCGAACTGCCCCTCTGCCGCGTGCTTGCGGAGATGGAGATCGCAGGCGTGAAGGTGGACGCAAGTGCCCTTGCCGCCTTTGGCGCGGCGCTGGATGCACAGACAAAAACCCTTGAAGAAGAGATCTGTGCCCTTGTGGGGCATCCCTTTAATATCAATTCCCCCAAGCAGCTGGGCGAGGTCCTCTTCGGAGAGCTGCAGCTGCCCCACGGCAAGAAAACCAAGACCGGCTGGTCCACCAGCGCAGAGGTGCTGGAAAACCTCCGCTGGCAGAGCCCCGTGGTGGAGAATGTGCTGCAGTACCGTCAGCTGGCGAAGCTGAAAAGCACCTATGCGGACGGTCTGCTCAAGACCCTCTCCCCCGATGGGCGCGTGCGCACCAGCTTCCAGATGACGGTGACGGCGACGGGGCGCCTGTCCTCCACCGAGCCGAATTTGCAGAATATCCCCACCCGCACCGACCTTGGCAGCGAGATCCGCCGTATGTTCGTGGCAGAGCCGGGCTCCGTGCTGGTGGATGCGGACTATTCTCAGATCGAGCTGCGGCTCCTTGCCCATATTGCGGGGGATGAGACCATGCTGGAGACCTTCCGCCGTGGCGAGGATATCCATACCCGCACAGCGGCGGAGGTATTCGGCGTGTCCCTCGAGGAGGTAACGCCCCTCATGCGCCGCAATGCCAAGGCGGTGAACTTCGGCATCGTGTACGGCATCAGCGCCTTCTCCCTGTCGAAGGACATCGGCGTGTCCGTTGCGGAGGCGAAGGCGTATATGGAAGCCTATTTCGAGCGCTTCGCAGGAGTCCACCGCTACATGAAAGATGTGGTGGAGCAGGCGAAGGAGCAGGGCTTCGTGGAGACGCTCTGGCATCGACGCCGCGCGCTGCCGGAGCTCAGCAGCAGTAATTTCAATCTCCGTGCCTTTGGCGAGCGTGTGGCGCTGAATATGCCCATTCAGGGCACGGCGGCAGATATTATGAAGCTTGCCATGGTGCGTGTTGCGAATCGTTTGAAGAAAGAAAACCTTCGGGCAAAGCTGCTGCTGCAGGTTCACGATGAACTCATCGTGGAATGCCCCGAGGAAGAGGCGGAGCAGGTGAGGACGCTGCTTCGCGAAGAGATGGAGGGCGCGGCAGAGCTGCGCGTACCGCTGACGGCAGAAGCCCACAGCGGCAAAAACTGGTTGGAGGCAAAGGAATGAGTGTGAAGATCGTACCCATGACGGCAGATCATCTGGACGAGATCGCCGCACTGGAGCGTGCCTGTTTCTCCCGTCCCTGGACGAGAGATATGCTGAAGGAAGAGTTGGATAACGCCTGCGCCGCCTTCCTCGTGGCAGAGGAGGATGGCAAGGTGGTGGGCTATGCGGGACTGCAGGTGGTGCTGGACGAGGGCTATATTGCAAACGTCGCCGTTGACCCCGCCTATCGCCGCCGCGGCATCGCGAGTAAGCTGGTGCAGGTCTATATCGACTTCGCTCAGGCGAACCGTCTGGCGTTTCTGACCTTGGAGGTGCGCCCCTCCAACATGGCTGCCATCATTCTCTACGGTCGCCTCGGTTTCCGCAGTGTCGGCAGACGCAAGAACTATTATGAGCATCCCAAGGAGGACTGCATCATTATGACGCGGTACTTTGACGAGGAGCTTGCCAAGACCATCCCTGTTGACAGCGAATTCAAATCCTGAGAGGAGGGAACACTATGAAAATTCTCGCATTTGAATCCACCTGCGACGAGACCGCCGTCGCGGTGGTGGAGGACGGCAGAACCGTTCTTTCCGACTGTATCGCCTCTCAGGCAGATATGCACGCCATCTATGGCGGCGTTGTGCCCGAGCTTGCGAGCCGCAAGCACGTGGAAGCCATCGCCGCCCTTGCGGATCAGGCATTGGAGAAAGCGGGTGTGAGCCGCAGCGAGATCGACGCGGTGGCAGTTGCATACGCGCCGGGTCTCATTGGAGCGGTGCTGGTGGGTCTGAGCTTTGCGAAGTCCGTTGCCTTCGCCCTCGGTAAGCCTCTCATCCCTGTCCATCACATCCGTGGACATATCGCCGCCAACTACTTGGCGTTCCCCGACTTGAAGCCCCCCTTCATGGCACTTGCCATTTCCGGCGGCAATACTCTCATCGTGGACGTGAAGGATTATACCGATATGGAGATTCTCGGCGCGACCCGCGACGATGCGGCGGGTGAGTGCTTCGACAAGGCGGCTCGTGTGCTGGGTCTGCCTTACCCCGGCGGCAAGCCTCTGGACGAGCTTGCAAAGGGCTGCGCGGGCGGCGTGTATGATCTCCCCCGTGCCAAGGTGGACGGCGCGGAGCTGGATATGAGCTTTTCCGGTCTCAAGACCGCCGTGGTCAACCTCGCCCACAATGCGGAGCAGAAAGGGGAGGAGCTGAACGGTCCTGCCCTTGCCGCGGACTTCATCCGTGCCGTCAGCGATGAGCTGGTGCCCCGTGCCATGGAGGCTTGCCGCCGCCGTGGGCGCAAGGTGCTGGTGGCAGCGGGCGGTGTCGCCGCAAACTCCGTCATTCGCCGTGATTTGGAGAATGCCTGCGCCAAGGACGGCGTGGAGCTGTTCCTGCCCCCGCTGAAGCTCTGCGGTGATAACGGCGCCATGATCGGTGCACAGGGCTACTATGAGTACCTTGCGGGGAACACCGCGGATATGAGTCTCAACGCCTACGCCACCCGCGAAATTGGCGATTAACAAAAAGTAATCATGCCCCGCGTGCATGATGAAGAATTGTATAGCAAAGGGATCGGGTGTAAAGCCCGATCCCTTTCTTTTTTGCAAGGCAAAGTACGGAAATCCTTCGTGGTTGTCATAATATCGGGAAAGTGTCAATCAGAGCGGGGAATGAGATGCATTATGTCAACAAAAAACGAAAAATGAAAAAGTGAAAATCGCGATACAGGGTTTGTTAAATTTGTGGATAACTTAAATTTTTGTTGAAATGACAGGAAAAATCGGATGTGGAAAACCCTGTGGATAATGTGGATAACTCTTTGTAGAAAAAATTATCCGAAATATTATGTCAAATGCTTTATCAGATCGACGACAGGGGAGAAACGGTCAAAAAATTTCGCTTTCTGACCGTTTGGGGCGAATGTGCGACCATTCGCGCTTTTTCTTTGGAAAGGCATAAGACTTGCCTTGACAAAAAGGTTTACAGGAAATCCTGCGAAATTACAAATAGTATTCTATTTCGTGATAGACACAGAAAATCGCCGCTATAAGGAAAAATGTATTGACGCTGTGATGCCTTTGTGTTATCATTAATCTGTTCTGAATTATGCCTTTACTGGTGTAGCACAGTCGGTACACCCTCCGCAGAGGGCGTGCAGACGGCAACCGCGCAGCGGCTCTTAGCCGTCTGCAGTGCAGCGTTACTGCACGGAACAATATCATACTCGCTGGTGTAGCACAGTCGGTAGTGCAGCTGATTCGTAATAGTAAGGCATAATACGCCGTTTGAGCTGGCAAACCCTTGCAGCGCAAGCACTTGTTGATATGCGATGCAGACGGATTTGGCTGAATTGGGGTTTATTTGGGGTTTACGCAAGAATTTAATATGCTGGTATGGCTCAGTCGGTAGAGCGACGCACTCGTAATGCGTAGGTCGCCGGTTCAAATCCGGCTACCAGCTCCACGAAGAAAAGCCGCAGGAATTATGTTCCTGCGGCTTTCTTTTTTTGCTCTTCTTTAGGTTGTAGGGCGACGGAGTCACCGAAGCGATCAAAGGCATCGACGGCACGTGCTTCGGCAGCGGCGATGACATGAGCGTAGATATTGCCGGTGGTGCTTGCCTGTGCGTGACCGAGCTGCTTGGCAACGACGATCAGAGGCGCACCGTCAGCGATCATCAAGCTGGCGAAGGTGTGACGCAGGGAGTGGACGGTGACCTTGGGGAGACCGGAGCGGGCGACGAAATTTGTGAACCACTTGGTAACGGTGTCGGGGAAGATGGGGGAACCGTCATCGTTAGTAAAGACACGTCCGTCACGGTCACGCCATGCATCGCCCAGGGCGACCCTCTGTGCATCCTGCCAGTCCTTGTATTCAAGGAGCAGCAGTGCAGCTGTCTGTGAGATCTTCATGGAGCGCTCACTGGTGTCTGTTTTGGGAGTATCGACATAGCAGCCCTGCGAGGGGACATAGTTCCACGTCTGCCGGATGTGGATCATGCGGCTGTCAAAGTTGATATCTTCCCAACGGAGTCCGAGAAATTCTGCACGGCGAAGACCGGAGAGCAGATCGAAGGTGATGACTGCGCGCCATTTGATGGGTTCATCATGCAGCAGCTCCAGCAGCCGCCTTGCGTCGGGTTCGTCAAGGTAAGCGGCACGACGGCGAGAGACACTGGGAAGGTCGATGCCATCAGCGGGACTCTTGGAGATATAGCCCCACTTGACAGCACGGCTGAGGACAGCTGAAAGCGTTCGATGGTATGCGTGGATCGTGCCGGGCTTCAGAGGCGAATCATCGTGAATGGTACGGAACAACTCATCGTAAGGGGTGTTGAGCAGATGGGCGATAATCTCGGCGTGCTCTTTACTGATGTTCTCTCCTGCTTTGAGCCGACGGAAGCACCAAACGGAGATGTCGGCTGTTTCGGCAAGGCTCTTCACGGAATGCTCCTGTTTTTTCAGCAGCTCGGCAAAGTCCACTTTTGGGGCGGCGGTCATGCGGGCGCGGATACCCTTTTCCTGCAGATTGGCATAGAACGAGGTGATGTGTCCGGGCTTCAGATCCTTCAGCTTGATGTGACCAAGTGCCTGGTTGATGGTGCCCATGTTCTGCTCATAGCCGAAGACGGTTTTCTTTTTCAGGTGAAGGCGGGCGTGCCGGTCTAAAAACTCTTTGGTGAAGTCGACCAGGCGAATGTTGCCGTCCTGCACAAGAGAGTGGCGCACGCGATCCTCGAAGAGAACAGCCTGACGCTCCAGCTCCTTCTTGATCTGCCGCTCAGTCATGCCGGGCTCAGGTGTCCAGGTCATCTTCTCGCGGATCTGCTTATTGTTGATGTCATAGCCGTTGGAAACGGTGATGCGTTAAGAAGAACCGCGCTTTTCGATTGTTGCCATAGAGTCACCTCCTCTTTGCGTTGCAGAAAAGTACTTCGTAATTACTCAGTATTACTTTGATATCTTGATACCATTTTGTCGACGTCGGCAAAATGGTGAGTCGCAGATCAGACCTCTGCGTGGCTACCATGCCATTTGTAAGCGCGACGGAATCCAGCATCAATAGCCTCTTGGATGGTAAAGGCGTAAAACTCGCCCGGGTCTTTGATTTGCACCACATCATACTGCATATCCATGGGCAGGTGATATATACGCGTAGAGCCGTATTCATCCTTGCCAATGTTGCACTTGATGCGAGGAAAATCGACCATCGAATGGTTTTCGATGACGACAATATCCAACACCTTGGCGACTTCTCGTGCAGTGTCAGACAGAGAAGTGTTTGTGACAAAAACGCCACGAACGGATTGAAACATATTGGGGTGATCGATGCGGTACATCACGAGCGTACCATACAGCTGAAACAGGTGCTTTTCGTGAATGGTCTTATGCTTTGACCAATATTTGCACTGAATAATAAGGGTCTGAGCAGGTGATGTCGCAATGATATCACGCCCGAGATCTTCAAGCCCCATGCGGCTGCCGAAAGTATCAACAGAGAAACCTCGCTGCATACACTCATACGAAACGGAAAGCTCGTAGTCGCGTCCGATCTGCCATTTAGTCTTATTCTGCGAGTTAATATATCTGTCAAGGGCGAGCTGATCTCTTTCGGTATGGGACAGCTTCGCCCACTCGTCTTTGTTGAGATAGTCTCGCGTGGGATCGTGCTCGGGGATCTCCGATGAGAGATTCAGCTCCGAATATTCGGTATCAAGAACATCCTCGATACCAGGATAGAGTTGTTTCAGATATTCGAGCTGATAAATAGCAATTTTTGCTTCTTGGATTTGTGCTTGTGCCTGAGCGCGAATTTCTCGAATCGACTCGACCTTCTTTTGACGCTTTACATCTGAACCCCATTCGAGAGAGCGGGCTTTTTGTTCCAAACCGAAGGTTAGGTAATCAGCAGCCATACCGGCTACCCAGTGCATAGATGCTTGGCGAGAATCGATGATGCGAGCAATATCTTCATCTCGTTGACGCTCAATTTCGGCAACTTTAGCATTGAAACGCTCAACGAGATTCTTTTTCCACTCTCGGCTTTCTTGTATAAAGGAGGTTCGCTGCTGCTCAAATTGTATCTCCCTTTCACGGCAAGATCTTTCGCGAGATATAATCTCATTTTCACGGAGCTGCAGCCCCCTGCTGCGTTCGTTTAGTGCTCGCTCTTTTTCGAACATAGGGGACAGCTGACGATTCAATGACGAGACCCTGTCAGATAATTCAGAGATTTTCTTGGATTGATTTTTGGAGCGAAAAAGCAGAATGGTCACAAGGATAATTGAGAACCAGAAAACAAGACCCGCTGATATATCAAACTGGGCAAGCAGCGAATCAAAGAACTCGATCATGAGATCGCCTCCTTTGAATTTTTCTCGATGGGGCGGCATTGTCTGTTTGAGTTACTAATATTTGCATCAAGACAAATGATTAACTCACCTCTACAATTTTTGTGGAGGTGTTTTTATGAATTACAGAGAATATCAAGCGTCACGGGATCTCGCATGGGAAGTGCTGCTGCGGGAAGGGGTATGCGAACTCCCGGTGAGCACAAGCAAGCTGTGCCGCTCCATGGGCATTCATCTGCTGTACGGAGATACCGGAGCAGGAAACGACGGCTACAGTACCATGGTCGACGGCGGCATGTATATCGTGATCCGTGAGGGCATGAGCCTCGGAAGAACGAGGTTCACTGTCGCCCATGAGCTGGGGCATATCCTTTTGGGGCACGTTGGTACATATTCGTTGGTCAATCGAGAACCATCTGCGTCAGATAGCCCCATCGAGCGAGAAGCGAATGTGTTCGCATCCCGTCTGCTGGCACCGGCTTGCGTATTGTGGGGCTGCGGAGTTACAACAGCGGGTGACATTGCTGAGCTATGCGGTATCAGCCAGCGGGCGGCGGAGATTCGCGCAGCACGCATGGCGGAGCTGATCAGACGAGACAAATTCCTGAGTTCGCCGTTGGAGCGACAGGTCTACAAACAGTTCTTGCCGTTCATATATTCTCGTCGTCGATAGGCTTCATCTGATCGAGCATAGACTGGAACAGCGCCAGTTGCTCATCGGTAAGCTGGCGCTCCACCAAACTGCCGTCACGACCAGCGATGCGGATTGTGTTTGTGTGTGGCTTGTTTTTGGATTTAGACAAAAGAAGAAGCTCTTGCTCATCGAGAAGGATCTCGCTTTTGCTAATGTTGAAGTAGTCGCAGATTTTTTGGATAGCACCCATTCGGGGCTCCTTGATACCTGACTCCCAAGTGGAGACGGCTTTGTCGGTCACGCCAGCGATGGCACCAAACTGAGCTTGCGTAAGTCCGTGAGATTCGCGCAAACGCTTGATGTTGCTGGAAATACTCATGGCTTGCACCTCCTTCCGTGTAGCAAATTATAAACTTAAAGTAGAAAAAATGCAACAACAAATGAAAGAAATCTACAAAAAGTTCTTGACATTCTACTTTTGGTAGAGTAATATGCAGACAGAAAGGGGGTGCAAAACATGGAATATTCCGTGAAGCAGGTAAGAAAATTGGCAGACTTGACTCAGGTGCAGATGGCGAACGCTCTCGGCGTAAGCCGTGATACATATCGAAGAATTGAAGAGAACCCCGAAACTGCGACAATCGCGCAGGGCAAGCGTATTGCCGAGGTTACGGGGTTTCCGTTTGATGTTATTTTTTTTAGAAGTGACTCTACTAAAAGTAGAATTGCCATTTGATGTAGCAAAAAAACGTCCGCCGAGAACGGCGTACAAAGGAGGATTTATGAAGATCGAAATGAAAAAGCCTGCCGAGTGTGGCGGGCTGCGTAGAGGTCAGTTTGTGTGCTTGGAGACGGATACGGAGAGAGGTGCCCGCAGGGAATACTTTTCCGTGCGGAACTGGAGGGTCGCGCTGGCTCTTTGGGTGCTTAGAGTGGGTGCCAATCGGCAACGGTGATCTTCTTTGCGCTTACAAGAACGAAAGTATATTGAAGTGTGCTGCGCAGATGCTCTTCCATATCTCTGACACCAACGAAACAATTTACGACAAGGGCAGTGTCGAAAATGCGGTCACAGGATGCAAACGGGTCAAGAGAGCTAATAGCTTCCAGTGCTGCGGGGATAGCGTCGGGGTGTTCAAAGTGAAAGTAGTAGAGTGCAGGATTCTTCATGGTTGTCACCTCCTTTGAGGTGAGCGTAACACAAAAACCAAAATTAGACAAGGGAGGAAAGCATGACACCGACACCAAAGGATTATTCGCGGCTACTGCTGCGAATGAATGATCGCGGCATGACCCAAAGCGAGTTGGCGAAGGCGGCGGGTATCAAACCGGAGCGCATGAAGCAGAAGCTGAACAGCCTGCTGAATTTCACTGCAAGGGAGACCCTCAACATTTGCAAGGCGCTGGATATTCCGCAGGAGCGACTTAGAGATTACTTCTGTGTGGAGAAGGGTGATGAGGAGATCCCGGAAATCAAACAGCAAGGAGGAGCAGATACGAGCAAGGATAGTATTGTCTGCGTGAGCTATCGCACCAGAGAGGATGGACACATGGCTGCGGAGATCGTCGTGGACGACCCGGAGACCTTCATTGCAGGCGCTGACAATGCCGTGCGGATGGTCAGCCACAACACCGGTATCCCTGTATGGAAGCTGCTGATGGCGTTGGGCGGTACGACGGTGCTGGTCGACGAGGGAGTGATGGAGGTCCCCGGAAAGGAAGGTACAGGAAACATGATCAAAAATCTCTGCAGCGACTGCGCAGGAGAGTTTGGCAAGTATTTCGACTTGAAAGCGCAGTTGAAGAAGAATATCAAAAATGCAGTCTGTGAACGTTGCGGAAAGAGTCCGAATGAGGGCTGTATGATCTATGAGGTGCGGAGAAAGGAGTCGCCCAATGGCAAGAATGAGAACGGCGCAAGGGGTCTATGACATTATCTGTGAGCAGGATCCGGGGACAGAGGTCACGCTGCACTACATAAGAAGTCTGATTGCATCGGGAAAGGTGCCTTATACGGCGGTGGGGCGGAAAAAGCTGGTGGATGCGGATGCGACGATCGCATACATTGCCGCCGGTGAGAAGCCTGAATCACCGGTGCCGGCGGAAAGAACGCCCATCAGACCGGTGATGGTGTAGACGCGTAACACAGAAGAACTGTGCAGATGGGGGGAAGAAAGATGGCAAGAAAGCAGGAACCAATCAAAGTAGTGTCCTATGTTCATGTCGGCAATGAGCTGGTCAACACGGACGATCTCTCGCCCGAGCGCAAGCGAGAGCTGGCGACGTGGCTGACATGTACCTACATGAACCATCTGTTTGCGGGCAAGGCAACATTCCA
>JAFVXA010000060.1 GCA_017501355.1 Oscillospiraceae bacterium
CTCCGCCGCCTATGCCGCCCGCTGGGTCGCCAAGAATGTGGTGGCAGCAGGTCTCGCCCGCAAGTGTCAGGTGCAGCTGGCTTACGCCATCGGCGTGGCGCAGCCCGTGAGCGTTCTGGTGGAGACCTTCGGTACTGGCGTGGTCAGCGATGCCAAGCTGGAAGAGGCTGTGCGCAAGGTCTTTGACCTGCGTCCCACTGCCATCATCCGCGATCTGGGTCTGCGCGCTCCCATCTACCAGAAGCTCGCCGCTTACGGTCACATGGGTCGTGAGGATCTGGACGTTGCATGGGAAAAGACCGACCGCGTGGACGCGCTGAAGGCAGCCCTCGCATAAAAAAGAAACTCCAAAATGTCAAAGACGGAAGGCAGTTCGCCTTCCGTCTTTTTATTTGTCCTTGAAGGGGTGTATCAGCTTCTGCCGACGCTCCTCCAACAGGCGTTCCCACTTCTCCTCGATCTTCAGCTCGTGCCGCAGGCTCTTCACGCCTTCCCGAAACAGCAGCCGCAGGGTATAACTCACCATCCTGCGGCTCTCCTCGTCCAGCTCATAGCCGGTCTTGAGCAGCGTTCCCGCCATTTTCCAGCTTCCCTTCTGCAGATCCGTCAGCGTCTTGGCATCCCCTGCGGTGAGGATCACATAGAGCGCATCCACAAAGCGCTCCCGCTCCTCCCGCGTGAGCTTCGCCGCGAAGGATTTCAGCGTCTGATCCACCAGTCTCCCACCGAAGCCGATCTCGCTGAGATGGACAAAGGAATCCCCCAGCACCTGCCAGCTGAAGCCATCATGCTGCAAAAATCCCATCTGGTCACTGCGCACCACACTGTAGCGTTCCTCGTGACCCATCATCATACCCACCACATCGTCCTCGGGCACGATGGTACGGATGCGGTCACTGATACGCTGATGCTCGGGCGTACCCAGCACCTTCCCCTCAAAACCGGGACCATCATTGTTATACACGGCAAGGATGCGCTTCTGCACGCTCTCCTTCGCGTGGATAGCGGCATAGACGGCAAAATTGCCGCCCTTGGAGTGACCGCCCACCATCAGTCGTGCAGCAGGGAAATGCCGTGCCACCCGTTCGAGATAACGCACGGCTTCGGTCTGCCCCGGCACAGGGGAGAGGAAGCTCATATTGAAATCCTCTTTCCAGCCGACAAGGGTATCATCCGTACCGCGAAAAGCCACATACAGCAGCTTCGGTGCCAGCTCCACCGTGAGCGCCGCAAACTGCATCTGGCGGGCAAGGTCGGTAACGCTGACATAGCTCACAAGGCGCATATCGCTGAAACGGCTGCTCTTTGCTGCCTTTTGCAGCAGCTGCACGATGGCATCGGGCACCAGCACACCCATGTCGATCTGTTCGGTACCTTCGCGGGCAAAATAACGCTCCGCCGCCTCCGCAATCGTCACGGCACCGCGCCCCGTCATCTCGGGCACAATACCACTGTAATCAATAAAGCTCAGCTCTGCCAGAATCAGATTATCCACTTCGTTGAAGGGCGCGGCTGTCAGGCTCAGATCGCCACGCCAGTCCAGATAGTCCAGAATATTTGCCATGCCGTCACTCCTTTTGCCGATATTGCTGCCAAGCATTGTACCACTTCCCTGCGTTCTTCGCAAGAATGCAGCCTGTCGAGAAAAGTTTTCCCTAAAATGTAAAGTTCGCTTGACATCGCAGCGTTTGCATGTTATGATGCAGATGTAAAGCAAGCTTGACATTGCATGGAGGAGGCAGCTGCATGAAGAACAAGATCGAAGCCATCCGCAAGGAACGGGGCATCCGACAGGAGGACTTTGCCAGGTCCCTCGGCGTTTCCCGCCAGACCATCAGTTCATTGGAGACCGGGCGATACAACCCCTCCATTTTCCTTGCGTACAAGATCGCCCGTTATTTTGGGCTGACCATTGAAGATGTATTCATTTTTGAAGACGAAGAAGGAGGAAACAACCATGAGTAATAAGCGTTTCATTTCCAGTATTGTGGAGATCGGTCTCGGCATTGCACTGATGCTTACCTGTGCCTTTGGCAATCTTGATTCCTACTGGAGCGGCATGGGCAGTGCGCTCATTGTCGTCGGTACGATTTTCCTGTTCAGGCAGATCAAGTACAAGAGAAATCCCGCATACAAGGAGCAGGTGGATACCGCCAACAACGACGAGCGCAACAAGTACCTCGGCATGAAGGCATGGGCGTGGACAGGCTACAGCCTTGTCATTCTCCTCGCGGTCGGTTCCATCGGTTGCAGGATCGCGGAGCAGGCGCTCATCTCCACTCTCCTCGGCGGCATTGTGTGTCTGATGGTGGTGCTGTACTGGCTGTTCTACCTCTGTCTGTCAAAGAAGTATTAACCATTCTTGTCACAAGCAGTCTAATATTCCCCCCAAGCAGTTTACACTACACAGCAGCTTTTTCCCGCTGCCGCTTGGCAAAATAACCAAAAAATTCCATTTATTTCTTTTTCCGACCCATACAAGCCCTTATCAAATTGTGCTTTTCACCTATAATTTTCGATTTTTTTCGTTATTTTGTCATTTTTTCTTTTCGTCTATTTCCTTTTTGTTCCACATATAGTATATTGAGATTACAACAATCGAGGTGTACGATATGCGAGAAGAATTGAACACAACTGAATTGTGCGGCGTTGTTGCCACCGAACCGGTATTCTCCCACGAAAACCACGGGCAGGAGTTTTATCGTTTCACGCTGGAGATCGAGCGTCTCTCGGGTTCTACTGACCGGATCGCGATTCTGGCTCTCTCCTCCACTCTGGCAGCCACCCCTGTCACAGTCGGGACACAGATCCGTGTCCTTGGTCAGTTGCGCACTTACAATAACCGAAACGAGGGCGGTCGCCGTCTGGTGATCTCCGTTCTCGCCAACATCATCGCCCCCTGGGATGGGGAATCCTGCAACGTGGTGAGACTTTGCGGTACGTTGTGCAAGCCCCCCGTTCTGCGGCGGACCCCCCTTGGGCGCAGCATCTGCGATGTGATGCTGGCTGTCAACCGTCGTTACGGACGCAGCGATTATCTCCCCTGCATTGCATGGGGACAACTGGCGATCCAGATCGGCTCCATGGAGGTCGGCTCTCAGCTCCGTCTGGAGGGGCGCATCCAGAGCCGCATCTACAGCAAGGTCATCAACGGCGAGACTGAGGAGCGCACGGCATACGAGGTTTCCGTCATGCAGCTGCTGCCGGAAGCGGAAGAAGAATGCGAATAAGCAGAAGGAAGGTGCCAGCCGCACCTTCCTTTTTTGCGCGAAAAAGGACACGCCGCGGCGTGTCCTTTCTGCTTGTTCGCTTGGTTACTTCTTCTCGCCCCATTCCACAAAGGTGATGATACCCTTGTCGAACTCCAGATACTGGGTCTTGAGCACGTGCTCCTTGCCCACGCGGACCTCCTGACTACCCACCTCGGTGGTGAGAACGGCGGCGTTTGCCACGTTGCCCTCCACGGTGAAGATGAGGTTGCAGTGATAGGGATCCTTGACCCACTCGCCGTTTTCATAAACGAAGTAGTCGCGCTTTTCCACAGCAGTCACGTGGGAGTCGTACAGCACGCCGCTTGCCATGATCTGGGAGGGGACGTGCTCTGCCGCCGCGTCATAGAGGTCATTGCTGACACCCTCATACATGACCTGATATTTCAGCGTGATCGTGTCCGCACCCATGCGGTTGTCGATGCCCTTTGCCACCTTGTAGCCAAGAAACGCAACCACAGCCACCATCAGCACCAGCACGCAGATATCAATAATATTAAATCTTCTTTTCTTTTCCATACGGGTCTCCTTCGCTTGACCGCCCCCAGCGGTCATTGTATAATGAATGAAACCGCCCTATGCGGCTATATTGTAGTATAATGCAATTCTTTCTGTTGTACAAGCACAATTTCTGTAATGGAGATTTTTTCGATGAAAGTCATTCATTTGATCGGCGGCGGCGACACCGGCGGCGCCAAGACCCATCTGCTGAGCCTGCTCAGCGGTCTGAACCGACAGATCCACGCGGATCTGGTCTCCTTCCGTGAGGGCGACTTCGCGGAGGACGCCCGCGCCCTCGGCATCCCCACCACGGTGATGGCAGGCAACAACATCCCCAAGGTCAAGCGCCAGCTTCTGCGGATGATCCGCCAGAACAAGTACGATGTCATCCACTGCCACGGCTCCCGCGCCAACATGATGGGTGCGCTGCTGCGCCCCCATGTGGACATTCCCGTGGTCTCCACCATTCACAGCGACTATAAGCTCGATTACATGGGGCGCACACTGGGAGGACTGGTGTACGGCAACATCAACGCCATCGCCCTGCGTCACATGGATTATCGCGTGGGCGTGTCCGATGCCATGGTGGATCTGCTGATCTCCCGCGGCTTCCCCGCCGAGAGCTTCTATGCCATTTACAATGGTCTCGACTTCAACGTGCCCGAGATCACGGAGGATCGACTGGATTATCTCCGCAGTCTCGGCGCAAACGTGGATGAGGACAGCATCGTGGTGGGCATCGCAGCCCGCCTCGATCCTGTGAAGGACATCCCCACTCTGCTGCGTGGCTTCGCTAAAGCAGCAAAAACGTCGGACAAGCTGCGTCTCGTCATCGCAGGCGATGGCAGCGAGAAGGAGAAGCTGGAAGCTCTCGCAAAGGAACTGGGCATTGCGGACCGTACCTGCTTCGCGGGCTGGATCAGCGGCGGTATGGAGCGTTTCTTCCACGCCATCGACATCAATACCCTCACCTCTCTTTCCGAGACCTTCCCCTATGTGCTGACGGAGGGTGCCCGCTACCACAAGGCAACCATCGCCTCCTGTGTGGGCGGTATTCCCAAGCTCATCGACCACGGCATCAGTGGTATGCTCTTCCCCGCAGGGGACGCGGATGCCCTCGGCAGCTGCATTGCGGAGCTCGCGGCAGACAGGGAACGCATCCAGATCCTCGGTGACGCGCTTCATGCCAAGGCTTCCCAGCGCTTCTCCCTGCAAAGCACCATCGACACCCAGCTCCACATCTATGGTGAGGTGATCCGCCGCTATCACCGCCGCATCCGCAAGAAGGACGGCGTGGTCATCTGCGGTGCGTATGGTCGCGGCAACGCCGGCGATGATGCCATTCTCGAAGCCATCATCGGCGAAATGCGGAGCATTGATCAGGACATTCCCATCACCGTCCTTTCCCGCAATCCGCTGGAGACTCGCCAGACCCTGCGGGTCAATGCCATCCACACCTTCTCCTTCTTCAAATGGCTCGCCGCCATGCGCAGAAGCAAGCTTTACATCAACGGCGGCGGCAATCTGATTCAGGATGTCACCTCCAACCGCTCCCTCTGGTATTATCTGTTCAACATCATCTCCGCCAAGCGCTCTGGCTGCACCGTGCAGATGTACGGCTGCGGCATCGGTCCGCTGCTGCGGGAAAACCACTGGGGTCTGGTGGCACGGGTGCTGAACCGTCACGTGGACACCATCACCCTGCGCGAGCCCGACTCGCTGGAGCAGCTGCGCCGCATCGGAGTCACTGCCCCCCACATTGAACTGACCGCCGACCCCGCGCTGACCCTGCCTATGGCAGAGGAAAGCCAGATCGACAGCGCCTTCCTCTCTGCGGGCATCCCCCTCAAGGGGCGCTATATGGCGATCTCCCTGCGCAACTGGGAGGGCTTCGAGGAGAAAGCCCCCCTCTTCCGTGCGCTGGCAGAGCATGTCTATCGCACCCATGCTGTCACGCCTGTGTTTGTTTCCGTGGAAAAGACCCACGACCCCCACGCTGCTGCTCTCGCCGCCGAAGGGCTCAGCTGTCCCCACTATTTCATCAACGGCGCAGACCGCATCCAGACCATCATCGGCATTCTCAGTCGCATGGAAGCGGTGGTCTCCATGCGCCTGCATTCGCTGATCTTTGCAGCGGGACAGGGCACTCCCCTTGTGGGCATCGTCTACGATCCCAAGGTCAGCTCCTTCCTGCGCTACATCGGCGAAAACGGCTATGCGGAGCTTGCCACTCTCACGGAAGGCGAGTTGATCCGTCTGACCGATGAAGCCCTCGCCCGCTACGGTGATAAGGAAAGACAGCTCGCTGCCGTCCGCCGCCTGCGTGCCATTGAGCACCGCAACGTGGAACTGGCAGAGGAACTGCTGCAGTAATAGCAAAAGAAGCCGCTGAGCAGCGGCTTCTTTTTGTCTTGCTGTCATGATTCTCTCTGGCATCTCTTTTCCAGCGCCCTCTGCGTGGCAATGGTAGCAAGGGTATCTCCCAGCTGTACCAAAGACGCGGCAAGCAGGGCAAGCTCCTCGTCCTCCAAGCGGCAGGCAACCGTCACAGCCAGTGTATTCAGCGCTGTGGTCAACCCCAAAGCATCTTCCATACGGTTCACCTCCTCCTGCATTGTATGCAGAACGCTCACAACGTGGCAAACCGATGCAGCACACGCGTAAAAGCTCCCGTGGAATTCCACGGGAGCTTTCTTTCGTTTACTTTGCGCGGACGTTGATGAACTCCGCCTTCAGCTTGGAATAGAGGATAGTCTGACTGCTGTAAAGTCCCCGATAGCCCGAGAGCATAAAGCCGATGGCACAGGCAAGGGCGAAGCAGCTCAGCCCCTCCGCGCCGAAAAGCTCGATGCTGAGGAGAATGGATGCCATGGGGCAATTCACCGCACCGCAGAACACCGCCACCAAACCGATGGCAGCGCTGAAGCCTGCGGGCAGCCCCAGCAGGGGTGCTACCGCACAGCCGAAGGTCGCGCCGATGAAGAAGGTCGGCACCACTTCACCGCCTTTATACCCGCAGCCGATGGTCACCGCGGTAAAGAGCATTTTCATAAGGAAGTCCCAGACATTTGCCTCCCCCTGCTCCACTGCCGCGCTGATCACTTCCATGCCCGCACCGTTGTATGCCGTCGTACCAAGCAGCATAGTCGCCGCGATGATCACGCAGCCGCCTGCCACTGCCCTATAGTAGGGATTCTTCACGCGGCACGCCAGATGCTCCGTCCGATGGAGCACCTCGCAGAACAGGATGCTCACCATGGCGCAGAGCACGGCGAGGATCACCGTCCGCACCAGCACCATCACATCCACCGCGGGAACCGCGATGGCAAAGCGGGTAGGATGCACACCGAAGCCGAGGGACACACCGTATGCCACCAAAGCGGAAACGATACAGGGGACAAAGCCCGCGTAATACAGCACGCCCACGCTCACCACCTCAAGGGCAAATACAGCTGCCGTCAGCGGCGTGCCGAAGAGTGCCGAAAACAATGCACTCATGCCGCAAAGGGTCGCAAGACGCTTGTCCTTATCATCGAAGCACAGCAGCTTTCCGACATAGCTGCCAATGTGACCGCCCATCTGCAGCGCCGCACCCTCACGACCCGCACTGCCGCCGCAAAGATGGGTCAAAATCGTGCCAAAGAAGATGGCAGGCAGCAGGAAAAACGGGATTTTCTTGCCCTCGTGCACCGACTCCAGCACTACATTGGTGCCCACACCGTACACACCCGTAAAACGGTACAGCGCAGTGATCAGCAGACCTGCCACAGGCAGCAGATACAGCAGCCACGTCTGATGAGCGCGCAGCTCCGTTGCCTCCTCCACGCCGATGTGGAACAGTGCGCCCACAACGCCGCCGCAGATGCCCACAAGCACCGCCAGAATCAGCCATTTCAGCAGTGCCGAAACATAGCTGAGGATATGCGCAAGATGCTCGCGCATCGTTTTCTTTTCATGGAGCGAATGGGACATTCCCGCACCTCTTCCTCACCGCACGCGGTGTTAATAACATATAAAAATATGATACGGCACAGTGACAGAAAATGCAAGTCACTGTGCCGTATTGTGTATCATTTTGCAAGACCTTCCGCCTGCTTTTCCATCAATGAGGGGTTGCGAAGATAACGCTGCATATCCACAAAGAAGGACGCATAGTCGTGTCCCGTGCAGATGCGCTCATCCATGACAACCGCCAAAGGGATTACTCTTTTGTCAAACTCCCCGTTGATATGATCCGGTTCCGGCTTGCCCATAGAAACAAACACGCCTGTGGTGCCGAACTCATAGCAGTGATGGTAAATGGCACGGGTGTTGATGGAGGCAAGGTTCGTAATAAACAGGCTCGTATGGAAGGGGCTGAGGTCGATGATAAAGCGGGGCAGCAATCCCCATCTGTCCAGTGTGCGGGCAAGCGCCATCACAACATGGGGCAGCACGGGCAGCGACAGCATGAAGTTTGCAAACTTGTCTGTGCTGTTGTTGTGGGTCGCAACGCGGTTCTTTGCCACCGCCTCCTCGATCTTGCGGTTGATGGAGAGCACATCATCCTCGTCCTCAAAATAGACCTTGATGGTGGTCTCGTCAGGTGTGCCGTCCGCCCGCTTCTTCAGGATCACAAAGCTCACGCAGAAGTGGTTGCGCTGATAGATGCGGCTATTCATCACAAAGCGGTTGATATAGGGATTCTTCTGCGCCGCCTTGAAATAGGCAGCAAGGATCAGCGCCATATAGGACAGGCGCACCCCCTCGCGGCGCTTCTGCTGGATATATTGTTTCAGCGGCTCCATCTCCGCATACTGGGTGATATAGTTCTGCGCGTCATAGCGGCGGGGCATGATAAAGGGGATCGCCGCCTGAATGGCAGGCAAGTGCTTCACTCGTTTGCCGTCACTTCTCATGGCTACCTCCATTTTTTCAACGTTTTTCGTCTATTGTAGCAATTCCCGCTTCGTTTTTCAAGCTTTCCGCGGCAGGCTTTCCCTGCCAAGATCACGCTAAGCTTCGGTATGTTGAAATTTTTTCATATAAACCCTGCAAATTTCCATGAATGAAAACACAAATTTCAGTTGCACCCTTACCAAAAATCTTCTATACTAAAAATTGGATGAAAAACGTGAGGGGAAGTTCCTCACAACAGGCACTTTTGAACAAAAACACAGGAGGTAACTACCAATGAACTACGGTCGTTCTTTTAACTTCTCCGCAGGCCCCGCTATGATGCCCGAGGAGGTTCTGGAGGAGATCCGCGACGAAATGCTCAACTACCGCGGCAGCGGTATGTGCGTCATGGAAATGTCCCATCGCAGCAAGGTCTTCCAGCAGATCGCTGACGAGGCTGAGCAGGATCTGCGCGATCTGATGAACATTCCCGATAACTACAAGGTCCTGTTCATTCAGGGCGGCGCAACGTTGCAGTTCGCTATGATCCCCATGAACCTGATGAAGAACGGTGTCGCTTGCTACTACGAGACCGGCGCATGGTCCAAGAAGGCTATCGCTGAGGCTAAGAAGTACGGCGAGGTCGTGATCCTCGGTTCCAGCAAGGACGAAAACTTCAGCTACATCCCCGCCTCCAACGCTGCCGGCATCCCCGAGAATGCTGACTACGTTTACATCTGCGAGAACGAGACCATCCACGGCACCACCTGGCAGAAGCTGCCCGAGACCAATGGCAAGGTTCTGGTTTCCGACCAGTCCTCCATGTTCCTCTCCAAGCCCTGCAACGTCTCCGACTACGGCATGATCTATGCAGGCGTGCAGAAGAACGTTGGTCCCGCAGGCATGGTCGTGGTGATCATCCGCGAAGACCTGATCCGTGAGGATCTGTGCGAAAAGGTTCCCACCTACATGAGCTACAAGGTCCACGCTGACAACGGCTCCATGTACAACACTCCCAACTGCTGGGACATCTACTGCTGCGGCAAGGTGTTCAAGTATCTGAAGAAGATCGGCGGTCTGGAAGTGATGCATCAGCGCAATCTGGACAAGGCTAAGGTGTTCTATGACTTCCTGGATTCCTCCAAGATGTTCAAGGGTACCGTCAAGCCCGAGTTCCGCAGCCTGATGAACGTTCCCTTCGTCACCGAGAGCAAGGAGCTGGACGCAGAAGTCGTCGCTGCTACCAAGGCTGCCGGCTATGACAACCTGAAGGGTCACAAGTCCGTGGGCGGTCTGCGCGCTTCCATCTACAACGCTATGCCCAAGGAAGGCGTGGAAGCTCTCGTGGAGTTCCTGAAGAAGTACGAATCTGAGCATCAGTAAGCAATTCTCTGTGTCTCCGGGCGGCGCTGCCGCTCGGAGCACATTCCTGTTTGCCTGCATTACGGCATTCTAATAAATATAACGAACGGAGAAGTACAATTATGCGTATTCTTGTTACTGACGGCATGGATAAGAAGGGCATTGCCCAGCTGGTGGAAATGGGTCACGAGGTCGTGGAGCAGTTCTACGCTCCCGAGGAGCTGGGTGCAGCTCTGCGTGAGTTCGACTGCGTGATCGTCCGCAGCGCAACCAAGGTTCGTGCCAACCACATCGACGAGGCAAAGGGCGGCAAGCTGAAGCTGATCATCCGCGGCGGCGTCGGCGTTGACAACATCGACGTCAAGTATGCTGAGGAAAACGGCATCACCGTGAAGAACACCCCCAACGCTTCCTCCAACTCTGTCGCTGAGACCGCTATGGCTCACATGTTCTCCTGCGCTCACTACATCTCCATCGCAGGTCACACCATGCGCGAGGGCAAGTGGGAGAAGAAGGCTTACGGCAAGGGCTTCGAAGTCAGCGGCAAGGTGCTGGGTATCGTGGGCTTCGGTCGCATCGGTCAGTGCCTGTGCAAGCTCGCAAAGGGCATCGGCATGGAAGTTATCGCTTACAGCCGCACCCGCCGCGAGGGTCTCGAGGAGAAGTTCGGCATGAAGTATGTGGAGCTGGACGAGCTGCTGGCACAGTCTGACTTCATCTCCCTGCACACTCCCGCAATTGACGGCGTGCCCATGATCCGCAAGGAAACCATCGAGAAGATGAAGGATGGCGTGGTCATCATCAACACCAGCCGCGGCAGCAACATCGACGAGGCTGACCTGCTGGAAGCTCTGAACAGCGGCAAGGTTCGCGGTGCAGGTCTCGACGTGTATGTGGAAGAGCCCACCCACAATCAGGATCTGATCAACCACCCCGCAGTCTCCTGCACTCCCCACATCGGCGCTGCCACCAAGGAAGCACAGGGCCGCATCGGCGAGGAGATCGTGGACATCATCTCCAAGTTCTAATCAAACACAAAAATACCGAAGTTCTGCGGAACTTCGGTATTTTTCCTGCCTATTGCTGAAAAATGGGAACGGCACACGCCGTTCCCATTTTGTTTCCTTTAGATGCGCTTCCACTTTGCGCCGCCTGCAATGTCAGTGACTTCCACGTTCATTGCCTTCAGCTCATCGCGGATGCGGTCAGCCTCGGCAAAGTTCTTTGCCTTCTTGGCATCGGCTCTTGCGCGGATGAGCTCCTCAACCTTGGCATCAGCCTCGCCATCCTCAGCGATGATGGTGAACTCTGCGCCCTTGGCAGCCACAGCCTGCATCGTCTCACGCTTCTTCGCAGCGGCAGCGAGCAGGTTCAGGCTCAGCACGCGGTCAAAGTCATCCAGCACAGCGAGCTTGGTGGCATCGTTCGTCTGATACTTCAGCACGTCATAGACGGCAGTGATGGCAAGAGAGGTGTTGAGGTCATTGCCGAGGGCAGCGGAGAACTTCTCCTTGAGGGCTGCAAAGGCAGCTTCATCCACAGCTTCGCCGCTGTCTGCCTTGAGCGCTGCGATCTTGCCGATGAGCTTGTTGTAGGTGCCTGCGGCATTGTCGAGGTTCTCCCAGGAGAACACAAGGCTCTTACGGTAGTGGCTCTGCAGGCAGAACAGACGGTAAACGAGGGGATCATAGCCCTTCTCCTCCAGCAGAGACACAGTGAGGAACTCACCCTTAGACTTGCTCATCTTGCCGCTGTTGGTATTCAGATGCAGAACGTGCATCCAGTAGTTGCACCACTTGTGACCGAGATAGCTCTCAGACTGGGCGATCTCGTTGGTATGATGGGGGAAGGCATTGTCGATACCGCCGCAGTGGATATCGAGGTCCTCACCAAGGTGCTTCATGGAGATACCGGAGCACTCAATGTGCCAGCCGGGATAACCGACACCCCAGGGGGAATCCCACTTCAACGCCTGATCCTCGAACTTGGACTTGGTGAACCACAGCACGAAGTCATTCTTGTTGCGCTTGTTGGTATCCTCTTCCACGCCCTCGCGAACACCGACAGCCAGATCCTCTGCGTCGTGATCGTTGAAGATATAGTAGCGCTCCAGCTTGGAGCTGTCGAAGTAGACGTTGCCGCCGGCAAAGTATGCATAGCCGGTGTCCATGAGCTTGCTGATGATCTTGATATACTCATCAATGCAGTTGGTCGCAGGCTCCACCACGTCGGGGCGCTTGATGTTCAGCTTGCGGCAATCCTCAAAGAAAGCATCGGTGTAGAACTTCGCGATGTCCATGACAGACTTGTTCTCACGCTTTGCGCCCTTGAGCATCTTATCCTCGCCCTCGTCAGCGTCAGAGGTCAGATGACCCACGTCGGTGATGTTCATAACGCGCTTGACGTTGTAGCCGTCATAGCGCAGGAACTTCTCCAGCACATCCTCCATGATATAGCTGCGGAGGTTGCCGATGTGGGCAAAGTGATACACGGTGGGACCGCAGGTATACATCTTCACGATGTCGGGGTGGTTGGGAATAAATTCTTCCTTTTTTCTGGTTGCAGAATTATAAAGATACATGGTGGTTCTCCTTTTCCTCCAATTTTTTCTCCATTACGTTCAATTTTTCCCGCAGGGCTTCCAGTTCTGTCTGCACAGGGTCTTCGATGTGGATCTGATCCATTTCTGCCGCAGGTTTTCTCCCCGCGATGCGGGCAATGCGGGCGGGCACGCCCACTGCGGTGCTTTCTGGGGGGACATTGCGCAGCACCACCGCCCCCGCCGCAATGCGGGAATGATCTCCGATGGTAATGCCGCCGAGTACCTTCGCCCCGCAGCCGATCATCACATGGTTTCCCACCGTCGGGTGGCGTTTGCCCCGCTCCTTTCCTGTGCCGCCAAGGGTGCAGCCCTGGTACAGCAGCACATCGTCCCCGATCTCCGCCGTCTCACCGATGACGATGCCGCTGCCGTGGTCGATGACGAGCCGACGACCGATCTTCGCCCCGGGGTGGATCTCGATCCCTGTGAGAAAGCGGCTCCACTGAGAGAGCACGCGGGCGGGAAATTTCAGCTTGTGCCGATACAGCCAATGTGCCATGCGGTGATAGATCACCGCCGTCACGCCGGGGTACAGCAGCAACACTTCCAGTCGGCTTCTTGCCGCCGGATCGCGGGCAAGATATGCCCGCAAGAGTTCATCGAGTTGTTTGATCATGCTTCCTCCTCTTCCTTACGCGCCGAGGAGAACAAACGTGGAAAAATAAAAAAGCCCCCATACCCCCCCGGGTATGAGAGGCGTAAGACGCGGTTCCACTCTCATGTTTCACTCACCAGCCAACACCGGCTCAGACCTTAACGCGGTCACACGCGGGAGCATTTCCTCCCCCGATGGCTCCGGGGCGCATTTCAGACCGGCACGCAGTGATCCCCGCTTACAGCCAGGGCGGGAACTCTCTGTCACGCGGCGATGGTCTTACTTTTCCCTTTCATCGCCAAAACAACTCATCAATAATAGGATATTAGCACAGCCTCGTCCCTGTGTCAAGTGTCCTTGCACGAGGTCAAAAAACGTGCTAAAATGATAAAAATTTTGAAAGGAGCCTGCGTATGAAGGCAAAACGACCGCTTGGCATGGTGGGCATTGGCGTATTTTCCGCCTCTTCCCCCATCTCCGCCACCGTCCCTGTGCGCTATGAACGAGGCGTACAATATCTGGAAAACAAAGGCTTCCATGTGGTCAACGGTTCGCTGCATGGCAAGCAGGATCATTATCGCAGCGGCAGCATTCAGGAACGAGCAGCAGAGTTTAACGAGCTTCTTTACCGGGACGATGTGCAGATTCTCATGTCTGCTATCGGCGGCAATAACACCAACTCCATTCTGCCCTATATCGATTATGACTATCTGAAAGCCCATCCTAAAATCATTATAGGCTATTCCGACACCACAGCCTTGCTTCTTGCCATCCATGCCAAAACCGGACTTGTAACCTTTTACGGTCCTGCCGTTGCCGCTTCTTTCGGGGAACTGCCCCCCTTTGTAGACGTTACCTTCAAAAGCTTTTCTACAATGCTTTCGGGCTACGCACTTCCTTACACCTTCCCTACCCCCGCCTTTTGGACTGACGAGTATCTGAACTGGAGCGAACAGACACGCAGCAAGGTACAGAGAGAAAACAACTGGCTCTGCTTGCAGGAGGGAAAAGTCCGCGGTCGTCTCATCGGTGGAAATCTTAATACCATGGAGGGCTTTTTCGGCACAGAATATATGCCGCAGATTCAAAATGGTGACATTCTGCTGATCGAGGACTCCCTTAAGGACGCCGCCACGGTGGAGCGTTCCCTCTCATTGATGAAGCTCGCCGGGGTTTTTGACCGCGTTGGCGGCATTATCCTCGGTAAGCACGAACTCTTTGACGATTGCGGCACCAACCGCCGCCCCCACGAGATCCTGATGGAGGTGCTGGGTGAGACCAACATTCCCATCCTCGCAGATTTTGACTGCTGCCACACCCACCCAATGCTGACACTGCCCATCGGCTGTGAGGTCGAACTGGATGCAGGCGCAAAGCGCGTGACTTTGTTGGAAGATCCCTTGGCATAAACATAAAAGCGGAGCCGCTCGGCTCCGCTTTTTCACCTTATTCAGCCTTGAAAACATCCTTGTTCTGGACGAAGTATTCCACACCCGAATAAACCGTGGTGATGAGGATCACTGCCTGCGAGACGAGATTCACGGTTCTGCCCGCAGGGAACCAGGGCTCCGTCACCACCATCATAATGCACAGCGCCACCATGGTGGAGAAGGTCTTGACCTTGCCGGACATACCGGCGGCGATGACTCTTCCCTGTTCTACGGCGCAAAGGCGCATACCGGAGACCGCAAACTCACGCAGCAGCACGATGGCAAGCACCCAGCCCGTCATCTGCCCACACTCCACAAACCAGCACATGGCAGACATGACCAGCATCTTGTCCGCAAGGGGATCCATGAACTTACCGATGTTGGTGATCTGATTATAATGGCGGGCAATGTAGCCATCGGCAAAGTCGGTAAGACTTGCCACAATGAACACCGCCAGCGCCGCATAGCGGCAGCCGGGGAAATCCAGATACAGCACCACAAGGAACACAGGGATGAGCGCGATGCGCAGAACCGTCAGCTTGTTCGCAAGATTCATGCCTCCACCTCCCAAAGTTCACCGGTCAGCTCACCGTCCATCACGCCGGTGATGCGGACAGGTACAAAGGTACCTGCCATGATCTCAGCATCCGCGGTGAAGTACACGCGGCCGTCAATGTCGGGAGATTCGCCGTAGCTGCGTCCCACATACATCTGCGCCTGCGGGTCAAAGCCCTCGCAAAGGATCTCCAGCACCTCACCGAGGGTCTCCTCGTTGTACCAGTCGATGATGCGGCTCTGCACATCCACCAGAAGCTCTGCGCGGCGCTGGGCTTCTTCCGTATCCACAAATTCCATGGTGGCAGCTTCCGTTCCCTCCTGCGGAGAGAAGGAAAACACGCCTGCGCGCTGCAGCTTCACTTCGCTGAGGAACTCGCAAAGCTCCTCAAACTCCTCCTCGCCCTCGCCGGGGAGACCGGTGATGAGACTCGTGCGGAAGACCGCGTTCGGGATCTCACGCTTGAGCTTGGCAAAGGTCTCCAGCAGGAACTGCTTGTCGCCGCGGCGATGCATCTTTTTCAGCACGGTATCGTTACAGTGCTGGATGGGAATATCCAGGTACTTCAGGATCTTGGGCTCCTCTGCAATGGTGCGGATCAGCTCATCATCCAGCTCATCGGGATAGAGATAGTGCAGGCGGATCCAATGGAAATCCAGCTTACAGAGCTCACGCAGCAGGGCGCTGAGACTGCGCTTTCCGTAAAGGTCGATGCCATAGCGGGTGATATCCTGCGCCACAATGATCAGTTCCTTCACGCCGCGGGCAGCAAGACCCTTTGCTTCGTTCACGATATCCTCCATCCTGCGGCTGCGGAAGCGACCGCGCAGGAAAGGAATGATACAGTAAGCGCAGCGGTTGTCGCAGCCCTCCGCGATGCGGAGATAGGCAAACCAGGGAGGCGTGGTCAGTACACGGTCGATCTCCTCCACAGGGGCATGGATATCCTCGAAGCTGCGGTAGTCTGCGCCGAGCATGGTCTGCTCAATGGCTTCCACGATCTTACTGTAGCTGCCGGTGCCGAGGATGCCGTCCACCTCGGGCAGTTCCTCCTCGATCTCCTCGGCATAGCGCTGAGACAGGCAGCCGGTGACGATGATCTTCTTCAGCTTTCCTTCCTGTTTCAGCTCGCCCATAGCGAGAATATTGGAGATCGCCTCCTCCTTGGCGCTGTCAATAAAACCGCAGGTGTTGATGACAGCCACATCTGCGCCTTCGGGGTCAGATTGCAGAATATGACCTGCGTCCCTCACCTGCGCCATCATCTGCTCGCAGTTGACAAGGTTCTTGGCACAGCCAAGCGCAATAAAGGCAACACGATACTTCAACTCAAATACCTCCTTATGATATCGTCAGGGCGCTTACCAGTCCTCTTCGCCCAAAAGTTCTGTAAAGCCCTTAAGGGCGACCTTCACGTCGCCCCAGGAAAACCCCCGCCGCAGCAATGCATCGGAAGTTCTTTTCAATTCTTTTTCGTCCGGCTGCTTCCCTTTCCAGCGGCTATGGAGAAAATCCGCAATGATCTCCTCCGCGGGGGGCGCTGTCTCCATCGCCTCGTCCCAAAGCTCCCGCTCCACACCGTGGCGGCGAAGCTCCTCCCGCCATCTCGCAGGACCATAGCCCTTGGCACTGTAATGGCGCACCAGAAGCGCCGCAAACGCCTGATCGTCCAGTGCACCGATGGCACTGAGCCACTCGGCGGCATATTCGCTCTCCCGCACGCTCGCGCCCTTTTCCTGCAGCTTTTTCGTCAGATCTGCGCGGCTCATGGGTTTCCGCCCCAGCAGGGCGGCGGCATCGGATTTCGCACTGGATTCCCCATAGGATGCACGGATGGCATCCATGTCCTCCTCGCTCAGCTCATCGCCTGCGCGAAGTCCGTATTCCAGCACTTCCTTTTCCGTCAGCTTTAAAATCGAGCCGTCGGCAAGATAAGCAAGGATCCGTCCCTTTTTGCGGCGGGACGGCTCCAGCCGATCAATCCTCATCGTTGAAATCGTCTGCGGACACATCCACCGCGCGACCTGCCGCCTTGGCAGCGATCTTTGCCTGACCCGTCATCAGCTTGTGGAAGTCCTTGCGCACAGCAGCTTCCAGCTTCGCCGCCTCTTCGGGGTTCGCCTTCAGCCATGCCTTGGCAGCGTCACGACCCTGACCGATGCGCATTTCGCCCATGGAGTACCAGGAGCCTGCCTTCTGCACCAGATCCAGTTTCACACCGAGGTCGATCAGCTCGCCCGTGGCGGAAATACCCTCACCGTACATGATGTCAAACTCCGCCTCACGGAAGGGGGGTGCCACCTTGTTCTTGACGATCTTGGCACGGGTGCGGTTGCCGATGATCTCGGAGCCGTTCTTCAGTGCCTCGATGCGGCGCACGTCGATGCGGACAGAGGCATAGAACTTCAGCGCACGACCACCGGTGGTGACCTCAGGGTTGCCGTACATCACGCCCACCTTTTCACGCAGCTGGTTGATAAAGACCACGATGCAGTTGGTCTTGTTGATGATGCCTGCGAGCTTGCGCAGCGCCTGACTCATCAGTCGTGCGTGGAGACCCACGAAGCTGTCACCCATTTCGCCCTCGATCTCGGCACGGGGCACCAGTGCCGCCACAGAGTCCACGATCACCACGTCGATGGCGCCGCTGCGCACCAGCGCTTCCGTGATCTCCAGTGCCTGTTCGCCGGTGTCGGGCTGAGAAATGAGCATTTCCTCAATATTCACGCCGAGGGCGCGGGCATAGGAGGGGTCCAGTGCGTGCTCCGCGTCCACGAATGCCACTTCACCGCCCATCTTCTGCGCCTGGGCAAGAATGTGCAGGGCAAGGGTGGTCTTACCGGAGGACTCGGGACCGTAGATCTCAATGATACGCCCTCTCGGCACACCGCCGATGCCCAGCGCCAGATCCAGCGCCAGAGAACCGGTAGGGATCGCATCCACATTCACATCCGCATCATTGCCAAGGCGCATGATAGAGCCCTTGCCGTATGCCTTTTCGATCTGCTGCATGGCAGCTTCAATGGCTTTTTTCTTATCGGCACTGGTAATTTCCTTTGCCATAATCGCATCCTCCTGTCAGCGCGGCTATGCCGCGGTGTTGTTTCTCTTTCTATTGCTTGCGCCAAGCGGCGCATGGTTTATTCGATATCTTCCCGCACGGTGCCGTACACCACACGGTTGATGCCGAGGGTGTCCTTCACGATCTCAATGTCGCCGAAGCCGGCATTGCGCATGATGCGCATCACATCGTCTGCCTGTCCGATGCCCACCTCGAAGTACAGCCGTCCGTTCTTCGCAAGGACACTGCGCCACTTCTCGGAAATGGAACGGTAAAAATCCAGACCGTCATCGCCGCCGTCCAGTGCCAGCAAGGGCTCATAGTCCTTTACAGACACGTCCAGCCCCTCAATATCTGCCGAGGGAATGTAGGGCGGGTTGGACACGATGCAATCATACTCGCCGATCGACCTGTCGGGCTTGCCCAGTGCGTCCACAGAAATGGGCACCACTCTGCCGGAAAGTCCGGTGCGGCGAATGTTCTGGCGGCAGATCTTCAGCGCATCCGAGGACAGTTCGCCCAGCGTTACATGCGCCCCCTTGCATCGGCTTGCGATGGCAAGTCCCACGCAGCCGCTGCCTGCGCAAAGATCCAGCACCCGCGCCTTTTCCAGTGTGTTGATGTACTCCATCGCCTGCCCTGCCAGCACCTCCGTATCCACACGGGGGATCAGAACGGCATCGGAAATATCCAGCGGCAGTCCGTAAAACTCCCACTCGCCGATGAGATAGGCAACCGGCTCTCCTGCGAGGTGACGCTGCTTCAGCGTCTCCACATCCTGTACCACCTTCTCCGATGCGTACAAGCGCCCATCCCGCAGGAACTGCTCCGCGGTTTTGCCGGAGGCAAAGCAGACGATCTCCCTCGCCTCCAGCGTTGCAGCTTCAATGCCTGCACGGCGGAGCTCCTGTCTCAGATCCATGTAGAGATCATTGTATGTCACAGCCATAGCTTACCACTGATCCTTTCCCTGCTTTTCGGGGATCACCGCCTCCATGGCGGCGATGGCAACCTCCAGCATGGAGGCATCCGGCTCGTTGGTGGTGAAATTCTGCAACCACATACCGGGCTTGGAGAGGAAACGGGTCAGCGCATTGTCATGGCGACCCACATAACGGTTGAACTCATAGGTAATGCCAACGATCAGGGGCAGCATCAGCAGATGCAGACCCATACGCACCCACATATTCCGCCACTCCACATAGGCGAACACCACGCTGGAGACCAGAATATTCACCACCAGCACCACGAACAGGAAGCTGGTGCCGCAGCGGGGATGGTGCTTTTTCATCTGCGCCGCATTGTCGGGGGTCAGAGGCAGACCGCTTTCGTAGCAGAAAATGGTCTTATGCTCCGCGCCGTGATAGGCGAAAACACGCTTGATATCCTTCTGATTGGAGCAGAGGATGAGATACGCCATAAAGACGGCAATGCGCACCGCGCCTTCAATAAGATTGTGGACGGCAGCACTGTTGATATAAGGATCTGCGAGACCCGCCAAAAAGGTGGGCAGGAGGATGAACAGACCCACGGTCATAAACACGCTCAGCACCACGGAGAAATAGACCACCGCCTTCTCCAGCTTGGCGCTGCCGAGCTTCTTCTCCAGCCACTTTTCAAACTTACTGGGTTCCATATCCTCCTCGGGGAAAAAGTCCGCCGAATACATCAGCGCCTTCACACCGCTGATCAGTGCGCCGATGAAATTCACCGCGCCGCGGATCAGCGGCAGTCCCAGAATGGGATAACGATCCTTGATAAATTTCAAATCCTCCACCTTGAGGATGATCTCGCCTTCCTTGTTCCGCACGGCGATCGCCTGCTTTTCGGGACCGCGCATCATCACACCCTCGATCAGCGCCTGACCGCCGATGCTGGTGCGGAATTTGCAGCTTGCGTTGTTTTCTGCCATGAATGGTTCCTTTCTTATATAGACCCGGTTTTGACACCCGCACTTTTTACGGACTCAGTTCCGAAGTCAATCACAGTATATCATAGTTTTTTCTAAAATGCAACAAAAGTTCGATTTTTACAAATAATCTCTCGCCGTGGGGAAGCGCAGCTCGCACACCGCGCCGCCGCCTTCCGCATTGGCGATGGTGAACTCGCCGCCCTGCAGACGCATGATCTCGTCACAAACCGCAAGACCGATGCCGCTGCCGCGGGCTTTGGAGGAACCTTTGTAGAATTTCTGCTTCACAAAGGGCAGCTCTGCCTCGGGGATGCCGGGACCATAGTCCCGAATGGTGATGACCATGGCATCACTTTGCAGCTCGAACGCCGCGTCGATGCGGCGACCGCTGCCGCCATGCTTGGCGGCATTGTCCAGGACATTACAGAACACCTGACGCAAACGCTCGGGGTCACCCTCAATGATGGGGCACTCCTCAATTTCGCCGCTGTCATAGTTTAGCTCGATCCCCTCCTGTCGGAAGAGACTGCGGTAGGTATAAACCGTATCCTCAAACTCAGCCTGCAGATCAATGGGCTGCAGACGCAGGGTAAAACGACCATCCTGCATACGGGAAAAGTCCAGCAGTTCCTCCACCATGTTGGTCAGACGGTTGGTCTCCTTCTGGATGATGCCAAGTCCGCGGCGGAGCTCCTCGGGGTCAATGCCCTCCTCCACATCCTGCTCCATGGTCTCTACCCAGCCGTTGATGGCGGTCAGCGGGGTACGCAGTTCGTAAGAAACGGAGGAGATAAATTCCTGCTCCATTTTCTCCGATTGACTGATTTTCAGCGACATTTCGTTCACGTTCTGCACCAGCTCGCCCAACTCGCCCTCATAGCGGTTCTCCACCTGAATGCCGTAGCTGCCCGCAGCGATGCGCTTTGCCGCTTCGGAGACGCTGACGACAGGCTTGATCACGCTATTGATGAAGAGCAGGCTTACCACCAGCACCAATCCCATGGCAGCAAGTCCCGCAAGGCACGCCACGCCGGTATCCACCATCACCTGACGATTCACCTTGTCAAGGGAGGTGACATAGCGCATCACGCCCACGGTATGCCCGTTGAAGGTCAGCGGTGCGGAAACGGCAATGATGTGCTCCCCCGTCACGGGGTCATGCCCCTGAAAGACCCAGGGCTCGCCGCTTTCCATGGCGATGCTGATGTCCGAAGTACGGGGCGACGTGCCCGTGGTAATGCCGTAGCTTGATGCCTGAATGCGTCCGCCGGAGTTGATGAACTGCAGCTCCAGCTTGTCCTTATCCCCATCGGTACGGGTCAGATCCGCCGCCACACGGTAATATTCACTGTAGCTGGAGACATTGCTGTTGTTCATCCATTCTGCTGCCGCCATGGCTTTTTCCGTCAGGTTGGCGGAAATGGACTGATAATAGTAGCTGACGATCCCCGCAGAAAACAGCAGCACCACTGCCGCCAGCACAAATGCCACCGGCGTGATGATCGTCACCAGCCAGCGCTGTTTCAGGCTTTCCGCTCTGCGCCTTTTCCGCACGGTTCGTCCTCCTCTCTTGTCATCAGCTGCCCCACTTGTAGCCGTAGCCCCAGACGGTTGTGATGCAGGCGGGGTTATTGGGGTTGTCTTCAATCTTCAGTCTGAGACGGCGGATGTTCACATCCACGATCTTCAGCTCGCCCAAGTAATCCCGTCCCCAGACTGCATCCAGAATCTCCTCGCGGGAAAGGGCTTTGCCGGGATTTTCCATGAAAAGCTTCATAATGGAGTACTCCACCTGTGTCAGCTTCACACGGTCGTCGTTCTTTTCAAGGGTGCGGTTGCGGGTATTGAGACGGAAGGGTGCGAGGTAAATCTCGCCGCTGTCTACCTCCATGCCGCCCGCGCGGCGGAAGAGAGCATCCACACGGGCAGTGAGTTCCGCAGGAGAAAAGGGCTTTGTCACATAGTCATCCGCACCGGTCATAAGCCCCGTCACCTTGTCCATTTCCTGCGTGCGGGCAGAGAGCATGATAATGCCGATCTGGGTATTCACCGCGCGGATGCGGCGGCAAACCTCGAACCCGTCAATGCCCGGCAACATGATATCCAACAGTGCCACGCGGATATCGGGATATGCGCTCAGCTTTTCCAGCGCTTCCTCTCCGTTTTCCGCCTCCACCACCTCATAGCCTGCGCGGTGCAGGTTGATCACAATAAAGCTGCGAATGCTGGACTCATCCTCCAGCACCAAAACTCGCTTGACCATGTTTTCTCCTTTCTGTGGTCAGTTTTCTCCGCCGACCCACTCGGTAACGATCAGATGAAACAGGGAACGCACCTGCTCCTCGCTGAGCTCCAGCTCCTCCGGTGCATTCGCCAGCAGTTCACCCGCAAAGACGGTGTTCTGCTGCGTGCGGAGGCGGAAACGGCTGCCGCGATTGGCGCGCAGCTCCCGGTTTTCTCCGCTGAAGGTATAGATCCGCAGAAACTCCCGCAGCTCCGTTCCGTTCTGATAGGTAAAAGTGACCGTAGTCTCATAGCTGCCGACTTCGCTCCGATAGACCACCACGTTTTCCTGCCACTGCCCGGGGAGCTCCAGATACCAGCCGTCGGCAAGATCATGGTAGGTCTGCATCACGATCTCCGAGCTGCCCCGTTCACTGATCTGCCGCCACTGCACAAGTCCCGCAATTCCCTCTTCCGGCGTGGACAGGGGTTCCGGGATCTCAGTCACACCGTCGCCGTTCACATCCTGCGGAAACAATCCGCGGAAGGCATAGCTTTCGGTGGTATATCCCGTGGCACTGCTCATGGTCACGTTTTTCAGTCCCTCTTCCGCCCAGCGCAGTGCATCCACCATGGCGGTGCTGCCGTCTGCGGAAACACCTGTGACAAAGAGCGCGGGCACGCCGTCGCTGAAGCAGCCGGAGATCATTTGTCCGCCTGCCAGCTCTGCCGCCGTGGAAGAAAGGCGCACCGCAGATGTTACGCCGAGCGTGCCGCTTTCGGACACCTCATACGCCTCTACCACGCAGCGCTCTTCGCTGCCGCTGCGCAGCAGCACAAAGCCGCGTCCCGCGGAATCAAACACATAGCGGGAATAGGTGGTATTCAGCAGCGGTACAGGGATATCTCCCTCCATGGCATACACCGTCAGCGCAGGGTTCTCCGCGCCGGCACGCCAGCCCACCATGATCTCCATTCTGCCGTCATCGGTGAGGTCGGTATAGGAAATACTGTAAATACTCGTGCCGCTGTTCTCCAGTACGGCAGCACGCTGATAATGCCCGCCCCGCATACGGAAAATATAGATTTTCAGCGGTTTTTCGCCCGTCGCCTCCCGCATGAAGATCAGCGCTTCCTCCATGCCATCATTATCCAGATCCACCATCTGCACGGGCTGCAGATTGCTGCCGGAGATCGGTGCGGCATATTCTGCACCTCCGCTGATGAGCTCACCGATCTGCCGCTCCAGCTCCTGATACTGCTCCGGCATTTTGGGCAGCGCATAGAGATCGCTGACAGAGCTTGTAAACAGGCAGCCCGTCCCCGTGAGAAGAAGTGCGGTCAACATAATGGCAAGCTTCAGAATTTTTCTACTCATTCGTTTCACCCGCATTCTCCTTTCTCCGCTTCGGGGAAATTGACATACCTTTTCCATAATATCATGTTATTATAACACAGAATTTAATGTTTGTGTAGCGGAAATTCTTCTTTCTCCTCGGATATTTCCCCCTGTCGTATTTTCTCTCCCGGAATCCCTTGAATTTTCCAAAGACTTGTGCTATAGTAGTTGAGTATTCGCCGGTGTGATGGAATTGGTAGACGTGACGGACTCAAAATCCGTTGGTGGCGACATCGTGTGGGTTCGAGTCCCACCACCGGCACCAAAACTCCCGCAACCCCTTTGGGGTCGCGGGAGTTTTGCTGTTTGTGGGGGTGTGAAGTACCCACTGGGTTCGACGCCGAGCCGCAGCGAGGTGTGTCGGAGCGCAACCGCCCGCAGGGCGGCTCTTAGCGCGAAGACGTCCCACCACCGGCAACTCGCTCCTTGCTTCGCAAGAGATCTCGTTGCCCTTTATTCCATGCGAGGCGGGTTTCACTCCCTCGCACTCCCCCTGCTTTCGCAAACCACTGCTCCAACCTCATCCCCTTTTCGCAACGCACAGGGAGGACGGCTTTCGCCGCCCTCCCTGCGTTCTTTTTCTCGTTGTTGGAAATCAGAACATCTTACGCTTCAAAGATCTGCCCTGGCAGCTTCTGCTTCTCTCTGGGCGGAAACGTCTTGTCAAACGCCTCCGCTTCGCTTTCATCCACAAAGTACCCTGCGGGCGGGGTGTATTCCCCCGTGACCCCATTGAGATATCCCGGGATCAGCTCCTTACAGAGGAAGAAGGATGCGTCCACACCCTCAGGCAGTCCATGGTAGCGGATACCAAACTCACTTGCATAAGTGAAGCCGCTCTTGCCATAGAAATCAATATTCCCCTCAAAGCAGAGCGCTCCGCAGCCAAGCTCCGCCGCCTTTGCCACAGTGTAGTCCAGCAGAATCTTTCCGTAGCCCTTTCTTTTCAGTTCATTACAGATACAGATGGGACCCATGGTCATGATGGGGATGTCTCTGCCGTCATCAGCCTTGATCACTGCCCGCATGAACATATTCTGCCCGATGAGCCGACCATTCTGTTCCATGACAAAGTCCAGCTCCTTCACAAAGGCAGGATCCTTTCTCAACTCATGGATCACATAATGTTCGAGACAGCCCGGACGGTAAACATTCCAAAAGGCATCCCGGATCAGATGCTCCACTGCGTGGTGTTCTTCGTTTCTTTCCAAACGAATGCTATAGTCATTTTTATTCATTATTTTTCCTCCTGATGATTGTTGACCGCAATGCTGGGAGGTTGGGTGGGATCGCAGCGCCAACCTCCCGGTCAGGGCGCAATCTCCAAGGTGTTGTTCTTTTTCAAACAGCAGTCTCCTCAAAAATAAAATACTCATGCCGATTCAAACGCTCGGCTTACACACAGAATAGCACAGACTCCCTCTGCGCGCAAGTACAGCACTGTCCCCTTTCAAAAAGCACAATATAATATCCTTTTTGGTGCAGAAACTTGAAGTTGCGCAGAAAAAACGCCCTATGCAAATTGAAGTTGGTAGACAAATGTCCGCAAATGCGGTATGCTGACAGTGAAAAAGACAGGAGGAGGAATACCGATGTCCTTTGGAACAAAGCTGCAGGCACTGCGCCACAAGCACGGCATCACACAGGAGCAATTTGCCCAGCAGCTGAATGTATCCCGTCAGGCTGTATCCAAATGGGAATCCTCCCACGGATATCCCGAGCTGGAGAAAATTCTCTATATCTGCAATTACTACCATGTGACCATGGATGAGCTGTTTGCCGATGAGCTTCCCGCTGCCCCCGTTGCAGGCGGCAGCGTCGATGAACAAACCGCACCGGAAGAACCGGGACTGAAACAGTCCTTCGGCAACTTTTTTATCAATCTGTCCCCCAAAAATCAGTGGGCAGTCGGCAGTGCCGCCATCTCCATTGTAATGGTGCTGCTGGCACTGTTCTTCCTGCTGTGTACCACACTTGCGAAAGGAGCGTCGGATGATATGACAATGAAAATCGCATGGCTCGCTTTGCTGATCCTTTTCAGCGTGGGCGAAGCGATCACGGTGGGCTTGACCTGCGTCTGGTTCGCCATTGGTGCACTGGGCGGTCTCGTCACCACACTGCTCGGCGGCGGCATCGGTGCGCAGATCAGCGTATTCCTCGTGCTGTCGGGATTGAGTCTCGCACTGGTGCGACCTCTCGCCAAAAAGTTCCTTGTCCCCAGCTATTCTGCCACCAATGCGGACCGTGTCATTGGTAAGACTGCGGTGGTCACGCTGGAGATCGACAACCTCAAGGGGCAGGGACAGGTGAGCATCGCCGGTCAGTCCTGGACTGCCCGCAGCGAGGATGGCTGCGTCATCCCCGCCGGAAAAACCGTGAAGGTACTGCGCATTGAAGGCGTAAAGGTCTTTGTGGCGCAGCCGGAAGAATAGAGAAAGAACAAATAATTTATATAAGGAGGTCGTATTATGTTTGATTTCATCATTCCCGCCATTCTTGTGATCCTCGTGCTGATCCTGCTCACCACCAACATCCGTGTGGTCCAGCAGTCCAAGGCATACGTCGTGGAACGTCTTGGTGCATACCATGCCACCTGGGGCGTGGGCATCCACTTCAAGATCCCCTTCATTGAGCGTGTGGCAAAGACCGTTTCTTTGAAAGAGCAGGTGGTGGACTTCGCTCCCCAGCCCGTGATCACCAAGGATAACGTCACCATGCAGATCGACACCGTGGTCTATTTCCAGATCACCGACCCCAAGCTCTACACCTACGGCGTGGAGCATCCCATGAGCGCCATCGAGAACCTGACCGCCACCACCCTGCGTAACATCATCGGCGATCTGGAGCTGGATGAGTCCCTCACCAGCCGCGACCACATCAACACCAAGATGCGCTCCATTCTGGACGAAGCCACCGACCCCTGGGGCATCAAGGTCAACCGCGTGGAACTGAAGAACATCATGCCTCCCAAGGACATTCAGGACTCCATGGAAAAGCAGATGCGCGCCGAGCGTGAACGCCGCGAAGCCATCCTGCAGGCAGAAGGTCAGAAGGCAAGCCAGATCCTTGTGGCAGAGGGTGAAAAGCAGTCCGCCATCCTTCGCGCCGACGCTGCCAAGCAGGCAGCCATTCTGGAGGCAGAGGGTGCCAAGCAGGCAAAGATCCTTGCCGCCGAAGCAGAAGCAGATGCCATCATGAAGGTGCAGCAGGCAACTGCCGATGCCATCAAGCTCATCAACGCCGCCGATCCCGGTGAGGGTGTGCTGAAGATCAAGGCACTGGAAGCCTTCGCAGCTGCCGCCAACGGAAAGTCCACCAAGATCATCATTCCCAGTGAAATTCAGGGTCTTGCCGGTCTCGCCGCTTCCGCAAAGACCGTCTTTGACGCAGAAGAACCCAAGGCATAACACAAGCTTCAAATCGCCGCCCCGACCGGGGCGGCGATTGCTTTTTCAATGCAGGCTTTTCCCCGTATCGCATCTCTTCCCTTTCCCCAGCTTGACAACGCCAAAACCCCATGCTACCATGGCAAAAAACAGAAAAGGAGCAACGACCATGGCATATACCCCCACCCTTTACCCCGAGAGAAAGCCGGAGCTTTACGCAATGCTGGAAAAGATGCTGCGTTCCCTCATTGAAAACACGCCCTATATGACGGCAAATCTTGCCAACGCCTCTGCCCTGCTGGCTGATGCTCTCAAGGACATCAACTGGGCAGGCTTCTATCTGATGGAGGGCGGCAAACTGGTGTTGGGTCCCTTCCAGGGCAAGGTCGCCTGCGTGGAGATCGCCGTGGGCAAGGGTGTCTGCGGCACGGCGGTGGAACGTAAGGAGATCGTCCGGGTGGAAAACGTGCATGAATTTCCCGGTCACATTGCCTGTGACTGTGCCTCCAATTCCGAAATCGTGATCCCCCTCCTTGCAGATGGTGAAGTCATGGGCGTCCTTGACATCGACAGCCCCCTCATTGGTCGTTTCACCGCCGAGGATGAAGAGGGTCTCTCTCGCATCGGCAAGGTGCTGGAAATGCTTTTCACAAAATAACAGGAAAAAGGCGCGCTGCAGAATTTTCATTCTGTAACGCGCCTTTTGTGATTCATTTCGGTTCGTTTCCCTCGCAGAACACACGCACCATCTCACGGGTGAGACTGATGCCGTCATCCTCGCAGGGCATGGCATCGCGGCGATGCCACTCGGCAAGGGACAGCTCCTCCTCATCCAGATGGATGGTGTCATCCCCGTCCAGATCACAGAAGTAGCCGAGGGACAGATTGCCCGCAATGCCCCAGGGCTGGCTCTTATAGTAGCGGATATTCTTGACCTTCAAACCCACTTCTTCCATCACTTCACGGGCAACGGCTTCCTCGGCAGTCTCACCGATCTCGATAAAGCCTGCCACAAGACCGTAATTGGCATAGGCACGCCCTGCGTACTTGATGAGAATGAGGCGGTCACCGTCAGTGACGGCGATGATCACTGCGGGAGAAATGCGGGGGAAGATCATATTGCCGCAGTGGGGACAACGCATCATGCGTTCCTTCTCATCGTGGACGGTCTCTGTACCGCAGCGACCGCAGAAGCGATTGTCCCGATACCAGCAGAAGAGGTGGAACGCCGTCATAGCAGCAAAACAGACATGCTTGCTTGTGATCTGGCGCAGCGTCCGTGCCGGCTCATAAGCGAAGGCTTCCTCTCCGCTCTCCCCCGCTTCGCCCATCCACAGAAAGTAATGCTCATCCTGCAAAGTGAAGATATAGCGGAGTGTTTCCTCATGCCAGTGATCCCACTCGCCGCTCCACGCAAGCACCTGTTCCACCGTCGGCAGAGTCAGAGCATCTCGCTTGTCCCGCGCCACCATGATAGAACCGCCCCGCACACAAATCACCTTGTCTCCTTCCTCGGGCAGACGGTGGCGATACTGGTTATCCAGCGCACCAAGGGTCAAATCCTGCAACATTTTGTAATTCCTCCCGCGATTATTACGTTTTGTAATCAAATTTGCATCTATTATAGCACATGCTGCCGAAAAAAGGAAGCGCTGCGGAGCATCCGCAGCGCTTTGCCTGTATCAATCCATTTCCACCGTGCGCAGACCTGCCACATCGTCAATGGCAAGAGAGTAGGTCACAGCCTGCGCCTTGGTCTCCATGCCGGCTTTCGCCATGATCGCCTGCATAATGGCATTCTTTTCCTCCGCAGGTGCCACGATGAGGATCATTTCTCGCTCCTCAGCAATGGACATACCGAAGAACTTTTCACCGGAACCGCCCGTGCTGCGGGCATGGATCACCGTGCCGCCGCCGGCACCCGCACTGCGGGCAGCCTCCATCACGAGGTCGGTGTAGCCGCGGTTCGCCACGGTAATAATCAGTTGATAGGCAGACATCTGAGATCCCTCCTTGGTATCATTTTCCGGCAGCTCCACATCCTCAGACTTGCCGGTGAGGAGATAGTTTGCCGCGGTTTTGCCGCCGATACTGCTCATGGGTACGCTCATGGCAATACCGCGACCGGGGGTGGTGATCTTCATGGTATGCACCAGCTCCCGCAGCAGAAGTTTCTTTTTCTCCGGGGTGACCACGGAGAACAGCACCGCTTTTTCCGTCGCTTCGAGACCGAGGGTGCTGAGGATATCATCGCTGGCAGTGCCGCGACCGAGAACGGTCTGGATCACAGGCACCCCATTGGACTGATAAAAGTCCAGAAAGCGCTTCGCACCCGCGACACGACTTGTCACGGTAATCATCAGATACAGTCGACTCATCTCGCTCTCCCTCCTTACATCAGTTCAATGATCTCTTCCACTGTCGTGCTCTCCTGAACAGCAACAGGTGCAGCCTTACTCATCTTGCGCTGGAACACAAGACCCAGCAGCTGAATGGTGACCAGCGGGGTCATAGCGACCATGGCAACCACGCCGAAGGCATCTGTGACCACATTGCCGCCGATGGCAGCGCAGGCGCCGGTTGCGAAGGGCAGCAGGAAGGTCGCAGTCATGGGACCGGAGGCAACGCCGCCGGAGTCAAAGGCAATGGACGTGAAGATCTTCGGCACCCGATAGGACAGGGCAATGGAGAACAGATAGCCGGGGATCAGGAACCACATGATGGAGATGCCTGTCAGCACGCGGATCATAGCAAGTGCCAGAGACACGGCAACACCGATGGAAAGCGCCCGCTTCATGGCGCTGGCGGGAATGGCACCGGAGGTGATCTCCTCCACCTGACGGTTCAGCACGTGAACCGCAGGCTCTGCGGAGACAATGAAATAACCGATGACCATGGCAATGGGGATAATGACCCAGTTCTGCTCCATCAGCGCAAGGCAGCGACCGAGGAAGCTGCCGACGGGCATAAAGCCCACATTCACGCCCGTGAGGAACAACACAAGTCCGAGGAAGGTATACACCATGCCGATGCTCATACTAAAGATCTCCTTACGCTGGAGACGTCTCGTCAGCAGCTGGAAGATCATAAAGAATGCCGCAATGGGGGCGAGCGCCATGAAGGTCTCATGGGCGTAATGGGGCAGCGCGGAAACGTTGCCGTTCCACATTTCCACCGTATCTGCCGCATCGGGCATGGCAGCAGGCACATAGGCATTGCCCTCCGTCGGATAGAGCAGACCCAGCACCAGCACCGTGATAATGGGACCCACAGAGCAAAGGGCAACGAGACCAAAGCTGTCGTTTGCGGCGTGCTTATCGTTACGGACAGCACTCACACCGACACCGAGCGCCATGATGAAGGGCACGGTCATGGGGCCCGTGGTGACACCACCGGAGTCAAATGCCACCGCCCAGAAATCCGGTGAGACAAAGAACGCCAGTGCAAACACCATCGCATAGAACACCACCAACAGATGTGCCAGAGGAATACCAAGCAGAATACGCAGCAGCGCAATGACGAGGAAGATGCCCACGCCCAGCGCCACCAACCAGATGATGACCTGATTGGGGATGGAGGGAACCTGATCTGCCAGAACCTGCAGATCGGGCTCTGCCACCGTAATGATCACGCCGATCAGAAAAGACACAGCAACGATGATCGGCACTTTTTTCGATTTTGTGATCTCCTTACCCACAGCTTCGCCAAGGGGCACCATGGACATTTCGGAACCAAGGGTAAACAGACCCATGCCCACGATCAGCATAATACCGCCCGTGATAAAGCTCATCATGGCGTTGTTCGGCACAGCTGCCACAGTAAAGCACAGCAGGATCACAAGCCCCGTGATAGGCAGCACAGAGCGCAGAGACTCCTCCATCGGCTTTCTGAAAATACTGAGGAATTCTCCAATCTGCCAAGTTCTGTAAAAGGGCTTCACATGGGAGGGTGCGGAATTTTCCGTCAACTTTGTCAAATCATCATCCTCCTTCTTTTGTAGTTTGACTTAATTAGTTTATTATAACATACAGCCAACGATACCTGCCAGTCTATCATTCACTAAAAACACCCTCGTCAAAATCTTAGCAGTTTCTTTATTCAACAAAATCTGTTCTTTTTTCCGTTTTCCTCCCTTCCACTGCTTCGCTCTTGCATTTTACGGAAAGATATGTTATGATAGCTCCATTCTGAATGAAAGCGAGTGTGAAAAATGGACGCAGATGCAAAGCCCCGAAGTACCTATACGCTGACTTCTGCGGTTTTCCGCGCCCTTTTCCCTTGCCGTACCATGTGAGTCGAGACAGAGCCTGATTTTCCATCAGGTTCTGTCTTGTTGTGTTTTTCAGTAAACCAAGAATATTTAAATAGAAAGGCAACAAAACACCATGTCTGAACTTCCCGGGCAGATACTTCTGCAATGTATTCTGATCGCACTGAACGCGTTCTTCGCCGCATCGGAGATCGCCGTGATTTCCCTGAACAGTAATAAGCTCCGCGCACAGGCGGAGGACGGCGACAAAACCGCAGCCAAAATGCTGATCCTTGTGGATGAGCCCACAGGCTTCCTCTCCACCATTCAGATCGGCATCACCCTCGCCGGCTTCCTTGGCTCCGCATTCGCGGCAGAGAACTTCGCCGGTCTGCTGACCGATTGGCTGGTCAACGGTGTCGGCGTTACCGCCCTCTCCCCCAGCATCATCAATACCGTTTCCGTGGTGGTGGTCACCCTCATTCTGTCTCTGTTCACTCTGGTGCTGGGCGAGCTGGTGCCCAAGCGCATCGCCATGCGTAAGGCGGAGTCTCTTGCCCGCAGCATCTGCGGCATCATCCTCTTCCTCTCCCGCGTGCTGAAACCCATGGTTTGGTTTACTTCCGCCTGCACCAACTGTGTGCTGCGTCTGTGCGGCATCAACCCTCACGACGATGAGGAGATCGTATCCGAAGAGGACATTCGTCTGATGGTGGATGCCGGCGAGGAACAGGGCGCCATTGAGTCCATGGAGCGTGAGTTCATTGAGAACATCTTTGAGTTCAACAACATTGACGCATCCGACGTGATGATTCCCCGCACCTCTGTCACCTTTATTTGGGCGGATGCCACCAAGCAGGAGATCCTCGACACCATCTCCTCCAGCGGCTTCTCCCGCTTCCCCGTCTGCGGTGAGGACTCCGATGACATTCTCGGCGTGCTCCGCACACGGGAGTTCCTGCTGGCGCTGAACGACGAGGACGGCGAGGTATTCGACATGAAGTCTCTGGTTTTCCCTGCCGCCTTCTTCCCCGAGACCATCAAGGCAGACGCCCTCTTCCGCGAAATGCAGAAGCGCAACACCCAGATGTCCATCATCGTGGACGAATACGGCGGTATGTCCGGTATCGTCACCATGGAGGACCTGCTGGAAGAGCTGGTAGGCAACATTTACGACGAGTCCGACAAGATCACGCAGGAGATTTCTCTTGTCAGCGAGAACTGCTGGCGCGCCGCCGGCGATATCGCGCTGGAGGATCTGGACGAGGTCATCGGCACGGAGCTGGACAGCGAGGATCTCGATTACAACACCCTTGGCGGTTACATCTTCGATCATCTTGGCTTCATTCCTCCCGATGGCAGCCATGAGGAGTTCACGGCAGACGGTCTCCACATCCGCATTGAGCAGATGGAGGATCGCCACGTGGAGTGGGCACTCGTCACGAAGCTTCCTCCCGAAGAGGACGAGGACAAGGACGACGAGGACGAAAGCCGCGACAAACGCCGCAAGGATACAAAATAAGCACATTGCAAACGGCAGAACCGTCCCTATCGGTTCTGCCGTTTGTTTTATACCTGTACAGGCAAAAAAGGAGACCGCTCACGCGGTCTCCTTGGTTGTTTACATACGCTCGGGAGCGGAGCAGCCAATCAGCTCCATGCCGTTGCGCAGCACGCTTCTCACGCTGTCTGCCAGCTTCAGACGGGCAGCTGCCACAGCTGCGTCCTCACCCTTGATGCGGCAGTTATTGTAGAACTTATGGAATGCGGATGCCAGATCCACCAGATAGCGGTTCACATGGCTGGGATCGTAGTCTCTTGCTGCGATCTTCAGCTCCTCGCAGTAGTTGGCAAGCTGCTTGATCAGAGCCTTTTCCACATCACCCATCAGCAGGCTGGTATCAATCTCAGATACGGTCTTCACGCTGAGACCTTCCTCCTGCATCATGTTCAAGAGGCTACAGATGCGGGCATGTGCGTACTGCACGTAGTACACAGGGTTCTCGCTGTCCTCGCGGACTGCAAGACCCAGATCGAACTCCATCTGGCTGTCGGGCTTGGTCATGTTGAAGAAGTAGCGGCAGGCATCCACAGGGATCTCATCCAGCAGGTCAGTCAGAGAAATCGCCTTACCGGTACGCTTGCTCATACGCACCAGTTCGCCGTCACGGACGAGCTTGACGAGCTGCATCAGTACGATATCCAGACGCTCGCTGCCGTTGAGACCCAGTGCGTCCAGAGAACCCTTCATGCGTGCCACATGGCCGTGGTGGTCAGCGCCCCAGACGTTGATGCACTGGTCGAAGCCGCGGTCATACTTGTTGCGGTGATAAGCGATATCTGCCGCAAAATAAGTGTAGAAGCCGTTGGCACGGCGCAGCACGTCATCCTTGAGGTCCAGCTTGTCCACATCAGCCTGCTTCTTGCCTGCCTTCAGCAGTGCCTCACGCATGATATCTGCGGTCTTGAGCCAAAGCGCGCCGTCCTTTTCATAGGTATGACCACGACGGCTCAGCTCCTCCACGGTCTCAGCCACATAACCGCTGTTGTGCAGCTCAGACTCGAAGAACCAGCGATCATAATGGATACCGTAGCGCTCCAGATCGCTCTTCATCTTGGGGATGTTGTGGGCAAGACCGAACTCAGCCAGTGCCGCATGGCGCTCCTCCACGCTCTTGTCGGCGTAAGCTGCGCCGTGCTTCTCATAGAAGCCCTTGGCAAGCTCGCGGATGTCATCGCCGTGATAGCCGTCCTCGGGGAACTCCACGTTTTCCTCTCCGTGGATGATCTGCAGATAACGGGCTTCCAGAGAGTTTGCAAACTTTTCGATCTGGTTGCCGGCATCATTCACATAGAACTCGCGCTCCACCTCAGCGCCGCAGCGACCCAGCACTGCTGCGAGGGTATCGCCCAGCACGCCGCCGCGGGCGTTGCCCATGTGCATGGGACCGGTGGGGTTGGCGGAGACGAACTCCACCATGATCTTCTTGCCCTTGAGCATGTCGCCGCTGCCGTACTCTGCGCCCTCGGTCTCCACAGCCTGCAGCACGTCTGCAAACCACTTCTCACCGAGGCGGAAGTTCAGAAAGCCGGGACCTGCGATCTCCACAGAAGTGAAGTAGCTGCCGGTCAGCTCCATCTTCTCAGCAAGGATGCCGGCAAGCTCTCTCGGGTTCTTCTTCATTGCCTTGGCAGCTGCGAGAGCGAAGGTGGTGGTATAGTCACCGTTGGAGCTATCCTTGGGGATCTCCACGCCGGCGTTGACCTCCACACCCTCGGGCAGCAGACCTTCTGCCGCAGCGCGGGCGTAAGCCTCCTTCGTCAGTGCCAGGACCTGATTCTTTGCGTTCTGGATCATGTGGATCATCGTTCTGCCCCTCCCAAATCGAGTTGTTTCACTTGAATCAAAAATTTATTTTCTCCGGTGACCTGATGCTCTACCGCAATGGTATAGCGGATCTCCAGCTCACCGCCGTTTTCATCTATTTCCGCGCGGAGGAAGCTGGTGCCAACCTCCACCGTCAGCGTACCGTAAGGTGTTTCGTAGGCACTGGTGCTGATCTCGCCGGTCTGGAAGTGCATTTCGGACTGCACCGTGCCGATGCGGCGCAGCACCACTTCCTCCTCGCCGATCTCAAAAATGGTGGTGGTGCCTTCCATACCCGTCAGCTCACTCTCTTCGTAGCCGAGGTGCCAGCCGCCCTCCACCTGCTCCAGATACCCTTCGGTCAAAAGCTCCGTCTTGTTGGGGTCAACACCCTCATAGTACTGCTCACCCCGCACGGAGATCATCACATTCTGCTTCATTTTATTCCTCAATACTGCTCAATATCTATCTTTTTTGCACCGTGTGGCAGCTTTTCCGCAAGGAACAGCTCCGCCAGCTCTTCAAAGTTCTGCACACGGTCACTGGCGTAGAACCACGCATCGCCGTCCCGTCCGGAAACCGTCAGATCCGCTTGCTCCAGATGCGCCTTCAGCTCCTCCGCCGCTGCCGCGCCGGAGTTGATCAGCGCCACACCTTCGCCCATGAACGCGCCGATGACTTCCATCAGCAGCGGGTAATGGGTGCAGCCAAGGATCAAGGTATCTGCCCCCCAGTCCTTCAGCTCCTGCAGGTATTCCCGCACCACGGTCTCAATGACCACATCGCCGCTGTGCACTCTGCCGTTCTCCACCAGCGGTACGAACAGAGGACAAGCCTTGCCCTTCACCTGAATGTCACTGTCGATGGCACGGAGGGTCTCCTCGTATGCGCCGCTGCGGATGGATGCCGCCGTGGCGATCAGACCCACCTTCTTGTTGCGGGTGCTCTTTGCCGCCGCGCGGCAGGCAGGCTCCACAACGCCCAGCACGGGGATGTCATGCTCCTTGCGCACCTGCGGCAGCGCCGTGGTGGACACCGTACCGCAGGCAACGAGAACTGCCTTCAAATCAAAGCTGCGCAAAAAACGCATATCCTGCCGCGTATATTTCAGCAGCATTTCCTTCGAGCGGGAACCATAGGGCACACGCGCCGTATCACCGAAATAGATGATCGTTTCACCGGGCAAGATGCGCCGGATCTCCCGTACAGCGGTCAAACCGCCAAGACCGGAGTCAAATACGCCGATCGCTCTTTCGTCCATGTCCACACTCCTTTCCTCTGGCGACAGAAGTTTTCAAAAACAACTGTCGCACAAACTGCGCTTAACTCATATATTTTACTATGGAATATCTGCTGTGGCAAGTCGGATTTCAGACTTATCACCACTTTTTTCTATGGCTTTTCTCTAAGGAATCTGTTACAATATCACTAATGTGCTTTTGCTGCACACATCGTATTCTCTGTCCTACCCGGGAGGTGTTATCTTTGCAGATCGAACTGACAAACAAGCAATACCGCCGTCTGCTGGATCTGGTGTATATTGGCAACTGGGTGCTGAACGCGACCCGCGGTGACGACCGCATCCAGGAATATGACGAGGTGGAGACGCTGGTGTTTTCCCACTGCATTCCCCAGAATATGCCGAAGCTGGTGGAACTCTACAACGGCGAGATTATCCCTTCCCGCGCCTTTGCGGAGGGCGGCATCCACGAAGCCATCATGGCATACGAGGATGATATGTTCTTTGAGATCCTTGCGCAGGAGCTGGCTCTGCGGGATATGCCCGGTCAGCCTGTGACCGAGGGTGATCTGCTGGAGCTGGAAAACCGGGTGGAGGATTATCTCAGCGAGTTCGCCGCCAACGGCACCGACAATCTCTCCATTTCCCTCAGCTGAGCGCGCTGTGAGCCGTCCGACCGTGTCGTCGGACGGTTTTTCATTTGCTGCGGAGAAAAAAAGAAAAGCAGAGTTTTGCAACTCTGCTTTTCTCTGTTTCGCTTGTAAGACAGTAAGGGTTAACTTACTTGATCTCGACCTTAGCGCCGACATCCTCGAGCTTCTTCTTCAGCTCTTCAGCCTCGTCCTTGCTCACGCCTTCCTTCAGAGCCTTGGGAGCAGCCTCGACTGCAGCCTTAGCTTCAGCCAGACCCAGGCCGGTGATCTCACGGACAACCTTGATGACCTTGATCTTCTCAGCGCCGACCTCAGCCAGAACGACGTCGAACTCGGTCTTCTCTTCAGCAGCGGGAGCAGCAGCGCCAGCAGCGGGAGCAGCCATAGCAGCAGCGGAAACGCCGAACTCCTCTTCCAGTGCGTGAACCAGCTCAGACAGTTCCAGGACGGTCAGAGCCTTGATTTCTTCGATCATAGCAGTAACTTTCTCGCTCATTGTAATAAGCCTCCTGATAAGAAATTTTTGTTTTTGTTTTGGGTTGTTTGCCGCTTATTCAGCAGCAGATTCCTCTGCGGGAGCGCCGTTCTTCTCGGCGATCTGCTTGAGGACGCAGGCGAGGGCGGAAATGGGAGCCAGCATGGTACCCAGAACCTGAGCCTGCAGAACGGGCAGTGCGGGGATGGATGCGAGCGCATTCACGGTCTCCATAGAAACGACCTTGCCGTCCATGAAGCCACCCTTGAGCTCGAACTTGCCGTTGAGCTTCTTGGCATAGTCAGCGATGACGCGGGCGGGAGCCACGGGATCGTCTGCGCAGACAGCCAGAGCGGTGGTGCCGTTGAGCTGCTCGTCGAGCTCGGACAGACCGACGTTCTTGAAAGCGAAGCGGAGCATGGTGTTCTTGACGACAGCGTATTCCACGTTGTTCTTGCGGCACTCGGTGCGAAGAGCAGTGTCTTCAGCAACGGTGATGCCCTTGTAGTCCACGAGGACGCCGGCGGCGGAACCCTGCAGCTTCTCAGTCAGAGCAGCGACAATGGCCTGCTTTTCGCTCATAACTTTTGCGTTAGGCATTCTTGTTCACCTCCATGAGAATTGCGATGTGTCTCCACACATCAATGGGAAAAGGTGCGTTCAAGAAAAGGAAAACAGTCCTTGTGCGCAAAGACACACAAGGACTGTCAGCAATCAAACGAAAGCTATCCTCGGCAGGATTTACGAGCTACACTCACCTGCTGTCTTTGGAACGCGACCAAAATTATACCATATCTGACAGATTTGTCAAGACTGATATCAAAAGTTTTTTACTGCTGCTTAGCGTTGACCTTGATGCCGGGGCCCATGGTGGAAGCAGCGGTGCAGGAACGCACGTACTGACCCTTTGCAGCAGCGGGCTTAGCCTTATAGATAGCGCCGATGAGAGCATCATAGTTCTCGGTCAGCTTCTCGGGGCCGAAGGACACCTTGCCGATGGGGCAGTGGATGATGTTGGTCTTATCGAGACGATACTCGACCTTACCAGCCTTGACTTCCTTGACAGCCTTAGCGACGTCGGGAGTCACAGTGCCGGACTTGGGAGAGGGCATCAGACCCTTGGGGCCCAGCACCTTACCGAGACGGCCGACCAGACCCATCATGTCGGGAGAAGCGACGACCACGTCGAAGTCGAACCAGTTTTCCTTCTGGATCTTCTCGACGAGATCCATCTCGCCAACATAATCAGCGCCTGCTTCGCGAGCAGCGTCAGCCTTGTCGCCCTTAGCGAACACCAGAACGCGAGCGACCTTACCGGTACCGTGGGGCAGAACGATAGCGCCGCGGACCTGCTGGTCAGCGTGGCGACCGTCAACGCCCAGGCGGACGTGGAGCTCGACAGTCTCATCAAACTTAGCGGAAGCGGTCTTGCAGATGAGAGCCATAGCGTCAGCAGCTTCGTACTGCACGCTGCGGTCGATCTGCTTCATGCTTTCCTGATACTTCTTACCTCTAAACATTTGTTACACCCTCCTCTATCAGTCTTCCACCACGACGCCCATGGAGCGTGCGGTGCCGGCGATCATGCTCATCGCAGCTTCGACAGTAGCAGCGTTGAGGTCGGGCATCTTGGTCTCAGCGATCTTCTGGACATCAGCCTTGGAGATCTTAGCGACCTTGTTCTTGTTGGGAACGCCGGAGCCGGACTCGATGTTGCAAGCCTTCTTGATGAGGACTGCAGCGGGAGGAGTCTTGGTAACGAAGGTGAAGGAACGGTCGGAGTAAACGGTGATCACCACGGGGATGATCAGACCCATATCGTTCTTGGTACGCTCGTTAAATTCCTTGGTGAATGCAGCGATGTTAACGCCGTGCTGACCCAGAGCAGGGCCAACAGGGGGTGCGGGAGTTGCTTTGCCTGCAGGAATCTGCAGCTTCACATAACCAGTGATCTTCTGTGCCATAAAGAGGCACCTCCTTCATAAAAATGTGGTAGCGGCCGGCCGATGCCGGAAACCGCTCTTGGCGAGACGTTTCTCCGTCTCTCCCACTTTTGTCGGACAAGCCGACTACGACCTGGGACTGGTCGCTTTACTGAATAACTTCCACCTGATCGAGCTCCAGCTCAACAGGGGTCTCGCGGCCGAACATGGAAACCACCACGCAAACCTTGTTCTTCTCGGGCTCGATACTTTCCACCGTACCCATGAAGCTCTCGAGAGGACCGTCCGTAATACGGACCTGATCGCCCACGTTGTAGTTCACGATGATCTCGTTGGGTTCCATGCGCAGAGCTGCCACCTCTTCCTCCGTCAGAGGAATGGGCTTGTTGGCAGAGCCCACAAAGCCGGTGACACCGCGGATGTTGCGGATCAAATGCCAGGTGTCGTCCGTCAGGACCATCTTGATGAGCACATAGCCGGGGAAAACCTTGCGGTCCACTTCCTTCATGGTGCCATTCTCGGTCACTTCCGTCACATGCTCGAGAGGGATCTCGATCTGCAGGATCATATCCCCCATGTTACGGTTGGTGACAAACTTCTCAATGCTGGTCTTGACTGCATTCTCATACCCGGAATAGGTATGGAGGACATACCATTTTGCGTTTTCAGACATAAGAACCCCTCACTTAGCCGCCAAATGCGGAAAGCAGCAGGTTCAAGCCGGAAGCTGCCACATAGTCGAAAACCCAGATGCAAGCGCCGATTGCTGCGGAGCAGCCAATGACGATGCCGGTGTTCTTGATGACAGTCTTTTTCTCAGGCCAAACGACCTTCTTCAGCTCGCTTTTCATTTCGCGGAACCAGAGTCCGCGATCCTTCTTCTTTTCTTCTGCCATTGCAATACCCTTCCTTTACTTGGTCTCGCTGTGGACGGTGTGCTTTCTGCAGAACGGGCAATACTTGTTCATTTCCAGACGATCGGGATCGTTCTTCTTGTTCTTGACCGTGTTGTAGTTCCTGTTCTTGCATTCGTTGCATCTCAGAGTGATCTTCACACGCATGTTAACGGCACCTCCTTATAAATTGATACCACCCAGTCTCCTGTTGGTACCTTGCCTCCCTGTTTTGGAATTTAAGAAGCCTTCCTGTCCGCTCAAAGCGAAAAAAGCGCACAAAAAGAAAGCCCCTTTTCACAGGTAAGATAAATATTAGCATACCTTGTCCGAGCAGTCAACAACTTTTTTGCGAAAAATAACAAATTTTTTCACTGCTTTTTGTGACCCTTGCCAAGAATCACTTCCCTATGCTATGATGGCAAAAAACAACGCCCTTTGAGGAGGTTCTTTTATGCGAATCATGGCAATCGACTACGGTGATGCCCATACCGGCATCGCTATTTCTGATGCGACCTGCACCATCGCAGGCTATACCACCGTCATCAACACCCGTCGCCGTGAAGAGGTCATCGACGGCGTAAAAAAACTCATCGCGGAATACAGCGTCACCGAGCTGGTGCTGGGCTATCCCAAGAATATGGACGGCACCCTCGGTCCCCGCGCAGAGAAGGCGCAGGAGATGGCAGAGGTGCTCCGTGCCGAGACCTCTCTTCCCGTCACTCTCTGGGATGAACGCCGCACCACCGTGGATGCCCACAATATTCTGATGAACAACGGCAAGAATGCCAAGCAGCGCAAGAAGGTGGTGGACGCTGTCGCCGCCTCGCTGATGCTGGAGGGCTACCTCACCCGCATCCGCCTCTCCCGCTGACATATATAATAGGTAAGACCGCCGCTTTTCAGCGGCGGTCTTTTGCATTTCTCAGGTATTCTTCATCACCACGGTTTCCACGCAGTCGCCCACATGCTCGCAGGCATCGGCGCAGGCCTCCAGATGATCAAAGATCTCACGCCAGAACAGAATGCCCAGCACATCGTCGGTGAACTCGGGCACGCGAACGGTCGCCTCCAGATAGAGTCTGTCACAGTCCTCCTCCAGCTGCCCGATCTGCATGATGATGTCACGCAGCTTCTGGGGCTTCTTGAAGTTGGCAAGCTCCGTCAGCAGCTCCTTCATCAGATCGCAGCACTTGACAATATAGCCCGCAAAGGTGACCGCCTCGGGCATGATGGTCTGCACGCGGTTGACATAAATTCTCTGCATGACCTCCTCGATGCAGTCTGCCACTTCGTCAATGTCATGGCTCAGCTCTGCCAGATCCTCACGGTCAATGGGGGTCACGAAAGCCTTTGCAAGAGCCGCGGACATCTCATGGCGCTTGCCGTCTGCCGTGTGCTCATAGCTGTGCATCTTCACCAGCATTTCGCGGATGTTGGCGGGGTCGAAGTGTGCCAGACACTCCTCCAGATAGTTCGCGGCAATGCAGCAGCACTCAGCCGCGCTCACAAAGTTTTCAAAAAAGAAACGATCCGACTTTGCCATAATATAATCCCTTTCCGTGCATTAAAACACAGCAACAAAAATTTTCGTCATAATAAACCCGATCAAGCCGCAGCCGGGGAAGGTCAGAATCCATGCCAGCCCCATTTCCTTCACCACGCCGAAATTGATGGCGGAGATCCGTCTCACCGCGCCCACACCCATGATCGAGGTGGTCTTAGCGTGGGTGGTAGAAACAGGGATACCAAAGGTCGAGCTGAAAAACAGAGCGATGGATGCCGCGATATCCGCAGAGAAGCCCTGATACTTTTCCAGCTTCACCATGTCCATGCCTACGGACTTGATGATCTTCTTGCCGCCGATGGAGGTACCAATACCCATCACCACGGAGCACAGCAGCATCAGCCAGATGGGCATCTGCACCGAAGTCTCCGTGCTCTGCCCGTTGACGAGCAGCACGCTCATCAAAATGACACCCATGAACTTCTGACCGTCCTGTGCGCCATGCATGAATGCCATGGCAGCCGCGCCGAAGATCTGTGCCACACGGAAAAACTTTTCCGTCAGCCGCCGCTCCACATTGCGGAAGAGCTCCACCACCACCTTGCACACGCCCCAGCCAAGACCAAAGCCCATGAACACGGAAATAACCATGCCGTACAGCACCTTGACCCATTCCGCACCGTTGACACCCTCAAGACCGCCGTGCAGTGCAATGGCTGCGCCGGTCAGACCTGCGATCAGCGCATGACTCTCACTGGTGGGGATTCCGAAAAACCACGCCGCCGTCGCCCATGTCACGATCGCAAACAGCGCCGCGCTCAATGCCACGATCGCTTCATGGGAGTTCGTGCCGAAGTCCACCATCTTTGTGATGGTCTGCGCCACGGTGGCATTGAACATACTCATCAGAAACACACCCAGAAAATTGCAGGCAGCCGCCATCCAGATCGCCGCTCTTGCCGACATACAGCGGGTCACCACGCAGGTGGCAATGGCGTTGGGCGCATCGGTCCAGCCGTTGACAAGGATCACGCCCATCGTCAGACCGACAGCCAGCATCAGCAGCGGATTGTCCATCATCTGCGCCCAGAAGAACGAGAATGACATATCCATACTATCTTCTCCTCCGTTTCGTGTTCTCAAATTTTGTCATTATATAGTATATACTGCGTCCCCTTTCCACACAAGCGGGTTTCCCCGCGTTTTCTCATTCATTTGCGCCATTTTATCGGAAAACGCATCGTTCTTGATAAGCCAAAAACAGCAGCGCATCCATCAGGATGCACTGCTGTTTTTCTCTGTTTATGCGTTGCGGAAACGGGACAGGAAGTCTCTGGTTTCCTGCTTCTGAGGATTGCCAAACACCTCTTCGGGGCTGCCTGCCTCGCAGATCACGCCGCCGTTCATGTACACCACCTGATTGCTCACGTCTCTTGCGAAAGCCATCTCATGAGTCACCACCAGCATGGTCATGCCCTCCTGCGCCAGCGCCTGCATGACGCTGAGCACCTCGCCCACCATTTCGGGGTCGAGAGCGGAAGTAGGTTCGTCAAACAGCAGCACCTCGGGATCCATAGCCAGCGCTCTTGCGATGGCAACACGCTGCTTCTGACCGCCGGAGATCTGGCGGGGTCTTGCGTTGATGTAGGGCGCCATGCCCACCTTCTCCAGATATTCCAGAGCGTGTCTGCGGGCATCCTCCTTGTTCTTCTTCAGAACCTTGATCTGACCGACCATGCAGTTTTCCAGCACGGTCATGTTGTTGAAGAGGTTAAAGGACTGGAACACCATGCCCACGTGGGAGCGGTATTCCGCAGCATTCACATCTCTTGCCGCCACGTTTTTGCCGTGATAGAGGATCTCACCGGAGGTGGGAGTCTCCAGCAGGTTGATGCAGCGGAGCAATGTACTCTTGCCGCTGCCGGATGCGCCGATGATACTGGTCACGTCACCCTTGTTCACGGTAAAATCCACATCCCGCAGCACCTCATGGCTGCCGAAGCTCTTGGACAGGTGGTTGATTTGCAGAATCATTTCACTCATCTTCAGCGCTCTCCTCTCGTACTGCCGTTGCGGTTCTTCAGCCCCAGACGGATGCGGCTTCTTTCCTCTTCGTTCTTCTCATCAAAGGGGCTGCCGTGGACAGGGTGGCTGTAAGTGCCTGCCGCGAGGGTCAGCTGATCCTCCTGCACCAGCTCATAGCTGTCAGAGCCGTCCATCCACTTCTCCATCCAGCGCAGGAGCAGGGATGCAGTCAGCGTCATGGCAAGGTAAATCACCATTTCGATGGCAGCGGAGGGGAAGTACATATTGTTCACGCCCGTGATATAGCGGTGTGCCGCGAAGAGATCCGTAAAGCTGATGATGAACATGACGGAGGTATCCTTCACGTTGATGATGAAGTTGTTGCCGATCTGGGGCATGATGTTGCGCAGCGCCTGAGGCATGATCACGTTGACCATGGTCTGGAAATGGGTCATGCCGATCGCCTTCGCGCCCTCGGTCTGACCGGGGTCGATGGAAATGATACCGCCGCGGACGGACTCAGCCATATACGCGCCGGTGTTGATGGAGACGATGAGGATGGCCGCCGCCCAAACACTGCCAAAGCGCATGGCGTTGTCGGTGAAATAGGGCAGACCGTAGAAAATGAACACCGCCTGCAGCACCATGGGGGTACCGCGGAACACTTCCACGTACACGCGCACCAGCACACGGATGAGCTTCAGCACAAAGCGCTTCGGTGCGGGGTCATTCTTGCCATAGGGAATGGTATTGAGAATACCGCAAATGAGACCGATCACGCAGCCGATCACCGTTGCGATCAGCGCCAGTCCCAGTGTACTCCAGATACCACTTGCATACATGGGTCTGTAGGTCTGCCACAGCAGCACCATATCCTGACCCAGCTTGACGAGCTTATCCATAAGGAAGATCCTTTCTCTTTGCATAAACCGCCCTTCGGCTCAAAAGAACCGAAGGGCGCATTTCCTGTTTCGGTAACTGCTTAGACCTCGGGCTGCACAGCGATGGCATCGTTCATCAGCTGGTTGAAGTCCGCTTCGGTCATTTCGCCGAGAACTGCGTCGATGGCGTTCTTCAGCTCGGTGTTGCCCTTGAGCACGGAGATACCGATGTTGACGTTCTCTGCGCGCTCTTCCTCGCTTGCGAACTGGAAGTCACCCTCGCCCTCAAAGCTCAGGATCACCAGATCACTGTTCTTGGCAACAGCGCCCATGGCGGTGGGCATATCGGTGCAGACGAAATCCACCATGCCGGTCTCAAGGGACATCAGCATTGCGGGAGCGGTCTCAGCGGGAGCGAGGAGCTCAGCACCCTCGATCTGCTTGAGGCAGGAATCATACCAGATGGTACCGGACTGTGCGGTGCACTTGCCGCCGGCAAGGTCGGCAATGGTCTTTGCGGAAGCAAACTGGCTGTCCTTGGTGGTCAGGCACACGATGGTTGCATAGTAGTAAGGACCTGCCATATCCACCTCTGCCATACGGTCAGCGGTCATGGACTGACCGGCGATGTTGGCATCCATGGTCTTGGACTGCACAGCGGGGGTCAGAGAGTCCCAAGCGCTGGAGACGATCTCCAGCTCCCAGCCGTTTGCCTCTGCGATCTTCTTGGCGATCATCACGTCATAGCCGTTGGCATAAGCACCGGGGACGTTGGAGATGGGCACTGCGCCGTTGGAGTCGTCCATCTGGGTCCAGTTGTAGGGCGCGTAAGCGCACTCCATACCGACGGTGAACACGCCGTCCTCCACGCCGGTGTAGGGAGCATCGCTGTTCTCGGGCGCGTCCGTACCTGCATCGCTGCCGCCGCAGGCGACAAGGCTCATCATCATAACCAGAGCCAGCAGCATGGTCATCATTCTTCTCATCATGGTTCTTCCTTTCTTGATCGTTTCCGATCATCCGGCAAATCCTTTCCCGCCGGTGGGAAAATAAAAAATGAACCGCTTTGTCAAGCGATTCATAGGAAGTCCGGACACAGCCTGCCGCAAGCAATGACAGCAAGCCCTGTTCCAAATCATCTTGATAGCGCTTCACAAAGTACATTGTGACAGTCCGGCAGATGTTCTCTGACGACCCAGCAGCATCAGCACAGGCACCTCAGCCACTTCGGCGGTTTCCCCTTTCATTTGCAGCGGTTGCCTGACCCATACCGCAAACTACTGATGAACCCCGCGCCTCTATCTCAGCGATTCAATTTTGCTTTATCATACTACTGTGATGTTGTTCTGTCAATCGCTTTTCGGCAACTCCCACATTTTTGTAAAATGTGTTGGAAATCCCCTGCTTCGCCCCTTCGTTTCTGCACATTTCGCCGCAAAATTACTTATATAAATATTCCTCTCCTCGTTCTGCCCCTTACAAGAATTTACCGACTGCGGCAATGGCATATTTCTTTCGACATTACAAAAGCTATCATCACGATATCACATGAATCGCGATATCGTCCTTCGGCGGAGGGATTCCGTCAAAGAACCCACACAAACACAAGGAGAATGTAACTATGTCCAGCAAGAAGAACAACACCATCAACATCCCCGAGGCTCGCGCCGCAATGGATAAGTTCAAGATGGAAGCAGCCAGCGAAGTCGGCGTCAACCTGAAGGAAGGCTACAACGGCGATCTGTCCTCCCGTGAGGCAGGCTCCGTCGGCGGTCAGATGGTCAAGAACGTGTGTACCGCACGAAGCACGAAATATGCACGTGCAGACCGTACCGCTGCAGGACATATCATGGAAGTTCGATACATAGCGAACATCACAATTTAGGAGGAATATTGAGATGAAAAGGCTGATTTCCTGAGATGTAAATTGTCAAGGATATTTTCACCCACCCAACAATACCCAACAATAATCATATTGCGGTGCAGATAGATTCCATCCACACAGACACACGGATACTTGTCGCCATGCAGCGGACGGTTACGCCAGTCTTCTATGTGGACATAGGCTTTCTTATTCGGTTCGCTGATGGTAGAGGGAGAAACTTTGCTGCCCTACAGAGCCTTTGATATCTTCAACACGGCGCAACGCTTACACAAAATTTTCTGCCGTGCCGAAAAAAGCAAGAACAACCGTTGCTAACAGTTTGTGCAGCAACGGTTGTTCTTGCTTTTCTTAAGGTTTGTCCCTGTTTGTCGTGGTATTCCTCGACATTGCTGGTGAGTCGTTATAAGATGAATTTACGACAAGGCAACGCATGTTATAGTTCAATACTCGTAGACCTGATCCATAACTTCTTCTGCCCATTCCGAAATACCGATCAAATCAATTTGTCCATTCTTTTTCTTACGGTATACCGCAAGAATGGTTGAGAATACCCACGGAACAAAGAGACGATTTTTCTCGGAGGCACCAATGGTAACTGTTTCTGTCTTGCGTTCTACACGGCTATAAGACTCTTCCAAAGTGTGAGTGATCCCATAAGTGGCTTCCAGTTCTGCCGTAAGACCAGAATACTCTGCGTTTAATAACGTCCTAATAGAAAACTGCTCTTCTAATGTGCTTTTTATAGAGGAAGTAACTTCAACCGAAGACTCTGTTACTGTTTCTACACCTTTTGGGACCATTACTGTATTACGCGGATTCGTGTTCAATGTATAGATGGCAACACTGAAATACTCATCCACATAATCCTTCTTCTGCCATTCAAATGTATAGACCGGATCATGTAACTGTGACCAGAATACCGGTTGAATGGTATTCTTTTTTGATCTTGCTATGAACGTTTCCCGCGGAGGATAATTATATGCCTCAGGAATTACAGTACATGGATTAAACTGTTCTTGTTCCGTCACATCATTCTGCAGCAGTGTCCAGTCACGGACCGCTTCATTATTGGACAGCAACATATCATAATAAGCACGTTCTTGCATATCCATTCCAGAAGAATTATCCTCATGCAGCATGTCTAACTCACTAATTGTGATAGACCGTGTAAAGTTGTGTCCGGACTTGGGAAGATCTGTCCATCCTTCCACTCTGATAGGTCCCGATACCGTCAATGTTGAACTGTTATTCGTGCTATACGGTACATCGATTTTTAAATCGATACTATAAAATTTCTTATTCGTAGCAGTGTCTTTTGCTACCCATGTACAACGACACTCATAGCCGGTAGCAGTACCGTGTGCTGCACGGATCCCCAGCGCTTGAACCGCTTCGCCAGGTTGTACTTCTATCGGCGAAGCGTCATCAGTGCTGTTACGATACCATGTTCCCCAATCCAATTGTTTGCAGTCAATTTCAAGGGTTTTCGATGTTCGATTGTTGATATAGATAAAGAATTCCCATGCTGCTCCCTTTACATCACTCATAGACCTTATCCTCCTTTTATGTTTTGTATTAAAGAACGGTCAATTCGTTAGTTAACGACATCTATAATTGTAAAAGATATATGTGTCGAAATCTATCGTTTTTTCGTATGTTAGGCTGAAAATGAGAAAAGTTTATATTTTCTCTGAAAGTTTGGTTTTCTGGGCGTATTCACAATAGTTACCAAGTAAGCGTAAACCCTAAAGGCGTATGAAAAATGCGGGCTCCCAGTTTGCCTGGGAGTCCGCACAACAATTTATTCCAATAAACATTCAGTTGGACATAGTCTGGCGGCTCAAATCAAACTGAAAATAAGTGAATACGCCGCCCGAGGATGGACTGCGTATTCAAAAACAATCAAACTCACAAAAAATGAGCGAATTTTTCAAATTCACCACATTTTATCAGCAATATTTTCAACCACATCACAATTTCACGTTCCAATAGGGGCTAATAACTCGCTTCACATAGCAGCCATCTCCATGATCGATTAGAGTGGGCAACTGTTGCAAAATTTGCAACAGTTGCCCACTTTTTTGATCTTAGCGCCAAAAGAGCGATGTGATATCAAAAAACGCATCGCCGTTCTTTCGGAACATCCTTTGATTTGTGGACGGACAGCTCAGCGGACCGCGTGAAGGTTGATAGCTGCCAAGTTTGAGATAGTCAAAAACCTGCATCCATGGCTCTATCTCAACATCACGACCGGAATACAGGCAGGTTTTGAGCCCCTTAGCCTGTGCATAGGAAGCAAAGCCCCCAAACTCATCCTTTTCTTCGCTGCCGCATTTGCCTTCGCCGAGAAAACAGACGCAGGTAGCCTGGCTGCGGTATAGATCAACAATATCGGCATAATGCGCAGACAGATCGTCACCGTAGTCGGGCAGCTGCAGTTCCGGATAATGACAATGCTCGCATCTGTGCAAGCACCCGGAGAGATAGATACAGAGTGCGGTTTCGTTCGGCACTTCCAAATGACTCAGCGCAATTTCCGTGTATTTCAGCATAGTAGATTAGATCTCGGCTCTTATGCCACGGCATTGGCGTTGATCCTGTCGATCGCCGCCTTGATCCCCATCCAAAGAGACAGATCGGTGAAGATCTCCACCACACTGCCTCTGTCGGTGAAGGGGGACTCCTGCAGAACAGAGAGATCCTTCATCAGACCATTGTGGACAATGTACTCCACAATTTGATTCACGAAATAGATCTGCCTGCTGTCGAGCTTTGCTTCGTCAAGATAATCAGCAAAGGCTTCTTTGGCTGCCCTCATATCAAGACCGACGATCTCGCGGACAAACTCGCCCAAAGGTTTGGAACCGATCTCAGCTTCGTAGTCCTCTTTGGTTCCGACCTCGCTCCAAAGGATCTTTTGCAGAGCGGCAATGTCATCCTCGTTCAGCGGGACATTGCTTCTGAGCTTTGCAATCACAGCCTCGTCCTGATGCTGACGGATGTAGAACTCTGCCTTAGCTTTGTAGTTCTTCAGATCATCGTTCTCCAATTCGGATTCGTGCCAGTCCATCGACAGGATCTCATCATCAAAATTCGTGGTATAGCGATGGACATCGGTGACAATGTACTTGATAAGTCCGCGCAGGTTCTCGCGAATCTGTTCAAACTCATTGATGCCGGCATTGTCCAAATAGTCCGTCTGCAGGATCTTCTGAATCAGATCTGTCTGTGCCTTGATCTCGGGGATGTTGGCAACTCCGGCGATGCCGCTGACCTTTTTGAATAGATCGTTCCTTGCCTTGGTGTACTTCTTGCCAGCAAGGTATGCCAGTTCAATACCGTACATCAGTGCGTCGAAACGCATTGCCTTGGGTTCGTCCTCATCCGGTGTGACCAACGGCGCAAGCTCCTCTGCCATGGTCAGCGTATTCTCGTATGTCAGCGCAGAGTAATTGTCCGGGTTGGAATATAGCTCCACATATTTCAGATGCTGTTTGACGGCAAAACTTTCCTTGTTCAGTTCCTGCACCTTGCGTACCATATCGTCTACCAAAGACTTGCGGAATTCAATCAGATCCGGCGTCTGATAGGCAATATCCTGCAGCTTGAATGCCATCTGCGCTTTCAGATTGAAGATGGCACCCTGCAGCGCCAGCTGGTTTGCGGTTGGGCGACCATCTTTGTTCATGCGGAAGAACTCGAAATTGCCGCAGAAATCCAAAATGTAGAACTTACTCTTGTCTGCACCGTCCATCAGACCGGGGGACAGGCGGGTTCCGCGTCCGATCATCTGCCAGAACTTCGCCTTGCTCATGACCTTCTTGAAGAACACCAGATTCAGACACTCCGGCACGTCAATGCCGGTGTCCAGCATATCCACCGAAATGGCGATCTGCGGCAGCTTCTTGGGCTCAGAGAACTCGTCGATGGCACTTTGTGCGTAGGTCATATAGTTGTCGATGACCTTGGCATAGCCGGGGAGATGAGGGTACTCACGATTGAAGATTTCAAAAATCTTCTCTGCATGGGTGTGGTTCTTTGCAAAGATAATGGTCTTGCCCAGCTTTTCACCGTAGTCGATCCGAAGACCGTTGGTCATGAGGATATTCAGCACTTCCTTGATGGTATCCTCGTTAAACACCCACTCGTTCAGTGCAGAGGAACTGATGCGTTCCGGCAGCTCGCCGTTCTCATTCTCAAAGGTGTTTTCGTAGGCTTCCTTGTCCTCTTCGGAAAGGTCGTCATAGGCAATGCCCTGCTCGATAAACTTCAGTTTGGTCTCCACGCTCATGAAGTCCACAAGGAACCCATCGGTAACCGCCTGTGCCAGTTCATAGCCGTAGGTCGGCACACCGCTTTCCAGCTCAAAAATCGAGTAGGTATTCTTGTCGATCTCGTCCTTCGGTGTGGCAGTCAGACCCACCAGTGGGGCATCGAAATACTGGAAAATATCCCGATACTTGTTGTAGATGGAGCGGTGTGCCTCATCGCAGATGACCAGATCGAAGTGTCCGCAGGTGAAGAGCTTGCCTTCCTCATCCTTGACGGAGTCGATGCAGTTCATCATGGTCTGATAGGTGGAGAACACGCAGTGGGCACTGTAGTTGTCCTTTTCCTCGCAGAGATTGGTGACGGAGAGATCCGGCAGCAGATTGACAAAGCTGCGCTTTGCCTGTGTCACCAGTGAGTTGCGGTCAGCCAAAAACAAAATGTTTTTCACCCAGCCGTGCTGCAGCAGCACATCACAGAGCGCGATGACCGTTCTCGTCTTGCCGGAGCCGGTTGCCATAACCAGCAGCGCCTTGCGGCGGTTGCGATCAAAGGCATCGCAGACGGCTATGATCGCGCTCTCCTGATAGTAGCGACCGGCGATGCTGCGGTTCACCAAGATGTTTTTGAGGCTTGTCCGCATGGAGCGCAGGTTGAACATCTTCTCCAGATCACGCTTGGAGTAGATGGTTGCCACCTTGCGCTCGGGATAGGTGCCGTCGTTGATGCGAGTCTCAAAGCCGTTGGTCAGGAAGATGGCAGGACGGCGACCGTATTTCTTTTCCAAAATGTCAGCATACAGTTTTGCCTGCTGCCGCCCCTTGGACACATCCACACAGGTGCGCTTGGCTTCGATCACCGCCAGGGGCTTATGGCTGTCATCATAGAGCACATAGTCCGCAAAGCCCACTTCGCTCTTGTTGGGCATGCCGGGCAGCTCCACCTCGTTGATCCAGTCCTTGCCCTCCGTCCAACCGGCATCCATCAGCATGGCATCGATGTAGATCTTGCGGGTCTTGTACTCGGAGAGGTCGAGAGGCTTCGGCACGTAGCTCTGCTGTTGCTCAGCGCGGCGGGCGGTCAGCTCTGCCTTGAGAGCCTCGTTCTCAGCAAGAAGCTTTTGTAAGTTCTCGGATTGGTCTTCACCAAATAGCCTTAGATTTACATTAAGGAGCTTCAGTTCTTTTCCGTCAACAATAACAGGCTCTTCGAGCTGTACACACTTTGAGCGATCGAACTCCTGAGGTTCATACTCCTTGCCATAGCAGCAGGCGATAAAATCAAGGAAGATGTAGAGATTCTCAAGGCACAGCATCGCCTGCTCGCCGGTGATCTTTTTGCCGGTGTGAGCGGCATTGTTGCCCATTCGGCGGATGAAATCCATGCGCCGCCAAATGTCGCTGCCCACAATGTCGCGGAACTCCTCGGTGTTCATCAGGCTCACCAGCGTGTCCTGATAGGGCATGACAAGCTCGCCGTCCACGGAATACATCCATTTGACGGCAAACTCCATGCAGCGGCGGCAGTTGAGGACAGAAGCCGAGGGATCAATGTGCAGGATCTTCTCAGCAGAGACCGCAACGGAAGAAAAAGTATTAAATTGTGGGTCAGCGGTCAGAAAATCGAAGTTGGTCATGTACTCACCTCGCAACGCTTATTCTGACTCCATTGCACGAATCACTTTCTCAATGTGATTGGGCTGCAAGTAGAACGGAGTCAATTTTTGCTTGTTGTAACGCATATAGTCGTTGCCTTCCGTCATGCTGACAAGCAGCGCAGTAAAGAATTGCTCCCAACTAAAGTACTTTTCAGAATCAATATGATTTGTCGGAGCTTGGAGAATGCGGTCAATCTCTGCACTACGGATCACACCTGCCTTTAGCAGCAGCCATTCAAAAGATTCCGGCAGGAAAAGAGTGATATGACCGGGGCGCAGGGTGCTCAGTTGATAAACCTTCTCCATATCAGCACCAAACGCTGCTCCATCCGCAACGACAAGCGTTTGGGGATTGCTCGACTGCATTAAGACTCCAAAGATGTTGGACTTGCCATGTGCGGAATCGCATTGCGTGTGGTACTGCTTGGCGATGCAGGCAAACATCTGATGTCCGGCATTGGAATCTTCTGTCAGAATAGAGTCAACATCTGTCAACTGTTCAGAAGCAGAACTGAGAGTTTTGTAATAGGGATAAGCTCTGTTATATGTTCGCTTGGATCTGCTGGTTGTTTTACGAAGCTCCAAAACAGCTTCAACGCTGTAGGGGAGTTGGTACAGACTTTCTCTTGTGATCAAAACATAGTAATTGCTCGTCCCGCGGATTGCCTGTGCAAACTCTTTGGTGCTCACAAAAGCATTGCCTTCATCAACAAAAACAATGCTGTTTTGGGTGGATTTCAAACGTTCTTCCCAGTCAAGACTGGTCAAGATGCGGCAGGGCTTATCACACTTTATGGTAACACCGCTTTGATCACCCAGCATTTCGTAATCTCTGAGCATGCCGATCAGTGTGGTTTTTCCTGTTGCGCTATCGCCACGGATGATCGTAATATTGCGCTCCAGTTCCAGTGTGAATTGCACTTTGCGGTTGCGTACAGTGACCGTGTGTTTTCCTCTCATACGCACCTCCGCTTACACATACTGTGCCGCAACGGTCAGAAAGTCTTCCATGTTGCAGACCGTACTTCCATCGTTCAAAATCTTTGCGGTAAACGAAGCTTTTCCAAAATTCATGATGTGCCGCAGATTGATCGTGATGTCTCTGCTTTTCGCAAGCTCCAAAAGGAACTTAGCGCAGTTATCGCCGCAGGTGGAGGCGTTGAATACTTTGTCGGGGCAGTTCTTGATCAAAAGAAGAGTTTTTGTGCCGCCGGAGAGACTGGTGGGCGGAATCATGCCCAGCACGGGGCTTTTGATTGCCTGTGCATCCACAACAACAGAGTTGTCGATCTTCTTAATGACTTTTTTCGCGAAATCATCAAGAATCCAGTCATCTTCGTAGGTGTTCTTGAAAAACACTTCGGTATTATAAATCGCAGTGGGCATATCGCCAAAATAAATGTAAAGCAATGAATGCACGTCCTTTCAGATGTAGTTTGTGCATAATAGGGCGGATTTAGGCGCGAAATTTCTTCGTCAGTCGAAGATAAGAGGGGGTGAAAACGATATGCAGAACCCTCTCATCAGGCACCGCAACGGAGGAGAAGGTATCAAATTGTGAATCGGAGGTTAGAAAATCGAAGTTGGTCATGGTACCACCTCGTATCTTTTATTCTGACTCCATCGCGCGAATTACTTTGATTGGTTGATCTGTATAACTGATGTCTGTTTCGAAAATTTGATTAATACCATGAACTGAAATGACAACATTATCTCTATTTTGCTCGAACACCATTTCAGCAACATCATCAAAATAATTATCGTTTGACTCATATTCCAAAGCCGTTGCTAACTCTTTGCCGACTCTCGTTAACGAAAAGACACCAAAAGAAAGTTTGGCCTGATTTGGAGATACTCCTTTTAAAACGGCGACTCTATTTTTGCTAAACAATACCTCAGGATCCGTATCCGTAATTTCCACATTTAGACTGATCATTGAGTCAGATGATATCAAACCGCACTCATCTAGCACTAAAATTGATCCAAAACGAATCCCGTATTTTTTAAGTATGTCCGTATCAGATATTACAAACATCTTTTCGTTGAGTCTGAGGGTATAGGGTAGTATTTTTTGGAAAGCTTCCGCTTCTTGTCGAGAAAGATTTCTTATAATTTCCAGGGTTCGCAAAGAAAAACTGTTCGGCATAGAAATCTCTCCGGCAAGAATTTTGCCCCAAACATATTGCATTTCCTCGTTGCTTATATCCTTTATAATGTCAAAAAAGCGTGTAATCCAATCTGCATCCACCGGCTCATCTGATACTGCTTCAGCCGTAGGCAGCTCTTTAGCGGCAACTTCAAGCACTTTTTCGATGTTAGTTTCCTGTCGAACTGCATCGACAAGCATTCTTTGTCTAGCTCGGGCTGCTAATTCTTCAGGAGTTGATTTCCTTACATGCATTTCGTCGCCAACGAAAACAATATCCATATCTGGGTTATCGCGAATCATCTGCAGTTTACGCTCGTTTGCATCCATATCTGCATCTGTCTGCGCTCTAGTCCATTTTGGATTGAAAATTTTTTGTATAATCTCCTGGAACTTTGCTATCGCCTTTGCGCTTTCAGCGGCGGCTTCCATTGCGGTATTGGGATCCATATACATTCCTCACCTCACCCGAAGTATTTCTGCATCAATGCTTTTTTCAGTGTTTCAAGCTTATCCAAGCTCTGCTGGATGGTCAATTTTGATTTGTCGGTCTGTTCGACAAAGGTGGCAAATTGATTTTGAAGTTCGATTGGCGGTATCATAATTGGATAGTTTCCTATTATTTTCAGATTGAGACCACCTCGCCCATCGGTGTTAGTTGATGCTCCTCGTAACTCCATATATTGAAGTTTCAGAAAATGAAGCAGATATTCTGCATTTACCTTTTCATTGTTTACAATAGAGCATATTGACTGATTAGTGCATAATTCAATCTCTGTAATTGCCGCTGTGCCTCTTGTTTTTCCTTGTCCTGCCATTGCTAACACGACGGTTTTAGGAGGCACTAACTTTGTACTTGCATTATCATATCCCAATTGTGTAATCTTTGTGTCTGTTTCAAATACTCTCCCCTTATTGACTTCTCCAGAACTCATCCACGGAATAGTGCCATTTTCCCAATATTTCTTAACTTGTGTACTTGGAGTAGCACCTGCAACACAAGTTCCAATATCATTGATTACACCCTTTTCCCAACTTTTATTATTAAGATTGGGGTCACCAAACAGTTCGACAAATCGGGATTTGACCAACTCGTCCAGTTTTGCAAGTTGCTGCTTGCGGAGAGAAATTAGGTTGTCAACCAGATTCAAGCTACAGATAACCTCTTTTTGCTTATCAATCGGTTTGATATCAAACTCTACATTTTTAAGATATCCCGCAGAAATGTTTGGCTGCGCACCACCAACGCCGTCCTTGACAAATTGTTCTTTTTTGCTGCTTAAGAAGTAGAATAAATACTCTGGCAAAACATTGTCACACGGCAAGAATGCGGCACAAGCTTGGTTTGTAGATGCTTCATAAGGAAGAATTGAACAAGCACCAATTGTTGCCCCGTACATTGCAATCAAGACTGTATTTGGTGGAAACAGTTTTGCAGAGCTATTATTTAAACCTGCCTCTGTAATACATTCAATAATATCCGGAACATACTTTCCTTTTAAATCTCCAGTTTTAACCCACGGGATTGTTCCATGTTCATAGAACGAAGTCTCTTTCTTGTTGGGTGTACCACCTGAGGAAATAGTAAAGACATCTCCCAATCTTGCCATCACAGCATCTCCTCCAACTCTGCCAGTTCCTTCTCAATCTTCATCTCCAACTCATACAGGTCGGTCATGATCTCCTGTGTGGACGCATACTCCACAGGCTTATACTCGGTCTTCTTATATTTATTAATGGAGAGGTCATAGCCGTTTTCCACGATCTCACTCTTCGGCACAAAGAAGGACTTCTCGGTGCGCTCACGGTTTTCTTCGCTCTGCAGATCACGGAAACGGGCGATGATGTCGGGAATGTCATTTTCTGCAACAGAAGTGCGCTTATCATCCAACGAGAAGCCGTCGGCGGTCATATCGTAGAACCACACCTTGTCAGTGCCGCCGTGACCGGTCTTGGTGAAAATCAGAATACCGGTGGAGACACCTGCGTAGGGCTTGAAGACACCGCTGGGCATGGAAATCACAGCTTCCAAACGGTTGCCGTCCACAAGAGCCTGACGGATCGCCTTGTGCGCGGTGGAAGAGCCAAACAGCACACCGTCGGGGACGATGACCGCGCCGCGACCACCCACTTTCAGCATCCGCAGGAAGAGGGCGAGGAAGAGCAGTTCCGTCTTCTTGGTCTTGCAGACCTTCAGCAGATCCGCAGAAACGGTATCGGCATCGAGACTGCCCTTAAAGGGCGGATTTGCAAGAATGAGAGAATACTTCTCCTTATCCGGATTCTGATCGCTGAGACTGTCACGGTATTCGATGAAGGGGTTGTCCACGCCGTGAGTCATCATGTTCATGGCACCGATGCGCAGCATGGTGCGATCCATGTCGTAGCCAAAGAACATGTGGTTCATGTAATGATCCTTCTTCTGTTTGTTGAAGAAGATCTCTTCCTTGTGCTTTTCCTTGAGATACTCTCCCGCAGTCACAAGGAAACCGGAAGTGCCGCAGGCAGGGTCGCAGATGACATCGTCGGGGCGGGGCTGCATCAGCTCCACCATCATGCGGATGATATGGCGGGGCGTACGGAACTGACCGTTGCGACCGGACTGGCTGATCTTGCTGAGGAGATATTCGTACACATCGCCGCGGATGTCGGCATCGTGGATCTGCGCCATCTGATTGTAAATATCGTCAAGACAGTCCACCACCTTGCTCAGCAGCAGGGGCGTGGGCAGCTTAAAAATAGCATCATCCATGTACTTGGAATAGGCGCTGTTTTTGTCTCCGTGGAGATTCTTGATGAAGGGGAACACCCATTCCTGCATGACAGAGTACATCTTGCCCGCCGGAAAATCGTGGAACACAGACCACTTCAGCTGATTGCCGGGAATGGTGCGGTCACCGATCTGCACCTCTTCGGCAAAGATGCTCTTGTGGGGCAGCCCCAGCATGGCACTCTCCTTAGCACGGAGGTTGTCAGTGTCGTCGAGGTCGTGAATGAACATGAGGTAAGTAACCTGCTCAATCACGTCCAAAGGATTCACAAGACCGCCTGCGGCAAAGATATCCCACAGACCGTCGATTCTGGTTTTCAGTTCACCGGTAATCATATCATTCGTTCTCCCTGTTCCAGATATAAGCGGTGTATCGACCGCCGCTGAGCTTGATGATCTCGCCCTGTTTCTGCAGTTCATTCAGTGTTCGCTGAACGGTGATTTGGCTGATGTCCGGGCATTTCTCCATGATTTCTGCCTTGGTGATCTTACCGAGGGTGTCTTTGATCAGTGCGCGGATGCGCTCGGGCTTGGATAGCCCACTGGTGATCAGGAGCTGCACACGGGAAGAAAAGTCACGGTAGGCGGCAACGATGGTACCCAGCAGATAGCGGACAAAGGGGGCATAATCGTTTTCGTTCTCATGCCAACCTAAAGAGCTTTGATGCAGAGTTTCGTAGTAGGTTTCTTTGCTCTGCTCAATGACACGTTCAATACTGATATACTTGCCAACAATATAGCCACTGCGATACAGGAGCAGCAATGTCAGCAGACGGCTCATGCGACCGTTACCATCATTGAAGGGATGAATACAGAGGAAATCCAAGACGAACATGGGGATCAGAAGCAGGGGATCTGCGCCGCCCTGCAGCGCTTTATCATAAGCCTTGCAGGCAAGGTCGATGGCTTCTGCGGTTTCCCATGCGGAGACAGGCTGGAATCGGACGAAACGATTGCCCTCGGCATCTTCCTCCGCAATCACATTGTCGGCATTTTTGTAGCTGCCGCCGATGTTCATGCCGCTGAATTTGTAGAGATCGCGGTGGAGCTGCAGCAGCATGGAAGGGCGGAGAGGAATATACTCATAGCTTTCGTGAATCGTAGCAAGTACATCACGGTAACCGGCGATCTCCTGCTCGTTTCTCGTCTGCGGCGTGGTTTTATCCAAAACGATTTTCTTCAGTCGCTCATCAGAGGTGTAAATGCCCTCGATTCTGTTGGAGGCTTCGGTACTCTGAATTTTGGCAATCTCCAACAGGTGCGTCAGCGTATCGCTGTTTGCTTCGATAAACAGATTCTGTTCGCCCTTGAATTCGTGGATTTGTGTCAGGAGTGCAACAATATCCGGTGTGAGCAGCTTCTGCCATTGATTTGTGAGACTATAATTGCGCATAAGACACCTCGTCAGTGGATTCTAAGTTTACTCTTATTATATGTTTTAATTGCACCTAAGTCAATTTCAATTTAATCATTTTTAGCAAAATGATTAAATTAATTTCATTTTAAAGGAGATTATAATACCTAAGAACATTGCAGCAAAATTCGTGACAAGAAGATGTGTTCTCATATCGCGTAAACATATCTTCTTGCATTTTCTTTGCATCTGTTCCAAACCACCTTTTTATAGTTTGGGTACCGTCATGCAAAGAAAATGGCAAGGTGTCCAGAGGAGAGCATCTCCTTGGCTTTGGGTCATCCAATAGGGGCTAGCACACCCTGTTGGCACACGACTTTGCTCGCAAAGTCTAGTGTGTTATACCTTTTGCGACCGCTGGTAACGGAAAGGGGTGTTGCCGTTTTCAACACACCCTTCCGGTATCAGCAGAACAGCCGGTATTTGTGAGATCGTTCATTCACAAATACCGGCTGTTCGATTTTAGTTGGAGAAGGAAATATTAAAGCAACGCGGAAAGATTTCCTGCGACAACGGGGGAGCAAAAGGTATATAAAACCCGCCGCAGCACTCACTCTTCATTCGTATCAATCAACACGATGGGTAGTGTCAAATGTCCGATTTGCGGAAGGCGGGGTCCATCATCTCCGGTGTCAGAACATCTTTCTGATAAAGGAAGTCTTGCAGTGCGTCAAAATCGGCACGATATCTGTCAAAAACTTCTTTATTTCGACTCAGGAACATCGATGCAAGGGTATTGATCGTGGCGATGGTCGGTGTCATGGAGTTGAAAAAGAAAATATGATTGGCAGGGCTTGTCAGGGCAATGCTGGAATTCTTTGCCGCAGGACTCTTCTCACTATCCGTAAAGCACAGCACGCGGTATCCCCGCTTATGGAAGTATTCCGCGAGGGATACGACGATTTTGGAATAGATTGGGAACGAAAACAGCACCAAAAGATCATTTTTCCGCATCAGAGACAGAGAGTGCAGTGCATCCGTAAGGGGCAGGTGGGACAGATCCGTCACCTGCAGACCAAGTCGCTTGAAGCGAGAGGTAAAAAACTCGGCAACGACAGGCGAAAAGTCATAGGCAAATGTATAGATGCAGTCAGCTTCCCGGATCAGTTCCACTGCTGCTTCATACCGCTGGGGATCGATCTGCTCAAAGTTTTTCTGAAGGCTTTCCTGCTCGGACTTGACCGTCATTTCAAACGCACTGTTGGAATAGGCATCTACCTCCGCATCCACGCGGATCGGCATCATATATTTGGTAATGCTTTTTTGCAGCGACGCCTTCATCTCCGCAAAGCCTTCAAAGCCCAGCTTGCGGGAAAAATTCAGAACAGTTGCAGCCGTGGTATCCGTGGCTGCGGCAAACTGACGAAGTGAAGCAAATCCGCAGATCTCAGGATGTTGTAAAATATAGTCCGCAATCCGATGCTGCGCCTTATTGAACTCATCATACTGGTCTCTGATTCGGGAAAAAATGTCCATACTTTCTCCTGCTTTCGTGTATCCTTGCAAACATAAACCGCCTGCAAGTTGGAATTTACATAGGATAGCATAACAGAAAATCGCGTCTCATGCAACAAAATCGGATTCAGGAATACGCAAACTTTCTGTTCTCTCCCGCGCGTTCTGACTTCCCGAGAGGCAAAAAAACGGTTCGAAGGAATTGCGCGTACACAATTCCTTCGAACCGTTTATAAAGAAAAGAGGGGAAATATGATCAATGGTGATAACGTGGATGCTAAGGCTCTGCTTATTCGAATCTGCCCTTCATACGGATATCATTCTGCCACAGCGCAGTCTTACCCTTGGCAAACAGGCTGTCGATAGCAAGGTCATCGCCCAGCACCAACAGATCTGCATCCGCGCCTTCGCACACGCAGCCCTTCACGCCGGTCAGACCCAGCAGCTCAGCGGGGGTGGTGGTCAGCAGCTTGATGGCACGCTCCAAAGCGATGCCGCGCTTGACCAGTGCCTGCATCGTTTTGTGCAGATACTTCGGAGAAGCATAGGTCAAACCGATGCAGTTGCCGTTCTCATCAAAGCGGGGCTGGCTGCCGTAAGCGTCGCTGGACAGGGTGACATGATCTTCGCTGACACCCTCAGCCTGCAGGCAGTAGACCAGCTTATCGGCAGTGGTCTCCAGCTCCACATCGTCGCAGCCGGCAGTAAAGTCGATATAGCCGCCCATACGAACCAGCTGGATGCCCTGATCGATCAGCTCCTGCGTGCGGTGCATGTGCGTGGGCAACAGGTTTTTCGCAGGAACATCAGAGTGCTCCAGTGCGTAGAAAATGGGATCAAGTCCACCGCGACCGGAGCCCATGTGCATCGTCACGAGACCGGGCGTGCCACTGAGCAAACCTGCGCGGCGTGCTGCGGTTGCGAGGCGAATGATTTCTTCGCCAGTGGGGTTGGAGCTGCGGTGGTCGGACACAGCCAGTTTCACACCAATCATGGGAGGAACCATGATGATATCCTTCTCCACACTGCCGGTCAGCGTCACAGGGGGATATGCGTAAGCACTGGTCAAGGTATAGGCAGTAATACCTTCCTCATTCAGTGCGCGAGCCTTTGCCACAAGGTTTTCAATGCTGCGTGTAATACCATCTGTGCCAAGAAGACCGACCACCGTGGTGATACCGTTGGTGGTGAAGACGCTCAGCTGAGACTCGGGGACGCGGGAAGCAGGTCCCTGCTCACCACCACCACCGGTGATATGGACATGGAGATCAATGTAACCGGGCAGAACCTTCTTGCCCTCCACATCGAAAACCTCCACATCGGGGAGCGCATCATAGCCCTCAATGTGATCCTCCATGCGGCAGATCTTGTTGCCGACAATCAGAATATCCTTCTTACCCAGGTGTTCCGGTGCATAGACATCAGCATTTTTAATCAGTTTAATCATCTGCATTGCATTGCTCCCTTCGGTAAATTAACCGTTGTTTTGAAACGGCTCCACGCAGGGCAGAACATCGCCCTGCCCTGCGCGATGCAGTCATCGACAGCCCTGTACGCAGGAATCTTTCCGCGCACAGAAATCTGTCAGTCTTATTTTACACCATTTCAGCCATATAGCGAGCCTTTTCTTCCTCGCTCAGCTTAGCAATACCGATGCCGGTGAAGCCATAGATGATGGCAATGATGAAGCCCACATAGCACAGCACTGCCCAGGGCAGGAACTCCAGAACTTCCACGCCGAGGCAGGAAGCCATGTAAGCACCTGCTGCGGACCAGGGGATCAGGGGGACAAACACGGTACCGGCATCTTCCAGAGTACGGGAGAGGTTCTTGGGATGCAGGCCTCTTTCCACATAGCCCTTGCGGAACAGTTCGCCGGGAATCAGAATAGACATGTAGGAGTTACCGGTGGACAGACCCATGATCATGCAGGAAACAACCGTTGCGAGAACCAGAGAACCGGTGCTCTTGGAAACAGCAAGGATCTTGTGCAGGATCACTTCCAGGCAGCCGCTCTTGCTCATGATACCTGCGAAGCAGAGTGCGCAGAAAACCAGCAGGCAGGTGCTCATGATGCCGTTCATACCGCCGCGCTCGAGAAGCTTGGTCACTTCAAATGCAACATTGGTGGAATCGAAGCCCTCGCGGTTGATCATGCTGACCTTGAAACCGCTGGCGGTTGCGGTGATGACATTTGCAAAGGTTGCGCCCTGGAAGATCATTGCCTCAACACCTGCAACAACAGTGGAGAGCATCATGACGGGCAGGGTGGGCTTCTTCAGCAGAGAGCCCAGCAGAACGAGGAGCACGGGGAGCAGCAGCAGGATATTCCAGTCAAACATCTGCTCCAGCTGAGCCAGCATGGTGCTGACAGAGTCAGAGGTTGCGGTAGCGTCGGATGCAACGCCGCGACCGGCAATTGCGTAAACAACGAGGGAAATGGCAGCACCGGGAACGGTGGTCCACAGCATGTGACCGATGTGCTCATAGAGCTGGCTGCCTGCTGCGATGGGGGCGAGGTTGGTGGTATCGCTCAGGGGGGAGATCTTGTCGCCGAAGTAGGAACCTGCAACAACTGCGCCTGCGGTTGCGGGCAGGGACACGCCCAGAGTGGACGCAATACCCATCAGAGCCACACCCATGGTTGCAACGGAACCCCAGGAGGTACCGGTGCAAACGGAGACGATGGCGCAGATCAGGAAGCTGGTGACCAGCATCCACTGGGGATTGACGATCTGAACACCGTAGTAAACCAGCATGGGAATGGTACCGGACAGCACCCAGGTACCGACCAGTGCGCCGACAACGATCAGAATCAGAATGGAGGGCATACTCTTTGCGGTCTTCTCGCAGATGCCTTCCATCATTTCATCCCAAGTAGTACCAACACGCCATGCAATGAAAGCTGCAAGGCAGGTAACGAGCAACAGCAGGGGCTCAGTAGCCAAGCCCATGATGCCCTTACCGATGGTCAGAACGACCAGCATAACAATAATGGGAATAATTGCTTCGAGGAACGTGGGGGTTCTTTTTGCGCGGGGCGCTTTAGTCTCTTTTGCCTTTGCCATAAGATCTACCTCCAAAATGATATTATTATCAACAGCGTACGCTGACTGATACTGTTGGTTGATACGTTCACTTCTTCGCATTCGCTATATTTTCAATCACATTGTATATAGATACCATTTCTTTGTCAATCGTTTTTATATCATTTGATATATCTTTTATCGTTTTTTCGACTTCCGTTTTGTATTCTCTCCCCTTGGTCTCAAAACAGCATATTGTATCGTCTTCCGTTATGCAAACATCTGCTGCTTCCATTTGATCACGCCATAAAACAGTCCTTCATCACTGTGGTTTCCATTTAAAAAATGAAAGTGCCTGATGGCTCGGTATCCATCAGGCGCTTTCAAACGCGGAATGGTGCATGCTTAAATCAGCACACTTGCCGCACAATATCACTTCCGCTTCTTTTTGCTCTTACTCTTGCTTTTACTTTTGCTCTTTCCATGTGTCATGCTGCTTTTGCCGCGCTGGCTGAATGGGCTCCCCGCATACTTGGACAGCTTCAGTATTTCGATCAGATTTACAAACTGCTCCATGGTAAGCGCATCGTAGTCGATACCGAGGTTGGCCAGGAAAATGCGGGCTTGCTTTTCTTGATAACTACCCTTAAAGCTTGCAACAGCCTCCACTTCTTTTCGTACATCCAAAACGATGGAACCCTCATCCGCCGTGGTAACATCTTCGCGGTGTACCTCACGAATGTCACGGAGTATGCCGTTGAGATCCTTGGAGACGATGTAGCTGAAATACTCGTGTTCTTCCACCTGCGCCAGCTCCAATGCCCGCAGGGGCATATCCTCCTGACTGTTTCCTTTTTCCCGAATCACTTCCTCTCGCATCGATTCATCGATGGCGTTCAGCTCGGTGATCCGCATGTCCACAATGCGATCCACATAGATCTCCGCATCCAGCATCATGCGCTGAAAATCTCTGTGGCAAATCATTTCAGAGAGCAGTCGGTGATTGAAGTCGGCAGTCGTTAATACAGAAATTGCATCATCACTCAAATGCAGAGCGTTCAGTTCTGTGTTTGGGTGATTTTTATTTTCTGTCAGTCCCAGCAGATAGTCCGTGGACACACCGTAGAACTTGGCAAGTGTTCGGATCGCATAGGGGCTGATGTCCTTGGCGGTTTCGTCGGACTCATATTTTCCAAGAGCAGAGCGGGACAAACCTGTGCGTTCCGCCAACTCTTCCAGCGTCAAACCCAAATCCACAACGCGCAGATCTTTCAATCTTTCCTGAACCGTGAGCTTCGTTTGCATATATTTCCTCCTCATTTCCATAAGCGTGGAAATCCACGCATTTTTACCCCCATTTCCAACCTCTTGGATATACGGGGGAGAGCGTCTTTTTTCGCTAAGCTGTCTTTGTCAACCGCACAGTGCACCTTGAAAACTCAATAGTGCCAATGAAAATGAAAGGGCAAATATGTATGGCTATTTTTGAAACTACTAAATCAATCATTGCACCGACTACAACGTCAAAGAACAGTGACATCTCAGGGCAGACCCAAAAGCCATCTGTTTTGGCAAAGCTACGGGCTTACCAGACACAGGGTGAAAATGAAAAGCTGTGCCTTCGAACTCTGCGCGAGTATCTGCAAGTCCTGACCAACTGGAAAAAACGGTACACACCGCAGAGTCCCGACGAAGAGGCTGATCCTCGTTACAGCGAAGCTTGCCGAATGCTCGAATGCACGCAGTACATGGTGGAGCAACTGACCACAAGCCCGCAGAAAGAGCGAACAGCATTGGTAGAAGGCATGATGCAGGACAACAAAATCACACTCTTGCAGGAGCATCTGCAAAACATCAAGAAGGAGGACAAATGACAAAACCGCATTCCAAAGAGCTACCCCTGCGGCATATCTATGACAGCAACCTCTCAAGCAATCAGAAGCTACTCATGACCTTGCTTCTGATCGAAGAGAATCCCGATCTCTACGATCTCAGCGTCCTTGCCAAGCGCAGAGTCGAAGACATTCTCTTGGATCTGAAAGAGCTGAAAAAGCTGGGCTATCTTCAAGATACATGAAAACCGTAAAGAACTTTGTCGAAACGTGAAATGATTTCACGAAATCGCGGTTTTCGAAACCGTGTACGGGCTTTCCTGCAAAGTGTGCATTTGCAGAGTTTCGGGAACTGTCACTCAGTTTCGCAAAGTCGGACACCCCCTCTTGTGAACAGGGGATCGAGGCTTCAAAATGGAGCGATTCAAAGGACAAACGAATACTACATCAAACAGCGAAGCGGGTTTGCCAACACGTGCAGCCGCTTCGCTGTTTTCATAACGGAAAAGGAGAATCACTTGAACATCAGAAACGAAATCAAGGCACAAATCATTCGTGCCGGATTCACCATGCAGGAAGTGGTGGATCTTTTGGCAGACCAACACGGTTGGAGCGACAGCGTTTCCAACCTTTCCGCCAAACTGCAAAGAGAAACCATCCGCGGTGAAGGCTTATTTTTCCGAAGCATTGCAGTTCATCGAACAGCACCAGCCGAAAGAAACGATTATCTCCGCCGTAGTACACATGGACGAGAAAACACCCCATATGCACCTATGCTTTGTCCCGCTGACTGAGGACAAGCAACTCAGCGCCAAGGAAATCGTCGGCAACAAGAAAAAGCTGACTTGGTGGCAGGATGAGTTTTGGAAACACATGGTGAAGAAATATCCCGATCTGGAGCGGGGCGAAAGTGCCAGCGAAACAGGGCGCACCCATATCCCGCCAAGGCTCTTCAAGGAAGCGGTACATCTGAATCGGATGAAAGAGCAGATTCTCGCCATTCAAAGCGACAGCAATCTGTTCAACAAAAAAGAGAAGACCGAAGAACTGGAAATCTTGCTGGACAAGTACATCCCCGGTGCGGAGAGACTGCGAACAAAGCTCAAACAGTACGACAAGCTCTACAAGGAACTCAGCGCAGAAAAAGTAGATTTGGAAAAGCAGCTGAGCTCCGCAAGCAAGGAGAGCGTGAAGCGCAAGCTTGAAATCACTCAGAAGCTGAGTGAACTGGACGAGCTTCGCCGCACGGTGGATGCCATTCCGACCGAGGTCATCCGGGCATATACCGAGCGAAAATATGTGCATCACGGTCGAATGGAGCAGAATATTTAAGGCAATAATAAAATTGAAACGGAGGAATTCTATGGCAATTAAAATGAGCAAGACCCTTAACCCCGAGCAACAGAAAAAGCTTCTCGTCGAAGAAGCCTGGCTGAAATATTATAATCAGGTGCTGTTTGAAAAAGGCTTGATCTCCGAACGGGAGCGAATCCTGATGATCAACAAAATTGACGCTCGAACAGCGAAAAGCCTGTCGAGATAGAAATCACAACGCAAGCAAGGGACTGCAATCTTCCGCAGCCCCTTGCTTTTCTTTGAAACAAATTTTATAATATAGATGATGATTTTACGAAATCAAGGAGAACAACTATGGATATCCATACTGTGCGGCAGCAGCTCCGCACCAAAAGCATATATGATGTTCCATTGAGAGTGACCTACTACGCCCGCGTTTCCTCGGAATCGGACGAGCAGCTCAACTCATTGGAAAACCAAATCCGATACTATGAAGATCTGATCCGCAAGAATCGGGCATGGACTTTTGTGCCCGGTTACATTGACGAAGGCCTTTCCGGTATCTCCACAAAGAAGCGCGAGAACTTCAACCGCATGATAGACGAAGCCGCAGAAGGTCGTTTCGATCTTGTCATCACCAAGGAGATTTCCCGTTTCGCCCGTAATACTTTGGACTCGATCCAGTTCACACGCCAACTCCTCGGCTATGGCGTGGGTGTCTTTTTCCAAAACGATAACATCAATACCTTGGACGAAGACAGCGAGCTTCGCCTGTCCATCATGTCCTCCATCGCACAGGACGAACTGCGCAAGCTCTCATCCCGTGTGAAGTTCGGTCATCAGCAGGCGATCAAGCAAAACGTGGTGCTGGGCAACAGCCGCATCTTCGGATACCGCAAGGATCAGAAGAGGCTGGTCATCGACGAGTCTGAAGCGCCTATGGTAAGAGAGCTCTTTGAGCTGTACGCCTCCGACAAGTACTCTATGAAGCAGATCGAAACCCTGTTTTGGGAAAAGGGCTATCGGAATCTCAACGGCAACAAGATTGCTCATTCCACCATGTCGAACATCATTGCAAACCCGAAATACAAGGGGTACTATGCGGGCAACAAGGTCAAAGTGGTGGATATGTTCACCAAAAAGCAAAAATTCCTCCCGCCGGAGGAATGGGTCATGTTCAAGGATAAAAGCGGTGAGATCGTGCCCGCCATCGTGTCCGAAGAACTTTGGGATCAGGCAAACGAGATTCTCAAGCGACGCAGCGAGGATGTGAAGAACCGACAGGGCATCTGCAATCACGCCAATCTCCTGACCGGCAAGCTGTGGTGTACGCACTGCGGACAGCCTTACTACCGTCGGGAATCCAAGGACAGGAGCGGCAAGAAAAACAGCAAGTGGGTCTGTTCCGGCAAAATCAAGAACGGTGCTGACTCCTGTGAAAGCTTTGCCATCTATGAGGAAGAAATCAAGCCCCTGCTGTTTGAGGTTTTCTGCGACACCAAAGCAGATGCCGATGCGATGGTTTTGGAATACACAAGGATGTATCACACTCTCACCGAAAACGGTGCACTCCCCCAAAAGATCGAGGAGCAGCAAAAAATCATCGACCTTGCAAACCGAAAGAAAAACAAGCTCCTGCAGCTTGCTGCCGATGACAGCATCACCCATGCCGACTTCAAATCCATGACTGCCTCCTGTAACGAGGAGATTCAAGCTGCGGAAGCCGAAATCGCCGAACTGGAACAGACTGTTCTTGAGGGCGAAGAGTTCCGCCGCAGGATCGAGGAGATCAAAAAGGTTCTTGCCAACGCTCAGCGGGATGCGGCAGTCGGCGTGATCTCCAAAGAGTTTATCGACAAGTATATTGACAAGATCTTCGTCACTCCCTCGGACGAAAATACACTCCTGCTTCAGATCAAGATTTTCACCGGCGAAACCACCGAAAAGTACTTTAGAAAGTTCGAACGTCGTGTGGGTAACATGACTGAGGAATTGACCAAACACCCGGAAAACCAAGGCACTGCAACGGATTACGAGCCTTGCATTCCTGCGGGTCACACGTTCAAGAAGATGGTCGAGGCTTACGAGAAGAATCTGTAAGCGATCCTTGAAAAATGCGCGGCAGCTGCCGCGCATTTTTCTTACCCTGCGGCAGTCCTCTTCCCTTTCCCGGGCGAAATTGAGACAATCAGATCGTACAATACCCCAAAGGAGGCACTCACCTTGTCAGGAAACATTTACGGCTATATCCGCGTCAGCAGCCGTGACCAGAACGAAGACCGTCAGCGCATCGCCCTTGAAAACGCAGGGGTAAGCAGCGAACGGCTCTTCATGGATAAGCAATCGGGCAAAGATTTTGACCGTCCGAATTACCAGCGCTTGGTACAGCAATTAAAAAAGGACGATCTCCTCTATATCAAGAGTATCGACCGTCTGGGACGCAATTATGACGAGATTCTGCAGCAATGGCGCATCCTCACCAAGGAAAAGCAGGCAGATATTGTGGTGCTGGATATGCCGCTGCTGGACACCCGCCGCGGAAAGGATCTCATGGGCACCTTCCTCAGCGACATCGTGCTGCAGGTACTGTCCTTTGTGGCGGAAAACGAGCGCGAAAATATCCGCCAGAGACAAGCGGAGGGCATTGCTGCCGCCAAGGCACGGGGGGTACGTTTCGGACGCCCCGCAAAGCCCCTGCCCGAAAACTATGCCGACCTCTGCCGCCGCTGGAAAGAGGGCAATATCACCTGCGCGGACGCAGCACGCGCCTGCGGCATGGCGACAACCACCTTCCGTTATCACGCAAGCGAGTACGAAACATAGCACCACAGGGATTTTTGCAACTTTTCCATACACAAAAGCGAGGACAGAGTGACCGAAAAGTGTACTTTTCAGTCACTCTGTCCTTGTTCCTTACACTCTTATTATCGGTGCAATAAAGTACAAAATTAAGGGCTTTTTTAAAAAATTTTTGCATTTTTGAGTTTTGACCAAAAAGTACACTTTTTGGTCGAACCTGTCAATTTGAGGAGGGTGCCTATGCTTTCGCTGCAGCTCAAAAGCGGTGAATACATCACCATCGGCGATAACATCGTCATTCAGATCTTTCGCGACGGCGCTGTGAACCGCGTCTCCGTGCAGGCACCGAGAGAGCTTGCCATCCTCCGCGGCGAGGTGCAGGAACGAGACGGTGAACGTCCTGAGGGTCTGCTCAAGCGCCGCCCCGCTTCCCCCGCAAGACGGGAACACAACCTCCGTCAGAGCGAGAAGCTGGCGCAGAAAACCACCCGCCGCCGCTCTGCCGCCGAAGAGCTCACCGCCATCGCAAACGAGCTCAGCACCCTCACCGAAAACGCCGCCACGCAGGATCGCCTGCAGGCACTGCTTTCGAGACTGGAGACCCTCGCAGATTAATTCGGTTTCATCCGATCGGTGCGATCGGTGAAATATAAAACCGCACACAAGGCAGCTTTCGGAAACGGCCGATCCGTGAACCGCCGCGTGGGCAAAACAACAAAACAGTGGTACGCACGGATAGCGACCACAGAACAAATTTGAAAAGGAGATTCAAATTATGCGTATTCAGCACAATATTATGGCGATGAACGCCTATCGTAACTACGGTGCAAACACCAATGCTCTGGGCCGCAACCTGGAGAAGCTGTCCTCCGGTTACAAGATCAACCGCGCAGGCGACGACGCAGCAGGTCTCGCTATTTCCGAGAAGATGCGTGCGCAGATCTCCGGTCTGAAGCAGGCACAGTCCAACGTCAAGGACGGTATCTCTCTCGTGAAGACCGCTGAAGGTGCTCTGCAGGAAGTTCAGGATATGCTCAACCGCATGACCACCCTGGCAACCCAGTCCGCAAACGGCACCTATGACAACGATGTCGACCGCAACAACCTGCAGAAGGAAGTGGAAGCTCTCGCGAAGGAAATCGATCGTATCGCTGACTCCTCCAACTTCAACGGCACTAAGCTGCTGGATGGCACTCTCGGCGGCTACAAGACTGCAACTGACATCGCTGTAGCTGCGGGTGTTCACGAGAAGAATCCTATGACTATCATCGGCGGCGAGCTGAAGGCAGGCGACCAAATCGTTTTGAACTCCGCAAAGGACACTGGTGCGGTTACTGTCAAGACGCTGAAGGTTGGCGGTGAGACCGTCGATGTTTCCGCTGATGATAAGATTACGGCTGCAGGTCTTAAGATCGAAGTCACTCAGCCCAAGGATGGCACTGGTGCTAACACTGCTGTTGGCACTCACACTATCAAAATCACGGTGGCCGATAAGACGAAAGCTAAGGCTGCTGTAGCGGAAGCTATCGGCGACGGTCTGACCATCACCTATAAGCAGACTGGTATCGGTACCGCTGCAGCCACGGATGTTGATTTCACAGTGGCAGCAGATGCCAGCGGCAATGTCGGTTCCGGTCTGCAGCTTCAGATCGGCGACACCGCCGAAAGCTACAACCAGCTGAAGGTCGTTGTCGGTGATATGCACACCAAGGCTCTCGGTGTCGACACCACCAGCATCAGTGTGAAGGATCAGGCTTCCGCTGCTGAGGCAATCAAGAAGATCAAGGATGCTATCAACACCGTTTCCTCCACCAGAGGTGATCTGGGTGCGATCCAGAACCGTCTGGAACACACCAACAACAACCTGGCCATCATGACCGAGAACATCCAGGATGCAGAGTCCACCATCCGCGACGTGGATATCGCAGACGAGATGACCAGCTACACCAAGAACAACATCCTGCTCCAGTCCGCTCAGGCTATGCTGGCACAGGCAAACCAGATGCCTCAG
>JAFVXA010000061.1 GCA_017501355.1 Oscillospiraceae bacterium
ATTAAAAATTGAAAGGAGGGGCTTGAGAAAGGCAGGGAACAAATTAAACAAAGGTTTTAAAGGCATATCCTCAATTGAACAAAATAAAAATTTTGTTCAATTAAGGGGAGGGGTAAACAGGAAAAGCGCGCAAAAATGCGCTTTCATCTGCCGGAAGTTTTTGCGCATAATGAAAAGTACCACCAACGCTCATGTCATTGGTGGTACTTTTCATATGATTCTGTTTTACTCAGCGATATCCGTATGCGTCTGCCTGGCGCAGCTTAAACTGCTCCAGCATGCCGCTGAGCATGGTTGCCTGTCCGGACAGCTCCTGACTGGATGCGGCGCTTTCCTCTGCTGTGGACGATGTGCTGTTGACAACGCCGGAGATCACCTCAATGCTCTGGCTGATCTGCACCACAGCGGTTGCCTGACCGGCAGCGGCATCGGCGATCTGACCTGCCAGATCGGATGCCTTGCGGGAGTCGTTCACAACGCCTGCCAGCGTATCTGCGGTGTCGGCAAGCACTTTGGTACCGTTGTTGACGGCACTGACGGTGCTTTCGATCAGCTCAGTGGTGTTCTTAGCGGCTTCTGCGGATTTGGCTGCAAGGTTGCGCACCTCATCTGCCACCACCGCAAAGCCCTTGCCGGCAGCGCCTGCGCGGGCGGCTTCCACGGCGGCGTTCAGCGCGAGAATATTGGTCTGGAATGCGATGTCGTCAATGGTCTTGATGATGCGATTGATCTGAGAGGATTTATCGGTGATGTCAGCCATCGCTGCCATCATCTTTTCCATGTGTACGCTGCACATTTCTGCCTGATCCGAGGTAGAACGGGTACTTTCCATGGCGCTGTTGGCGTTTGCGGCAGTCATGTTGATCTGCTGAGAGATATCAGCAACGGCGGAAGAAAGCTCCTCCACAGAGGCTGCCTGTTCGCTGGCACCCTGTGCAAGGGTCTGTGCGCCGGAAGCGATCTGGACGGCACCGCTGTTGACCTGCTCGGCGGCTTGATTGATGCTGCCAAGCGTGCTGTTCAGATGGGACAGAATATAGGTCATGGATTCCCGGATGGAAGCAAAATCACCGCGAAATTCCGTGATGGAGCTTTCCTCGATGGAAAGATCTCCGTTCGCCATACGATGCAGCGTGTCACTGATCTCGGTAATATAGCTATGGAGGAACTGCATGGTCTCGCGCATGGACGCCGCAAGGTTTCCAAGCTCGTCATTGGATTCGTATGTAATGCTATCCGCTGCAGAAAGGTTACCTTCCTTCATTTGTTCGGATGCAGCCATCAGCTGCGTGACCGGCAGACGGACGGAGTCGCTGACGATGTGCGTCAAAAGTGTACCGATGATCAGACAGACCACGATCAGCACGAGGATCACAAGGACACCGCCGTTGCTGACGGTACGCGAATACACACAATAATCGTCGGCAGCCTGATAGATCGCACTCTTGAGCTCATCGGCAGCTGCAGTGATACGGCTGAGACTGACGCGGTAATCTTCCATATACAGCGTATCAGCCTCGGCAAATTCGCCGTTTTTCAGATACTGCAGGATGCGAGTGCGAACGGGTTCGCTCTCGTTGAACATCTGCTCCAGCTGTTCGCTCAGCGTAAAGACGGCATCTGTCTCACAGAAGTTTCCTAAATGGGTATCCAGCGTTTCAAAAGCAGTCTGAATGGCAGCAATGTTTTCGTTTACGGACGCTTCCATCTGACTGTAATAGTCAGTGCTGCCCTCTGAAATGGTACCGAGGATATCGCGGTCAATGTCGGAAGTTGCGTACATCAGATCAGCGGCAGCGTCAAAGCAGCCCATTGCATCCTCGTGGAGTGTGGTGAGATTGACAATGAGACCTGCAACGCCATACAGCGCAAGTGCAGAGCAAAGCACTGCCAGAACCGCGATCGTGCCGTGAGAAGTGATCATTTTCAGGCGAATACGGAAATTCTTCAAAGCTCGTTTCATTGCCCTGTCCTCCCAAAGCGCATTGTCGTTTCCTCCTGTAAAGTTATATAAATTTGAATTGTGCGTGTTTACATGGGAATATCCTTGACTCTCATGCCGTTGAACATACCGCCGGAATCCTTCTCCGGCTTGTTGAGCAGACCGTCGTATCTGCCGCTCTTGATGACGATCATCATACCGACAAATGCCTGCCCAAGGCGGACGGCAACTTCCTCCTCGTTGAATTGGCATACCCGCATGGCGCACATAGCGCCAAGTCCGAAGGTGTACAGCCACATAGCTTCAAACAGACGACGGGCATCCTCTTCGCTGACCTCATAATCCCGCTGAAGCAGTCTGATGCATTTTTTGCCCACATCGCCGAGATCGTGGAAGGTGCTTTCAAAGCCCTGTTCGCCCGTATGCGCCTGCATAAACAGGAGCTTGAACATTTCGGGCTGGTTGATGGCATAGCGAACGGTGAGCATACCGACCCGCTTGAACGCAGGCGTATAGCTCTCGATATCGGAGAATTGCTTCTCAAATTCCGTGTAGCAAAGCGCTCTTGCCGCCTCTTTTACCTCGTCCATGTTGCGGAATACGGTAAAGATCGGCGTGGAGGAAACACCCAGTCGCTTTCCGAGCTCGCGGGCTGTCAGCGCTTCGACACCTTCCTCCTTGATCAGGGTCAGTGCCATGACGGTGATTTCTTCTTTGGTCAGTTTTGGCTTCGGCGGCATATTGTCACATCCTTAATACGTTGTTTTATAACGCTGTTATATTTATTAGTAAAGCACGTTTTTGAGTGCTTGTCAATTCCATTTCTACAATTTGTCAAAAAATTATCAAAACATTTCATCAAATAAACCGCTGACATAGCTTAAAAAACCTGTCAGCGGTGTCTGTTTGGTCGCAAAATGCAGAAAACGCTCAATTCTGTGGCTCTCGAAATCCGGCAATCTCCCGATAAACCCCTTCCAGATGGAGAAAACGAATTTTTTGAAAATCGTAGCTGTCCAGCGGACGATCCAGTGCGTCGTAGCTGTGGGCTGCAATCAGAATATCGCCGAGAGTTTTGGGTTCTCTTGCGAAAACCACCACGGGTGTATGCTGATAGTTCTCGCCGTTGAAGGAAAGCTGCACCAGATCTCCGGGACGGATCTCTTCAAGCTCCACTTCCCTTGCGACGGGACCGATGGAGCGATCTGCACGGGTCAAAAAATTATACAGATATGTCACGCCCGTCCAGGACGCAGATTTCTGGTTGGAATCAATGTAATACCAGCCGAACGGGTCGCTGTAATTCATCACTCCGCCCCCTGCATAGAGGCACTGTGAAGCAAAATTCGTACAATCTCCGCCGATTTTTTCATAATCATAAAAGGCGGGATTCCGTCCGTAAGCCCAGCGGCGGGCATAGCGCACGGCGCTGCGCCGCTCATAGGGAAACAGCAATAATGACAAACCGATCACCCTCCCCTACAGTGTATGTCGGAGAAGATGATCGGTTTCATTTCAGATGTGGGAGGCGCGCAGAGAGTTCAGCACTGCCAGCAGGCAAACGCCTACATCGGCGAACACAGCGACCCAGAGCCCCACCTGTCCCAGCGTTGCCAACAGCATCACCGCAAGCTTAACAGCAAGGGCAAATATGATATTCTGCTTTGCCACACGCCCGGTTTTTCGTGCGATGCGGATGGCGAGGGGAATCTTGCTCAGCGCATCACCCATGATGACCACGTCTGCGGCTTCCATGGCGGCATCTGTACCGAGCCCGCCCATGGCAACGCCTACATCGGCAAGAGAAAGGACTGGTGCATCGTTGATGCCATCGCCTGCGTAAAGGATTGTTCCTTTGCGGGATTCATCGCTGCAGAGACGCTCCATCTCAGCGACTTTGTCTGCGGGAAGCAGCCTGCCGTGTGCATCCGTCATACCGAGCTCTGCCTGCAGGGACAAGACGGCATCCTCCCGGTCACCGCTGAGGAGAACCGTATGGCTTACACCCAGTTCTTTCAGCTCGGCAAGGCTTGCTGCCGCGTCCGCTTTTGCCTGATCCCGCAGCAGGAGCGTGCCCACAAAGCTGCCGTCATATCCCACCAGTACGGCAGTGCCCTTGGCAGAATAGTCCTTTGGCAGGACGATACCGTTGTCAGTCAGTAGCTTCTCCTTTCCCACCAGCAGGCATTTGCCGTCAAGCAGGCAGCTTACGCCGCTGCCTGCGATTTCGCTCTGCTGCGAAAGACGTTCATGCAGAATGTCCCCTGCATAAGCTGCAAGAATGCTCTTGGCAAGAGGATGAGTAGACGCGCTTTCGCCGTAAGCCGCCAGCTCCAGCAGTGCATCAGCAGTGTGCCCCTCTGCCGCAAGGAGCTCGGTGACGGCGAAGCGTCCCTCCGTCAGCGTACCTGTTTTGTCAAACGCGGCAGTTTCCACCCTGGCAAGCACATCCAGATAGTTGCCGCCCTTCACAAGAACACCGTTGCGGGAGGCACAGCCAAGTCCCGCAAAATAGGTCAACGGCACAGAGATGACCAATGCACAGGGGCAGGAAACCACCAGAAAATCCAGCGCACGGTAAATGTAATCCCCCCATGTGCCAATGCCGAGCAAAGGCGGCAGCACGGCAAGCAGCGCTGCGACGCCAACCACAATGGGGGTGTAAATGCGGGCAAAGCGAGTGATAAACTGCTCCGTACGGGCTTTTTTCTCGGATGCCTCCTCTACCAGATGCAGGATACGGCTGGCGGCAGAATCAGAAAACTCCTTTTCCACCCGCAGGCGCAGTACAGCGCTGAGATTCACGCAGCCTGCAAGAACCGTATCGCCGATTTCGACCTCTACGGGCAGGGATTCGCCCGTCAGTGCTGCCTGGTCTACGGTGCTTGTACCTTCCAGTACCACGCCGTCAAGGGGAATGCGCTCGCCGGGATGCACCTCAATGATGGTACCGACTGCGACTTCCTTCGCCGCAAGTTCCGTCAGTTTGCCGTTTTGCAGCACTCTTGCGCTGTCGGGACGCACATTCATCAATGCTTTGATGGAACGGCGGGAAGAATCCACTGCCTTTCCCTGCAGATATTCTCCGAGCTGATACAGCACCATCACGGCTGCCGCTTCCTGCCATTGACCAAGGCACAGCGCACCGAGAGATGCCACCGCCATCAGAAAACACTCGTCAAATACTCTGCCGTGCAGAATGTTCTCCCCAGCCTCCTTCAGCACGGAAATGCCGGTCAGCAGGTAGGCTGCGCCGGGAAGTACATAGCGCAGCAAATGATCCTGCGGCAGGAAAAAGCTTGCGAGCAGGAGCGCAGCAGAGATCCCAATGCGCGGCAGCAGGTATTTCCCACCGCCGTGGGAATGACCGCAGCCGCAACCGCAGCCGTGGCTTTCCTCGTGGCTGTGACAGGAGCAGCTCCCATGCTGCTCGTGATGATCGAGATGATCGTGATGACAACCGCAACTGCTGTGGTCACTGCGGTGTTCCTCGTGGCAGCCGCAGGCGGAATGCTCTTCGTGATCGTGGCAAGTGCAGCTTGTACTCTCCGCGGCGGCGTGACAGCCGCACTGCTTGTTTTTGCAGCTCATACTTCCTCCTCCGACACATGGGTGAATGCCATGGCAAAAATCGCCTGAATATGCTGATCGTCAAGAGAATAATACACTTCTCTCCCCTGCTTGCGACAGCGTACCAGACGCACCGCCTTGAGCAGGCGAAGCTGGTGGCTGATGGCAGACTGGTTCATGCCGAGCAGCGCCGCGAGATCGCATACGCAAAGCTCCTCCATGCTCAGCGCACAGAGAATACGCGCTCTGGTCTTGTCGCCGAACATTTTAAACAGCTCAGCAACGTCCTCCAGCTTGCGATCCTCCGGCATACGGTGCCCCAAACGATCAACCACATCTTCGTGGATATGATCCACTTCACAGCACAGATCCTGCGTGTTCATTTCTGTTTCCTCCTGTGAATATATGATTATTTGTTCATATATTCAAGATAGCACGCACATCATTTTTTGTCAATGTCACATTTTGTGTTTTTCAAAAAACTTCTGCTGATAAACATTGACTTTACAGGTCAAATTGAGTACTCTAATTACATAAGTTCTCTTAGATTGGGAGGTAATTTCAATGAATTTCGATGAGCTCAGATCCGTTTGTACGCAGATGCGTCGGGACATCATCAATATGACTGCGAACGCAGGCAGCGGTCATCCCGGCGGCTCTCTCTCCTCTGTTGAGCTGATGGCGAGCGTTTTCTGCAACCGTATGAACGTGGATCCTCAGGATCCCCATAACCCCGACCGCGATCGTTTTGTGCTGAGCAAGGGTCATGCTGCTCCCTGCTACTATGCCGCTCTCGCTGCAAAGGGTTTCATTTCCCGTGACGAGTACGCTGATTTCCGTCAGCTGCACAGCCGCCTGCAGGGTCACCCCGATGCCAAGAAGATCCCCGGCGTGGATGCTTCCACCGGTTCTCTCGGTCAGGGCTGCTCCATCGCAGTCGGTATGGCTCTCGGTGCCAAGCATCAGGGCAAGAACTTCAAGGTCTATACCATCCTCGGCGATGGTGAGTGCCAGGAAGGTCAGATCTGGGAATCCCTGATGTCCGCAGCTCACTACAAGCTGGACAACCTCACCGTGATCGTGGACAACAATGGTCTGCAGATCGACGGCAGCAACGACGAGGTCATGTCTCTGGGCGATCTTGCCGCAAAGCTGGCAGCTTTCGGCTTTGAGGTGTTTGAGCTGGAGGACGGCAACGACCTTGAGAGCATTGCAAAGGCTCTGGATGCCGAAGTCGTTGGTCGCCCCAAGTGCATTCTGGCACACACCGTTAAGGGCAAGGGCATCTCCTTCATGGAGAATCAGGTTGGCTGGCACGGCAAGGCTCCGAACGAGGAACAGCGCGCAGCCGCATTGGCAGAACTGGAGGGTTAAACAATGAGTGAAAAGATCGCAACCCGCGCCGCATACGGCGAAGCTCTGGTGGAACTGGGCAAGCAGAACGACAAGGTCGTTGTTCTGGACGCAGACCTGGCTCACGCCACGATGACTGTTACCTTCCAGAAGGCATTCCCCGATCGTCATTACAATGCAGGTATTGCAGAGGCAAACATGGTGGGCATGGCAGCAGGTCTTTCCACCACCGGTCTTGTTCCCTTCTGCTCTACCTTCGCTATGTTTGCTGCTGGTCGTGCCTACGAGCAGATCCGCAACAGCATCGCATATCCCAAGTTCAACGTGAAGGTTGCTGCCACCCACGCAGGTGTTTCTGTGGGTGAGGACGGCGGCAGCCATCAGTGCATTGAGGATATCGCTCTCATGCGCGTGATCCCCGGCATGACCGTGGTGGTGCCCGCTGATGCCAACGAAGCAAGAGAAGCAGTATTTGCCCTTGCTGAATACGAGGGTCCCGCTTACCTCCGTCTCGCTCGTCTTGCTACCCCCGTGTTCGAGGGTGACATGGTGAAGCCCTTTGTTCTCGGCAAGGCACAGTGCCTGCGCGAGGGTAAGGATGCTGTGGTTTTTGCCTGCGGTCTGATGGTGAACGAGTCTCTGGAGGCTGCAAAGCTCCTTGCTGCTGAGGGCATTGAGCTGACCGTTGTGAATGTCAGCACCATCAAGCCCATTGATGCAGAGACTGTCACCAAGTACGCAAGCGAGACCGGAAAGGTCTTTACCGTGGAAGAGCATTCCGTCATCGGCGGTCTCGGCGATGCTGTGGCAGATGTTCTGATGGGTAAGGTCCACTGTGGCTTCCACAAGATCGGCGTGCAGGATCAGTTCGGTCAGTCCGGTAAGGCTGCCGATGTGCTGCGTGAGTATGGTCTCACCGCTGATCAGATCGCAGCCAACATCAAGGCTCATCTGTAAAATAATAACACTTTACAGAAAAGAGGAGGGCTTTCCTCCTCTTTTCTTGTGGAAAGAAGCGAATCCATGAAGAAAAAAATCGGTCCCTTCGGGGAGCTTTCCTTCCTGCTGGGCACTCTCATTCTGCCGCTTGGGACTTCGCTCATGGCACGGGGCGATTTCGGACTGTCTGTGGTGGTCGTACCTGCGTATCTGCTATCGCTGAAGCTCGATTTTCTTACCTTCGGCATGGCGGAGTACTGCCTGCAGGGAGTGCTGCTGGTGCTGTTCTGCCTCATCATGGGAAAATTCCGAGTGGGCTATCTCTTTTCCTTCTTTGCGGCGTTCAGCTACGGCGTGGTATTGGACTTTTGGATGCCGATCGTCGAATCCATTCCCCTGCCGACTTTGGGACACCGCATTGCGCTTTACATCGTCGGTATGATGGTCAACTCCTTCTCCATCTCCTTCTATTTCAAAAGCTACTTCCCGCCCCAGATTTACGAACTCTTTGTCAAGGGTCTCAGCGGAAAATTTCACATTGAAATGGGTAAGTTCAAAGTGGGCTATGACCTCGCAAGCTTTGCGGTGAGCCTTGTGCTGTCGCTGCTGTTCTTCGGCAGAATCGTCGGCATCGGTGTCGGATCGGTCGCCTGTGCGTTCCTCAACGGCATACTCATCTCCTTCTGGTGTGGCGTAGTTGAGAAAATTTTTGATTTTTCGCCCCGTTTCCCAAAATGGAAGGCATATTTTGAACTGAATGAATCGGAGCAGTAAAAAAGTCGTGTACCGAAAGCGGTACACGACTTTTTTTGTATGCAGTTCAATTAGAATGCCTTACCATCGCAGCCGAGGACGTTGATCAGCTTATGCTTGACCATTTCCTTGATGGCGCTGCGTGCGGGCTTCAGATACTGGCGGGGATCGAAGTGATCGGGATGCTCATTGAAGTACTGACGCACGGTACCGGTCAGAGCCAGGCGCAGGTCAGAGTCAATGTTGATCTTGCACACTGCCATGGAAGCTGCCTTGCGGAGCTGCTCCTCGGGCACGCCGACAGCGTTGGGCATATTGCCGCCGTTTTCGTTGATCATCTTCACGAAGTTCTGGGGAACGGAAGAAGAACCGTGCAGAACGATGGGGAAACCGGGCAGACGCTTGGAGATATCCTCCAGAATGTCGAAGCGCAGAGGAGGAGGAACGAGGATGCCGTTCTCATTCACAGTGCACTGCTCGGGAGTAAACTTGTATGCGCCGTGGCTGGTGCCGATCGCAATTGCGAGGGAGTCGCAGCCGGTCTTGGAGACGAACTCCTCGACTTCCTCGGGACGGGTGTAGGAGGAATCCTCAGCGGAAACATTGACCTCATCCTCAACGCCGGCGAGAGAGCCCAGCTCAGCCTCGACCACCACGCCGTGATCGTGAGCGTACTCAACCACCTTGCGGGTGATCTCGATGTTCTCAGCGAAGGGCTTGGAGGAAGCGTCGATCATAACGGAAGTGAAACCGCCGTCGATGCAGCTCTTGCAAGTTTCAAAGCTGTCGCCGTGGTCCAGATGCAGGCAGATGGGCAGACCCGTCTCAATGACAGCAGCCTCAACCAGCTTCATCAGATAGGTGTGGTTTGCATAAGCGCGGGCACCCTTGGACACCTGCAGAATCAGAGGTGCGTTGACCTCCTTGGCAGCCTCGGTGATACCCTGAACGATTTCCATGTTGTTGACGTTGAAAGCACCGATCGCATAGCCACCGTTATATGCCTTCTCAAACATTTCCTTGGTCGTAACAAGAGCCATAGTAGTGTTCTCCTTTATTGATAGTGGATTTTATAGTCCCCTTTTCATACTTTAGTTTACCTATCTTTTTCCGTCTTGACAAGTGCAAACTTACACAATTTTTGTAATTCAGACCCCGTTTCCACGCTGTTTTTTCGTTATAACGCAAAAACAGCGCTTTTGATTCAACAAATCTGTTAATAATTCCGCAAATTCTTGATTTACAATCCATACAAAATATGCTATGATAACTCGCGATGGCAAAATTTTTGACTGGAGGTATTTCTTCATGAATACTTTGAAGGGCGCATGCATCATCGGTCAGTCCGGTGGCCCCACTTCTGTTATCAACGCCAGCGCATACGGTGTCATCCGTACCGCTCTGGACAACCCCAACATCACCGCTGTTTACGGCGCTGAGCACGGCATCAAGGGCGTTCTGAACGATCGCCTGTTTGATATGTCTCAGGAAGATCCCGCTGAGCTGGAGCTGATGAAGTTCACTCCCTCCTCCGCACTGGGCTCCTGCCGCTACAAGATCAAGGATCCCGATGTGGATGACACCGATTACAAGCGCATCCTTGAGGTGTTCAAGAAGCACGACGTTCGTTACTTCTTCTATAACGGCGGTAATGACTCTATGGACACCTGCAACAAGATCTCCAAGTATATGCAGAAGGTCGGCTATGACTGCCGCGTTATGGGCGTGCCCAAGACCATCGACAACGACCTCTTCGGCACCGACCACTGCCCCGGCTATGCTTCCGCAGCAAAGTACATTGCTACCTCCTGCATGGAAGTGTATCAGGACGCTCGCGTGTATGATACCGGTATGATCTGCATCGTCGAGATCATGGGTCGTCACGCAGGCTGGCTGACCGCCGCTGCTGCTCTCGCTACCGAGTTCGGCGCAGGTCCTGACCTGATCTATGTCCCCGAAGTGGACTTCGACATGGACAAGTTCCTTGCAGACGTGGAGCGTATCTATAAGGAAAAGGGCAACTGCATGGTCGCTGTTTCCGAGGGCATCCACTATGCGGACGGTTCCTTCGTCTCCGAAGCAAAGACTTCCGCTACCGACGGCTTCGGTCACGCACAGCTGGGCGGTCTCGCTGCTATGCTGGCAAACGTTGTCAAGGAGAAGGTTGGCGCTAAGGTGCGCGGCATTGAGCTGAGCCTGCTGCAGCGCTGCGGTGCACACCTCGCATCCAAGACCGACATCGAAGAGTCCTTCATGGCTGGTAAGGCTGCTGTGGAGAATGCGGTCAACGGCATCACCGACAAGATGGTGGCATTTGAGCGCTGCGATGAGAACGGTCACTATGTCTGCAAGACCAAGCTGATGAACCTGACTGACGTTGCCAACACCGAGAAGAAGCTCCCTGTGGAGTGGATCAACGAGGAGCACAACGGCATCAAGCGTGAGTTTGTTGAGTACGCTCTGCCCCTGATCCAGGGTGAGCCCGAGCGTCCCCTGCAGTCCTCCCTGCCCCGCTTTGTGAACCTGAAGAAGGTCATCGCAAAGTAAAGTAACCACATCAAAAAGCATCCGAAGGTTGAAACTTCGGATGCTTTTTTCTTTACAGAATAATGCAGATCAGCCCTGTGCTGCCCTCGTTGATGATGCGCTGCAGCGTTTCCTGCAGCTTTTTTCGCGCGTCCTCAGGCATACGCTTCAGCTTTGCCTGCAGATCCTCGCTGACGAGTTCATTGAAGCTGCGCCCGAACATATTGCTCTGCCAGATCTTGCCAATGTCCCCCTCAAATTCCTGCAGCAAATAGTTTACCATGTCTTCCGACTGCTTTTCTGTACCCACCACAGGCGAGACCGAAGCCTCCACATCCGCGCGGATCATGTGGATGGAGGGTGCGCTGGCACGCAGCCGTACGCCATAGCGACCGCCCTGCTTCATGATCTCCGGCTCTTCCAGCTTCATTTCCTCCAGCCCCGGCACGACGATGCCGTAGCCCGTTTCCCGCACATCCTGCAGCGCCTGCTTCACTTTGTCGTATTCCGCCTTTACGGTGGCAAGCCCGGTCAACAGGGTCATCAGATCACCATCGTCAGTAACGGGGAAACCGGAGCGCTCACTGAGGGTTTCATAGAACAGTTCCCGCGGCAGGCTCAGCCGCAGCGTACCTGCTCCGGTATCGGGTCGGAGCTCTCGGATTTCGCACTGCCCCACGCGCTCATGCTCCCCCAGCTTCCGGGCAAGCCCTTCCACCTCCCGCAGGTGGGCGAGCTCCTCCGCTGCACCGCGGATCACATCAAAGAGTTCCTTTTTGATGCGGTGTTCGCCGGGAAGGGCATCCACCCAGGGAGGCAGGAAAATGTCCAGCTCCACCAAAGGAAATTCGTAGAGCACAGCTTTCAGAATATCGCTCACTTCGACTTCCGAGAGCTGTTGGCAGTTGACAGGGAGACAGCAGACATCGTGCCGCCGTGAGATATCTTCCGCCATGGCACGGGTGGTTTCATCCTCCGGATGGGCGGAGTTGAGCAGTACCACAAAAGGCTTTCTCATCTCCTTCAGCTCGCGGATCACCCGCTCCTCAGCCGGGAGATAGTCTTCCCTTTCCAGATCTGTCACGCTGCCGTCCGTCGTCACGACAATACCGATGGTGGAGTGCTCGCAGATGACCTTCTTCGTGCCGATCTCTGCCGCTTCCGTCATGGGGATCTCATGGTCAAACCAGGGAGTCGTCACCATGCGAGGCTGCTCATTTTCAAACTGCCCCAGTGCGCCATTGACCAGATAACCCACGCAGTCGATCATCCGCACACTGCAGCTGCCGCCCCCGCCAAGGGAGATCTCCACCGCTTCCTCGGGAACAAACTTCGGCTCTGCCGTCATGATGGTCCGACCGCTGCCGCTCTGGGGCAGTTCGTCCCGCGCCCGTTCCTGCCGATAGACGTTGTCAATATTGGGAATGACCTGACTTTCCATAAAACGCTTGATAAAGGTGGATTTTCCGGTGCGAACCGGACCCACCACGCCGATGTAAATATCACCGGCGGTACGGCTTGCAATATCCTGATAAATGCTTGTGGTCATGTTTTGTCCTCCCGCTTACTTCGTTTGTACAAGGTATGAGCGGGCAAGATAAAATATGAAAAAAGGTGCGTGGAATCACGCACCTTTTTTATCATTGACTTGTTACAGCCCAATTCCCATTTTCTCATATATAAAATCGTTTCTGTCAATATATGTATTTTTCGATAATTGGCAAAAAATTACTTTCTTTTTCAAACAACAACTCCGCAATCTGCTGCAGCAGATTGCGGAGTTGTTTTGCATTACCGCCGCTTCGGAATCAGAAGCAGACTGTTTTCGTTTAGCTCATTTTCCTCCCGGCAGCCGTTGGCAAGAAGAATGTCGCGGCAGGCAGTGTTATGCTGCTTGGCAATCTGCCAAAGGCTCTCCCCCTGTTTCCTGCGGCGCAGAACGAGCGATGGCATGGCAGAGAGGTCCTTCGGCTTATTTTCCTCGCAGCGAACGGAACGCACGCAGCCGATTTTTTTCATCTTCCGCTGTTCCATCACGAAGTCAACAGGGATGCGCACCGCGATCCCGTCTGCCGTGACGACCGCTGAGGCATCCTGCGCGCAGACAGCACGGCAGCAAAGCCCATCGCCTGCATCTTCGATCGGCAGCAGAACCTCGGCGCTTCGTTCTGCCGAAAGGGTGCGGCCCTCCTCTCCTGCGTACAAGACCCGCAGACGCAGCAGCGTTCTCAGCTCGGTTTCGCCAACCGCACCACGATAGGCACTGACCGGGCTGCAGGAGGTGCTGATCCACAGCACCCGCTCCGGTGTCAGCCCTACCTCCAGCGTATCCTGCCATGTCTGCCGACGAGACAGCTTTTCGCCAAGGTCATAAAACTGCAGCTCCTGCCGCTCCACCTCGGTCTCGTAAGCAGTGCTGTAAAGATCGCTGAGTACTGTCAGCTCCCTGCGCTCTGTGATCGTCATCTGCAATTTACCAAAGAGGGACAGCTTGATCTCACTGCCACCGTCCTCGTCGCTGAGAAGCTTCGGTTCTACGGCAGTCAGCTGCAAAACCGTCTGCAGGGCAGCATCTTGTGATGCTTCCAGCTCTGTGATTTGAGAAAACGGGAGCTCAAAGCTGCCGGATTCGCAGCGTCCGCTTTCGTATCGCAGCAAAAAGTCCGCAAAGCAATCTCCCTTTACAACCGCTCTTTTTCCGATGATTTTCGATTCTGTTACATGGGCGCGAATGCGGGAACAGTAGATCGCAGAGACCGCCCCCCGATTCTGCGGGAGATGCAGGGTCTCTTCGTAGGAAAAGTCCCGCTGCTCCAGTGCTGTGATGACAGCGACGCTTTCGTGCTGCATCCATTTTTCGGTGGGGAGCTTTTCGTCGTCTGCCACTTCTGTGGTATACGGCAATGAGAGCCGCCGATAGCCCATGACATTGCCGCCGATCCGACACTGCAGCTGCAGCTTGCGAGGATTCAGCGTTCTTGCACTCAGTTCCTCCGCGTGCAGGACTGCCCGCAGTGTGCCGCAGTCCTTCGGGCAGTCCTCTACCATCATAAACGGCAGCGTATATTCCAGCACCTGCAGCATCGCTGTCTTTTCCGGTATGTACAGCAGGGACACCTGCACTACGCCGGAAACCTCCGCCTTTCCCTCATGCGCGTCTACGCTACGGACAAACACTTCGCCCTCTGCCGAGACAATGCGGGAAATGTCCGGGCTGCTGTCCGGCACGATCATTTCCGCGCTTTCCTCCTGTGTGACTGTGAAATCGGCTGCCATTTCAAAGCAGTCCAGCATTTCCTGTTTCAAGTCCAGTTCCATTGCCTTGCCCCTCCTCAGTTTGTATTACGGCTGTCCTACTGTATGAAGAGGCGGAGAAAAGTATGCTCAGTTTTTCATTTTGAACAGGCAGCGCAGTACCCCCCGCAGTGCCTTGGGAGACTTCCAGATCACGACCTTCATGCGATTTCCCTCCTATCTTCTCATGCTCAATAGTCCGCAAACGACCAGCAGCACCGCGATCATAAACAGCAGCGCCCCTTGGGGAAACAGGACCGTGATCATAATTCCGATCCCCAGCGCAATGGCGGCAACACTCAGCCAGCGGCAGCGGCACGGTCTCATCCGCATTTCCTCCTTTTCACCCGACTGCTCCAGTATATACAAAAAGAAGGAGCGGCGTCACGCGCCGCTCCCCATTTCTCCAAGGGACTCTATGAAACGATTCCAAAGCTCTACCGTGCGAAAACGGATCAGATACTCCTTCTCCCCTGCGCGGATCAGCTGCATTTCCTCCTCGTTCAAATCTGCCTGCTCTGCCGCCAGCGAAAAGCTGTCTGCGCTCGCACTGCAGAGCGGCGGAAACACCACGCACCACCAGTTCTGCCCGTTTCCCTCTCCGATGACCACCTGCAGCGAACGATACTGCCCGGCAGGCAGAGTGAAATCATCATAATAGCGGGTGCGGAAACGCTCATTTGCAAGGGTAACATATACTTCTTCTGCCCTGCCGTCCTGCCGCAGGGTCTCCTCTGCCAGTGATTCCAGTTCGGGCAAAGCGTTTTGCAGGCGATGCTCCGCATCCTTCCGATTCTCGGCGCTACGCAGGATCTCCTCCGTGCGGACAAACACCGCATCCTTCACCAAAAGCTTGCGCCGCTGATCGTTTTCCGAGTCGGAGTTTGCAAGAACATGAAGCCGCACCATTTTTTCCGACAGATCGTGCTGCTGCTTCATGCCGATCCTGCATTCCCGCGCGGCGATCAACAAAGTCAAAAGCAGAGCAAGCGCAAGGGCTTTCTCCCAGCGTTTCCATGTACACATAAAAAATACCGTCCTTTCTGCGATAATCACAGTCTGGACGGTATTTTTCATTTTTAAACATCAGGCGTGCGCCACGGGCTCTGCCAGATAGCACTGCTCATAATCCGCTTTGAGGACTGTATACGCCTGTTCTGCCGCGCATTTATCATCAAAGATGCCATACACAGTGGGACCGGAGCCGCTCATGGCGGCATTCATGGCACCAAGCTCCAGCAAACGATGCTTAATGGCAAAGACCTCCTCATACTTGCGGGGCAGCACACTTTCAAACACGTTGAACATTCTGCGGGCAACACCTGCGAGATCCTTCTCGCTCAATGCCGCCATCATCCCCCTGGTGTCGGGATGATAGGCGATCTTCTTCACGTTCACGCAGGAGAACAGCTCCGGCGTGGAGACGGGAAAATCGGGCTTGCAGATCACAAACCAGCACGGAGGCAAGGGGGCGAGATCGGTGAGCACTTCCCCGCGCCCTTCTGCGAGAGCAGTGGTGCCCCGCACGCAATAGGGTACATCACTGCCCACAAAGGCAGCAATGCGCTCCAGTTCTTCCGCGGACATGGTCGGCGCAAGCAGCTCCCGCAGACCACGCAGCACGGCTGCAGCATCGCTGCTGCCGCCTGCCATGCCTGCGCAGGCGGGGATGCGCTTTTCCAGACGGATGCGCAGACCCGGCAGCTCGATCCCCGTTTCTCTTGCGAAGATCAGCGCCGCCTTCACCGCGAGATTGCGCTCATCCGAGGGAAGAAATCCCAGATTGCTCTCACAGCGGATACCGCTTTCCTCCTCCACGGCAATGCTCACATCGTCCGCAAGGGAGATGCTCTGCATCACCATGGCAAGATCGTGGAATCCATCGGGGCGTTTACGCAGGATATCCAGTGTCAGATTCAGTTTTGCATACGCTTTCAAATGCAGCATCAGCCATCATCCTCTTCCGATTCTTCCGCGCGGAAGGCAATCACAGGTTCTTCCTTCTTTTCTTCCGCAGTCACAGCCACTTCTTCCTTGGCAGGGGCGGGGATCTTGCCGTTATAGCCCTTGATGGCGGTGTTGAGATCCAGCAGCAGGATCACCGAAAATACCAGATTCGCATAGGACGCGACAATGGTGATGGTGGGATACATACTGATACGGGAGAAAATCATGGCAAGCGCCAGAATCATCCAGTCGCGGCGGATCTTGTGGGTCTTCATGTCATAGCCGCTGTTCGTCTCGATCTCAGAAACGCCTTTGATGTGGATATAAAGAATTACCAGAACCGCAAAGCTCACAGCCAAAACCAGTACGGACTTCACAGCGGGGATGGCACCGAGCAGATCCAGACCGTCCAGCACCATCATGGCAAGGGAAAGCAGCGCCAGAAGTCTGCAGGGCAACACCGTCTTTTTCATATTCCCGCTTTCAGCGGCAAGCTCTGCCGCAGCCTTTGCGAGAATCAGATAGCCCGCAAAGTCAAAGAGAATATCAAAGGTAAAGCCCGCAATGGTCAGATCATAGCGCAGAAGCAGCAGAAAATAGCCAAAAAACAGCAAACTCATAGGATTCATTTCCTTCCTTGCCGACATCGCGGCAGTTCATTCCTGTTTATTATAGCGTATCGTGACACAGATTACCAGAAAAACCTAAAAAAGACGCTCCCCCGCAGGAGAGCGTCTTGATATATGTATGCGATTAGCCGCGGATCTTGCGTGCCTCCACGTAGTAGCGCTTATCCTGCGCGTGACCCATGGAGAAGGTCTTGCGGGGCAGCACGCCGTCAGCCATGACGGTCTTGAACAGCTCATCCTTGCCCATTGCGGGAAGCAGGAAGCCGATGTTGCCCTTCTTGGTGCCCAGCTCCTTGGTGACGTCGTCGCCGTGGATGTAGTCCACTTCGCCGCCGACGTTCTTCAGATAGTCGTCGAGGAAGGTCTGCAGAGTGCCGACTGCCAGCTGCACCTTGGGATCAGGAACGGTGATGAAGCCTTCCTTGCCCTCGTAGCAGTATTCAATGACGTGACCCTCGCCCTTACCTTCGTAAGCATTGGGATAAGCCTTCTTAAATTCAGCCATGATATGCTCAGGATCAATGTCGAAGATCACGCGATGGATGGGCTCGAACTGCAGCGCATCGTCGTGGTTGTTGACCACTTCCACCAGTGCGTAGCGAGCGGGCAGCTTCTTCCACTCTTCCTCGCTCAGACCCTTCTTCTGCTCCTCGTAGCAAGCCTTTGCGGTTGCAAGAGAATGGTTGCCATCGCCCACTGCGAACAGCAGAGGAGCAACGCCGGAGATATTGTACTTTGCCTTCATTGCCTCATCGGAGCAGAGACCCAGCAGACCGTCAGCAACAGCGTCAATCTGCGCGTCAGACAGCTTGTAGCCGACGAGGTGACCGCCGTTCTGCATCAGATCGAAATCGTAAACCTTCTCCATGCCGGAAGCGGCAGCGGTAAGAGGCTCGATAACGGTCTTGTCGGGGTCGTCGATCAGCAGCATGACGTGGGGCAGCTCAATGGGAGCGTTGCGGCGCACCTTGGCACGGGGAGGAATACGATCCAGCACGGTGCCTTCGGTTGCACGGACAAGAGCGCCGCTGCCGGGGGTGAAGTCGTACTGATCGAGGTCGATCATAGCGATCAGACCGTGACGGATGCGACCGTCGGACTGGCTGCACTCAATGTACACCATGGAATCGGTCAGAGTGTTGAACACGCCCTCGCTGAGATACTTGTCCATGGAAGCGTTGATATCGTTGATAAATTCGTCCACGTTGGGAGCCTTCAGATTTGCCTCGGGCAGGATCAGGCGCAGAGTGGAGGGTGCATCGCCTACATGCTTTTCCACTGCTTCCCAATACTCGGGCTCGGAAGTAAACTGATCGCAGGCAACGACTGCCCACTTGTTCATGTCTGCGCTCTTGGGCAGCAGAATGTCTGCGGGATAGAGACCCAGCTTTTCGAACTTGCTCATTGTATTTTTCCTCCTTAACGGCAAGGCTTTTCCAGCCTTTCCCTTTTCAAAAAAGTGAAAGCTACGCTTCCAATATATACAGTATATACCTGATTCTGTCTCGTTGACAACTTGTATTTTGTGAACTTTCGTCAATTTGTTGGTACAATTTCTTAAAGTTTCCTTTAGCGCTTCTATCAACCATCTGCAATAGACAAAGTATTTCTGAAAACAGCGCATGATTTTCCCGTTCCCGCACAGAATAATCACGAAACCTGAGCGACTCTCGATTGGAGGTATTAGTATGATGATCGATCGTTTTGCGCTGATCCTTGCCATCGTCGGCGCGCTGAACTGGGGCGGCATCGGGCTGTTCGGCTTTGACTGCGTCGCCTTTTTGCTGGGCGGTCAGCTGTCCCTGTTCAGCCGCATCATTTACACGCTGGTAGCACTGGCAGGCGCATGGTGCATTACGCTGCTGTTCCGCGAATCCACCCACGACGGCAACGCCGAGCACGCGTAAGCAAGCTTTCCCCAAAAAGTGGCAGACGAGCCGGAGCATTCCGACTCGTCTGTTATTTTTATTTCGCTTTCAGCTGCTCTGCCAGTTCCTTTTCCGGGGTCACAAAAAGAGTTTTGTGATTCGTATAGATCACCATACCGGGCTTGGCACCACCGGGCTTCTTTACATAGCGTACAGGGACATAATCCACCGCTACGCCGCTGCTTTCCGCACCCTGGGAGTACCACGCAGCAAGCTTTGCCGCCTCCAGCAGGCTTTCCTCGTCCACCTCTGCCCCGCCGGTGCGAAGAATGACATGGGAGCCGTGGATCTTTTGCACGTGCAGCCAGATGTCCCACTTGTCCGCATCCTTTGTGGTCAGACGGTCATTCTGGGTGTTGTTGCGTCCCACCCAGACCTCAAAGCCGCCGCTTGTACGGAACACACGATAGGGGCTGGGGCGTTTTTGCTGCTTTTTCCCTTCGTTCTGGCGGCGGAGATAGCCGCCAAGTGTCAGCTCCGCACGGATCTCATTGAAATCCTGCTCGGATTCTGCCTGCCTGATCTCCTGCAGCACGCTTTCGAGATAATCGAGCTCTGCCTCACCTTTTTCGATCAGGTCGCGGAGGTAGAGCTCTGCGGTCTTTGCCTTGTTGTAGAGCTTATAATACTTTGCCGCGTTCTGCTGGGGTGTCAGAAGCGGATCGAGATTGATACGGATTTCGGGCACATCCTCTTGATAGTAGTCCTGCGCCAGCAGCTCCTTTGCGCCCCGCTGCATACGGTAAAGGTTTGCGGTGATCAGCTCACCCTTTTTGCGGTATTCCTCGCGGTCAAGGGTATCCGCATATTCGCGGCGCTGATTCTGAAGTTTGCGTGCGGTGCGGTCACGGGCTGTGGTCGCCGCTTTCAGCAAGTCCTGTCCTTTCTGACGAACCCGTTCGCGGCGCTCCCGCTCCTCGGCATATTGATCCAGAAGCTGTGAGAAGCTCTCCAGCTCCCGCGATTCCGTTTCCAAACCGTACTGCAGGATGGGAAGATAGGTGAAATCCACAGGTTCATCGTTTCTGACGAGCAGATTTGGCGCAAAGTGATTTTCCTTGTCAGAGTTCGCAATTTCTTCAATCAACAGAACTGCGGAACGTTTCTGTTCTTCACTGAGCTGTTCGATGCGCACATCGTCTGCGCCTGCCACGCGAAAGGCGATCTCTCGGGCGATGAGAGGCGAAAAACCATTCAGCCCACCTGTGATCCACTGGGAAAGCTCCCGTTCGGGATTCTCCTGTGCGAGAGATCGCAGCAGGGCATCCTCCCCTGCCGTCGGATCCAGACGGTCACCCTTGGGAGGCAGATAGTAGCGCATACCCGGCAGTACCTGCCGCTGCAGGGACATCTCAAGATCGACCCGCCGCAGGCAGTCAATGATGATGTCATCCCCATCCAGCAGGATCAGATTGGAGCGGCGACCCATAGCCTCCAGCACCAGCGAGCGCGTCCCTGCCTGTCCCAATTCGTCGATCACATCCATGTCGATGCGAACCACACGCTCCATGGGAGGCTGGGTCACACTGCGGATGCGTCCACCCACCAGATGCTTGCGCAGCAGCATGCAGAACATGGGGGGCGATGCGGGATTTTCCCGCTGCAGCTCCGTCAGCTGAATGCGGGGCAGATTGGTGCCTGCGTTCAGATAGAGCCTTCTCCCGCCCCGCAGCAGCAGGATGACCTGATCTCTTGCGGGCTGCTGCACCTTTTCGATCTTCGCGCCGGTGATTTCGGGTGCAAGCTCCTGCAGACAGTGCTGCAGGCAAATCGCGTCAAGAGGCATACTTACTCCTCCTCTCCCAGCATCTGATCAAACAGCTCGTTGATTCGCTCCTGCTTGTTCTGGAGATAGAGATAACCAAACAGCGCCTCCAGTGCCGTTGCCTTCTGATAGTCGCTGCGGCTGGCATTGCGGGGAATGTTATGGACATTGGCATTGCGTCCGCGGCGGAACACACCCATCTCCTCCTCGCTCAGCAGGGGCAGGATGCGCTCGACACGTGCAGCCTGCGCCGGTGCCTTTACCATCTCTACGGTGGCACGGTGCAGTCCTTTGCCGGTTGCCTTCCCCTGCTCGCAGAGCCATGCGCGCACCAGCAGCTCGTACACGGCATCTCCCAGATGGGCAAGACCGATGCTGCTGATTTCGCGGATGGTATCATCCGTCAGTTTGATATGAAAATGATCCCGCATGGAAATCGTCTCCTTTGCGAAAATAAAGCTAAGCCGTGGGACAGCACTGCCCCACGGCTGTGGTTTGGTTTCTTATCGTCCCGAAAGCTCTACCGCATGGCGCACAAAGCTCATGGGCGGGACACGGCAGGGGAACTTGACTCTGAACTGCATCTGAGGATGGCGTGCCTCCTCCAAAGGATTGCCATCCATATCCTGCATAGCAGGAACTGTAAAGGCAAATGGCTTGAGATCAGGACCCACCACTTCCACCGTATCACCCACGGAGAACTTGTTGTTCAGTGTCAACAGAGCGTTGCCATCTTCGTCACATTCGCGGACGATGGCGCAGATCTGCCACTCGCGGAGATAACGGGAATGGGAGGTATACTGACCGGGCTCGCCAAAGTAGAAACCGGTGGAATAGAAGCGGTGACTCACATGGTTCACTTCGTCCAGCCACACGGGATCGGGCTCACGCCCTGCCAGCAGATCGTCGATCACATGGCGATAGGCGCCCGTGACAATGGCAGAATAGTAGGCAGACTTGGCACGACCCTCGATCTTGATGCAGTCTACGCCAGCATCCATCAATTCCTGCAGATGGTCGATCATGCACATATCGCGGGAGTTCATAATGTAGGTGCCCTTTTCGTCCTCAAACACAGGGAAATACTCGCCGGGACGCTTTTCTTCCATCAGTGCATACTCATAGCGGCAGGGCTGGGCGCAGGCACCGCGGTTGCTGTCGCGCCCCGTCATATAGCTGCTGAGCAGGCAGCGACCGGAATAGCTGACACACATGGCACCGTGACCAAAGGTCTCGATCTCCAGTTCCTTGGGGGTCTTTAGGCGGATCTCACGGATCTCATCCATGGAAAGCTCCCGCGCCAGCACCACGCGCTTTGCGCCGAGATCATACCACGCGGTGGCACACTCGTAATTCGCAATGCTCTGCTGGGTGCTGATGTGGCGCTCGCAATGGGGGGCATACTTCCCTGCCATGGTAAACGCACCGAGGTCTGCGATGATCAGCGCATCCACGCCTGCGGCATCCAGCTGCTCAAAATAAGCGGGCAGAGCTGCCGCCTCATGGTTGCGAGGCATGGTATTGACGGTCACATGGACCTTCACGCCGTTTTCATGGGCAAAGCGCACGGCAGAGGGCAGCTCCTCAGGAGAGAAGTTGCCCGCAAAGGCGCGCATACCGAAGGAAGTACCCGCGAGATAGACGGCATCTGCACCGTAGCGCACCGCCATCTCCAGCTTTTCGCGGTCACCCGCGGGGGAAAGCAGTTCCAGTTTTGGTTTTTTCATCATCATAGTCAATTAACCTACAGACGCAATAGCTTTGTTGTGCTCAGTCAAGGTCTTACTGAAGATGTGAGCACCATCGCTGCCAAGGACATAGAAGAAATAATCGGTATCCGCAGGCTCCACCGCAGCCTGAATGGATGCAAGACCGGGGTTTGCAATGGGCGTAGGAGGCAGACCCTCATGGAGATAGAGGTTATAGGGGCTCTTGAGTTCCTTGTAGTCTGCCTGCGTGATGGGACGCCCCGCCGCATAGACAAGGGATGCGTCGATCTGCAGCAGGTAGTAGGTCTCGCCGGAGGTACTCAGTCGGTTATAGATGACAGAGCCGATCTTCTCGCGGTCCTTACCGGTGGTCTCCTTCTCGATCAGAGATGCGATGGTGATGACCTCCTTGAGGCTATACTCGGATTCCTCGATCTGATCCATATAGGTGCTGACCTTGCTGTAGAAGTTGTCCACCAGACGCTTGAGCGCAGAGGTGGGATCTTCGCCCACATAGAACTCATAGGTATCGGGGAAAAGATAACCCTCCAGACGGGAGATGTTGCCCTTTTCCGTGTCGTCGATGAACTTGTAGCCAAATTCGCCGCTTTCTGCCGCAGCGGTCAGCGCAGCCTCGGTGTTGACACCCTTCTCCGCAAGGATCTCGATGATCTCCTTCACCGTAGAACCCTCGGGAATGGTGGCGCGGACAGTTTCCGCACTATGGGTCTTGCGGGGCACCATGCCGTTGATGAGAGCGCGGTAATCCATATCGGAGTTCAGCGTATAGATGCCGGGACCAATTTTTTCCTTGGCATCAAACACGCCTGCAAACAGGCGGAATACGCCCTTGTAATTGATCAGCCCTTCATCCTTCAACTTCTTGGCGATGCTGTTGATGTTGTCCTCCTTATCCACCACGATAGCAACTTCCGCCTCGTCCTTGTTGAAGGAGCAGATATCATTTGCCAGCAGCCATGCGGTTCCCGCAAGAATAGCGGAAAATACGAGGATAAAGGCGAAGTACAGCAGCACGCCACCGGGACCCATACGCTTCTTTCTGGGACGGCGCTGCGGAGGACGCTGCTGCGGAGCTCTTTGCTGCTGTTCCTGGGCTCTGCGGACACGCTGCGCGTCAAAGCGGGTCGTTTCGTTTCTGTCGTTCTGATAATAAGACATTTCCGATCACACCTTTCCTGGTCTTTTTTGCCTGCCTGTCGTCACCTCGCCGCAGCGGCGGCATATACTGATAATGGACATCAAAAAGCGAGGTGAATGTACAATGTGGTCTAATAACAATGGTTGCGGGTGCCTCTGGATCATCATCCTGCTGATTGTTCTCTTCTGCTGCTGCGGCAGCGGAAACAGCTGTAACTGCGGCTGCGCACACCATCATTGCGATCATGGCAGCAACTGCGGCTACGACTGTGACTGATCGCTACTTAGGCGAAAAAGGGTGTATGCCCTTTTTCGCAGCACAGGTGCGGACAAGTCCTCAGATCAATTTTTCGAGGCGGCGGACGATTTCCTCGTGGATCTCTTCCACGCTCAGAAGTCTCCCCTCCCGCACGCAGTCCACACGCTCCCAGCCGCAAAGCTTTGCCACCTCAGCGGCATTGCTGCGGCATTCGCGGAGATACTGCTCGTCCTTTTCGTGGATATCTGCCGTGGTGTTGGTGTCTGCCTCGCGCTTTTTCCGCATTTCCCCGGTGATCTCCGTGGGAATATCGAGGTAAAACACCACATCGGGCTTCGGCAGTCCCATCAGTGCATATTCAAAGTGGAAAAGCCAGTTGAGATAGGGCTCGCGCTCCTCTTTCGGAAGCTTGGATGCCTGATGCACGGCGTTGGAGGTCGTGTAACGGTCTGCTACGATCAGACCGCCGTTTTCATAGAAATTGCCCCAGTCCTGCTTATAGGACGCAAAGCGGTCCACCGCGTAGAACGCGGATGCGGCATAAGCGTTCACATCGCCGGGATCTGTGCCGAACTCGCCGCCAAGATACATACGGATCAGCGCGGAGGATTCGTTGTCATAGCGAGGAAAGGTGATCTGGCGGGGTTCTTTTCCCTCCCGCTGCAGACGCTCCACCAGCAAGCGGGTCTGGGTCGCCTTGCCACTGCCGTCAGTGCCTTCAAATACGATCAGTTTCCCTTTCATTTCTTCTCTCCCATCACATGGATCAAAAACAGCGGCAGCTTCATCATGCGCCCGATGCGGCTGGGATTTTTCATCAGACGATAGAACCACTCCAGATTCAAATCCTGATAGATCTTCGGCGCACGCTTCACATTGCCGGCAAACACATCCAGCGAGCCGCCAAGTCCCATCATCAGGTGAGCACCCGTTGCCTCGCCATACTTGTACATGAAAATCTCCTGCTTGGGTGCGCCGAGACAGACAAACAGCAGATCCGCGCCGCTTTCGCGCACCTTTGCCGCGGCAGCGGCATCGTCCTTGAAATAGCCGTCTGCTGTACCGACGATCTGCAGTGCGGGATACGTCTTTTTCATGTTTTCCGCTGCCTTCTCGGCAACGCCGGGCTTACAGCCCAGAAGATATACAGTTTTTCCAAGCTTCTCGCACTGTGCCAGCATTTCAGTGCCGAACTCAATACCGGGAACGCGTTCCTTCAGCGGCATTTTACGGATGCGGGAGCCATACACCACGCCGATGCCGTCCGCGATCACAAGGTCGGCGGCGTTGACCGCTTCCATCGCTGCCGGATTCTCGCGGCAGGTCTCTACAATTTCAGGGTTCGGCGTTACCACATAGTGTGCCCCTTCGCTCTGCAGCAGCTCGACACCGCGCTGCACCGCCTCGCTCATGTTCACATTGTCAAATCCGACACCCAACAGTTCTACTCGCATGATATTTCCTCTTTCAAAACACTGTTCGTTACAGCAATTATTCCATAAGATGACATAATATTATAACATAGTATTCTCTGCTTGTCCACAAAAAGTGGCAGAAAGTTTCCCGCAAACAGCGAACAAAGTCCGGCTTTGCCGGACTTTGCAGTTTATTGTTCTTTCTTCTTCAAAAAGGCGAAGCCCGTCTCACTGTACAGCACGCCAAGGAATACCAGCGTAAAGCCAAAGAGCAGTTTCACCGTCAGCTCATCGCCGTAAAACAGCACGGAAATGATCGTGCCAAACACACACTCCAGCGACAGGATCAATGCTGCGGAAGATGGATCGGTGTTGAGCTGTCCCACATTCTGGAACAGGAATGCCACGCTGCTCGCCATCACGCCAAGATAAAGGATTGCCAGCCACGTGGGACCGGTAATGCCACTGAAGCAAGGCATCCCGTGGACGGCAAACTGAAAGATCCAGCCGAAAAGTCCCGCAAAGGCAAACTCCAGCATGGTAATGAGCATGATGTCCAGATCATGTCCGTGCTTTTCCGTAGCAAGGATCTGGGTGGCATAGAAAAATGCTGCAAAAAGGCTTACAATGTCGCCCCACGCAACGGAAAGCCCGCCGCTGAGAGAGATCACACCCACACCCACCACGCAGATCAGTGCTGCGAGCACCTGTCGCCGCTCGGGGCGCTTGCGATAAAACAGCCATGTGAGAATGGGCACCAGCGCCGCGTACCAGGAAGAAAGAAAGGCATTTTTCGAGGGGGTCGTTCCCATCATACCGATCGCCTGAATGGCAAATGCAATGAAAAGATGTGCGCCGATCTCAGCACCTGCCTTCACGATCTCACGATTGATCTCCCGCAGGCGCTTGCACAGCACGACTGCCAGAACCAGCGCACCAATGGTAAAGCGCATGGCTGCAAGAAAAAAGGGGTCCACATCATCCAGTGAATTTTTGATAAAGACAAAGGTACTGCCCCAGATCAGCGCTGCGGAAAAGAGCAGGAGCTTCGCCGTTCTTTTGGAAATAGTCTGCAGCATGAAGAGATTTCTCCGTTTACTTTAGTGTTGGGATTCGCTATACTGAGCATAGTATTTCGGCAATTTTCGCCGAAAGTTATTTTATCAAAGGGGTGCCGCAATGACAAGACTTTCCCGTGATTTTTACCTTGGCGACACGGTCAGGATCGCGCAAAACCTGCTGGGCTGCTGCCTTGTGCGAAAGCTCGGCGAGGAATGGCTCGTCTGCCGCATCACAGAGACGGAAGCCTATGTGGGACGCATGGACAAAGCCTGCCACGCCTATGGCGGTCGCCGCACGCAGCGGACGGAGGTCATGTTCGGTGAAGCGGGGCACGCCTATATATATTTCACCTATGGAATGCACCACTGTCTGAATTTCGTCACAGAGCCCGAGGGTGAGGCATCTGCCGTGCTAATCCGTGGATTGGAGCCGCTGCTGGGGCTCGATACCCTGTCGCAGAACCGCTTCGGTAAGTCTTTTGCGGAGCAGAGCAGTTATCAGCGCAAAAACTTTCTCAACGGTCCCGGCAAGGTCACGCAGGCACTGGCGCTGACACGGGAGCAAAACGGTCTGGATCTCACCCAAAGCGAGCTGCTTTTCGTCACAGACTCCCCTGCCGACTTTGGCATTCCGGATGCAAAAACCGACTTTACCATCTGCTGCGGCAAGCGCGTCGGCATCGACTACGCGGAAGAAGCAGTGGATTTCCTCTGGCGATTCTGGATCAAATAAAAGGAGTAAACCATGTATTATCTTTTTGACCTTGACGGTACTATCATCGACTCCAACGGTGTTTGGATTGACGTGGATACGGCGTTTCTTGCCCGCCGCGGTATGCCCTACACCCAGGAATATGCCGATGGTGTCGCCCATACCATCTTCCCTCTTGCCGCCAAATTCACGAAAGCCTACTGCAAGATCGACGACTCCGAGGAATCCATCATGGCAGAATGGATGGAGCTGGCAGGCGACCGATATTCCAAGTCTGTAGAGCTAAAACCCTTTACAGCAGATTACCTGCGTCAGTGCCACGAAAACGGCATTCGTATGTCTCTTCTCAGCTCCTGTGTCCCCGCTCACGGCAGAGCCGTCCTTGCCCGCTACGGTCTGACGGACTATTTTGAGCATCTGATTTTCGCCCATGACATCGGCATCGAAAAAAGCGATCCGAGGATCTTTGACGAGGCGGCAAAGATCTGCGGTGTTCGCCCCGAGGACTGCGTCCTCTTCGATGACTCCAGTCGTTCCTGCCGCAGCGCAAAGCAGGCGGGTCTCAAAACCGTGGGCGTGTATGACAGGATGTTCTGCCGCGAAGAAGAACAGCTTCGCGCAGAGTGTGACCGCTATATCATTAGCTTTGAGGAGCTTTTGAACGAGCCTCTCACCTTCTAAAGAAAAAGAGCCACGAGCCAAACGGCTCGTGGCTTTGCTGTTTTACTTCAGAATGACTTCCACATCCTGCTTTTCGATGACTTCGCCCACGATGGCGACCCAGGGGAACTCGTCCTTGAGCATATCCACCACGGCGTGCGCCTTTTCGGGCGGCATTGCCACCAGCAGACCACCTGCGGTCTGAGGGTCTGCCATCAGGTCGATGCACCACTGGGGCACACCGGGCTCGGCACGGTAATAGGGAGCGACATACTCCAGATTGCGGTAAGCACCGCCGGGGATCATACCCATCTGCGCCAGCTCGGGAGACTGGGTCATATAGGGCACCTTCTTGGTGTCGAACACCAGCGTGGTATCACCGCCGGCAGCCATTTCGTAGCCGTGACCCAGCAGACCGAAGCCGGTGATATCCGTGCAGGCATGGGCATCGCCCACGGTGACGACCGCTTCCGCAGCTCTCTTATTCAGCGTCACAAGATGCATGATCATCTCATCTTCCGCAGACTTGTCGCACATATCCACCTTGGCAGCAGTAGAAACAACGCCGCTGCCGATGGGCTTGGTCACCACCAGCAGATCGCCCACCTGCGCACCGCAGTTGCGCAGCACCTTATCGGGATGGACATAACCGGTGACACACATACCATACTTGGGCTCATCATCCTGAATAGTATGACCGCCTGCAATGATGCAGCCGGCTTCCACTGCCTTGCTGTGACCGCCCTCAAGGATCTTGCGGGTGATTTCCAACGGCAGGCAGTTGGGAATGCAGAGAATATTCATCGCCAGCGCGGGATAACCGCCCATGGCGTAAACGTCACTCAAAGAGTTGGATGCTGCGATCTGACCAAAGAGGTAGGGATCATCCACAATGGGCGTAAAGAAGTCCACGGTGTGGATAGCGGCGATCTCGTCCGTCAGACGATATACGCAGGCATCATCACTTGTATCAAAGCCCACCATCAGCTTGTCGCTGTAGACGTTGGGCAGATTATCCAGAATAGTCGACAGAGCACCCGGCCCCAGCTTTGCTGCTCACCCGGCAGCCTTGGTCATTTGCGTGAGACGCACATCTTCCGCTTTCATAGCCATTGAAATATCCTCCTGTAAAATGCAGAAATCAAATAATTTCATTCATTTTTTTAATTATATCCGATTTTTCAACGTTTTTCAACCAAAACACCCCTCTCCAGTTGATAGAAATGCTCACATACGTTATTCTTTATTTCAATAACCGCCCATTCTGTTGATGGTTGCGGAATCAAACCTTCGCAAAATAGTTACACATGGTTACAGAGTGGTTTGCAAAAAGTTACAATCCAACAACAGCACTGTATCATATCGTGTTTTACACCTGTATAGACAACAAAATTTTGCTTATTTTAGCACTCTTGCACAATTTCTGGGCTTGCAAAATAAAACTAAGAAGTCTATAATAAATTTAACGTATAGGACAATGTCGATCTCGAACAGGAAAACTGTGCGAGTCGATGTTGTCTGCGGTCATTTATCTCAGCACGAGCACAAATGACCTTCTTGTATACACAAGAGGATGGAGCACTGCACGAGGATCTCCCCTCCACATGCCGCTCCTGTACAGGGATTTCTCCCCTGTATGTCGATCAACGCAAACACAACGCAGTAGAAAAGGAGAAGAAACGTATGAAGAACAGAAAAATCGGTGCAAAAATCTTTAGCGCATTCCTCGTTGTTATTATCATGGCAACTGCACTCGGTGTTATTTCTCTGAGAGAGGTCGGCAAACTCTTCGACACCGTTGACGGTTACGCTCACACCACAGTTCCCGCTGTGACCCAGCTCTGGACTGCACGCCGCGCTGTCCGTCAGATCGAGGAAAGTGCTCTGGAAGCCACCATCGTGATGACACCGGCTGAACTGGACGCTGTGGAAAATGATCTGATGAACAACCGCCAGATCTTTGAAGATGCTATCAATGAGTTTGCCAGAATCGCACCTCAGTTCCAGTCTGACGTGGATCACATTCACGATCTGATGGGCAATGTGACCCAGTACCGTGATGAACTTCTTGCAGAGTGCGCCAAGTTCACGGAAGAAGGCAACGCCAAGGCATACGATATTTATAAAAACGAGTATTCCAAAGCGTATGAGGTCGTCGTTGCTGCTATCCTTGAGATGAGCGACGAGGTGTACAGCCAGATCGATACTCGCTACGATAGAGCACTGGCTGTCAAGCGCTCCTCTACCATCATCGTTCTGGCGCTGCTGCTCCTCAGTGTGGCTGTCTGCGTTGCTATGACCCTCGCACTGACCAAGATGCTCCGCGCTCCCATCCGCGAGATCGAAGTCGCCATGAAGCAGGTGGCAAAGGGTGACTTCAAGGCTGTGGATCTGACCTATGAATCCAAGGATGAGCTTGGTCAGCTTTCCGACAGTGTCCGCGGTACGATCAAGAAGCTGGATGTCATTACCGATGACCTTGCTTATCTCTGCAGCGAGCTCGGTAACGGTAACTTCACCGCGAAGTCCAATCATGTGGAAGATTACACCGGCGACTACTTCGCAATTCTGAAGGGTCTGCGCTTCATCCGCGATACCCTGACCGATACCATGGTTCACATTGACAACTCCTCCGGTCAGGTGCTCACCGGCTCTCAGCAGGTGGCAAACGGCGCACAGAGCCTTGCTCAGGGCGCTACCGAGCAGGCAAGCGCTGTGGAAGAGCTCCTCGCCAGCATGAACGAAATGCAGCAGCAGGTGAAGGATAACGCCGATCACGCTGCCAACGCAAGCCGTCTGGCAGGTGAAGCCGGTGCAGGTGTTTCTGAGAGCAACCACATCATGGAAGAGCTGATGCGTGCAATGGATAACATCAATGCTACTTCCAACGAAATCAGCAAGGTCATCAAGAGCATTGATGACATCGCATTCCAGACCAACATTCTGGCACTGAACGCAGCAGTTGAGGCTGCCCGCGCAGGTGCAGCCGGCAAGGGCTTCGCCGTAGTCGCAGACGAAGTGCGTAACCTCGCTGCCAAGTCTGCCGAGGCAGCAAAGACTACGACCGGTCTCATTCAGAACACCCTCGATGCCATCGCACAGGGCAACAAGCTGGCAACCACTACTGCAGAGTCCCTCTCCGGTGTGGTGGAAAAGGCTTCCTCCGTGAATGATCGCGTGTTGGAGATCGCCCGTGCGTCCGAGGAGCAGCTCAACGCCGTCAATCAGATGACCATCGGTATCGAGCAGATCTCTGCCGTGATCCAGTCCACCTCTGCTACTGCAGAAGAGTCTGCCGCTGCCAGCGAAGAGCTGTCCAGCCAGGCGAATATGCTCAAGCACATGATCGCCAAGTTCCAGCTGGATGACAGCGCCGTGGGTTCTTATGTTGCAGATGCATTTGGCGGCACGGATGATTACTCCTATGCGCAGGGCATTGCAGGCGACAACAATAAGTATTAATCCCTCAGCAGCTTCAAGTACAGCATAAGTACATACAAAAACATCCTGCCTTCCCTTTTGGGTTGTGCAGGATGTTTCTTGTTTCTCAATATGAAAAGCGAGCATCTGAGAAGATGCTCGCTTCGTCGTTTATAGTTGTCTGAGAAGTCGTTTCATCAGCACATTCGTTCTCGGAATCAAAGCGTCATAGGCAAGGAAGGTCACATTTCCAAGCGCCAGCAATACCCAAAGTAAGATCCCGCCCATTGCCTGTGGTGCAATGAAGGTCATCAGCAGCCATTCCATGGCGATCACTGCGGCGTTGAACAGCAGCAGCTTTGCTGCCCACCGCAGGACGAGCGGCAGCTTCTGCAGCGCGGGACGGACAATGGGATACCAGCCAAAAAATCCCGCAAACATCAGATTCTCTTCCCAGTTGGGGACAAGCAGAAAGCAAAGAATGGCAGATGCTGCATACAGGACAAGGTGGTACTTTCGCCCGTACTTCTCCCCGATCGGAACAAAAGCCAGACTTACAAAGAGCGGACAGGCATACATGCCAAGCTCCAGAATCCCGCCAAGAAGCATCAAAACCACGCTCAGCGCCGTCATCATGGCGCAGGTCGCCATGCGTTTGGTTTCTGTTCTCATTTCTCAGCCAATCCCCGTGATCGTTACGCTCAGATAATGGAGATCATCCTTGAGGGAAATCTCAAAGGGCATCACCCGCTCACCGTTCTGCTCATAAACGCGCACCTTGGGGCGCAGGGAGAAATTGATATAATTCTCCACCACAAGCGCCTTCCATCCATTGCTCAACAGCACAGTGGTGCCCACAGGATACGGTGCGATACGGCGGGTAAACACCTCAACGACTTCTGGATCAAACAGTGTCCCCGCACCGCCCATGATATACTCCACACACTCGCACGCAGGCATAGCATCACGATAAGGGCGCTTGTTGGAAAGGGCGTCATACACATCGGCAACGGCGCAGATTCTTCCGTAAAGAGAAATATCCGTACCCATTTTACCGCAGGGATAGCCCGTTCCATCGTACTTTTCATGGTGATCCATGATGGTATTGCAGTAGCCGCGGGGGATCCGATAGCGCTTGGAGATATAATTGAAGCCGTCCATAGGATGCTTCTTGATGGTGAAAAACTCATCCTCGGTCAAGGCACCGTTTTTATTCAGAATGCGCTTATCCACAAACACCTTGCCGATATCATGCAGCAGCGCACCCGCTCCGATTCCCAGCTTGTCCGCACGGGAGAAGCCCATACCCATACCAAGGACAATGGACAGAATCGCCACATTCAGCGAATGCGTGCAGGTATAGTCATCATAGCTGGAAAGGTCCAGCATATTGACCATCACATCGCGGTTGGAAAAGAGTTCATCCACCAGATTTTCGACCTGCGTCGACAGATCAGGCACCTTCGCCTTATCGTTACCGCCTGCCGCCATCGAAAGCACCGAGCGCAGACTCTTGGTGGCAGAGCGGCGGAGACTGTCGCTGATCATGCTGTTCACTTCAATGCCTTCCGAAAGCTCGTCCTCGATATAGACACCGGTGAAGCCACAGCGCTGAATGCCTTCAATAAACTGACGGGTCAGCGTAACGCCGGAGGAAAGCATGACATCAAGATTTCGATAGAGCGGTCTTGCCAGACACATACCTTCGCGCAGACAGTTACTCGCAACGAATCTCATGGGACATCTCCTTCCATCGTGTGTCTCTAAAGAGACCGCTAAAATTATAACATATCCTCACCGCGCTTGTCCATCCAATTTCCGGAAAGTAGCGACAAAAAAACCGTGTGATCAGCACGGATCACACGGTCACTTCTCTCTATTCGTTTATGCAACAGCTTCAAAACCCAGTGCAGAAGAAGCGGGGTTCTGCTGTTCCTGTGGCTTTGCCCTGGTCACGGTACGGGTTTCTCCGCCCGCAACGTAGACCTTGCCGCACTCGGGGCAAATCTCATTGTGCAGGGTCACGCTCTGCTGCACCACCTCGCGCCCTTCCCTCTCAGCCTTTGCCTGATCGCGCACCACGTGCTCATATTCATGTCCGCGGACCGCTGTGGCAGCCTTTTCAGGAGAAAGCTTCGTCGCAGTTTTGAAGGAAACACCGGGATCATTGGAGCCATCCTGATACTTCCGCTCTTCGCAGGTCTGGCACTCCCCTTCTTCCAGCACTTCCGAAAGGGATGGTTCTGCCTGCTCCGCGCCGGGAGCTGTCAAGCTTTCAGACGCGTTGTTCCGCAGCAAGCCGCCGATTTCTTCTTCGCTGAGATACTGAATGCGACTACGCACTGCCATCTCCACAGGATCAGCACCCTGACGGATCTCCGGCAGGCGAGACTCTGCAGCTTGCGCTGCAGGGGCGTAGATCTTCGCCCTGCTCCCCTGCTCCACGGCGGAAGCCTTTGCGACAGGCTCAACAGCCGCCGTAGTGGCGGCGTGGCGGGGTGCATAGACCGCGCTCTGATACCAGAAAGCACTCATTCCCATCTGTACTCCGCTGACGGACATCTTCACCCCTCCTTTCCATCAATCGCAGAATCACATTTTTACATATAAATAATAACACTTTTTCGCTGTATTTGCAAGCCTTCAGTACATTACCCTGTATTGCTTACCCTCAGCTGTGATGGTGAGCATCGGCAAATTATCAGCGCCGCAAGTAAACACGACCCGGATGCTGCCCGCCGCGTGCATGGTAAAGGTTTTTTTGAACAGGCTGTATTGCTTGCCCATGGCAACACTTTCTGCAAACAACTCCAGCTCCGCGTATCCGGGAGAGGTGAATGCAATTTCCTTCTCTCGCCTCGTCGGAATGCTCGAATCCCGCGGCAATATGCTTATCTTCTCCCCACCGTTTACACGGCAAAAGATCTCAAAGTCGTGAATCGGAAGCGTCAGCCCATCGTTCCTTTTACCGGCGATGAGTTCTGCCAAAACCAGCGCACCATAGCTGGCAGCAAAGTCATCCAGGCGCTTCACGATCCGCATCCCCGGCATAGCGAGCAGCTCGCAGCCCTGCTTCGGCGGCTTGGTATATTGCAGGTATAGTGTATCAATGTTTCTGCCGCAATCATCCGCTTCCCGGATCAGCGTCCGGATCTTCTGCTCCATCAATGCATAGTTACACGCAGCATTGTCCTCGTATACCCGTTGGCACTGCTCTTCCACCACACCATCAGCGATATCGATCAACGATAACTCCACGCTGTCTTTGTCGCAGCCGACACAGCACACAGTGGCATCCATGTCGGGGTTTTGATCCAGCAAATACAGCCCCCGCGCCGGACTGGCTGAAATGTAGCGATGTATCTTTACATCCATTCTCTGAAAGAGGGCTTTGAGCGCCTGTAGCTCAACAAGGTCCATGCCGACGGGATAGGCAACTACAACGCTGGCATCCTTCCAATCGGAAACCTCCTGAAACGAGCCGATATCCGTGGAAAAGGCATACAGGCAGTGCTCTAATTTTCCTTTCAGACGATCCACCTCCGCCCCAGACAGCCAAGACGGCTTCGTCAGGTCATAGCCGGTGACCATCGTACCGGTAGAATCCGAACCGCAGCGTCGGGAAACAGCCAGCCCCATGTTGCTGATACTGATACCGAGAATTCGCATAAAGAAACCTCCTTCTTCTCCATACATTTCAATCGCTGTAATGCAATTTTGCTTTCCAGTGATTCTTTGTCGGGAACCGAAGTTTTTCTTTATTATATCAGATTCCTGCGGCTCGGTAAAGGCGCTTATCTACCCCGCTTGCGAACATCCGCATCAATCCGATCCTTCCAGTCAGCAGCGAGAGGCTGGCAGGCACGGATACAGCAAACGGCATCGCTGATGACCTCGTAATTCAGCGCGGTGCCTTCCCTGTCACACTTATAATTCACCGCACGATCCGCATGGATGCCGAAGCGCTTTGCTTCTGCTGCCGCGTCAATATTGGCACCGAGGAAGAGGAACTCCCAGCCGTAGTTTTCCTTCTGCCGCTCGATCATCTTCCGCACGGTTTCGTAGTCGTAGTGCTTGCTGGCATTCTCATAGCCGTCGGTAGTGATAACAAAAAGCGTCTTTTCGGGGACATCCTCCGCTCTTGCGTACTTATGAATATTGCCGATATGACGGATCGCCCCGCCCACTGCGTCCAGCAGCGCGGTACAACCGTGGGGGAAGTATTCCTCTGTCATGCGTGGCACCTGTTCCAGCGGCAGGCGGTCGTGGATGACCTTGCTCTCGCTGTTGAAAAGCACCGTGGAGACCAGTGCCTTGCCCTCTTCCCGCTTCTGCTTTTCGATCATGCTGTTGAAACCGCCGATGGTGTCGGCTTCCAGCCCGCTCATGGAACCGCTCTGATCCAAAATGAAAACCAATTCTGTCATCATGAAAACCCTCCTTTGTTTTGTGCTTTGATTCTCGCACAAACAGAGGAGGGTTTGGTCGCACCGCAGGCGACATTTGGGGGAGAGGGTTTGGTGGATCGTTCACGCTTTGCTCTGAGGGGCAAAATAGTGCTCTGCAGCATAGACAAACTGCGCTTCAAATTCTCTGATCGCCTGTTTCGCCGCTTTTTTGAAGGGAAAGAACATATCGTAGGCGTGAAACCAGTTCCGATAGACATCCACCTTTGCCTCCACCCCGGCTGCCCTAAGATTCTCAATATAGCGAAGCGTCTCACAGTAGAAAGGCTCAATGTCCCCCACAAAGGTATAGGCAGGAGGCAAGCGGGTGTAGTCCGCCGCTCTCGCAGGGGCGGCATAGGGTGGGATATCCGCAAGCCCCTTCAAATACAGTGCCCACGCGGCGTGATTGCGCTTGGTATTCCAGACAGGAGCATGGTTGTCCCGCGAGGAATCGGTATCGCGGTCATCCAGCATGGGATAGAGGGGCATCTGATAGGCAATGCTGACACTCCCCTTGTCGCGGGCATAGAGACACAGCGCCGCAGTCAAACCACCGCCTGCGCTCTCGCCGCCCACCATGATTTGGCTGTCGTTGATGCCAAGCTCTGCGGCGTGTTCCCTGACCCAGCAAAGCGCCGCGTGGCAATCCTCCAAAGCGGCAGGATAGGGCGCTTCGATGGACAGGCGATAATTCACGCACACCACAACTGCTCCATACTTTTTCACCAGCGCCAGCGGACGGGAGAAATATGCCATCTCCGCCATGCCTGTGGCATAGCCGCCGCCGTGGATCCACAGGACACTCGGCGTCTTTGACGGTTCTTTTTTTGCCGCAGTCGGGCGAAAGATCAGGATCTTGATATCGCGTCCGGTGGACGGAATTTTGCGTTTTTCTACCGTATACCCCTTCATCCGTTACGCTCCCAAAAGGCTCTGATCAAAGGCGAACAGGGCTTCATTGATCTGAAACACATCGTAAATTTTCTGCAGGATGAAATACTCGATGATGACATCGAACTTACTGCTGCGGCTCAGCGCAAAGCCTGCGCGGGCGATGAGATCCTTCGTCTCCTCCAGATCCAGTTCCAGCGCGATGGCAAAGGCGAGAGCGGTCGCCTTGGAGGGCTTATAATCGGGATTGTTCCGAATTTTCGAGAAGTGCTTGCGGTCAACATTTGCCTTTTTGTAAATTTCGGAATCCTTCTTTCCTGTGCGGTCGATCAGCTTGAGAAGCGTTTCCGAAAAGCCCGCATCCAGCTCCATGACAAAGTCCTTCGGAAAGGCATTTCCGACATTCGATGCCATGGGCATACACATGGGCAGCGGCATACAGTCATAGAATGGCTCTTCGAGCTTTTTGATCTGCAGGCTGCTTTTTCTGCGCTGTTGCTCACGAAACGCATCGCTGTGTTCATCCACATAATGATCGTCGATGTAGGCGGCGATATCCGCAAAGAGCTTGCCGCCGATCTGATAGGCTGCGCGGTCAAAAATGACGATGTAAACCATCATATCATGGTCCATCAGAAACTCACTGATGGTATCCACCGCCACCCGCAGCGCCTGATCCTTGGGATAGCCGAAAATACCCGAGGAAATCAGCGGAAATGCCACACTCTCGCAGCCGTGCTCCTTCGCAAGGGTAAGGCTCGAACGATAGCAGGAAATGAGCTTTTCCCGCTCACCAAAGTCTCCGCCGTTCCACACAGGTCCCACGGTATGGATCACATATTTGCAGGGCAAACGATATGCCCCCGTGAGTTTGGCATCTCCCGTCCTGCAGCCGCCGAGGGTCCTGCATTCTGCCAGCAGCGCAGGACCTGCTGCGCGGTGGATGCAGCCATCCACACCGCCGCCACCCAGCAGGGATTCCTTGGCGGCGTTGACAATGGCATCCACATTCATTTTTGTAATATCATTCCGAATGATGGCAAGAGGCATCTTCCATCCCCCTTTCAGAATTTTGCAATTTCATTATAGTATGCTTTTCCCCCAAGGGCAAGCCGCTCTCGTATTCTCGCGACGGCAGGCTTCGACAGTGAATTGCCAGTTTCCCCTGTTTGTGATATGATGAAGCTGTTATCAACAGATATGAGGAGGAATGCCTATGATGCTGTCAACGAAACACGCTGCACTTGCGATCAAGATCCTGTCGCTGCTTCTGGTCGCCGCACTGTCCTTCTTTGTTGCGACAAAAACGATCCCCGAATCGGATTTCGTCAAAGCTTCTCTCGAAAGCGTGGAGCAAAGCAGCAATACGGTGATGAAATTCTCCGCAGCCACTCTCTCCACCTCTCTTGCGATCTCTGCCCTTCCCGATGATTTCGCAACCCCGCTTGCAGAGAGCCTGACGGATCTGAATGTGTATTTTATTGCCATTCTCACCATTTTGTTTTTGGAAAAAACACTGATCCTGTATGGCATCAAGGCTGCTTTTGCACTGCTCATCCCCCTCGCCTGTGCCGCAGGTATCCTGTTTGTTGCTGCAAACAAGCGGTTTTTGAAGGAGTTTGCCGTCCGCCTCTGCATCCTCGCCTTGACGGTGGCTTTTGTTGTTCCCTGCAGCACCCATCTCACCGATCACGTCACTGCCGATCTCATGGTCTATGTCAATGAAACGATTCAAGAGACCGAGGACGGCGGAAACAAGCTCAACGAAGCCATGAACGACAGCGAAAAAAGCGGTACCCTTTTTGAAAAGCTCTCGGATCTCTTTCAGAGTGCCATTCGTGATATCTCCGATCTGATGCTGCATTTCCAGAACACGATCCGCAGATGCATGAATTCCATTGCCATTCTGATTCTGGCAAACTTCATTATGCCGCTGCTGACCTTCTTCCTTCTCAAATGGATCTTGAAGGAGACATTTCATATTGCGCTTCCCGCAGTGTCTCTGCACCTGCCCGCAAAAGCAGCGCCTGAAACGGAGAGCGAACTCGTCGCCGTGGGAGAGGAGACGAAATGAAAAATCAACAGAAACTGCTGAACATCATCGCAGGCACACTTGCCCTGCTGCTCCTTGTTGTTCTGATTTGGGGTGTTGCCCATCGCTCCGATTCGCTGCAGGTTTCGGTCGATGATGGTATCGGTGAAACCGACTGGGACACAATTGATCTCAATAACAGCGGTGTTACGGTCGACTTTGCCAAGATCATTCTTTCCCACCAGAACGAAAGCCGCAGGCTCATCGTCAGCACCCAGACAGGAACTGCCACCACCAAGCTGACAGACCGCGTCATCGAACAGCTTGACTTTGACTTTCTAAAAAAGACCCAGAATGTGTCCTACACGGGAACGGGGTATTTCGTCGTGGATCTCGACCAGCTGACCGCTGCCAATATCACGGAAAACAAAAGCGAAAAGACCATCACCATTCGCATCGGTCACGCCTATCTGCAGGCAATCGAGATCGATCCCAATGACATCATCATTGATGAGGTGCAGGAGAGTTTGCTGGCACGCGGAGATATCAAGCTGACAGTGGCGGATTTCAACGCCATTGAAAAGGAGCTGCGTACCCGTCTGGAAAACACATTCGACACAGAAAGCGTCCGCCGTGCCGCGGATCAGACTGCTCTGCGTATGGTAAAAGCCATCTACGAACCCATTGTCAAAGCCATTGACTCCCGATACAGCGTGATCGTGGAATTTCAATAAACAGAACGCACACCGCCGAACGCAGTTTCGGCGGTGTGTTTTCATGATTAAACCAGCGGTTCAATGACAATGCATCTTATCATTCTGCCGTATCCCCGACAGCCGAAACAGCAAAAAAACAATGAGCAGCAGGCATCTGCCTGCTGCTCGCAACGTATCAGGTTCATTTTGGGCGCTGCTGAGACGAGGATCTCCTCCATCGGCACTTCGAGCAGTGCCCCCAGCGCATAGAGATTATCCACAGTCGGCAGACTCTTGCCCTGCTGCCACTTATAAATTGCCTGCGGCTCTTCAAAACCGAAGTAAGCCTGCAGATCCCGAACGGTCAGTCCACGTTCGGTACGGAGACGGATGATATACTTCCCTGTTGCCGCAAGGTCGATCACAGGGAAATGATTCCCTTTCATGGCGCAGCCTCCATCAGATGTATTTCCCGCAAGGGAGTACTTTACAATACTCCAAAGAAAGGCAAATAGTAAGGCAGGCTCCGCTCATTTAACAGAAATGTTACATTTTCAAGTGAAACGCAGAATGATTCCCCTTGTTTCGTTTAAATCAACACCCCATTGCAATGATCGATCTCATGCTGGATGATCTGCGCGGGCCAGCCCACAAAGGTTTTGATACGGGTCTGAAATTCTGCCGTCTTCCACTGTACCTTGATGGTTTGATAGCGCTTGCATTTGCGAAGCCCGCCAAGCAGAGAAAGGCAGCCCTCTTCCGCTTCATACATACCCGAACTCTTGAGAATCTCGGGATTGAACATGGTCATGTAGCTTCCATCGTTATCAAACACAATGATGCGCTTGCGAACGCCGATCATATTCGCTGCCATGCCAACACAGCCGTCCCGGTTGGCGATCAGCGTATCCAGCAGATCCTGTGCCACCTGCAGATCTTCCCTTGTGGCCGGTTCAGACTTAATACCAAGAAAAATCGGGTCATGCATGATTTCTCGTACCATATCGCGCACCTCTCCTTCGTTTTTCTCAGTATAGCACCTCCCGCGTCAAAAGAAAACAGCAGAAATTTTTACCGTCTGAAAGCAATACAGTCGGAAATGAGAAGGAGAATCCCCCCTTCTATCTTTTGTGAATTTTTACCATTTTCTTTATACCAGCAAACACAACAACCGCCATTTATCGGCATTTTCAACAATATTTATCCTGTTTTTTCTCATCTGCTCCGCGAAAGTGTCGTTGAGATTTCGAGAGATCGGCATTATAATGGTTCTATAAGACTGTGAGAATCCCTCAACGTAAGCCCAAGCGTTTCTCACAGTTATGATACAAGAAAGAAGGATAACATCTTATGATCAAACTTGCCTTCCTCGCCCCCGTTCTGGGTGTTGCGGCGTTGCTCTTTGCCGCCACGCTTTCCGGAAAAGTATCCCGTCAGGACGCAGGCACAGACCGTATGCGAGAGATCTCCTCTTTCATCCACGAAGGTGCGCAAGCCTTCCTTTTGGCTGAGTATAAGATCCTCGTGGTGTTTGTGTCTGTTCTCTTTGTCTGCATCGGCTTTGGTATCGGCTGGTCTTCTGCCCTCGCTTTCCTGCTGGGTGCCGCTTTCTCTACGCTTGCCGGTTATTTCGGTATGTCTGTTGCCACCAAGGCAAACGTCCGTACCGCTGCCGCCGCCAAGGATCACGGCATGAACAAAGCCCTCTCCATTGCCTTCTCCGGTGGTGCTGTCATGGGCATGAGCGTGGTGGGTCTGGGTCTGCTCGGCATCGGTATCGTCTACCTTCTGACCAAGGATCCGGCGATCCTCTCTGGCTTCTCCCTCGGTGCCTCCTCCATCGCCCTCTTTGCCCGCGTGGGCGGCGGTATCTATACCAAGGCTGCCGATGTGGGTGCCGACCTCGTCGGTAAGGTGGAGGCAGGTATCCCCGAGGACGATCCCCGTAACCCCGCCACCATTGCCGACAACGTAGGCGACAATGTGGGTGACGTGGCAGGCATGGGCGCTGACCTGTTTGAATCCTATGTGGGTTCTATCATTTCTGCCGTCACCCTCGGCACGGTGAATTACAGCATCACCGGCGCGGTGTTCCCTCTTCTGCTCTCCGCTGTCGGCATCGCTGCCGCCATCATCGGCACGTTCTTCGTTAAGGGTGACGAAAATGCCAGCCCCCATAAGGCACTCAAGACCGGCACCTATGTTTCCAGCGCCGTGGTGGTCGTTGCCTCTCTCATTATGAGCAAGGTCATCTTTGGCAACTTCAAGTCTGCTATCGCCATCATCATCGGTCTCATTGTCGGCGTTCTCATCGGTATCGTCACCGAAATCTACACTTCCGGCGATTACCGCTTTGTCAAGAAGATCGCCCTGCAGTCTGAGACCGGCTCTGCCACAACGGTGATCAGCGGTCTTGCTGTGGGTATGCACTCCACTGCTGTTCCCGTTCTGCTCATCCCGGTGGGTATCATCGGTTCCTACATGGCGGACGGTCTCTATGGTATCGCCCTTGCCGCTGTGGGTATGCTTTCCACGACCGGTATCACGGTTGCCGTGGACGCATACGGTCCCATCGCGGATAACGCCGGCGGTATCGCCGAGATGTCCGGTCTGCCTCACAGCGTTCGCTCCATCACCGATCGTCTTGACGCTGTTGGCAATACCACTGCAGCCATGGGCAAAGGCTTTGCCATCGGCTCTGCCGCGCTCACGGCACTGGCACTCTTTGTCTCCTACGCAGAAGCAGTCAGTCTCTTTGAACGCGGCATTGATCTGCTGGATTATCGCGTCATCGTCGGTCTCTTTATCGGTGGTATGCTCCCCTTCTTCTTCTCTGCGCTGACCATGGACTCCGTTTCCAAGGCTGCCTATAAGATGATCGAAGAGGTTCGCAGACAGTTCCGCACCATCCCCGGCATTCTGGAAGGTACCGGAAAACCCGACTACACCTCCTGCGTTGCCATCTCTACGCAGGCAGCTCTGCACGAAATGCTGGTGCCCGGTATTCTCTCTGTGGTAGCTCCCCTTGCTGTCGGCACTCTGTTGGGCACGGCTGCTCTCGGCGGTCTGCTGGCAGGCGCTCTCGTCACCGGTGTGCTGATGGCTCTGTTCATGTCCAATGCCGGCGGCGCATGGGACAATGCCAAGAAGTACATTGAGGAAGGACATCACGGCGGCAAGGGCAGCGATGCACACCGCGCAGCCGTGGTGGGTGACACGGTAGGCGACCCCTTCAAGGACACCTCCGGTCCCTCCATCAACATTCTCATCAAGCTGATGACCGTGGTCGCACTGGTGTTTGCTCCCCTGTTCCTGCTGATCAATCAGGGTACGGGTCTGCTGTAAACCATTTCACAGGAGGATTCTGATATGCATATTTACGAAAAAGAATTTGATTTTGTTATTCAGCGTGCCAAGTCTCTCAAGCGTCCTGCCCGCGTGGTGATCGCAGGTGCAGATCTGGAAAATATCCTGCAGGCAGTGTTTGAGGCAGAATCTCACGGCATCTGCACGCCTGTTCTTGTAGGTAACGGTCCCAAGATCCGCGCGGTGCTGGAGCAGCTGAACTGTCAGGCGCGCAGCTATGAAATCGTCCATGTGGAGGCAGATGACGCGGGCAGCGAACATCACGATTATGTGACCCGCGCCCTCGCCATCATCAACGAAGGTCGCGGCGACATTCTGCTGCGCGGCAACACCTCCACCCGCGAGTTCCTCATGCCTATTCTCGACAAGCGCAACAACATGGTAAACGGTCTTGTCAGTGAAGTGGCATTGCTGAAAGTCCCCTATTATGACAAAGTGCTGGCACTGTCCGATGTGTCCGTTATGATCAATCCCTCTGAGGGACAGAGAAAGAAGATCATCAAGAACATCGTCTCCGTGCTGAATCATCTGGGCATTCAGCGCCCCAGCGTGGCAGTACTGTCTCTGGTGGAAAAACCCAGTTTCCACATGCGCGATACGGTGGAAGCGCAGAATATTGTCCGCGCTCACGAAGCTGAACCCATCGCTGACTGCGATCTGGTGGGTCCCATTCCCTGGGATCTGATCGTCAGTAAGGAATCCGCCCGCCTCAAGGGCTATGACTGCCCCTTCTGCGGCGAGTTCGATGCCGTGCTGATGCCCAATGTCATGGCAGGCAACACGGTTATGAAGGTGCTCTCCATGTCCGCTAACGTCAATTGCTGCGGCGTACTGGCAGGCACTCGCATTCCCACCGCGATCACTTCCCGCAGCAGCTCCCCCGAGCAGGTCTACCTCTCCCTCTGCGTCTGTGCCGCCATGCTGGCTGAATAAATCCGATGGAAAAGGCAAAAAGACATCCTCCGTTACAGCTCACGGAGGATGTCTTTTTCCGCTATTTACAATACTTTTATCCTATTCTGCCGATGCCTGATCCATTTCTTCCCGATAAAGTGCGCAGCCATTTCGACCATGCTCCTTCACCCAGTACAGCGCCTTGTCCGCCTGCTCGTAGAGCTTCCCGTGGTACCCCCGCGGAGACAGGGCAATACCGATACTGAGGGAAACCCCTGCAGCAGTTTCTGTCGGCTGCTGCAAGATTTCGTTGATATGGCGCAGCTTGTTTTGAATGGTATCCGTCTGTTCTGCCGTTACATCCGGCAGAATTGCGGCAAATTCATCGCCACCGATCCGAAATACATAGTCTCGTCCCCGCAGGCTGTCCTTCAGAGTTTGGGCAACGCGGATCAGCACCTGATCTCCGCCCGCATGACCATAGGTATCGTTGATTTCCTTGAATTTGTCGACATCAATGAGAACCAGTGCCAAGGGCGCAGTGCTTTCTACCAGCAGCTTCCGCACCTCATGGAACATATAACGGTTCAAGATACCCGTCAGTGCATCCCGCTCTGCTTTCTTGCGCAGAAAGGCTTCGCTCGCCGCAAGGGAATCGCTGCGTACCGAAATCTCATTATACACCCGCGCCAGATATCGGAACTCATACGCGCCTGTGGGGGTAAAGAGCGTGCGCTCCTGCACACACTGCAAAAACACCTTCAAGGGCTTTACCACCAGCAGAGTGATCACCAAAAAGGTAATCACGTTGAGGATAATCAGAATGCTCATCAGCAGGCGCTGGGTATAAATGGAGCGGGAAAGCCCATTCAGTCCGCCCACCAGTCTGCTTTCTGTGGCACGGAGGATACCCTCGGTGAAATAGTCCAGATGCCCGTAGATGGTATTTTTCATCTCCTGATACTCCGCATCAAAGAGCATGGCACGCGCCTTATTCAGCATCTCCTCCCGACTCAGCGCAAGATCTGATGCGTTCAGTTGGACACGCTCCACTTCCGCCGGCAGCGCTTCTCCCGTGTGCCCCTCCGCTGTCGCCACCAACTTCATGGCGTAAATTTCCCGAATCATCAGCGCATTGGAATGCTGCACCGCAAGCTCCAGTGACTCCTCCCGGAAATGATCCCCAGGGTGCTGCTGCATGATCTCCAGCGCATGCTCGCGGCGGCGGGTATGGTTCGCCTCTTCAAAATACAGTCTGGCGTGTTTCGGATCCAGCGTCTCGGCATACAGGCGCACCTGCTCGGTCAGATAGTCAGATGCTTTCGTAATATTCCGTGCCGCATCTTCCAGATGGATATAGTTGTCAGCCGTTGTTGTCAGCTGCTCATAATTGCGGGAGGCATATACCGTTGCCATCAGCAAACAGACATAGAGCACACAGCTGATCAGGATCATAAAGGTATTAAAGCTGCGGATTTTCAAGCCTTTGCATTCCTTGTTTTTTTGTTTCATCATACCCCTCCCCCTTTTTTGCTTATGATACAGTATATTCATCGAAAATGCCTGTGTCTCAATGGTTATCCATGAAACAGAATCCTCTGTTCCACATTATTATATCAAGTATACACATTAAAAACAACAGGCTTACATTGATTATCTTTCACTGGAAAAATCGGCACGACTGTGGTAAGATAGAAAAGCTTCACATGATCCGATACATTTTCAGAGATAAAGGAAGGGCAATATGTACGAGTGGTTTTATAAAGCCGTAGAAAACACCAGCAATTTCATGTACAGCTATCTGCTGATCATCCTGCTGCTTGCGGTGGGTCTCTATTTCACGATCCGCACCAAGTGCGTCCAGTTCCGCTTTCTGGGGGAATCCATCCGTCTCGTCACCGAGAAGAAGGAGGGCAAGGACTCCGTCTCCGCATTTCAGGCATTGATGGTCTCCACTGCCAGCCGTGTGGGTACGGGCAACATTGTCGGCGTTGCCAATGCCATTGCCATCGGCGGCTATGGTGCGGTGTTCTGGATGTGGATCATCGCCATTGTGGGCGGCGCTTCCGCCTTCGTGGAAAGCACACTGGCACAGGTCTATAAAAAGAGCGATGGCAAGGGCGGCAGCTATGGCGGTCCCGCATATTACATCGAAGCGGCACTGGGCAAGCGCTGGCTCGGCATTCTTTTCGCCGTTGCGCTGATCGCCACCTACGCCGTGGGCTTCAATATGCTCTGTTCCTTCAATCTTGTGACCAGTCTCTCCCAGTACAGCTTCTATGGCGATCCTGCCACCAGCAAGGTCCCGCTGATCTGCGGTACGATCCTTGCCGTTCTTGTTGGTATCTGTGCGCTCGGCGGCGGCAAGCGCATCATTCAGGTCACCAGTTTCCTTGTTCCGGTGATGGGTGTGACCTACATTCTTATGGCGGTCGTTGCCATGGTTCTCAATGCATCCAATCTGCCCATGGTCTTTCGTGAGATCTTTGCAGGCGCGTTTGACTTCAAAGCGATTTTCGGCGGCTTCGCCGGCAGCGCGCTGATGCAGGGCATCAAGCGCGGTCTTTACTCCAACGAAGCTGGTGTCGGCTCTGCTCCCAATGCAGCTGCCGCCGCAGACGTTTCCCATCCTGCGAAGCAGGGTCTTGTGCAGATGCTCAGCGTATTCATCGACACGCTCTTGATCTGCACTGCCACTGCCATGATGTGTCTGAGCAGCGGCATTGTTCCCTCTGCGGAGCTAACCGGTGCCCCCTTTGTGCAGACCGCTCTTGCCGCCAGCTTCGGTAGCTTCGGCAATTATTTCATCACCATTTCCCTGCTGCTGTTTGCCTTCACTACGCTGATCGGCAACCTGTTTTACTGCGAGGGCTGTATGAACTACATTGCAGGACGCACCCTCAGCGCCAAGTTCATCAAGGGCTTCTATCTTCTCGCAAGCATCGTCGTTCTTGTTGGCGCACTGCTGGATTTCGGTCTGGTGTGGAATCTTGCAGATGTCCTCATGGGTATTATGGCAATGATCAACCTGCCCGTCATTGTGATCCTCAGCAAGCCTGCCATCGCTGCGCTGCATGACTACCACCGTCAGCGCAAAGAGGGCAAGGATCCCGTTTTCCGCGCATCCTCCATCGGTCTCAGAGGGAATCTGGATTTCTGGAAATAACAATTGATCCTCTCAAGGCAGACGAATCCGCTCTGTTTTGAGAGGATTTTTCATGGCAGCAGAATCTTTTTCTGCTGTTGCAAATGTACTGTACCTTGCGGGAAAGCTCTGCTATAATAATAAAGAATGAAAGGGGTGTCAGTCCGTGGAAAAAATATATGGTGTCAGCAACTGGCAGTTGACCATTCGCCGCGCTGCGGATCATGTGGAGATCCTGCGGGCTGTAAGCTGCGACAGCAGGGCGATCCTGCCGGGCACACTGTTTGACCTGCCCGTAACAGTCCTTGGCAGCTATGCCCTCTCGCTCATGGCTAAGCCTGTCGAGGGTGAAGAACTCCTCATCATCCACGGCGGCGAAGGTGAATGGAGCAATCGCACGCTGCAGGAACTAACCCTTCCCCCGACGCTGCGCGAGGTGCAGAACTTCGCCTTTTACGGCTGCCGCAGTCTCCAAACCCTTCGTCTGCACGACTCGATCGACCGCTGGGGCACGGACTGCTTTATGAACTGTCATCGGCTGAACCGGATATATCTCAGCCGTGTGAATGACGCACAGGGCGCGTCGCTGGCATTTATCTGCGATGAGACCCGGGAGGAGCTGGATGTCTCCATCCTGCACACCGACGGAAGAGAACTGCGGCTGATTTTCCCCGATTACGGGGAAGATTATGAGGAGAACTGCCCCAACCACCACTTTGACTTCCATATCAGCGGCGGCGGGTATTCCTATCATCACAATTTCCCGGGAAAACAACTGATTCTCCGTGCCTACGACGAAAATTGGGCGCAGTATCTTCGCAAGCAGCACGAAGAAGAGACTGCCCTGCGTCTCGCCTACTATCGGCTGCGCTATCCCGTGGGCTTGGAAGCCTTTGCCGAGGTGCAGTATTTCGACTATCTCCGCGCCCATGCGGAGGATGCCATCCTGTGGCAGATTTCCCAAAAGGACAGCGTGGGCTTGACGATGCTGCTGGACAAGCTCCCAATGGAAGCAGCTGTCCTGCACAGTGCCTGCGAGCAGGCACGAAAAGAGGGCAACACCGAAGCCCTTGCCCTGCTGCTGGAACGGCAGCGCAAACATCAGCCCCGTGGTTTCGCACGGGATTTTGACCTGTAACGGCAGAAAGGAGGCGCAAGATGTCCGCGCAGAATTTCGATCAAATCGGCTTGGAGATCCTGCAAGCCTCCCGCAACGAGCTGTATCTGCATCTACCCTACATGGATGTGGTGCTTTGCGGACTTGCCTTTCGCCCTGCCGAGGGAAAAACCATCACCATCGCAACCGACGGCGAAACCCTCTATTTTGACGGCAGCTACCTTGCGGAGCGCTATCTCCGCGGGCGCGTTGTGTGCAACCGCATCTATTTTCATGTACTGCTGCACTGTATGCTGCGACATCTGGCAAAAAAGCGGGGCAAAGTCTCGGAACTCTGGGATCTTGCCTGCGACATTGCCGTGGAGAGTATTCTGGACGAGCTCGGCTATTCCTGTATCGAAACAGGCTACTCCCCTGCCCGCCAGAAGGTGTATGGTGAACTGCGTGCCGAAATGAAGGTGCTGACCGCCGAGGCGATCTACTTCTATCTGTTGCGACAGGACCTTGATGCCTATCAGATCGCCCGTATGCAGCGCACCTTCCTTGTGGATGACCACGGGCTCTGGGATATGCCAGAACGGGAGGACAAGGAGCGGAGCGAACAGCAGGACGAAAACTGGAAGAACCGTGCAGAAAAGACCCAGACTGCCATGGAGACCGTTCTGGCGGGACAGGCTACAGGCGGCGAAGCGATTCTGGAGCAGATCCGTGTTGCCGTCCGCGAGGATGTGGACTACCGTGCGTTCCTGCGGCGCTTTGCCGTGCCCCGCGAGGTGCTTGCCATGGACGGCGATGCCTTTGATTACACCTATTACACTTACGGACTTCGCATTTTCGGCAATATGCCGCTGGTGGAATACCCCGAAACCAAAGAGGAAAAGCGCATTGAGGATTTCGTCATCGCCATTGACACTTCCATGTCCACCAACGGCGATTTGGTGCGCCAGTTTCTGGAGTGTACCTACGCCATCCTCCGCTCCACCGAGACCTTTACCCGCAAGGTCAACATCTACATCATCCAATGTGATGATCGGGTGCGCAAGGAAACTGCCATCCACGATTTAGAGGATCTGCGCCGCTATATGGACGAGTTTGAACTCGCAGGCGGCAGTGCCACCGACTTTCGCCCTGTGTTTCAGCGGGTGGCAGAGCTGCAGGCAGCGGGTGCATTCACCGCACTGCGCGGTCTGATCTACTTTACCGACGGCATGGGTGCTTATCCCGGGAAGCGACCGCCATACGACACCGCTTTTGTGCTGTTGGAGGAACCGCCCATGACATTCAAAATGCCCCCATGGGCGATCCGTCTGGTGCTGGATGCCGCAGCCATTGAGCGAACCGCCAAGGAATTGGATCTTTCCCTTGATTCCGATATAGAAGAACTCCCCCAACTGTAGGAGGTACAATATAATGAACATTAAACAGGCTAAATTGGAGATTCAAAATACTCTCCGTGCCTATCTCAGCAAAGACGAGCTGGGAAATTATCTGATTCCCACCATCCGACAGCGCCCTGTGCTGCTGATGGGTCCTCCCGGCATCGGCAAGACCCAGATCATGACCCAGATCGCAGCGGAAACGGGTGTGGGACTGGTCGCCTATACCATCACCCACCACACCCGTCAGAGTGCCATTGGTCTACCCTTCATCGAGCACCACAACTACGGTGGCAAGGAATACGCCATTACAGAGTATACCATGAGTGAGATCCTCGCCTCTGTCTATTCTCTGATGGAAAAGACGGGTCTGAAGGAAGGTATCCTCTTCCTCGATGAGATCAACTGCGTGTCTGAAACCCTTGCACCCATGATGCTGCAGTTCCTGCAGTGCAAAACCTTCGGCAATCAGGCACTGCCTGAGGGCTGGATGATCGTGGCTGCAGGCAATCCGCCCGAATACAACAAGTCTGTCCGTGATTTCGACGTAGTGACGCTTGACCGTGTCAAGCGCATCGACGTGCAGGATGACTTCACGGTCTGGAAGGAATATGCCCGCCGCAGCGGCGTACACGGCGCAGTTGTCTCCTATCTCGACATCAAGAAGGAAAACTTCTATTGTATCGAAACCACCGTAGACGGTCTGCAGTTTGCCACCGCCCGCGGCTGGGAGGACCTCAGCGAGATCATCACGGCTTACGAAAAGCTGGAGCTGCGGGTGGATCGCGAGGTCGTAGGGCAGTATATCCAGCTTCCCCGCATTGCCAAGGATTTTGCCAACTATCTGGAGCTTTACTACAAGTATCAGCGCATTTACCATGTGGAGGACATCTTGCAGGGTACCTGGCAGGCGATCACTGTGTCCGAACTGAAAGCCGCCCCCTTCGACGAGAAGCTCTCCGTCATGGCTCTGGTGTTGTCCCGCCTGTCGGATGAAGCCAAGCGTCTGCGCGCGCAGGATGAGCTGACGGTTACTCTCCACGCTTCCTTGAAGGAGATGAAGGCTCTGCTGGAACAGACAGGTCCCCGACAGGCACTGGAGGAACTGATCGAGCAGCGGCAGGAAGCCATGAAGCAGGCAAAGGATGCAGGGCATCTGGAAAAGAGCGTCCGTGATCTTAAGCTTCGTGAGCTGCGCTGCCTGCAGGAGTATCGCAGCCGCATTGTTGACGAGGATATTGCCAACGGCGATGCTTTCGGCATGATCCGCGAGTGGTTCAGCGGTGAGGTCAACTGCCGCAGCGACATGGCCGAGCAGGTCTCTTCCATGTTCGACAACGCCTTCCGCTTCCTGGAGGAGACCTTCTCCCAGGGGCAGGAGCTGGTCATGTTCGTGACGGAAGTGACCGCCGGGTACGATACCTCCTGGTTTGTGGAAAACTTTGGCTGCGATGCCTACTACCGTCACAATCGAGAGCTGTTCTTTGATGCCACCCAAAAGCGCATTCAGGACAGCATCGCCGCCGCAAAATCCGGCAATTAATCCCACTTTACAGCTCTTGCTTTCAAAAGGAAAAGACCGTGCATCTCATTTTTCAGTGAGATGCACGGTCTTTTGGTATACTCCGATTTTCCGGTGCGTATCAGCCCAGCAGCACATCGCTTGCAAGCATCACGCAAAAGCCCACGAGCAAAGCGTAGGTAGCCCCCGTTTCGTTGCTGTGTGCGTGAGTTTCGGGGATCATTTCATCGCTGATGACATACAGCATGGTGCCCCCTGCAAAGGCAAGAGCAAAGGGCAGGATCGCCGAGGCGATGTTGACCGCCCAGTAACCGATGAGAGTTCCCGCAACCTCGATCAACCCCGTCACCATGGCGCAGGCAAAGGTTTTGCGCGGGGTCACACCTGCGGCAAGCATCGGTCCGATGATCACCATACCCTCGGGGATGTTTTGCAGGGCAATACCAAAGGCGATCATCAGCGCCTGCGACACATCCTCCGTTCCGAAGCTGACACCGGCAGCAATACCCTCGGGCAGATTATGGATGGCGATGGCTGCCACAAACAGCAGCACCTTGTCCAGATTCGTACTTCTATGATCCTCAATGTCGCTGCCCACCAGTCTGTGCAGATGGGGCACCACCTTGTCGATGATGTTCAGACACACCGCGCCCGCAAAAATGCCGGCTATGGTCACAAGCAGCTTCCCTTCCCCGCCGTATTCCAACGACGGCAAAATCAGACCGATGATCGCAGCGGACAGCATAACACCCGCCGCAAAGGACAATACAATATCGGAAAACTTATGGGAGATATTCTTGAACGCAAAGCCGATCAGCGAACCAAATATCGTTGCACCGCCCACGCCGAGGGCGGTCAGCAAAACCATTTTCATCCTGACACTCCTTTCCATGCAACAGCAGTATAGCATCGTTTGCTTTTCCCTTGCAAATCCTTTCTCTCACACCGCAGGAGAGAAAACAGAAAACGGAGAGTCAGACGACTCTCCGCTCTTTCGGTGTTGGCGTTACCTATCTTCCCGGGCCGTCTCCAGCCAAGTATTGTGGGCAGAAGTGAGCTTAACTTCCGTGTTCGGGATGGGAACGGGTGGACCCTCACTCTAATCAGCACCAACTTGGTGACCCATACCGGATTCGAACCGATGTTAACGGCGTGAGAGGCCGCTGTCTTAACCACTTGACCAATGGGCCATATTGTTTTTATTATTTTATCATCTACATTGCGTAAATGCAAGTGTAAATTTCATCCTCTACCCCATCTTTTGAAATTTCTCTCCTGCGATCTGCCGACTTTTTGGAAAAAGCCTTGCAAAGCGAAAAAAATACCTCTATGATGAGCAAAGAACTACACAAATCAAATTGAGGGATACGCATGATCAACGCTGAAAAACTGTCTTTTGGATTCAACAGCACCTATCTGTTTCAGAATATCTCCTTCACACTGGAGGAGAACTGCCATTGCGCTTTGATCGGCAGCAATGGAACGGGTAAAACCACGCTGACCAACCTGATCCGTGAGCCCGAGCGCTACACCTACGAAGGCAAATTGAAGCTGGATGGTACAGGGCGCATCGGCTATGTCAGCCAGTTCGCCACACGGGATGGCGATCAGTCCGTCACCGTGTACGACTATCTCCGCCGTGATTTTCTCGCACTGGAGCAGGCGATCAACGATGCCTGCCTTGCAATGGAGTCCACCGATGATCTGGATACCGTCATGGAGCGCTATCAGAACCTGCTGGACGAAAGCGATGCCATGGATGCGGACAACTACGAGGTGAATATCCGTCGGCAGCTGAGGCTGGCTGAGCTGGAGAGCAAAGAAGCGCTGGAGCTGGAAAAGCTCAGCGGCGGTGAGCTGAAGCTGGTGCAGGTCATCCGCCAGATGCTGCGCCGTCCGGGTCTGCTGATCATGGACGAGCCGGATGTATTTCTGGATTTCGAGAATCTGAATGGTCTGCGGGATCTGATCAACGCCTATCAGGGCACACTTCTGGTGGTCACCCACAGCCGCTATCTCCTTTCCCACTGCTTTGACCGCATCTGGCATCTGGAGAACGGGGATCTGCAGGAGTTTGAGGGCAGCTTCACGGAATACAATCTCTCCCGCCTGCAGAAGAAGATTGATCTGCAGCTCGCTTCCGTCACGGATGAAGCAGAGATCCGGCGCGTTTCCGAGCTGGTGGAACGCCTGCGCGAGAAAGCGACCGAAGTCTCGGAAGCGCAGCACGGACGCACCCTGAAGGGCAAGGTCAGCTATCTGAACCGCCTGCTGGATCGGCAGATCAAAGCGCCCTTTGTGGAGATCCGTCAACCCGATATTCAGCTGCCCGCAGTGGAGCTCTCGGAAGAATCCGCGGAGCTGCTTCGGCTCGATAACTACTCCCTTTCCTTTGAGGAAACCCTTCTTGAGCGGGTCTCCTTTGCCGTACACGCCGGTGAAAAGGTGGCTCTTGTGGGTGCCAACGGAACGGGAAAAACCTCCATGCTGCGGGAGATCTGGAAAAATCAGCATCCCTCCATTCATTTTTCCGAGACTGCTTCCCCCGCCTTCTTCTCCCAGCTCCATGCGGAAACCCTGTGTGAGGAAAACACGGTTTATGAGGAGCTCTTTTCCATCGGGTTCGAGAACCGCGAGCAAGCCGAGAGCTATCTGCAGAGCTACTGCTTTGATCCCGACAGCTTGGGGCGCAAGGTGGGACAGCTCTCCGGCGGTGAGAAAAACCTGCTGCAGCTGGCAAAGCTCTCTGCCAGTCGCGCCAATCTTCTGTTGCTGGATGAACCCTCCAGTCATCTTGACACTTTTGCTCAGATCGCACTGGAGGATGCCATCGCCGCTTACCGCGGTGCGATCCTCATGGTCTCCCACGATTTTTACACCATTGCAAACTGCGCCGATACCATCCTGTTCGTAGAAAACGGCAGCATCCGCCCCATGAGCGCCCGCGCCTTCCGCAAAATGATCTACAAGAAGCATTTCAGCAAGGATTATCTGGAGCTGGAACTGCAAAAGAAGGACTTCGAGACCCGCATCGCCCGCAGTCTTGAAGCAGGTGACTGCGCAGAGGCACAGCGCCTGTGGGACAAGCTGGCTGCGGTCGTGGAGCAGATGCAGAGCGCTTAAATCTCCCCCGCTTATCTCCTTCTCAATACCTGCCCCTTCAATTCCTTTGGCTGCTTTGCAGTCAAAGGAATTTTTTGGAAATTGAAGTGTTTCTGCGTATGTACAAAATGCGCAAATTGTTGTATAGTAAAATTGACGTATTTTATCGCTATATTCAGACTATCACATAAAAGGACGATGCAATATGAAGCACCGAACAATGAACAAGAAACGTTTCCGCACTCGCATCTCTTTTCTGAAAAGCTTCACTCTTCTTCTTTGCATGATATCCATGCTCGGCACAAACTTTGCCTACGCCGAGGAACGCCGCAGCGTAAAAGTCGCCTTCTTCCCCATGGATGGCTACCATATTCTCGGCGAGAACGGCAGTCACGGCGGCATGGATGTGGATTATCTGGCAGAGCTATCCAAGTATGCCCGATGGAACATCGAATATGTGGAGTGCGACAGCTGGGACGATGCGCTTGCCAAGCTCGATACCCACGAAGTTGATCTGGTGGGCAGCGCTCAGTACTCCGAACAGCGTGCGCAGGTGTACGATTATGCGGATCTTGCCAGCGGCTACACCTATGGTATGATCGCCACCAATGCGGATGGCACCATTGCGTATGAAGATTTTCACAGCATGGCAGATATCACCTTCGGCATGGTCAAAACCTATGTCCGCCGCGCGGAGTTCCTCAGCTATCTTTCCGCACACGGTATTACGCAGCCGAAGATCAAAGAGTACGATTCTACCCAGCTTCTGCACGCTGCACTCGACGCAGGCGAAGTGGATGCCATGGTTCATACCTTTATGGAGGTCGAAGAGGGGCAGCGCCTGATCGGTCGTTTTGCTCCCCAGCCCATCTATTACATCACATGGAAGGGCAACGATGCCCTGCTCCGCGAGCTGAACAGCGCGATCGCGGATCTGAAATTCAATCAGCCCGAGCTGGAAACAGCACTGATCAGCGAATACTACGAGAGCAAGCTGGATAAGGCTATCCTTCTGACCTCTGCCGAGCAGCGCTATCTGGAGCAAAAAAAGACGATCATTGTGGGATATCCGAACGGTCAATATCCCTTTTCCTATACCGATGAAGAGAGCGGCGAATTTGCGGGTCTCTCCCGTGAGCTTTTGGAAAAATCTCTGCTGTGGACAGGTGTTCAGCTGGAATATCGGGAGTATGAGAATTTCGAGGCAGCGCACACGGCACTGAAGGTCGGTGAGATCGACATTCAGGCTTACTGCATTCAGGACCACGAAAAGCGAGACGAAGGTCTCCTCAAGGAGCTCACCGCCTATGTGCATCTGCCGCTGGTCATTGTCAGTGACGGTCTGCACAGCTTCGATCAGATGAAAACGGTAGCCACAGTGACAGCCTTCTCCCATTTTATCGACCAGACCTCGATCATCACCTCTGCCGCCATCGTCCTCGCCGATAATCAGGTGGAGTGTCTGCAGATGCTCGCAAACGGCGAAGTAGATGCCGTGCTGTGCGACGGCTATCTGGCGGAGAATCAACTGAGAACAGGTCTGCAATATCAGAACTTGAAAATCTCCTCTGTACTGAACATTGATCACTCCGCCCACATGGTCGTGCGCTCCACGGAAGGAACCGAACTGGAGAGCATCCTCTCCAAAACCATTTCCTCCATCAGCATCAAAGACATCAACGACTATGTGTTTCAAGAAAGCACCTATCCCCTGCTGAGTCTCAGTACATTCATCCGAAACAACAGCGTTCCCATTATTTTTATTCTTCTTTGCTTGAGTTTTCTGGTCATTCTTGTCGCAGTACACATGGTGCGTGACAGCCGAAAGATCCAACGACTCTTGTACAAGGAACCGGATATGGACATCTGGAACCTGAACTACCTCTTCTACAAGGGCGAAAAGTTGGTACAGGCTGAGCGCAAGGAGCGATACGCCGTTGTCAGTCTCGGCGTCTACAATCTGCGCAATTACAGCATCATTTTCGGCTGGGAAGCCGGACAGCAGTTGCTGGAGATTATTAAGGATACCCTTGAGAAGTGCATTGATGACAAAAAGGAAATCTGCGCCAGATACTATGTTGGTCGATTCATTCTTTTGCTGAGCTGGAACGATTGGGAGCTTTTTGTTGAGCGACTGGAAAACATCCAGAAGCTCGCGGAGGAGTTCATTTTCAGCAAAACAGAAAACCGTATGCAGATTCCCATGGGTGTCTACGAAGTGCCCGTGCATGACAGCAATCTCCGCACAGCCGCCAACTGCGCCAGCCAGGCGCTGGAGCTGGCGATGAAGGGCAATGTCAGTGACAGCCGCATCACAGCCTACAACGAGACGGTCGAGGTCTCCATGACGGAGCGACACCAGATGGAAATGCTGTTGGAATCGGTGGATATCCCACGAAACTTTGTTGCCTACTATCAGCACAAGGTCGATATCCGCAGCGGAAAGATCGTGGGCGCAGAAGCTCTGGTTCGTTTCCTCGATCCCACTGCCAATCGCGCCGTCCGCTCCCCTTCGCTCTTTATTCCCTATTACGAGCAAACAGGTCGCATCGTGGAGCTGGACTTCTTCATTCTGGAGACGGTCTGCCGGATGCTCCGCAAGCGACTTGACGAAGGCAGAAAGATCGTTCCCATCTCCTGCAACTTCTCCCGTATGCATTTCGCCAAGCCCGGTTTCCCAGAACACTTTGAGGCGATTCTTGAGCGGTATCAAATCAGCAAAGAGCTGATCGAAGTGGAGATCACCGAGACGCTGGTCATGGATGAATTGCAGGAGCATACCATCCGCGAAACACTGCTCATCCTGAAAGAGAAAGGCATTCGCCTGTCCATCGATGACTTTGGCGCGGGCTACTCTTCGCTGGGTTCATTCGTCCACGTCCCCGCCTCTACCATCAAGCTGGATCGTTCCTTCCTTCTCAACGATGAAAATCCGGAACGACAGCTGAAAATCATGCGCGGCATCGTGCGTATGTCCGAAGAGCTGGATGCCGGCATTGTCTGCGAAGGCGTGGAAACAGAAAAGGATCTGAAGATCATGCGTCAGATCGAAGCTTATATTGCACAGGGCTATTTCTACTCCAAGCCCGAGCCTCAGGAAGTATTTGAGGCAAATCTGGACAAACAGTGACCTTTTCCGCCATTTCTGATAGGAGGAACACAATATGAATTACATCTGCGCAAAGTGCGGCAAACTCATGCCGGCAACGATCCGCGCGCCGAAATGTGGGTGCGGCGGTCTTTGGAAGCTCCAATTCGATCCCCCCAGATTCTCTCTGGATGAGATCGACACAAGCGAATGGAGTATGTTCCGCTACCGCAAGTTTATGGCGCTGGAGGATGATGCCTGGAGGGACATCACCATGGGAGAAGGTCTCTCCCCCGTGATCCGCTTTGATGAAAACGTTCTCTTCAAGATGGACTACTGTATGCCCACCCTTTCCTTTAAGGATCGCGGTGCAGCAGTTCTGATCTCCCACTGCAAGTCCATCGGTGTTGACAGCGTTGTGCAGGATTCCAGCGGCAATGCCGGAAACTCCGTTGCCGCATACAGCGCCCGCGCAGGGATCTCCTGCGAGATCTTCGTACCGGAGGGAACCAGCCCCAAGAAAATCGATATGATCCGCGCCCACGGCGCGACCTGCACTGTCGTTCCCGGCTCCCGCGACCACTGCGCGGATGTCTGCCGCGCCAAGGTGACGGATGAAGGGATGTACTATGCCAACCATGTCTATAACCCCTTCTTCTACGAGGGCACAAAGACCTATATCTATGAGGTGTACGAGCAGCTTCACCGTATTCCGGAGCATCTGCTGATCCCGGTCGGCAACGGCACGCTGTTCCTCGGCGCTATGCACGGTCTCGAACATCTGCTCGCAAGCGGATGCATCGACCGTATGCCCCAGATCATCGCGGTGCAGAGCGAAAAGTGCGATCCCCTGCTGCAAAGTGCACAGGCGGGCAGCACAACGCCCACCGATGTGAAACCCCAGCCCACACTTGCAGAGGGCATTGCCATCGGCAAGCCCATGCGCGGCGAAGAGATTCTGGAATATGCCAAGAAATACAACATCCACTTCGTCCACGCACCCGAGGATAAGATCCTTGAGGCGCGGGCGATCATCGCCGAAAAGGGCATCTACTGCGAGCATACCACAACTGCCAACTACGCAGCCTATCTGGAATACTGCCGTCTGTATGGGACTGCCCATGACTGTCTCATCACCATGTGCGGCGCAGGACTGAAATCCGATCATTGATTCTCAAAATGAACAAGGAGGGGCTGGATCAGCCCCTCCTTTTCCTTTATAGATTTAGTCCGCTGCCTTGAAGTTATATACAGGCTTGATCCGTTCGATGATTTCTGCAGTCTGTTCAATCTGCGCAACGATCTCATCCATGCTCTTGTAAGCCATAGGAGACTCATCCAAGGTGTCCGGCAATACACAGGTGGTTGTTTCCGCCCGACGCTAACAAAGAACTCCGTTGGTTCGTGCGCATCTTCGCAGAATCAGAGACCAATGGCATAATTTGTGCCAGAATAACGCAATTTATGCCAAGTTCATCTATGATTATATTTTTTATGTCATAGTTATATTGTTTACGAATCTGCCCTAAAAAAAGCGAGGAATCGAACATGAAAAAGCGAATTGCCTTATTCACAGCAGTCCTTTCACTCTTCTGCCTACTTACAGGCTGTGCAGAGAAACCGTCGGCAGAGACTTCCGTTCCGGATATCGTAAAAAGGACCAACGGTGGAGAAAAATGGCAAACAAAAATCGATTATGCGAACGGGGATAACTGGCTTGCGATCAACGACAGCGGCAAAGCGGTGGACGTTATCTACTTTTATCCCACGGCATTCAACAAGGCCGATGAGTCAGCCCCCGATGTAGCCGATATTGACGATGCTGTAATGCGCGAAACAGCCCACTACTATCTCCAAACTCAAGCTACCACTTTTGAAGAGGACTGCAACATCTATGCGCCCTTCTACAGACAAATAAGCGCCCCGTATTCTCTTACGCTGAGCGCACAGGAAAACGATGATCTGATGCGCTATTCCGCCTCTCAGGACCCGTCTTATGCACTGGATTATTACTTTGAACATTACAAT
>JAFVXA010000062.1 GCA_017501355.1 Oscillospiraceae bacterium
AATGGGAGTCACGTCCTTGATCATAACAACTTCCAGACCGGCAGTCTGCAGGGCGCGGATCGCAGCCTCACGTCCCTGACCGGGGCCCTTCACATAAACCTCAACAGTCTTCAGACCGTGCTCCATAGCGGCCTTGGCAGCGGTCTCAGCAGCAGTCTGAGCAGCGAAGGGGGTGGACTTACGGGAGCCACGGAAGCCCAGGCCGCCGGAAGATGCCCAGGACAGAGCATTGCCTTCCAGGTCGGTGATGGTAACCATGGTGTTGTTGAAGGAAGAGCGGATATGAACCTGACCCTTTTCAATGTTCTTCTTTTCGCGGCGGCGGCGGATAACCTTCTTGCCGTTGTTGTTAGCAGCCATGTTCTATCCCTCCTTACTTCTTCTTGTTAGCAATGGTCTTCTTGGGACCCTTGCGAGTACGTGCGTTGGTCTTGCTGCGCTGACCGCGGACGGGCAGACCGCGACGATGGCGGGTGCCGCGATAGCAGCCAACTTCAGTCAAACGCTTAATGTCCAGAGCCACCTGGCGGCGCAGATCGCCTTCCACGATGTAGTCCTGGTCGATGACGTCACGGATGCGAGCTTCCTCATCATCAGTGAGATCCTTAACACGAGTGTCGGGGTTGACACCGGCCTTAGCCAGAATGTCGCCCGCGCTCTTCACACCAATGCCGTAAACATAAGTGAGTCCGATTTCGACTCTCTTATCCTTGGGCAGGTCAATACCGGCAATACGTGCCATAGTTCTTCAAGCACCTCCAATTCAATCTTAGCCCTGTCTCTGCTTATGCTTGGGATTTTCGCAGATCACCATCACGCGACCTTTGCGGCGAATAATCTTGCACTTTTCGCACATGGGCTTTACGGACGGTCTTACTTTCATTCTAATAAACCTCCATTACTTACTACGCCAGGTAATCCGGCCGCGGGTCAGGTCATACGGAGACATCTCCACCGTGACCTTGTCACCGGGCAGAATTCTGATAAAGTTCATTCTGAGCTTACCGGAGATATGCGCCAGAATCGTGTGGCCCTTGCCAATGTCGACCATAAAGGTCGTGTTGGGAAGAGCTTCTACGACGACGCCCTCCACTTCAATCATGTCAGACTTTGCCAAGCGTTGTTCCCTCCTGGTTCAGATTACCCTCCCTGCGGGGCAGGGGTATTTGAGTCATGTGCTTCCGATAAACCTTGGCGCGGGGGGCGGTCCTTGCCGCGCCCCGGGTCAGGTGTTGATAACAGGTTTCCATTCGCAGTACCCTCATCAAACCAGTTCAACCTTTTTCGGATCCGTCAGAAGCTCCGGATCACCTTCGGTGATGAGAATGGTGTTTTCATAGTGTGCGGAATATTTACCATCTTTGGTCTTGACGGTCCAGCCGTCAGAGAGATTTCGGATGGCAGCAGTGCCCGCGTTCACCATGGGTTCCACAGCAAGAGTCATGCCCCGCAGCAAGCGAGGACCACGACCGGGTTCGCCGTAGTTGGGGACTTCGGGTGCTTCGTGGAGATTTCTGCCGATACCGTGACCGACATACTCACGCACGATGCTGAAGCCCTCCTTTTCCACATATCTCTGTACTGCCGCAGAGATATCCGACACACGGCAGCCTTCTTTTGCGTAACGGAGCCCCTCATAGAAGCTCTGTTCGGTGACCTCGATCAGACGTTTCGCCTCATCCGAGACCTCACCGCAGGCGAAGGTCGCAGCGCAGTCGCCGTGGTAGCCGCCGATATACGCTCCCACATCAATGCTCACGATGTCGCCCTCCTTCAGCACCCGTTTGCCGGGAATACCGTGGATCACTTCATCGTTGACAGAGATGCAGCAACTTCCGGGAAAACCGTTGTAGCCCAGGAACGAGGGAACGGCGCCATGCTGTTTGATGAATTGCTGTACTGCTTTGTCGATTTCTTGGGTTGTTACGCCCGGCTTTACCATTTCCCCTGCAAACGCACGGGCAGCCGCGGTAATTTTTCCTGCCAGACGCATCGCTTCTATCTCGCGGGGGGACTTAATCGTAATCATACCGTAATCCCCAGCGCAGAAAGAATGGCCTTGTTGGTACCGGGAACCGTGTCCGAGTTACCATCCACAGCCTTCAACAGACCTCTCTCGGAGTAGAAAGCCTTGAGGGGTTCCGTTGCTTTATGATACACCGCAAGGCGGCTGATCACCGTCTCGGGGTCATCATCCTTACGCTGCACCAGCTTGCCGCCGCAGCTATCGCAGATGCCTTCCTCCTTGGGAGGAACAGCAACCAGATGATAGCTGGAGCCGCAGCTTTCGCAGACGCGCCGACCGCCCATACGCTTGACGATGATCTCATCGTCGATCTCAATGGACACGACGGCATCGATGCTGATACCGGCTTCCTCCATAGCGACTGCCTGGGGGATCGTGCGGGGCACACCGTCGAGGATATAGCCGTTTGCACAATCCGCTTCAGCAAGACGCTCGCGGATGATGCCGATGATCAGTTCATCGGGAACAAGGTTGCCTGCGTCCATGTACTCCTTGACCTTGAGGCCGAGAGCCGTACCATTCTTCATGGCTGCGCGCAGGATGTTTCCGGTGGAAATGGTGGGGATGGAGAATTTCTTGCTCAGGATCTCAGCCTGCGTACCCTTACCGGCACCGGGAGCGCCCAAAAGAATCAATCTCATATCTTCCCCTCCTTTTTATTCCAGGAAGCCCTTGTACTGACGCATCATCATCTGGTTCTCCAGAACCTTCACAGTTTCGAGAGCCACACCGACCACGATGATGACAGAGGTACCGCCAATTGCGATGTTATACGCACCTGCGAATCTGCCAACGATCAGAGGAACGATAGCGATGATGCCGAGGTAGATCGCACCAAACAGGGTGACCTTGTTGAGAACCTTGCTGATGAAGTCGGTGGTGGGCTTGCCGGGACGGAAGCCGGGAATGAAACCGCCGTTCTTCTTCAGGTTGTTGCCGATCTCAACGGGATTGAACTGAATGGTGGAGTAGAAATAGCTGAAGCCGATGATCATCAGGAAGTAGAAGATCATGTACAGCACAGACTGGGTGTCAATCGCCTTGAGCACACCTGCCATGAAGCTGCCCTCTGCGGGAGCGGGCAGGAATGCTGCGATGGTTGCGGGCAGAGAAGCAATGCTCTGTGCAAAGATGACAGGGAGCACGCCGCTCATGTTCACCTTCATGGGAAGGTAGGTGCTCTGACCGCCATACATTCTGCGACCGACCTGGCGCTTAGCGTACTGCACGGGAATGCGGCGCTCAGCATCAGAGACGAACACGATCAGCATGACCATCAGCAGCATACCGACGACCATCAGCAGAGCCCACAGCCAACCGAGGTTGCTGCCCTTTGCCATAGAAAGGAGAGTGGACACGCCGGTGGGCACGCGGGAGATGATGCCTGCGAACAGGATCATGGAGATACCGTTGCCGATACCGAACTCATTGACCTGCTCACCGATCCACATCACGAAGGAGCTACCTGCCACGAAGGACACGATGATGACCAGTGCGTGCCAGAAGTTGGGCTGGGACACAGACAGCAGATCATAGTTCTTCATGATCATGAAGTAACCGAATGCCTGCAGCAGTGCGATTGCCACGGTAGCATAACGGGTGATGGATGCGATCTTCTTCTTGCCTTCCTCGCCGCCTTCCTTGGCAAGACGCTCAAGGGCAGGGATAGCGATGGTCAGCAGCTGAATGATAATGGAGCTGTTGATGTAGGGCTGCACACCGAGGGCAAACAGAGTTGCCTGAGCGAATGCGCCACCGGACATCACGTTGTACAGACCCAGCACAGTGGTGCTCATGTTCTGCAGATAAGCACCCAGCAGGTCGGTATTCACAAAGGGCACGGGGATCGCGTTACCAATGCGGAAGATCAGAAGGATCAGCATGGTGAACACGATCTTCTTGCGCAGCTCGGGGATACCCCAAGCCTTGCGGAAGGTCTGAATCACTTAGATCACCTCAGCCTTTCCGCCTGCAGCTTCGATAGCTTCCTTAGCAGAGGCAGAAAAAGCGTTGGCCTGAACGGTCACGTTCTTGGTAACCTTACCGTTGCCGAGAACCTTGTAACCATACTCGCACTTGCTCAGGATGCCTTTTGCCAGCAGAGCTTCCGCGGTAACGGTCTCACCGTTTTCGAATGCGTTCAGAGCACTCAGGTTGATGATTTCCAGGGGCTGTGCAAAAATGTTGTTAAAGCCGCGCTTGGGGATACGGCGCACCAGAGGCATCTGACCGCCTTCAAAGCCGATACGGACCTTGCCGCCGGAGCGAGCCTTCTGACCCTTGTGACCACGGCCACCGGTCTTGCCGTTACCGGAACCAGCACCGCGACCCTTACGATAAGCTTCCTTTACGGAGCCAGCAGCAGGGGAGAGTTCATTGAGTTTCATTTCGCGGTACCTCCTTAGTTTTCTTCGCTGACCTTCAGCAGATAGCCGATCTTGGCGATCTTGCCGCGGGTCTGTTCATTGTCGGGCTGCACGGTAGCGTCACCGATCTTACGCAGGCCCAGGGAGGCAGCGGTAGCAATGTGCTTTTCCAGTCTGCCGTTGAGGCTCTTGACGAGCTCCACTTTCAACATCTTCATTTTGCTACCTCCTTAACCAATGATTTCTTCCACGCTCTTGCCGCGGATAGCAGCAACCTGCTCAGGACCACGCAGGGACTTCAGACCTTCAAAGGTAGCAGCCACCACGTTGTTGGGGTTGTTGGAACGCAGGCACTTAGCACGGATATCCTTGATGCCGGCTGCCTCGACGACGGCACGAGCTGCACCGCCGGCGATGATACCGGTACCGGGAGCGGCGGGCTTCATCATGACGCGGCCTGCACCGAACTCGCCGACAACCTCGTGAGGAATGGTAGCGCCGGACATGGTCACAGTGATCATGTTCTTCTTAGCGCTCTCCAGACCCTTACGGATTGCTTCGGGAACTTCTGCTGCCTTACCGAGGCCATAGCCCACCTTGCCCTTCTCATCGCCAACGACGACCAGGGCAGAGAACTTCATAACACGGCCACCCTTAACGGTCTTGGAAACGCGATTGAGGGCAACAACTTTCTCAACGAATTCGCTGGGTTCTCTTTCAAATCTTGCCATTTCTGTTGTTCCTCCTCTTAGAATTCCAGGCCGCCTTCGCGGGCGCCTTCTGCCAGCTCAGCCACGCGGCCATGATACAGGTAACCGCCACGATCGAACACGACCATGTCGATGCCCTTAGCCTTTGCGCGCTCAGCCACCAGCTTGCCGACTGCACGAGCTGCAACCTTGTTGCCGCCGTTGCCCTCGATCTCCTTGTCGAGAGAGGAAGCGGACACCAGGGTGTTGCCTGCGACGTCGTCGATGATCTGTGCGTAAATATTCTTCTCGCTGCGGAACACGTTCAGACGGGGTCTTTCGGGAGTGCCGAAGACCTTAGCGCGAACGCGCTTGTGGCGCTTGATGCGCTGTGCGTTGGTATTGGGTCTGTTAATCATATCGGCACACCTCCTTACTTCTTACCGCCGGTCTTACCAACCTTGCGGCGAATGACTTCATCAACATACTTGATGCCCTTGCCCTTATAAGGCTCGGGGGGACGCTTCTCGCGGATCTCTGCCGCGAACTGACCCACAGCCTGCTTGTCGCAGCCGATAACGACTATCTTATTGGGGTTGGGAACTTCGATGCTCACGCCTGCGGGAGGATTCATCTCCACGGTGTGAGAGAAACCGATGTTCATCACCAGCTTCTCGCCTTCCTTGGCGACACGATAGCCGACGCCGTTGACGTCGAGTTCCTTCTTGTAGGTCTCATTCACGCCGGTGACCATGTTGCTCAGCAGAGTACGGGTCAGGCCGTGAAGAGCACGGTTTTCCTTCTCATCGTTGGGGCGGGTCACAGTGATGACAGCGCCGTCAACAGAGATGGTCATAGCGGGAGCGAGCTGCTTGCTGAGCTCACCCTTGGGGCCCTTAACAGTGACAAAGTTGGTCTCGGAGACCTTGACTTCGACGCCTGCGGGGACGGTAATGGGCATTCTACCAATTCTAGACATTGTTCAAACCTCCCCTTACCAAACGAATGCCAGGACTTCGCCGCCGATGTGAGCTGCGCGAGCAGCCTTGTCGGTCATGACGCCCTTGGAAGTGGAAACGATTGCGATGCCGAGGCCCTTGAGGACGCGGGGCAGCTCGTCAGCACCGGCATAGACGCGCAGACCAGGCTTGGACACACGGCGGAGGCCGGAGATCACCTGCTGCTTGCCGGCAGCGTACTTCAGAGTGATACGGATCACGCCCTGAGTACCATCATCAATGATCTGGAAGTTCTTGATGTAGCCTTCGTCCAGCAGGATCTGAGCGATGCTCTTCTTCATGTTGGAAGCGGGCACATCGACGCTTTCATGCTTTGCGTTGCTCGCATTGCGGATATGAGTGAGCATGTCAGCAATGGGATCGGTGATATGCATAATATATTCCTCCTATTTTAGAGTTACAGACGGCAGGGTAAAGATTTGTCCGTCTGTTCAGGCAGCGAGGTATCAAAACCAATTTGGCAATTGGCTCTGACCTTTCGCCATCCTGTTATCACAAAGGCCCATATCAAAAGCCTATGCTACGAAAAAGTGTGTTGACGCAATCCGCTGCCCGGCACCGACAAGGGTGCCGAGCAGGGGAAAATTGAGTCTTAGAAAGAAGCCTTGCGGACGCCGGGAATCTGGCCCTTGTAAGCCAGCTCACGGAAGCAGATACGGCAGACGCCGTAGTTACGCAGGTAAGCGTGGGGACGGCCGCAGAGCTTGCAGCGGTTGTAAGCGCGAGTGGAGAACTTGGGAGCAGCCTGCTGCTTCAGAACCATAGATTTCTTAGCCATTTTTCAGTCTCCTCTCTCTTACTTCTCGAAGGGTGCGCCCACAGCGGTGAGCAGAGCCTTAGCTTCCTCATCGGTGTTAGCGGTGGTGCAGATCACGATATCCATACCGCGGATCTTGTCGATCTTATCGTACTCGATCTCGGGGAAGATCAGCTGCTCCTTGATGCCCAGAGCGTAGTTGCCGCGGCCATCGAAAGCGTTGGGGTTGATACCACGGAAGTCGCGGACACGGGGCAGAGCCACGTTGAACAGGCGATCCAGGAATTCCCACATCTTGTCACCGCGGAGGGTGACCTTGCAGCCGACAGGCATACCTTCACGCAGCTTGAAGTTCGCGATGGACTTCTTTGCCTTGGTGATGACAGCCTTCTGACCGGTGATAGCACCGAGGTCACGAGCGACAGCGTCCAGAACCTTGGGGTTCTCACGAGCTTCGCCGCAGCCGACGTTCACGATGATCTTGTCGATCTTGGGCACCTGCATGGTGCTCTTGTAACCGAACTGCTTGAAGAGAGCGGGAGCGATCTCTTCGGTATACTTAACCTTCAGTCTTGCCATTGTGCTCTCTCCTTTCCTTACAGCTCAGCGCCGCAGTGCTTGCACACGCGGATCTTCTTGCCGTCAACGATCTTGTGTGCAACGCGGGTGCCCTTGTTGCACTTGGGGCAGACAACCTGAACCTTGGAAGCATAGATTGCAGCTTCACGCTGAACAATGCCGCCGGTCTCACCCTGTCTGCGGGGCTTCAGATGGCAGGTAGCCATGTTGACGCCCTCGACAACGACCTTCATGTCGCTGGGCAGGGTGCCCAGGACCTTACCGGTCTTGCCCTTGTCCTTACCGGACAGAACGACAACAGTGTCGTTCTTCTTGATATTCATAGCCATCTCTTATGCCCTCCTTAAATGACCTCGGGAGCCAGGGACAGGATCTTCATGAAATCCTTGTCGCGCAGCTCACGAGCCACGGGCCCAAAGATACGAGTGCCGCGGGGGTTCTTATCATCCTTGATGAGGACGGCAGCATTTTCGTCGAAACGAACATAGGTGCCATCGCCACGGCGGATGCCCTTGGCGCTGCGAACGATCACGGCCTTGACGACATCGCCCTTCTTCACCTGACCGCCGGGAGCAGCCTTGCGGACGGAAGCGACGATCACGTCGCCGATGTTGCCGTACTTGCGCTTGGAACCGCCCAGAACGCGGATGCACTTGATTTCCTTGGCGCCAGTATTATCGGCAACCTTCAGAAAAGTTTCCTGCTGAATCATATTCCGGCGCCTCCTTACTTAGCTTTCTCAATGATCTCGACCACGCGCCATCTCTTGTCCTTGGACAGGGGACGGGTCTCCATCACCTTGACGGTATCACCGATACCGCAAACGTTGTTCTCGTCGTGTGCCTTCAGCTTGTAGGTACGACCGACGATCTTCTTGTACAGAGGATGAGCAACGCGGTCAGCAACAGCGACGACCACAGTCTTGTCCATCTTGTCAGAAACAACCTTGCCCACACGGGTCTTACGGGAGGAATTTCTCATTTCTTCCATTGTTAGTTATCCTCCTTTTCACGGATCATGGTCTTGACTCGGGCAATGTCACGCTTGGTCAGCTGAATCTTCAGAGGATTATCCAGCTGGTTGGTAGCGTGCTGCATGCGGAGGAAGAACAGATCCTTCTTCAGTTCGGTCAGCTTTGCATTGAGCTGATCGACGCTCATAGCACGAACTTCACTTGCCTTCATCATTACTCACCTACTTCCTGAGTCTCGACGGATTCGCGCTCGATCACATAGGTCTTGATGGGCAGCTTGTGGCTTGCCAGACGCAGTGCTTCCTTAGCGACATCCTCGGGTACGCCGGCGATCTCGAACATCACGCGGCCGGGCTTGACAACGGACACCCAGAACTCGGGGGAACCCTTACCGGAACCCATGCGGACCTCGGCGGGCTTCTTCGTTACGGGCTTATCGGGGAAGATCTTGATCCACACCTTACCGCCACGCTTGGTGTGGCGGGTCATAGCGATACGTGCAGCCTCGATCTGATTGCTGGTGATCCATGCGGGCTCGGCGGCGACCAGACCAAACTCACCGTAGCTCACAGTGTTGCCGCGGGTAGCCTTACCGGTCATACGACCACGGTGGACTCTGCGGTACTTAACTCTCTTAGGCAGAAGCATTAGCGGGCGCCTCCTTCCTTGTTTTCAGCGGGCTTGCGGAAACCCTGGCCCTGGGGGCGGTTGCCGCGGTTGAAGCCCTGACCCTGACCCTGCTGGCCATCACGGCGGGGGCGGCGGTCACCGTCACGACGAGGACGGCGCTCGCGGCGCTCTTCGTAAGGCTTGGAGGTGTCGAGGGTGCGGGGGGTGGTGCGGAGGGTCTGGGTGAGGACTTCACCCTTGTAGATCCACACCTTGCAGCCGATACGGCCGAAAGTGGTAGCAGCCTCAGCGAAGCCATACTCGATGTCAGCGCGGATGGTCTGCAGGGGGGTGGTACCGTCGTGATAGTGCTCGATACCAGCGATCTCGCGACCGCCCAGACGGCCGGAGCAAGCAACCTTGATGCCCTTAGCGCCGCTGCGCATAGCACGGCCCATAGCATTCTTCATTGCACGGCGGTGGCTGATACGCTTCTCAAGCTGAGCAGCGATGTTCTCTGCCACGAGCTGAGCGTCCATGTCGGGGTTCTTGACCTCGACGATGTTCAGCTTCACGCTCTTGCCGATCATCTTCTCGACAGCTGCGCGATACTTCTCGATCTCAGCGCCGCCCTTACCGATGACAACACCGGGGCGTGCGCAGTGCAGGAAGATCACGACCTTGTCGTTGGAGCGCTCGATCTCGATCTTGGGGATACCAGCGCTATACAGATTCTTCTTCAGATACTCACGGATCTTGTGATCCTCGATCAGCAGATCGCCGACCTTCTCTTCGCGAGCGTACCAACGGGAGTCCCAGTCTTTGATGACGCCCACACGCAGGCCGTGAGGATTAACTTTGTGTCCCATGAACTGTCTCCTCCCTTAGTTCTTCTCAGCGACCGCGATGGTCACGTGAGAGGTTCTCTTGTTGATGCGATAAGCTCTGCCCTGAGCGCGGGGCATCATTCTCTTCAGAATGGGGCCGGGGGTAGCGAACACCTCGGACACATACAGCTTGGAAGGATCCATGCCGTTGTTGTTCTCAGCGTTTGCAACAGCGCTCTTGAGGAGCTTGATCAGGGGCTCAGATGCAGCCTTGGGGGTCTGCATCAGAATAGCCATTGCGGTACCGACATCCTTGCCGCGGATCAGATCGCAGACGATCTGGACCTTGCGGGGAGAGATGCGGACGAATCTCAGATGTGCCTTTGCAACCATGTTCTGCATCCTCCTTACTTAGACTTCACGTGACCGCGGAAGGTACGGGTGGGAGCAAATTCGCCCAGCTTGTGACCGACCATATCTTCCTGAACATAGACGGGAACGTGTCTGCGGCCGTCGTGGACCGCGATGGTGTGGCCGACAAAGGAGGGGAAGATGGTGGAGCTGCGGCTCCAGGTCTTCAGCACCTTCTTCTCGCCGGTCTTGTTCATTTCCTCCACGCGCTTCAGCAGCTCGGGGGCAACGAAAGGACCCTTTTTAACAGATCTACTCATAATTCACTTGCCTCCTTACTTCACGTTACGACGCTTGACGATGAACTTGTTGGTGGGGTTCTTGCCCTTGCGGGTCTTGTAACCCAGAGCAGGCTTACCCCAGGGAGTCACAGGGCCGGGACGGCCGACAGGAGACTTACCCTCACCACCGCCGTGGGGGTGGTCGCAGGGGTTCATGACGGAACCGCGGACGGTGGGTCTCCAACCCATGTGGCGCTTGCGGCCAGCCTTACCGATCTGAATGTTCTCATGCTCGATGTTGCCGACCTGACCAACAGTTGCGAAGCAGTTGGTGCGGATGATGCGGACTTCGCCGGAGGGCATACGAATCTGAGCGTCGCCGTTCTCCTTAGCCATCAGCTGAGCGAAGGTACCAGCAGCGCGGACCAGCTGACCGCCCTTGCCGGGGTGCATCTCAATGTTGTGAATCACGGTACCCACGGGGATGTTAGCGATGGGCAGTGCGTTACCGGGCTTGATATCAGCGCCGGCGCCGGACATGACCTTGTCACCAACAGCGAGACCCACGGGAGCCAGGATGTAGCGCTTCTCGCCATCCTCGTACTCGACGAGAGCGATGTATGCGCTGCGGTTGGGATCGTACTCCAGGCGAACAACAGTGCCGAACACGTCCAGCTTGTTGCGCTTGAAGTCGATGATACGATACTTGCGCTTGTTGCCGCCGCCGCGATGACGGACGGTGATGCGGCCGTAGGAGTTACGACCTGCGTTCTTCTTCAGAGACTCAACCAGGCTGGCCTCGGGCTTGCAATGCTTGTCAATGCCGTCGAAGCCAGGAGAGGTCATGTGTCTTCTGGAAGGGGTAGTCGGCTTATAAGTTTTGATAGACATATTTTACACTCTCCTTCCTGATTAGACCATGCCTTCGAACATTTCGATGGTCTTGGAATCTGCAGTCAGCTGGACATAAGCCTTCTTCCAGTCGCGGGTCTTGCCCAGACGACCAGCACCCAGGCGCTTAGCCTTACCGCTGACGTTGATGGTGTTGACGGAAGCAACCTTCACGCCGAAGATGGTTTCCACAGCGTTCTTGATCTCCACCTTGCCTGCATCCTTGGCGACCTCGAAGACATACTTCTTCTCAGCCACAGCTGCCATGGAGCGCTCGGTGATGATGGGACGCACGATGATATCATATACGTTAGCCATTATGCAAAGACCTCCTCGATAACTGCGAGAGCTGCCTTATCCAGCACCAGGTACTTGGCATTGAGCAGATCGTACACATTGATGAGATTTGCCATGGTGGTCATGACACCGGGGATGTTGCGTGCGCTCTTGATCACGTTCTCGTTCAGTGCGGGAGTAACGACAACCGCCTTGCCGTCGCAGCCGACTGCGGAGAGGAATGCACGGAAATCCTTGGTCTTGATGGTATCCATCTTGATATCGTCCACCACGACGATGGAGCCTTCAGCAGCCTTAGCGGAGAGGACAGACTTCAGAGCCAGTCTCTTCACCTTCTTGTTCAGCACGTAGCTGTAGCTGCGGGGCTTGGGTGCGAACACGATACCGCCGTGGACCCACTGAGGAGCACGGGTGCTGCCCTGACGAGCATGACCGGTACCCTTCTGACGCCAGGGCTTCTTGCCGCCACCGGAAACTTCTGCGCGGGTCAGAGCGCTCTGAGTGCCCTGTCTGCAGTTTGCGAGGTGGTTCTTAACGACTTCGTGGACAACAGCCTCGTTGGGCTCGATGCCAAAGATCGCGTCGCAGAGTTCCACAGTACCGACTTCAGCGCCGGCCATGTTCAAAACTTTGATCGTAGACATTACTTAAGCACTCCTTTCCTTACTTGTTTCTTGCAGAAGCCTTCTGAGGATTACGGCCGGAAGCCTTCTGGGGATTCTTGCTGATGTCAGCGCCTGCCTGCTTGACCTTGTGGACCTTGACAGTGCTCTTGATGACGACGAGGCCGCCCTTGGGGCCGGGCACTGCGCCGCGGACAACCAGCATGTTCAGCTCGGGATCCACCTTCAGGACGTCCAGGTTCTGGACAGTGACCTGATCGCAGCCCATCTGACCTGCGCCGATCTTGCCCTTGAAGATACGAGCGGGATCGATGGGACCCATGGAACCAGCGTGACGATGGACGGGACCGCCGCCGTGGGTGGTGGGAGTGCGGCCTGCACCGTGGCGCTTGACAACGCCCTGGTAACCGTGACCCTTGCTGGTGCCGGTAACGTCGACGAAATCGCCGACCTTGAAGGTGTCAGCCTTGATCACTGCGCCGAGCTCGAGCTCAGCAGCGTTATCGAGGTTGAACTCTCTGAGGGTCTTCTTCAGACCTGCGCCAGCCTTGTTCAGGTGGCCAATTTCGGGCTTGGTGAGCTTCTTCTCAGAAACATCCTCAAAACCCAGCTGGACAGCTGCATAGCCATCCTTTTCGACGGTCTTCTTCTGAGTGACGGTGCAGGGACCTGCCTCGATAACGGTGACAGGGATCACGCGACCGTTCTCATCGAAGATCTGGGACATGCCCACTTTCTTGCCGATGATCGCTTTCATGTATGTTCCTCCTGTTAGGTTATTGGTCGGCGTAGTTAGCAGCCTTGCGGCCCCCATTGCTCTGCCGACATGACCCCGCCTGCCTTACGCAAGTCAGCAAGCGTTCGGGTACAAGCAACGATGTTTTGTCTGAATCCTAAATCGAAGCCTTACAGCTTGATTTCGATCTCCACGCCAGCGGGCAGCTCGAGAGTCATCAGAGCTTCCACAGTCTTGGGGGTGGAGTTGGAGATGTCGATCAGTCTCTTGTGAGTGCGGCGCTCGAACTGCTCACGGCTGTCCTTGTACTTGTGCACTGCACGCAGAATGGTGACGATCTCTCTCTCAGTGGGCAGAGGGATGGGGCCGGACACGGAAGCGCCGGTGCGCTTAGCGGTCTCAACGATCTTCTCTGCGCTCTGGTCGATGACCTGGTGGTCATAGGCCTTCAGACGGATGCGGATCTTTTCAGTCTTTGCCATGTTGGGTTTTCCTCCTAAATGTTGTACGGTTGTGAATTTGACCTCGCGCCGTACGGTGAAAATGATTCATCCCGCTCAACCGTGCGTATCATTCCTGCTCATGAAAAATACCGGCAGAAATATTCGGCCGGTAATCCCTGGCACGGCGATCTACGCCGCGTTCAGATTCATTCTCAGCCGCCCGATTCTCGGACATACTCCCCGAAAGTTACCGGAGTTTCCTCCGCAATCTCCCGGTTCATCGCATTGCGCTTTGTGTTGGGACAGACTACTTCCCTTCACGCGCTCATTTATAATATCGCATACCCACCAAATTGTCAAGCATTTTTTCTCGCTTTTTTACAAAAAACAGGTGGCAAATTCGGCGTTTTACCCTCGCACTTTTTTGTGCATTTCGACATACCTATCCGTTCAGAACGGATAGGTATGTCACTCATTTTTGCGCGAAGCCGGGCTTCGCCCCCTCGCACTCCCCCACTATAATACAATTAGAATGGCGAGAACATTTCACAAAAAGAGGAGTGGCGCAAACCACTCCTCTTCAAGATACATATTATAATTAGTATGCGACGCCCCACATGATGTCGGTGGTGCAGGTCTTGCCGCAGATGGCGCACTTGCCCTCGGTGCCACGCTGCTTGAAGGGGATGCAGCGGGAGGACACGCCTGCCATGTCCTTCATGTCAAGCTCGCAGTCCTGATCGCCGCACCACTTGGTGATGACGAAGCCGCCCTTCTCTTCCATGATCTCGTCCACATCCTGCCAGGTCTCTGCGTAGAAGGTGTTCTCCTCCAGACGCTTTGCAGCAGCTGCGTACATATTGTCATGGATCTCGTCGAGCAGGGATGCGCACTTGCTCTCCAGATCTTCCAGAGCAACGAAGTACTTCTCACCGGTGTCGCGGCGAGCGATGCAGCACTGACCCTTTTCCATATCCTTGGGACCCAGCTCCACGCGCAGAGGATAGCCCAGCATCTCGTACTGCGCAGCCTTCCAACCGAAGCTGTTGTCGGTCTCATCGATCTTAGCGCGGATGCCAGCCTTCTTCAGGCGAGCCAGCAGCTCGCGGGAAGCCTCGGTCACGCCCTCTTTGTGTGCTGCGACAGGGATGACCACCGCCTGCACAGGAGCGATGCGGGGAGGCATCACGAGACCGTTGTCATCGCCGTGCACCATGATGATGCCGCCGATGAGACGGGTAGAGATACCCCAGGAGGTCTGATAGGGATGCTCCTGCTCGTTGTTCTTGTTGGTGAAGGTGATATCGAACTGCTTAGCGAAGCCATTGCCGAAGTAGTGGCTGGTACCGCTCTGCAGCGCCTTCTTATCGTGCATCATGCACTCCAGGGTGTAGGTGCGCTCTGCACCTGCGAACTTTTCCTTGTCGGTCTTGCGGCCACGAACCACGGGCATTGCCAGCCAGTTTTCGCAGAGATCTGCGTACACTTCCAGCATCTGCTCAGTCTCATGCATTGCCTCTTCGGGAGTAGCGTGGATGGTGTGACCCTCCTGCCAGTAGAATTCACGATGGCGGAGGAAGGGACGAGAGGTCTTCTCCCAGCGCAGCACGCTCACCCACTGGTTATAGAGCTTGGGCAGATCTCTCCAGCTGGTGACGGTGCGCGCCCAATGATCGCAGAACAGAGTCTCGGAGGTGGGGCGAATTGCCAGACGCTCCTCCAGAGGATCGCTGCCGCCAAAAGTGACCCAGGCGCACTCAGGTGCGAAGCCAGCCACGTGCTCAGCTTCCTTGAGCAGCAGGCTCTCGGGGATCAGCATGGGCATGGCCACGTTCTCGTGACCCAGCTCCTTATAGCGGGCATCCTGCTGATGCATAATATTTTCCCAAATGGCATAGCCGTAAGGTCGCAGGATAAACATACCCTTCACGCTGGAATAGTCGATCAGTTCCGCCTTCACGACCACGTCAGTAAACCACTGCGCGAAATCCTTGTCTCTGGGGGTAATCGCCGTTACCTGTTTCTTATCCTGTGCCATAGTACTCATTTCCTTTACTGTGTATTGTCGGGGCATAAAAGAATCATTGATAAATGCCCTACGTTTATTTATTTTACCAATACTAAATAAAAAGTCAAGGCAAAACAGGCGTTTCTTTCCTTCTTCGACACACTTTCTCCGCATTTGTCAAATAATTCACGGTTTTGGCTCTGTTTTTTGCCTGTTTCCTCCCCCAAAAACCAAAAGACGGAGAGCTGCGCTCTCCGTCTCAGTCAGATATTTTCCGTTCAGGCAGTCTCTTCCGTCTGATCGGCTGCCGCTACCGCGATGCGCTCCACGCCCACCGCCTCAAGGATGCTGCCCTCGCCTGCGTTGAAGTCGATGCGCACATCATCGCCCACATTCAGGATCACAGCCAGCTCGCAGGCAGATGCGGAAATGCGGTAGTACACATCGCCGCCCGCAAGACGCAGGAAGTAGAAGCTGTCACCACCCATGACCGCGCTGCGGATCTCGGTGATGCTGCCGCTGACGCTGCCGCGCTCCACGTTCTCAATGTCGGTCTGCTCCTCGCTGATGAGACCGTTGTTGGCAAGCATACTGCGGTAGTTGCGCTCACACTCTGCCACGGTGTTGCCGGTTGCCACGATCTGATACTGGCTGACGTTGACCATGGCGTACATCTTCACAAGTCCCGCCGCATCCTTCAGTGCCATAAAGTAGGTAGGCTGATCGGCAATGTTCAGCAGCAGGGGGAAGGTGGCAGTATAGTTCATCTGCTGCACCTGACCCTGTGCAGAAGCCATAGCAGAAAACTCCTCCGCGCCGGCGCAGGGATAGTACTTGGTTTCCTTGGTGCGCTGGTTGGTGAGAATGAAGCCCACGTTGGACTCATCCCCGCCCACAGAGGTGATGCCGGTATACATATACACGTCATCGTTGATGGCAATATAGTTGTAGCCCTCGGTGGTAACGGTCACGCCCTCCTGACCCAGCACGGAGTTGATGAAGCCGTTGATATACTTGCCGTAGTAGTCATACTGACGGATGATGAGGCTTGCGGAATAGAGGTGGTCGACCCAGGTGGGGATCTGATCTGCCGCGAGGTACTCACATTCGCCCGTCAGCGCATTCACCAGCACCGCGCCGATGATGTCACGACCGCCAAAGAGACCGATGGTCTTGTCCTGACGGGCGCAGACCCAGTAGGGCGTGCCTTCTTCATCGATCTCAAAGATAGGCTCTTCAAACATGAAGGTGGGATAGTTGAAACGCAGGTGACGATAGATGTTTCTGCCGAAGTGGTCACCCTTGCTGTACTTGATGCCGCTCTCGGGGCGCTCCACGGTGACATTCTGGTTCACCATGTCGATGACGAGGTAAGCAGGGAGACCTTCGGTGCGGTTGTTGAACCACTTGATCCAGTCGCCATACACCAGCGGGGTCACGCGGACGGGTCTGCCGTTGTAGTTGATCTGGGTATAGTCCTCAGCCACTTCAAACTGAGAGACCATGTCTGCCAATTCACCCAGCTTGCGGTCACCCAGCTTTTCCGCAGAGGATGCATCCAGCATGGGGATCTGATCGTAGGAGATCTCCTTGATCTCGGTGGCAAAGTCACCGCTTTCCACGCTCAGCAGATCGCGGTAAGCGGATGCGCGCAGGATCTCCGCCGAGCTCAGCGTACCCACGGCGCATACCACCACAGCTACCACAGCCACCAGAAAAGGGATCTTGCACTGTTTTTTCACAAAGCCGAAGTATTCCTTCATGCTGGGAGCCTTGAAGCCGGCAGTGGCTGCCGCGGAAACCCCGTAGATCAGGCAGCACAGCAGCACAAAGGCATAGAAGCGCTCAGACTTCAGATTGATGGGGGGCAGATCCACATAGAAATAAGCTGCCGCAAACAGAAGCGTCACCAGTGTATTGATGAGGGTGCGCTTCACAGGACTCTGCACGGACTTAGGCGTTTTCGGGGGTTCAAAATCGCCGAAATCACTCTTGACCGGCTCCATTTTCTTCTTGAACAAACTCATTTGAGTTCCTCCTGTCATTTTCACATCTCACGCCGCCCGTTTCGCGGCGCATACTTGCTCATTGTGCGCCTATCATATCACATTTTGCCACAGATTGACAAGAGCAACTGCCGTTTGTTCACAACTCATTTACATCTGCCAGATTTTTCATCCCCGCGAGAGCGCAGACAGCCGCTGCCATCTTTCGCACGCGCAGGGTCTCCCCCTCCGCCGTGAGGCACAGATTGTCCCCCGCAAGGATCTCGCCGCCGAGCATTCCCTCCGCGATCACATCCTCCACCTCCCGCACGATCAGCCGCCGCAGGGGTCTTGCGCCATAGCGGGGATCATAGCCCCGCCGCGCCAACAGGTTCACTGCCTGCCCATCCGCCGCTATCGTCAGCGGGATCTCCCCCATCCGCCGTGCCAGCTCTCGCAGCAGCTTCTCTGCCACTGCCCGCAAGCCCTCTTCCCCAAGGGGGCGGAATACCACCGTTTCATCCAGACGGTTCAGAAATTCCGGACGGAAGGTGCGCCGCAGCTCCTCCTCTGTTCCCTTGCGGAGACGCTCGTAGCTGTCCGCTTCCGTCTCTGCCGCAAAGCCGAGAAGCTGCGGCGAGCGACTATGCTGCGCGCCCACGTTGGAGGTCAGGATCAGCACCGCATTCCGGAAATCCACCGTCCGCCCGTGGCTGTCGGTCACGCAGCCGTCCTCCAAAATCTGCAGCAGCAGATTCCAGATCTCCTCATGGGCTTTTTCCACCTCGTCGAACAGCACCACACTGTAGGGGCGGCGGCGCACCCGCTCGGTCAGTTGCCCGCCGTCCTCATGTCCTACATAGCCTGGGGGCGCGCCCACCAGTCTTGCCGCCGTCCCCCGCTCCATGTATTCCGACATATCAAAGCGCAGCATGGCACTCTCATCGCCAAAGAGCTCCTCCGCCAGCGCTTTCGCCAGTTCCGTCTTGCCCACGCCCGTCGGACCGAGAAAGAGAAACGACCCCACTGGGCGCTTCGGGTCTTTCAGCCCCGTGCGGCTGCGGCGAATGGCGCGCGCAATGGCACTAATGGCTTCCTCCTGCCCCACTACCCGCCGCCGCAGTCTCTCCTCCAGCATCAGCAGCCGCTGCCCTTCGTCCTCCGTCAGCTTCTGCACAGGGATGCCCGTCCAGTCAGAGACCACTGCCGCGATATCCTCTTGTCCCACATAGTCCCGCTCCTGCTCTCTCCTCTGCCGCTCCTCCTGCATCTGCCGCAGGAAATCCTGCTCCACATAGCCAAGACGCTCGATCTCCCGAAAATTCCGTTTTGCCGCCGTGCGGTCTCTCGCGATCTCCTGCAGGCGAAGCTGCAGCGTCAGCTCGTTTCCAAAGCCCTCTTCCCTGCTGATCGCCCGCCGCGCCGCCGCCTCGTCTACAAGGTCGATGGCTTTGTCCGGCAGAAAGCGGTCGGGGATGCAGCGCTTCGACAGCCGCACCGCCGCCGTCAACGCTTCATCCGTGATAGTCAGATGGTGGTGGGTCTCATACTTGCTCCTGAGTCCCTGCAGGATCCGCAATGCCCCCTCTTCGTCGGGCTCCCGGATCTGCACATTCTGAAAACGGCGCTCCAGCGCCGCATCCTTTTCGATGTAGCGCCGATATTCCCCGAAGGTGGTGGCGCCGATCACCTGCAGCTCTCCCCGGGACAAAGGGGGTTTGAGAATATTCGCCGCATCCACCGCGCCCTCGGCGTTGCCCGCCCCCACAATGTTGTGAAGCTCGTCAATGAACAGGATCACTCCGCCATCCTTTTTCACATCCGCAATGATGCGGCGCAGGCGATCCTCGAACTCGCCGCGAAATTTCGTCCCCGCGATGAGCGATGCCATGTCCAGAGAGAGGACGCGTTTTCCCAGCAGCTCCGCAGGGGCATCCCCCTGCACGATGCGGCGTGCAAGCTCCTCCACCACCGCCGTCTTGCCCACGCCGGGCTCTCCCACCAGCACTGGGTTGTTCTTCGTGCGGCGGCAGAGGATCTCCACCATGCGGCGCAGCTCCTTGTCCCGTCCGATCACAGGGTCCAGCTTTCCTTCCTTCGCCTGCTGATTCATATCCACGGTGAAATCCCGCAGCAGCTTACTCCCGTTCTCACGCGCCGCCTCCGCAGACGACGTATTGCCATAGCTCTGCCGCAGGGCGCAGCGCACCCGCACCGTCAGCACATTCACATCCGCCCCCGCCGTGCGCAGGACGCGGCACGCCATGTTCTGCCCGCTTTTCAGCAATCCCAACAGCAGGTGGAGCGGCTCAATGCGCCCGCCCCATTCCTTCGCCGTCTTTGCCGCTTCCTCCACCGCACCCCTTGCGTGCAGGGACAAGCCCTGCGCCGGGTCGTTGCCCCCTGCGCCTCTTCCCACACAGCCGATGACTGCGCTGCGGAGACTTCGCTCCGTCAGCTTCGCTTCCTCCAGCAGCTTCGCCGCCGCTGTATCCTTTTTTCTCGCCAGTCCCAACAGCAAATGCTCGCTGCCCACATAGATATGTCCCAGTTCCCGCGCCGCCACCTGCGCAAAGCGCAGCACCTCGCGGCTGTCCTTCGTCAAATTGTCATTCAAGCAAGCGTCCTCCTTCCGTACATCTATGGGGAGCATTTCCACTGCCGGTCCAATTTATACCACCTCGCTTATCCCCGCTATCACACAAAATTTATCGAATGAGCAAAAAATACAGCTTGCATTTTTATCCACAAGGCGCTATGATGTAGTTACAAATTTTTTTGGAGGTGCTCCTATGGCTTACAAGATTACTGATTCCTGCGTTTCCTGCGGTACCTGCGCAGGCGTTTGCCCTGTTGGCGCTATTTCCGAGGGTGACGGCAAGTACGTCATCGATGCAGGCGCTTGCCTGTCCTGCGGCGCTTGCGCTGGCGCTTGCCCCACCGGCGCTATCGAAGAGGCATAAACTAATTACATAGTTTTGCAGCGGCACCGCAAGCGAAACGCTTGCGGTGCTTCTCTTTTTTTAGTAGAATAAGCTTAATGACAGCGAAGGAGGGATGAAATGGAATTGCACGAAGCCGTTTGCGGTGGGCGTTTTTCTCTGTATTATCATCCCGACCTGTTTAAGCCCGGTACAGACTCCTTTCTGCTGGGTGACTTTGCTGCCCCCCGCATGGGCGACAAGGTCTGCGACCTTGGCGCAGGTACCGGTCTGCTGGGTCTGCTGCTGTTTGCGCGGCAGAGCGAACTGACCGTTGCCAATGTAGAACTGCAGGAACGTTCCATCGCCCTTGCTGAAAAAAGCTTCCGCGAAAGCGGACTGATCGAGCGCTGCAGCTTCCATCACGGCGATTTAAAGGACAGAAAAAGCCTCCCCCCTGCGGGCAGCATGGATTATGTGGTGAGCAATCCCCCCTACTATTCCCCCGCCGCAGGGCAGGCACCCCAGAGCGATCCCCTCCGCACCGCGCGGACAGAGGATAGCTGCACCCTCGCAGATGTTGCGAACGCCGCGAAGTATCTGCTGCGCTGGGGCGGGCGCTTTGCCATGGTGCATCGCGCCGAGCGGCTGACAGATGTGCTCTGTACTTTGCGCGAGCACGGTCTTGAGCCAAAGCGCCTGCGCCTTGCTCAGCACAAAGCCGATTCCGCGCCTTCCATCGTACTGGTGGAAGCGGTGCGCGGCGGCAAAAGCGGACTTGTGACCGAGCCTACACTGGTGCTTCACGGCGCAGACAACCGCGAAACCCCCGAATTGCAGCGAATCTATTTCAGACAGGAGCAAGAGCTATGAGCGGCATTTTATATCTGGTAGCGACCCCCATCGGCAACCTCGGCGATTTCAGCCCCCGCGCAGTGGATACCCTGCAGCAGGTGGACTTTATCGCAGCAGAGGATACCCGTGTTTCGCTGAAGCTGCTGAATCACTTCGGCATCAAAAGGCAGCTCATCAGCTACCACGAACATAATCAGGCAGCGGCAGGTCCCGCTATCGTGGAGCGCCTGCTCGGCGGCGAAAGCTGCGCCCTTGTGACGGACGCAGGCATGCCCGCCATCAGCGACCCCGGCGAGGGCTTGGTGCGTCTTGCTGCGGAAAGCGGCATCGAGGTTCAGGCGATCCCCGGCTGCTGCGCCGCCATTGCGGCACTGGCAGTATCGGGTCTCCCCACAGGGCGCTTCACCTTTGAGGGCTTCCTCTCCATGAATAAAAAAAGCCGCAGAGAGCATCTGCAGTCCTTGAAAAACGAAAAGCGCACCATGATCTTCCATGAAGCCCCCCACAAGCTTCCCTCCACCCTCAAGGATTTCGCAGAAACCTTTGGCGCTGACCGCCCCATGACTCTCTCCCGCGAGCTCACCAAGCTCCACGAGGAGACCATGCGCTGCACCGTGGGTGAAGCCATTGCCCACTACGAGGAACATACCCCCCGGGGCGAATATGTGCTGATCATCTCCGGCGCACCAGAGGAGGATGAGGAAACCGGTCTTACCATGGAGGATGCCGTCGCAAGAGTGCTAAGCCTGCGAGAGAATGGACTTCGCATGAAGGAAGCCGTGAAGCAGGCAGCGGAGGAAACCGGATTTCCCAAGAACGAGCTTTACAATGCCGCCCTCGCGGCTGAATAAAAAAACGGATCAGTCTGCAATGAAAAGCAGTCTGATCCGTTTCATTTTGTTTACTTCAGCGCCGTAGAGCTGTTGAGCATCATGGTACTGTAGAGGAACAGCACATCCTGCTCATCGAACTGCAGAAATGCGCCGATGAAATCACTCTGGATATAGCGGATATCCACCACCGTGATCTTGGCGTAGCCTTCCAGAAGCAGAGGGGTAATGCTGCTGCCGAAGGAGTCGCGGAAGATCACCAGCTCCTTGTCCGTCTCGGCAAGGGGGTTTTCGATGGTGATCAGCGCCTCTGCGCCGGAGAGGAAAAGATCATAAGGGTCTTTCCCCTCTGCCGCAGCCAAGTCGTAGATGCTGCCCTCCCGCCAGAAGCCGTCGTCACCGAGATACTGCACCTTCGCCGCCTCCAGCACATCACTCGTCAGATAGGTCAGTGCGTCCGGCTTAAGAGGCAGCGCAGACTGACCGGTGTAGACACCGTAAAAGGGCACATCCAGTGTCACCTCGGTAAACTCACCGCTGTGCTGTGCACCCATGGCTGCCGCCAGCTCTGCTGCCACATCACGGATGCACTCCTGCCGCCAGTGGGTGTCGGTGCGGTAATAATCCTCCTGAGAGAGCAGGTAGAACAGATCGACATAGGTCATCTGCTCCGTCTTGCTCCGCATCAGCGCCACCAGTTCCTTATAATCCAACGCAGGATAGCCGTTTGCCTCTGCAAGAAAATAATTCTTGTCCGGCACGATAGAGAAATAGGTCTTTACATCCGCCCCTGCAAGGAACATCTCATAAATGTGATTGAAGCGCCCCGCTGCGTGATCCAGCATATTCTCCTGCAGGGGATATTCCAGCTTGGAGACATGACCGTCCGCTACATAAATGTCGTTGTTGCTCTTCTGGCGGAAGAGATAACGGACCGAGAGGGCTTTCAAACGGCGAAAGCTCTCCCGCAAAGGGAACTGATCCTGGGAATAGGTCTCAAAATCCTTTGTAAAGCTGCCATCGAGTACCGTTTCGCTATTCAGCGCAGGAAACAGCGCCAGCGCGCGGCGTTCGCTGTCGGAATACTGCTTCGCGGGGGAGAACCACGCAAAGAGCGCGAGAGAAAGCATCACCGCACCCGTCAGCAGGAGCACCGCCAGATCTTTATTCTTTTTCATTGCAGTACCCCCCTTAGAAGCGGAAATACAGGAACGGGTTGAAAGAACCGTCCACAAGATATGCTGTCATCACCAGCAGCAGCGCGACGAGCACCACAGGCTCTGCCACAGCGAGAACCTTTGCGCCACCTTCGGTTTCCTGCAGGCGGGTCGCTGCCATTTTCGGCAGTGGAGTTGCACCGATGATGGCAATCAGCAGAATGAAGCCGTAGTTGCGCAGCTCATACACTGCCTCGGTGGAACTCAGTGCAATGCTGCCCGCACCAAACAGACCACCGATGTCGCCCATCGCCTGCGTCATATCTGCCGCGTTGAAGATCACAAAGCTCACCAGCACCGCAAACAGCACGTAGATATGGCTCAACGCAGGTACGCGGTTCAGGTGCTTGAGCAAAAACAGCTTTTCGATCACCAGCAGCACCGCAAAGAACAGGCCCCACACAACAAAATTCCACGCCGCGCCGTGCCAGAGACCCGTCAGCATCCAGACAACGAAGATGTTGAAGAGCTGCCGTGCCGTACCTCTGCGGTTGCCGCCGAGGGGAATATACACATAGTCACGGAACCAGCTGCCGAGGGACATGTGCCAGCGCCGCCAGAACTCCGTGACACTGCGGGAAATGTAGGGATAGTTGAAGTTCTCCATGAAGTCCATACCGAAGATCTTGCCAAGTCCGATTGCCATATCACTGTAACCGGAGAAATCAAAGTAGATGTGCAGCATAAACGCCACCGCATACATCCAGTAAAACAGCACAGACTTATCATCGGATGCGCGGAATATATCGCAGAGCTCACCTAAAGCGTTGGCAATGAGGATCTTCTTCGCAAGACCCAGAGTAAATCGCCGCACACCTGCCGAAGCCTTTGCCACGCTATGAGTGCGGTGTTCCAGCTGCTTTTCCACGTCTACATAGCGGACAATAGGACCTGCGATCAACTGAGGGAACATGGCGGTGTATGCTGCGAGAGTCACAGGGTTCTTCTGTGCCGCCGTGTCACCACGGTAGACATCCACCGTATAGCTCATGATCTGGAAGGTGTAGAAGCTGATGCCGATGGGCAGCGCCACCTTGGGAATGGCAAGCGCCACACCAGTCAGCGCTTCAAAGTTTTCCGCAAAGAAGCCGGAATACTTAAACCAGCCAAGAATCGCAAGAAAGGTCGTCACCGCCGCGGTCAAAAAGAGCTTCGCCGCTCCAGTACCTCTCGTCCTGCCAATCAGCAGACCGAACACATAGCCCACCGCGATCACAGCCGCCATCAGCAGCACATAGCGGGGCTCGCCCCAGGCGTAGAACAGCAGACTCATGGCGAGCAGCACGGTGTTTTTCAGCCCTTTCGGCGCAAGGAAATACAGTGCCAGTGTGCAGGGAAGAAAATAATACAAAAATGGGATTCCGGAAAACAGCATATCGTTTACCTCATTAAAAAACGGGTGCGGACTTGTCCGCGCCCGTTTTTCTGTGTGTAAGTTTTAGCCCTCGAGGGTCAGAGGACTCATAACGAAGAACACCTTGTTGCCAACGCTTGCAACGCGGGTTTCCTCAGCTGCCACGCAGATGTTCCAGCGGGGGTTGCAGTTTGCCTTCAGGTTCTCCATGAAAGCGTTCACATCAGCGCCGTCCTCGAGAGTGAAGATATAACCGACAAAGGCGATGGAGCCGATCATGGGCATGAACACAGCGCCCTCCTGGAAGCCGGTGACCTCGTAGTTGTCGAAGCCGGACAGGAGACCGGGCTCAACAGGCATTGCACCTGCGCCGAACTTGATGACCTCGTGGGTGCTCAGAGCGGTAGCGATATCGAGAGCAGAAGCGTTAGCCATGCCCTCAAATGCCTTCTGCAGCTGTGCTGCCACGGTGTCACCAGAAGCTGCGGGAGCTTCCTGCTCGGGCTGCTGCTCGGGCTGAGGATCGGCGGGAACTTCAGGGGTAGCGGGCTCGTTCTCAACAGGTGCGTTGGGGTCAGCTGCAGGCTGATCGTCCACTGCGGGTTCTTCCTCAACTTCGCCCTCTTCGGTCTCGCCGTCGGTCACAGTCTCATCGTCCACGATCTCTTCCTCACCTGCGGGAGCATCATTCTCCTCAGCATCGCCGGAAGCGCCGCAAGCGGCAAGGGACAGGATCATGGTCAGTGCCAGGATCAGGGAAAGAATCTTCTTCATTGTTTGGGTTCTCCTTTTATGTTTTAAAATTTGTTTCGTTTTATTCCTTCGTCGCGGAAACTGTCCAGCAGTTTTCCTCGGCGTCAAAGGCAAGGGTCATCAGGGTCGTATCATCACCCTGAACAGTGAGGATGTATTCCTCGTCGGTGTCTATGTTCTGAATCGCCCAGTACAGGGTGGTCGTTCCGGCATCGACGGTGTTCACTTCCGTTCCGTCCTCTGCCATCAGCGCACCGTGGGAGACATGCAGCTGCGCTGCCGTTTCCGTCTCCACTGTCACAGGCAGGCACATGGAAGCGATGGCTCTCGCAGTCATGGGGGTATTGGCAGAAAAGGCTGTTGCCCTCTCCGTTACCTCCACTCCATCCATCCGCAGCGTCACGTTGCCACCCTGAGGCAGCAGAGATACGCTTGCCACCAGAATGAGGCAGGCTGCCACAGCCGTGGTCATCCATCGACGGATGGGTTGCTTGCGCTCTACCGGCTTTGCAGGGGCGGATCTCGCCATCTCCAGCACTTTGCCGCGCAGCTCCGCCGGTGCGGTCATATTTTGATATGCGGTTTTCTGCACTTCAGTGAACATGTCGTTTCCCTTCCTGCAAAAGTTCTTTCAAGGCTTCCCGCCCACGGCTCAGCCGCATTTTCACCGCCGAAACGGAGATGCCAAGCATCTGCGCTGTCTTTTCCACCGGGAAACCTTCCAGATGGTGCAGCACAATGGCGCTGCGGTGTTTTTCGGGAATGTGGGCAAGGGTCTGCAGCAGCGAATGGAGTCCATCCTCTTCCTGCGTTTCCGCCGCGATCTCCCCCGCCTCCTCCAGCGGAACGTAACTGCGGACTTTTTTCTGCCGCAGCAGATCCAGCGAGCGATTCACCGTCACGCGGATCAGCCATGCACGCTCCTGCTCTTCGTCAGAAAAGGTGGGTGCGGCACTGATATAGCGGGCAAACGCATCCTGCACGGCATCCTGCGCATCTTCACTGTTGCCCAGATGCGACATCGCAACGCGGTACAGCATGTTTGCATGGCGGTCGTACGCCGCAGCGATCAACGCCTCGCGGCTGCTTGACTGACTCATCCGAACCACCCTCCTATCCTTAAAACGTTTGAGACTCCGCTCAGGTCACATTTTTCAAAAATTTTTTCAAGGTTTTTTCAAACTATTTTCCCTACTTCATATATAACATATACACAACCTGTTTTCCACCGTTATCGCGACGGCTTTTCGCGAAAAAAGAGGAGGCTTTTCGCCTCCTCTCGTATGATATCAGTTGTTTTTCAACTCACCCAGGCAGCGTTTGCAGACATTCTTGCCCTTGAAATTCTCCACATCTCTGACACTGTCGCAAAACACGCAGGCAGGGCGGAACTTCTTCAGAATAATGGACGAGCCCTCCACATAGATTTCCAAAGGATCACGCTCGGCGATGTCCAGCGTTCTTCTCAGCTCGATGGGCAGCACGATTCGCCCCAATTCATCCACTTTGCGCACAATTCCGACAGACTTCATGTGTTTGCTCCTTTTCTCTTTTGTATACACACAGTATAAATTACACTCCCAGTACATGTCAAGTCGGTTTCTGACATTTTTGTCTTTCTGTGCCAATATTTTGTAAGCAGGAGGAATACACATGCTCCTCGGCAAGCTCCTTGTCCTTCTCTTTTTGCTCTCACTTCTTTCTGCCGCACTCACCGGAAGCATGGCTGCCGTCAGCGCTGCCGCTCTCTCCGGTGCGGCAGATGCAGTGACGCTGCTGATCTCCATCAGTGGCGCTTTATGCCTTTGGAGCGGCATCATGGAGCTCATGCGCTGCAGCGGCACGGCAGACGCGCTCTCCCGCCGACTGCAACCGATACTGCGGCTTCTGCTCCCAAACGCAAGCCGTGACAGGGAGACTCTTTCTGCCCTTGCCGCCAATCTGTCCGCCAATCTCCTTGGTCTCGGCAATGCAGCAACACCTCCGGGACTGAAAGCCGCGCGGCGCATGGCAACCGGGCACAACGGACAGGCGGACGACGAACTCTGTCGGCTCGTGGTGCTGAACTCCTGCTCTTTGCAGCTTCTGCCCACCACAGCGGCAGCCCTGCGGGCGGCTCATGGTGCCGCCGCCCCCTTCGATATCCTTGGTGCAGTGTGGATCGCCTCTCTTGCATCCATCGTGGCAGGACTCGGCGCCGCAAAACTCTTTTCGCTCTTTGGGAGAGACCGATGACAGACTACCTGATTCCTCTGCTTTTCGCCACACTTGCCCTGTTGACCCTTCGCCGCGGCACCGATCCGTACGAGGCACTGCTGCGGGGTGCATCAGAGGGGCTTCTCCTTTTACCGCGACTTCTCCCCTGTCTCATCGCCCTGCTGACAGCAAGCGCCATGCTCCGTGCCAGCGGTTTTTTTGACCTGCTCTCCCTGCTTCTCGGTCCTCTTTTGAATACCCTCGGTATTTCCGCGGAGCTGCTGCCGCTGATGCTGCTGCAGCCCCTCAGCGGCAGCGGCAGCATGGCTTTGGCTGCCGAGCTGATGGCAGAACACGGCGCCGACAGTGAGATCGGGCGTATGGCAGCGGTACTCATCGGCAGCAGCGAGACCACCTTTTACACCATTGCTGTCTATTTCAGTGCAGCTGGGATACAAAAATCCCGTTACGCCGTACCAGCGGCTCTCATTGGCGACATCGCAGGCATGGCAGCAGCGATCATGGCAGTCAAGCTGCACTTTTGAGCATCTACACTGCGTTTCTGTCCATTCCATATTTTACTTTCTTAAATTTAGCAATTTAGCTTGAAAAAAAACTGCTGCTACCATATAATAAAGCCAGTATCAAAAATGGGGAGGATTCCCCAAATGTAACAGAAGAAAGGATGAATATTATGAAGAGAACATTGTCCCTGATTTTGGCTCTTGCCATGATCATGAGCCTGTTCACCACGGTCAGCTTTGCGGCTGTTACGACGAAGGCGGCCGGTGAAGACATCAAGTCTGTCACCCACACCACCTATCCCGTGGAGTACAACAAGACCAACAGCACAACAACGGTCTATTATGCAGGCACTGCCCCCACGCTCAACAGTGCAGCCGGGTTTACCGTTACCCGTGCCAACAACGCCACGCCCACACTTGGTTACAGTAACGGTGATTTGACCTACACTGTCGATACGACCAACTACTACACGACTCTTGCAACCAAGCAGGTCACGGTGAAGCTGGTGTCTAGATCTTCCTCTCTCCGCGTGGATGAGACCAACAAGAAGGTTTACTACACCGGCGCGACCGCTCCTAATGCGACTGCTCTCAACAACGGTCTGACCCGCACTGTGGAGAACGACGGTTCTCTGGGACTGACTGCGACGCTGTCTGTCAGCGGCAGCAACATTCTGGCAACCATCCCCAAGGACAGCAGCACTAATTGGTTCACCAATGTTAATACCAATTACGAACTGGCAAGAGATGTTGATCTTGCCGTGACCATCGTCAACGGCAGCTATGTCAACTATGCAGATGCCAATGCACTGAAGAACCTGGTTGCAGGCAAGCTTGGTGTTACTGCCAGTGCGATCAGCACCCTTCAGTTTAAGGCACCTGCATCCACCAGCGATCTGAACCTCTATTTGAATGGTCTTACCACTAAAAACACTTCTGCTGCAGCAAACTACGCAGCGCTGACCGCGCTGAAGGTTGAAGCAAATGCAGGCTATATCGGTTCTGTTGTGATGCCCTATACCGTTACTGTTACGGCAAACAATACCAGCACGACTTACAGCGGCAACATCACTTTCATCTCTGACTATGCTGACTCGATCACTGTAACCCAGTATGCATCCTTCCACAATGAGTGGTTCTATCTGGATGCCATCAGTGGTGTGAGTAAGCTTGCTGCTGCCGGCTCCAAGACTCCTCCCAGCAGTGTCAACTACACTTCTACTCAGGTCAACCCCGCCGGTCGTACCACCGAATGGACGGAAACTTATACGGCTTACAATAGCTCTAACGTAGCAAGACAGCTCACTGTGACCTTCGTTCCTGTGGTCAATGATATGGTCTCCTACGTGGAGGATGGTGAGACCCCCTTCAGCGCGGATACTTTCGAGGCATTTGCTGCTGCTGTCGTTAAGGAGCAGATTGGCACTACCTACGCAGGTTATCTGCATGAAGTGAAGATTTCCAATGTCAAGGTTAATAACGGTTATACTCTGTACAACGGCGGCAAGGCTCTTAACGTCAATGAGGCACTGACCCCCGCAAAGCTGAGTGCTGTGACTATGGATGTTGTGAAGAGCGGCACCTATTATATCGACTTCATCGCAACCTATAAGTACTATCCCACTCGCACTACTACCGGTGTTGCAAGTACGCTGGATGGTATCAACGGTCGCATTGCTGTCTTTGCCGGTGACAACGGTGACATCGTCTATGAAGTGATCTATGGTGAGTCTGTTACCTTTGACACCAGAGATTTCCAGTCTGCATATAAGAAGCTGGTGGGCAGCAGCAAGACTTTGTCCTCTGTGACGGTGAATGCACTGCCCCTCTATGGTGATCTTTATAATACAACCAACCGCACCACCAATGCGTATAGAGTGTATGTTGGTGACATCTTCTATACGGATCCCAGGAATACACAGAATGATCTGGGTCATCTGACCTACTGGGCATCTGCCACCTACACTTCTGAGTACTCTGTCTATGTTCCTGTGACCATGTATGGTACTGGCGGCGCTAAGGATATTGTTGTGGAAATCGTGATCAACGGCGATATGCCCTTCATTGATGTTGCCAAGAACAGCACCTTCTATGAGTACATCCGCTACTGCTACACTCACGGCATCATGGGCGGTAAGTCTGCTACCCGCTTCGACGCTACCAGCAGCATTACCCGTGCACAGCTGGTGACCACTCTCTATCGCATGGCAGGTTCTCCCTCTACCTATAACAGCAGAACCCTGCCCTTCACCGACACCAAGAACCTGAGCACTGAGTTCTCCAACGCTGTGAAGTGGGCTTACTACAACAAGATCGTGGGCGGCACTTCTGCCACCACCTTCGCTCCCAACACCGCAGTGACCCGCCAGGCTATGGTGAAGATCCTCTATGGCTATGCTAAGGCTTACGGCATGGATATCGCTCTGGAGTACAACAACCACATCGGTTACTACACCGACGGCGGCAACGTCTCCGCTTCCATGAAGGATGCCATGAACTGGGCTCTGGATTACGGTCTGCTCAGCGGCAACGGCAACAAGCTGAACCCCCGCGGCAGCACCAGCCGTGGCGCAGCAGCCAAGATTCTGGCTAACTTCCACGAGAGCTTCATCGGCTAAGCTTGGAATCGCAAACAGAACGCCCTGGCGTTCGTTGCCATGAAGTGAACATCTAACAAAAAAGTGTCCCGTCGCCAACCTTGGTTGGCGACGGGACACTTTTTCTCATGGGAAAGGTCTCACTTTTGGGAGTCAAGGGGCGCTGTCGAGCGCAACCGCCGCTTGCGGCGGCTCTTAGCACAGAAGATGCGGGGACCGGCGGAACTGCAGTAAATCCCCTCCGCCCCTTCGGGGCACCTCCCTTTGCGACCCGCCCGCAGACGGGTGTACAGAGCGCAGGCGGGCAAAGCCCAACCCTTAGTGCGGCGGAAGGGGAGAGTCTGGCGTCAAAGGCGCCCTTTGGAGTTTACTGCCCCAGTTTGTTCGGACAGCACAAAAAGCACCCCTGGGCAGAAAATCCCGTAGCAGCTTGTTTCCCATCCGAAGGCGCCTTTTCTCCTTTTGGCGACCGTCCCTTCAGTTTTGGCATGATTCCAACTGCCATTTTTGCCTGCTGTTATGTCGTCTTATCCATCCTTTGATCTGTTCTATTTTCAATCCAAGCTGATCTGCGATTTCTTGCCGTGTTTTTCGGCTTTCCGCATTTCGATGATTGTACTTTCAAACTCTTGCATTCTTATGTAGGTCCTCTTTGACATGACAACACCCCCTGTGTAGGTTTATTTTCCTACACAGGGGGTGTTTTGTCTATTGTCCGTTTTTACTGGACCTGTCCAGAGTCAGGGGAGACCTTTGAGCACACAAAAGCGCGCAAAAAAGGGGTCTCCGAAGAGACCCCTTTTTCATTGTGTCAGATCTGTACGAAACCGATCAGCAGAGCTTACTGAATCACGTAGATTGCAACAATGTAGCCGTCATCGTTGTAGACCAGATCCACGGTCTGACCAGCACTCAGATCGGACAGAGCACCGACGCTGACATCGGTACCGCCGCTGGTGGTATCAACCAGGTAGACCTGTGCCAGGTCAAGGCGGACATCTGCATTGTCAGCAGTGGTCTTGATCTTCAGAGCGGTAGCGCTCACAGTGGTGATGGTCACACCAGCGGTGTAGTTGTCACCATTTGCATTTGCGATGTCGTGAGCCTTGGTCAGAGCAACGATGTTTCTCACAGCCAGCAGACCGTCAACTGCATCGAAGCGAACCTCGTACATCTGGCGACCGTTAGTGGTGATGGTCTGCATGTCAGCGTCGGACACCAGAACCTCGCGCTTGATACCGTCAACATACAGGTTGAACTGGTAGTAGTCCTCACCGTCAACGTGGTTCACGCCGCCGGTGAAGCTGGGGTTAACAATGTAACCGAGGACCATGTCACCGTCGTATGCCACGTCATCCAGATAGACAACAGCAGCAGCGGTGCCAGCAGCATTCATAACCACTTCAGCATAATCAGCAACCAGCATGGGCAGGTTAGCGTAGCCGGTGACAGCCTTGTAGTTACCCTTGGTGTCGCGCAGGACGAACTGAGTGGTAGCGCTCAGCTCAACAGTGCCGTTATTAGCAACCAGATTATCGTCCACCACAGTGCGGTTGATGGCGTTGTAGGTATCAACGCCGGTCTCAGCCTGGCGACCCTCCAGAGTGTAGTCGCTGCCAGCCACAGTGAACTTGTACAGGTGGCGAGTGTGACCAGCATTCTGAGCAGCGATCTCCAGAACAGTGGTATCGCCGAATGCGGGCAGGGTCAGGTTCATGTAAGCGTCGACATCCTTAGCTGCCTCGCCATTGAACTTAGCAACGTTCACACCTGCGGTGGTGGTGCCATCGAGACCAACAACAGCAGCAGTCAGGGTGTTCACGCCTGCGGGATGGTTGGAGTAGATGGAGTCGAGGACCAGCCAGCTGGAAGCGTCATCGGGCAGAGTGATACCGATCACGTTGCCATAGGTGTCGTGATAGAACACATAGGTCTCGCCGAGGGAAGCCTGAGTCTTGTACTCATAGCCCAGATCGAAGCCGAATGCATCGGGAGTGCGGTTGGTGGAACCAACTGCGGGAGAAGCCTGTGCAGCAGTCACATAGTGGTTCAGCACAGCGGTGGTGCCGACTGCAGCCTGATGTGCATCAACGACCAGAGCGCCGTTGTCATTGAGCTCGAGAGTCAGCAGGACATAATCGTCCTCAGCGTATGCGTTGGTCTGAGCAGAAACAGCGCCGCCGTTCACGCCGAGAGTAGTGGTAGCAACTGCAGTCACGTCGGTGTGCAGGTCGCGAGCACCGTTGTTGTTGTGATCGTCAGCAGCCTCACCGAAGTTCTCCAGGCTACGATATTCGAAATCGAAAGCGGTGACCCAAACGGAGTTGTGAGCTCTCACGGGAGCCTCAGCCTGTGCCAGATAGGTAGCGACTTCGGTGACAACATAAGTGTCGTCAGCGACTTCGAACACCTTGGTCAGGACGCCCTGACCGCCGATGAAGTTATCATCGCAGGTGTAGTGGACGTTCTGGTGGAACACGTTTGCCTCAGGAGCGGGGTTAGCGACATTGTGCCAGGTGTTGATAGCATAGTCGAACTCATCATCCCAAGTCTCGCCAGCAACAGCGTAAACCGTAGTGCCGTTGCCGTTGGTGGTCACATCACCGTTGTAGACGAAGTACAGGTCGATATCGGTGTTGTTGTTCTCGGGGATGCCCAGATCCACCAGCAGGTCGCAGTAGTCAACCTGAGTGGTGTAGGTAGCAGCGACCTCATCCTCATAGAATGCGATCTCTTCATCCTCATAGACCCAACGCTCGCCGAAGTTACCCCACTTGTCGTTAGCGTTTTCGTTGTAGATCAGACCCTCATAGGTAGCCCAGACAGGCAGAGTGGTGTCATGAACACCGTTCACAGTAATGTTAGCGTTCACCTCATACCACACGCCACCGATCTGATAACGACCAGCAACCTGCTTGTCACCGTACACAACGTAGGTGGTCTTCAGGGTGTTGAAAGCCATGCCGGCAGCGGTGTCACGGGTGCAAGCACCGTAGGACTCGGTACCGTCGTAGATGCCCTTGGAGATAGCATCACGATAGACAGCCTTCTGCCAGCCAGCGCCAACGTAGCCCTGCTCCTCAGCGTCGAAGCCGATAGCGGTCAGCAGCATCTTACCGAAAGCGTATTCGGTCAGAGTGTTGTAGGGGCCGAAGTTGCCGTCGCCGTAACCGCCAACGATGCCGTTAGCAGCTGCCCACTCAATGTAGGGAGCGAGACCGACGGTGTCGGTGACGTCTTCGAAGACAGTGTAGGTTGCCTTCAGGTTGTCAGCAGCCTCCTGACCGAGCATCAGGTATGCGACCATCTTCGCACCTGCGCCACGAGTCAGAGTTGCCTGGGGACGGAAGGAACCGTCTGCGTAGCCGCCCAGAATGCCGATAGCATTCAGGACTTCAACTGCTTCAGCGTTGGTGATCTTAGCATCATCGGTGAAGTCAGTTGCAGCGCCAGCGCTGATGGTGACCAGGGACATGGTCATAACCAGAGCCAGAACCAATGCAAGGAACTTTCTCATTTAGTTTTCCTCCTATAAATTTGATACCACGAAACAGTGCATTACTCTGTTCATGGCGCGATTCGGTTTGCACCTTATCACGATTGAGAGTTTATCAAACCCTTTTGCAAGTTGCAAGGGGTTGTGGGCGTTTGTAACGTAACTGTAACAAAAGGGCAAGATATCGTAAGCGACGCTTTTCCCCCTTCGTCGTTTCCGCCATTTTCCGGCGAAAAAAACTTGCGAAACGCCGTCAGATTTGCTATAATGCCTTATCAGTTTCTTAACGGAGCGTGCTCCGTTTCGTGTTTTTCATTGTACCAAGGGGGTTATTCATGTCTTCTACGCAGCAGCTGTTTCACAAAATCAAAGTCGAACTCATCTCCATGCTGGATGAGGAAGAGCTCATTTCTCACAGCCGCCACCCGGAGCTGGAGCGCTTTTTCCTTACCCTGCGCAATATCGCGGCAGGACTTGCCGTGTTTTTGTTCCTGCTGTCGCTCTTGACGGATCTCCCCATCTACACCAAGCTCAAGGCGGTAGGTTATTTCTTCGGCGCGGCGGCATACCTCTTTGAAATGGCACTGTTGACCGACTGCTTCACCGAGGCTGTGGATCACAAGGAAATGTTCATGGCATACTGCTTCGGTCCGATGTATGTGCTTCTTGGCATCAGCTATCTGATCGGACATTGATACATTATATATTTTAAAATGATTACTCTGCACACAAACGAAAACGACCGCATCTTTCGATGCGGTCGTTTTCTTGTTTGAGATGAAAGAGAGGGAGTATGATTTATGGTAAATTGGTATGATTCTTATCGACAGGCATCATCTTACTCTATTGTTAATCTTCTGTCAAGCTTTTTGTTATAGAATTAACAAATTGTTCAATTGTTTTTTCGATTGGTTGCTTGCGGCTCCCCTTCTCATCTGTTAATATGAAGCACGTACCATAATCTGTAAACAGGGGTCGATGTACCCCCATTTTCTGCAAAGCGAGGAATCCAACCCATGCTGAAACAACTCTTTCCTTATACCAAAGGATGTCGCAAGTGGATCGTCCTTGGTGTCTGCTGCAGCGCGCTGGAGTCGGTGTTTGAACTGCTCCTGCCGCTGGTAATGGCGGATATCGTGGATATCGGCATCAAAAACGGCGATCAAGCCTTTATTCTTTCTGCGGGGCTGAAAATGGTGCTGATGGCGATGTTCGCCCTCGCCCTCGGCGGCGGTGCGGCAGTGCTGGCATCCATCGCATCCCAGCGTTTCGGTGCGAATCTCCGCGCCGCCCAGTACGCCAAAGTGCAGGAATTCTCCTTCCGCAACATTGAGCATTTCTCCACCTCCTCCCTCATCACCCGTCTCACCACCGATGTCACCATGCTGCAGAACACCCTTTTCATGGGCATGCGCCTGCTCATCCGCGCCCCCTCCATGCTGATCTCGGCGCTGATCCTTGCCATCGGCATCTCCACGCAGCTGTCCCGGGTCTTTCTCTTCGTCATTCCGCTGATCGCGGTGCTGGTCGTGCTGGTCATTTCCCGTGTCCGTCCCCTCTTCCGCACCCTGCAGGAGCGCACGGACGATCTGAATCTGGTGGTGCAGGAAAATCTCACCGCCATGCGGGTGGTAAAGTCCTTTGTCCGCGAGGAGGAGGAAAAGGAGAAGTTCTCTCAGCGCAATCTTGCTCTCCGCAGCACCTCGGAAAAGGCATTCGGCTTCATGTCCTTCCTCATGCCGCTGATGATGCTGATTATTTACAGTACCATCATCGCCGTGATGTGGATCGGCGGTCACATGGTGTTTGACGGCACGCTGCTCGTCGGTAAGCTCATCAGCTTCTTCACCTATGTCACCGAGATCCTCATTTCTCTCATGATGGTCTCCATGGTCTTTATGATGCTCTCCCGCGCCATCGTCTGCGGTCGCCGCGTGGCAGAGGTGCTCACTGAGACCCCCGAAATCACGGACTCCGCCGCCGATCCCACCCTCACAGTAGAGGACGGCAGCGTAGAGTTTGACCACGTTTATTTCAAATATCATCCCACCGCCGAAGGGTGGAACCTCACAGATATCAACGTGTCCATCCCCTCCGGTGTCACCGTGGGCATCCTCGGCGGTACGGGCAGCGCCAAGTCCACCCTCGTTTCCCTCATCCCCCGCCTGTACGAAGCGAACGAGGGCGAGGTCCGCGTGGGCGGACACAGTATTAAGGAATATACATTGGAACAGCTCCGCGACGCAGTCGCCATGGTGCTGCAGAAAAACACTCTCTTCTCCGGCAGCATCCGCGAAAATCTCCGCTGGGGTCGCGCCGATGCCACGGATGAGGAGATCGCCGCCGCCTGCCGCGCCGCCTGCGCGGAAGAATTTATCAACGCCTTCCCCGACGGCTATGACACCCACATTGAGCAGGGCGGCAGCAATGTCTCCGGCGGTCAGAAGCAGCGTCTCTGCATCGCCCGCGCCATCCTCCGCAAACCGAAAATTCTGATTTTCGACGATTCCACCTCCGCCGTGGATACCGCCACCGATGCCAGGATCCGCGAAGCCCTTCGCCGCGATCTCCCCGGCGTCACCAAAATCATCATTGCCCAGCGCGTCAGCTCCATCGCGGATGCCGACCTCATCCTCGTCATGGACGACGGACACATTTCCGCCATGGGCACCCATGAGGAACTGCTGCAGAGCAGCAGCATTTACCGCGAGGTCTATCAACAGCAGCAGGAAGGGGTGAGTCTCCATGGCTAAAGGTCCTATGCCCGGTCCCGGCGGGCGCAACAAGCACGGCTTCCAGCGTCCCACCGATCTGCGCCGCACCATCCGCAAGCTCATGGGCTATGTGGGACGCTACAAGTTCCTTCTTTTGCTCGTGGCAGTCTGCATCTTGGGTAGCACCTTCTGCAGCATTTACGGCAGTTTCCTGCTCAAGCCCCTCATCAATGACTATATCATCCCCGGCGACTTCCCGGGTCTTGCCCGTCAGCTTGCCGTCATGGGCGTAGTCTACGCCATGGGTGCGCTGATGAGCTTCGGCTCGAACCGCATTATGATCTATGTCTCCCAGCGCACGGTCTCCGCCCTGCGTGACGACCTGTTCCGCCGGATGCAGTCCCTTCCCCTGCGCTTCTTTGACAGCCGCACTCACGGCGAGCTGATGAGCAGCTTCACCAACGACATTGAGACCGTGAGTGAGATGATCAACAGCAGCTTCGCAACCCTCATCACCAGCTCCCTCACCTTTGTGGGTGTCCTCGGCATGATGTTCTACCTCAACTGGACGTTGACCCTCATTTCCATCGCATTCCTCTTCATCATGCTGCTGGTGGTCAAGGGCATCGGCGGCAAGAGCCGCGTGAACTTCCAGCGTCAGCAGGCTGCCATCGGCTCTCTCAACGGCTACATCGAGGAGATGATCGAGGGACAGAAGGTCGTCAAGGTCTTCGGTCACGAGCGCAAGTCCATCGAGGGCTTCGCCCAGCGCAACGAAACCTATCGCGAGGCGGGCACGCTGGCGCAGGCATTTGCCGGTGCCATGATGCCCATTATGGGCAATGTCTCCCGCATCAATTACGCCGTCACCTGCTGCGTGGGAGGTCTGCTTGCCATCGGCGGCGTATTCGACGTGGGCTCTCTCGCGGCATATCTCAACTATGTCAAGCAGGTCTCCCAGCCCATCAATCAGATCAGCCAGCAGACCAACACCATCCTTGCCGCAGCCGCAGGCGCAGAGCGCATTTTCTCCATCATGGACCAGACCCCCGAGGTCGACGAGGGTAAGTTCCGTCTCGTCAATGTACAGAAGGCTGTCGACGGCACCCTTACCGAGTGCGAACAGCGCAGCGGTCACTGGGCATGGCGCGCCGAGGACGGTACGCTCACGGAGCTTCGCGGTGATGTCCGCTTCGACCATGTGGATTTCGGCTATACCGAGGAAAAGACGGTGCTGCACGATATCTCCCTCTTTGCCAAGCCCGGTCAGAAAATCGCCTTTGTGGGCTCCACCGGTGCAGGCAAAACCACCATCACCAACCTCATCAACCGCTTCTACGAGATTCACGACGGCACCATCACCTATGACGGCATCGACATCCGCGACATCGAAAAGGATTCTCTCCGCCGCTCCCTCGGCATAGTGCTGCAGGACACCCACCTGTTTACCGGCACAGTCATGGAGAACATCCGTTACGGTCGTCCCGACGCAACGGATGAAGAAGTCATTGCCGCCGCCAATCTTGCGGGTGCCAGCACCTTCATCCGTCACCTGCCCGAGGGGTTCCATACCGTTCTCAGCGGCGACGGCGGCAATCTCTCCCAGGGCGAGCGCCAGCTGCTGAACATCGCCCGTGCAGCGGTGGCTGATCCTCCCGTGCTGATTTTGGACGAAGCCACCTCCTCCATCGACACCCGCACGGAGAAGCTCATCGAAAAGGGCATGGATCGTCTCATGGCAGGACGCACCGTGTTCGTCATCGCTCACCGTCTTTCCACCGTCCGCAACTCTCAGGCGATCCTCGTCCTGGAGCAGGGCCGCATCATTGAGCGCGGCGACCACGAGGATCTTCTCGCCCAGAAGGGTCGCTACTATCAGCTCTACGCAGGACTCGCGGAGCTGGGCTGATCAAATCGTTTGTTTCAAAAGACATCGCTGCGGAACTCCTTTCCGCGGCGATGTTTTTCTGTTTCAGCCATCGCTTTTATTGATAATAATTTTCTCATTAACCCTTTGACTTTTCCCGCAAAATGATTACAATGTAAAGTAACCCTCTATGCGCCGCTTTCGGCACGGGGGATGATATTGTTCTGCCCGTGGGTTTGAGGCTTGTCCCCAAACACGCTGTCTGTTCCCGCCCTGCCTGTCTCGGGGATATACCGCACCACGAGTAAGAAAAGAGCTCTCCTGTGTTTGCAGCGCACAGGAGAGCTTTTTGATGTTTTAAAAGGCAGAGTGCGTGAGCACTCTGCCTTTTTCGCGCTTTCGCGCGGCATTTTTTCACTTGTCCCCCGCATACCCTGCGGCGAAGAGGAAACACTTCTTACAGTGCCATGATCTCAAACTTCACAACGCCCTCTGCCTCGCTCACCGCGCTGAACAGATCGTTCAGATCCCCCGCCACATCTGAGATCTCTGCCGAGATCGTCACAGCGGCACAGCCGTTGGTGGGCACACTCTGATTGATAGTCAGAATGTTGGCACCGGAGTTCGCAAAAATGTCCAGCACATGGGACAAAACGCCCTTATTGTGCTTGAGCATGGCATAGACCGTCACGATACGGTCGGTTTTCATGTCTGTAAAGGGACGCACCGCATCCTTATACTTATAAAATGCACTGCGGCTGATCCCCACAAGCCGGGCGGCTTCTCCCACCGTTCCCGCCTCGCCGGTCTGCAGCATTCGCTTGGCTTCTGCCACCTTGAGAAACACATCCGGCAGCGCCTCTGCTGAAACAATATAGTATTCCACGCGCTTACTCATTATTGTCCCCCCTATGCAAGCATTTGTATTTATACCCAATACAGAGTATAGCACAAGTATCCGTCCCACGCAAGCACTTTTGAGGTGAGTTTCCATGAAAAACGAGATTTTGACCCGTTTTCTCCTGCTGACCGCGTCCGCGGCGGCAGGTGTCGGCATTTTTTATGTCGTGTTTCGCTATCTGCTGCGCTGGCTGCTGCCGTTTCTGCTGGCGCTTGCCATCAGCGCGCTGTTGGAGCCGCTCATCTGCTGGTGTCGAAAGCGTCTGCATCTCAAGCGGGGCTTTACTGCCGCGGTCGCCACCATCCTCTGCGTCATTTTGCTGGGTTTCGGGCTGTTCCGCCTGTTTTCTGCGGTGCTGCAGCAGGCGGCAGCACTGCTGACACAGCTCCCCCTGCTGCTGGCTGAACTACCGCAGCTTCTGCAGCACTGGCGACTGCGGCTGCTGGAGCTTTGCGCCGCCTGCCCGGAACCCCTGCGGCAATGGGGCTTATCTCTCCCCGCGCGCATTTCCTCCGACGGCTTGGATATTCTCAGCGAATGGTCCGCCGCCCTGCTCGCCAAACTCCCCTCGCTCATGTCATTCCTGCCCGAAATGACCCTCGCCTTTGCCACCACGGTGCTGGCGGTGTTCTATACCTCCTCCCGCTTCCCCGACATCCGCGCTTTTCTCCTGCGGCAGGTACCGCCCCGCTATCGCGGCGACGCAAGAAGCGTCAAGCGCAATGTCTGTCTCACCATGGCAAAATGGCTGCGGGCAGAGACCATTTTGTGGGGCATTACCTTTCTGGTACTGCTGAGTGGCTTAGCGCTGCTGCGGGTAGAGTTTGCTCTGCTGCTGGCGTTTCTCATTTCCTTTGTCGATCTTCTTCCCGTTCTCGGCACGGGAACGGTTCTCCTCCCCTGGGCGGCGCTCTCCTTTCTCATGGGGCGCGGCGTTTTCGCCGCGGGACTGCTGGCGCTGCAGCTGATTTTGCTTTTGCAGCGCAGCATTTTAGAGCCAAAGCTCCTTGCAGCGCAGGCAGATCTTTCACCTCTTGCGGCATTGCTTGCCATGTACCTCGGCTTCTGCAGCATGGGCATCAGCGGGATGCTCCTGTTTCCCCTGCTGCTGCTCCTCATCAAGCAACTGCAGGACGCAGGCTGCATCCAAATATGGAAATGAAAAAGGAGCGGACAAATTGTCCACTCCTTTTGCTTTTCATTTACCAGCCTGTGCCGTCATCGATAAAGCCTTCGCCGCCGTCGGTACTGTCACCGCCATCAGCCTCGTCATCATCGTTGCCGTCACCGTCGCCAAACAAATCCTCAAACCAGCCCTGTTCGCTGTCATCAATCACGCCATCGCCGTCGATATCAACGCCGCCCATTTCGTCGGGGTCTACGTAGGCATCGCCCGCACCATGAACAGGACAGCCTTCCTCCGTCAGCTCCGTGCCAATCAGATAAGGCGTGTCGTTGACCACTTCGGTGGCAAAGGTTTCACGGGTATAGTCCAGCATCGTGCCGGTCACCACCTTATCCGCAGGGCAGGCAGTGGTTGCCTTGCACTGACCCTCCGTGCAGAAGGGCACCCCCTCCACATGCATATTGCAGGTCGCCTCCGGCACCTGATCCGCAGGGATGGAAATGGTTCGGCAGCGGTTGCCGCGCAGATCATTTGCGCAGGCATCCGTTGCGAGAAGACCACTATCAAGGCAAAGGGTCACAGAGGTGCTGCCGCTCGCCTTGGCAGGGAAGTCTTTGCGCTCCAGATCCTCATGCACAGCGGTCATAACCTTGCGCCAGAGGTTCACCGCAGGGTTGGTGCCGCCGGTACGGATGCTCTCGTTATACTCATAGCCGCACCAGACTGCGCCCACATAGTAAGGGGTCATGCCCACGAAATAGCGGTCATAGTTATCGGAAGTCGTACCGGTCTTGCCCGCCACGGGCATATTGCCGAACTTGGCACCGCCGGCATTGCCGTTGTTCACGACACCCTTGAGCAGCTCCGTCATATAATAGGCGGTATTCTCACTCATGGCGACCCAGGATTCGGAATGATTCTCCAGCACCACATTGCCATTCTTATCCTCCACGCGGGAATAGGTGCGGGGAGTGGTATAGATGCCGTTGTTGACAAAGGCAGAGAAAGCAGATGCCATCTGCTCCGTGGTCACACCACGGGTCAGACCGCCCAGTGCCAGAGATGCGGAGTTGAGATCGTCGTTGACGAGGGTGGTAAAGCCCAGCTTTTCCTTCATAAACAGGAAGGACTCTTCCACGCCCATGGTCTCGTTGATGCGAACTGCCACCGTGTTCATGGACTGCTCGATCGCCTTCTGGATGGTGGTCAGACCCTGATAGCTGTTGTCATAGTTCTTGGGCCAGGGCTTGTCATTGAGCATGCGCACAGGTGCGTCGTCCACAATGGAGCCAACGGAAATAACCCCGTTTTCAATGGCAGGCGCATAGGTGGAAATGGGCTTGATGGCAGAACCGCAGGGTCTGCGCACGGTTGCAAGGTTCTGACCGCGGCTGAGGACCTTTTCGCCCACGCCGCCCACCATGGCCTTCACTTCACCCGTATAGGGATCAATGATGGTGATGGCTGCCTGCATCTGCTCGCCCGTTGCTTTGGAGATATAGGGCGTGTTGTTCAGATCCTCAAATACCGCCTCCGCAGCGCGCTGCATATCGCGATCCACCGTAGCGTAAATGGTGTAGCCACCATTGAACAGCAGAGACTGTGCCATCTTATAGGAGTAGCCCAGCTGATCCTGCATATCCTTCAGCACGTCCGCGATGATCTGGTCCACCATGTAGGAGTAGACATGACCTTCGCTGCTGGTGGTCTCGTTGCCGCTGCTCTCGCGGTCACCCACGAAGTCCAGCGTCTGCGCCTTGGCAGCCTCTGCCTCCGCCTCGGAAATGTATTCCAGCTCCACCATCTTGTCGAGGATGGTGCGCTGACGCTTCTGGTTCTGGGCACGGCTCCAGCCGTCATTCTCATTCATGGGGTTATACTGGGAGGGGTTGTTGGTGATACCCACGATGCACGCAGCCTCTGCAAGCGTCAGCTCCGATGCGGGCTTACCGAAATAGGTCTCTGCCGCCGCGCCAATGCCATAGCTGCTGGAACCAAAGTAAACCTGATTGAGATACATCTCCAGGATCTCGTCCTTGTCATACCGCTTTTCCAGCTCCAGCGCACGGAAGATCTCCATGACCTTGCGCTTGATGGTGTCCTGACAGTCGTCAGTGAGGTTTTTGATCAGCTGCTGGGTAAGGGTAGAGCCACCGAAGGAGCTGTCGCCCGTGAAGGCGACGGTCAGCGCTGCCTTGCCCGTGCGCAGCCAGTCCACGCCCTGATGCTCGAAGAAACGCTCATCCTCGATGGAGACCACTGCCTGCCAGACGTGGTCGGGCAGATCCTCAATGTCGATCAGAATGCGGTTTTCCAGACCATAGAGCTTCTGCAGCTCCTTCCACTCTCCGCCCTCATCCTGATACTGAATGGAGGAGGTCAGCTTCTGGGTAAAGGCATCCGCGTCGATGATGAGGCTGGGACCCAGGGTGTGCTTGACATAGTACATGAAAATGCCCGCAAACATCACTGCCGTGGTCACTGCGATCAGCAGAAGCGTCAGGATGATAAAGCCGCCGCGGAATCTCCGCCTTGGTTTCCTTCTTTTCCGATTGGTGCTCTGCTCTCTGCGCTCGCGCTGCACAGGCTCTGCCTGACGGCGCCCCTGATATTCACGTTCCATCGCAGAACACCTCCTTCCTGTCAAAATTCTTTCGCCCTGAAAAAAGGCGGCAAAAAGTCATAGTAAACCAATATAAAAGTATTGTAACACAGGCTGTCAACATCCCAGACCGACCCGTTTTTCATTGATTTGTCTCTTTTTTTGAAAGTTATTTCCTTGTTTCTTCTTTTTTAGTCTGCGATTGTTCCGTTTTTACCTCATTTGTCTTTTCGCATATTTCTCCGCACACTTTTCTTTGCCGAAGCATAAACTGTTTTGTGAGCCGTCTCCCTGTTTTGGTAAAAAACTCTTGTGTTCTCCCCTTGTTTTTTTGTGCAAAAAACGCTACAATAAGGGCACAATAACGCAGGAGGTATCCAAGATATGAGCGAAGCTTACGGTCCCGATTTCATCACCATCGTGGATGATGACGGCAACGAGATCGAACTGGAATATGTGGATGCGCTGGAGCATGAGGGCGTCACCTACACGGCATTCTTCCCCGCAGTGGAAGGGGTGCCGATGAAGAGGGTGAGGAATACGGTCTGATCATTCTCAAATCCAGCGAAGAAAACGGCGAGACCTTCCTCGACAGCGTCGATGATGAAGAACTGCTCGAGACCGTCTATGATCTGTTCATGCAGCGTTTCATGGAGGATGAGGAATAATTCCTCATTCCCCAGCGCTTTTGAAACCATGCCCTACGGGGCTGTAGCAAGTCTTTTTTTAACCCACATTTCGTTATACGGGATGCCGGATCAGCGCGTGGTTTGCAGGCCTCCCGGCTGCATTTTGCGGCTGGATGTTGGAAGCAGTAAAGCACGTTGGAGGCAACCCACCTGCCAAGAGAGTGCAGGTTATGACGGGGCTTGCAACACTGAAGAGGCAGCGGATTGCTCCGCTGCCTCTTTTGGTTTTTGACCGTAATGGTGCTTTTGGCAGAGAAGTCGCCCACAAAAGGCGCAGATTTTCTCTCTTTTTCCACCAAAAGGTCAGAAATTTCGCTTGCGTTATGTCCTCTCTTCCATTATAATAGTCGGGTGCGTATTTAAATGTGTTACGCAAGCAATTTTCCATAGTTTTGAGAGGAATGATTCAACATGAGTGCATCTAGAGAAAAGAAGGCACGTCAGCAGCTGCATGCCAGCGGCTACGTGGATCCCAAGGCCGTCAAGGCAGAAGAAGAGCGCAAGGCAACCAAGCGCGCCAACACCCTGTATGCTATCATCGGTGTGGCATTTGTGCTGGTGGCAGTGTTCACCTTTGTCTGGAACTCCGGCATGATGCAGCGCGGTGCTACCGCAGCTACCATCGACGGCAAGAACTACAATGTGGAAGAAGTGGGCTATTTCTACCACAGCAGCTACAACCAGTGGTATCAGCAGATGGGCGCTTACGCCAGCTACTTCGGTCTGGACGTGAACAGTCCCCTCGACGCACAGATGTATGACGAAGAGCAGGGCATGACCTGGGCTGACTACTTCGTGGAAGAGGGCACCAACTACATGAAATGGGTGCTGAAGGCTTACGACGAAGCTGTCGCAAACGGCTTCGAGTGGACCGAAGAGGATGAGAAGCTGTTTGCTGAGGACAAGGCTTCCATGACTGACTATGCTGCCGAGAACGGCATCAGCTACAAGGAGCTGCTGAAGTATAACTACGGCAGCTACATCACTGAGTCCACCTATGAGAAGTTTGTCCGCATGGAGACGGTTGCCAACCGCTATGCACAGTCTGTGAACGATGCGTTCACCTTTGACACTGAGACCATCGAGAAGCATTACAACGAAAACGTCCTCGACTTTGACATTGCTGACTATGAAATGGTCACTGTCAGCGGCACCGTCCCCACCAAGGATGCTGACGGCAACGACGTGGAAGTCACCGATGAGATGAAGAAGGAAGCCATGGACAAGGCTAAGGAAACCGCAAACGAGATCCTTGACGCTTTCCTCGCAAGCGATGATCTGGAAGCTGCTTCCAAGGACATCGAAGGCGCTACCTATTCCGACCGCAGCGGCTCCACTTACAGCGAGACCGACGTTCTCAAGTGGGTGTTCGATGATACCCGTGCAGCTGACGATGCAACCGTCATCGAAGGCGAGAGCGATTACACCGTGGTGGTGTTCCGCAACCGTGGTCGCCATGACTACAACACCGTGGACGTGCGCCACATCCTTGTGAAGGTGGACAGCGCCTCCCTCGACAAGGAGTCCGAGACCTATGAGACCGATCTGGAGGCTCTGAAGGCTGCTGCCAAGGTCGAGGCTGACGACATCCTCGCACAGTGGAACAGCGGTGCCAAGACCGAGGAGAGCTTTGCTGCCCTCGCAGACGAGCTCACCGATGACGGCGGCTCCAAGGGCAAGGGCGGTCTCTACACCGAAATCGCCAAGGGCGACATGGTCACCGAATTCAATGACTGGATCTTCGACGAGACCCGCAAGGTCGGCGACGCTGAGGTGATCTACGCTGAGGGTACCGGCTACCACGTCATGTACTTCGTGGGCGAGAACGCTCCCTACTGGCAGGTTCAGGTGAGTGACACTCTCCGCAGCAATGCGTACAGCGAGTGGTATGATGGTCTCATCGCTGACGTGACCGTTGAGCTTGGCTCCGGCATCAAGTACGTCAAGAACTAAGCTTCAAACGCCGGCTTTTCAAGCCGGCGTTTGCCTTTTCCTTACGTGAAAGGAGAATCCCCTATGAACGAACAATTCCTCCGCACCCGCATGATTCTCGGTGAATGTGCCATGGAACGTCTCTCCTGCGCCCATGTGGCTGTGTTCGGACTCGGCGGCGTGGGCAGCTATGCGGTCGAGTGCCTTGCCCGCAGCGGCGTGGGCGAGTTCACACTTATTGACAGTGACTGTTTCAGCGTCAGCAACATCAACCGCCAGCTGGGTGCACTCCACTCTACCGTGGGCAGACCCAAGGCAGAGGTACTGGCAGAGCGTGTCAAGGACATCAATCCCGACATCATCGTGCATCCCATCGTGGGTATGTACACGGCAGAAGATCGCGAGCGCTTTTGGGGTGATTACGACTATGTCGCCGACTGCATCGACCTTGTGGCATGCAAGCTGGATCTGATCGAAACAGCACTCAACCGCCATATCCCCATTCTATCCGCCCTCGGTACAGGCAACAAGCTGGATGCCAGTCTGCTCCGCGTCACGGATATCTCCGAGACCAGCGGCTGCCCCCTTGCCCGCGTCATGCGCAAGGAGCTGCGTAACCGCGGCATTCACCATCTGCCCGTTCTCTTCAGCCCCGAGCAGGCGCATGAAACGGAACAGCTGGAAGCCCCTCCTCCCGGGCGGCGCAGCGTGCCCGCCAGCGTCGCGTGGGTCCCCTCCTGCGCAGGACTGATGATGGGCGGACACATCGTGCAGGAGCTGGCAAAGACCGACAGAAAGAAGGAAACACAGCTATGATCTTACTTGGAACGATTGTCAACGCCGTCAGCATTATCGCCGGTGCGCTGATTGGCATTCTGCTGGGCAAAGCGATCCCCGAACACCTCGGCGACAGTGTGATGAAAGGACTTGCCCTTTGCACCATTCTCATCGCAAGCGGCGGTCTCGGGGACGGCGAGAATCCCCTCATCACCATTTTCTCCATGGTGGCAGGTGTCCTCATCGGTGAGGGACTGGATCTCGACGGTCGTCTGAACCGCCTTGGCGAAAAGCTGCAGAACACCTTCGGCAAAAAGAACGGCAGCGTCAGCATCACCGAGGGCTTCATCACCTCTTCCCTGCTGTTCTGCGTGGGTGCCATGGCGATCATGGGCAGTCTACAGAGCGGTCTTTCCTGCGATCACAGCACGCTCTACACCAAGTCCATCATGGACTTCTGCTCCTCCGTGATCTTCGCCTCCTCCCTCGGCATCGGGGTGGCACTGTCCAGTGTTTCCGTGTTTCTGCTGCAGGGCAGCATCACGGTGCTTGCCTCCTTTGTTGCTCCCTTTCTCCAGACTGCCATCGGCGAAATGAACTGCGTCGGCTCTTTGCTGCTGCTGGCACTGGCACTGAACCTCCTCGGCGTAACGAAGATCCGCGTGATGAATTACGTCCCCGCCATCTTCCTGCCCATTCTGCTGTGCCAGTTCATGTAAGGGTAAATTCTGACAACTATCCGTATTATTCGACTTGCAATATACGATTTGACATCAAAAAGGAAGGGCTTCCGCTTCGGAAGCCCTTCCTTTTTCTCGTTATTCCACAGCTGCGTGCTGCCACTTTGTGCCCCGATAGCGGATGATAAAGCAAAGCGAACGTACCACCCAATCGAGAAGCTGCGCCATGTACACGCCCACCACGCCGAAGCCGAGCCACGCGCCCAGCACATAGCCGAAGCCCACGCGGAAGATCCACATGGAAAGCACCGTCACGCCCATGGTGCACTTGACATCGCCCGCGCTACGCAGGATATTTGCCAAGGGGAAGGAGGGAGGATACAGCACGATGCAGCCCACATTGTGCAGTGTGATCACCCACCTTGCCAGCGTCGCCGTTTCGCCTTCCACATGATAGACACGGAGGATCAGCGGCAGTGAGAGCAGCACCAGAGCATTGAATACACCCTGATAGAGGTATGCCCATTTCACCAGCTTACGGGTATATCTCCGCACGGCAGCATAGTCTCCTGCGCCCACGCAGCGGCTCGTCACTGAAGTCATGGCAAGACCGATGGCATAGCCCAGCACAAAGTGGAAGCTGCCCACGGTGTTGCCCATGGCGTTCGCCATGATGGATGCCGTGCCGAAGGTGGAGATCAGACTTGTGAGGATCAGACGACCACAGTGGAACATACCGTTTTCAAGCCCGCTGGGCAGACCAATAGAGAAGATATTCTTCACCATCAGACGGTTGAAGCGATACGCGCGCCACTGCGTCAAATGCAGCGGCATATCCTGCTTGCGGAAATAGCTGAGGATCACCACCGCCGCCACAATGCGGGAGCAGAGGGTGGGGATCGCCGCACCGAGCACTCCCAGATGCAGTCCATAGATCAGCAGCGCATTGCCGCAGATGTTGATGCCGTTCATCAGCAGGGATACCCGCAGGATCACATCCGAGCGCTGCATGGTACACATCAGTGCCGAGCCTGCGTTATATAGAGCGATAAAGGGGATGGATGCCATGACCACAGAGTAATATGCTCTGGTCAGTTCCATGACATCGGCTTCGATCTCTCCAAAGACACGGGTCAGCACCAGATTTTTCCCGAGATACAGCAGCGTCATCATCAGCAGGGACAGTGCTGCAAGCACTACCACCAGCTGCTCTGCCGCGCAGCGGGCTTTCCCCTCATCCCGCCGTCCCAGATACTGTCCTGCCACCACAGCGCCGCCTGTCGCAAAGGCGGAAAAGATATAGATGATCAGATTGCTCACAGAGTCCACCAGTGACACCGCGGAAACCGCCGCGTTGCTGACACCCGCCACCATCAGCGAGTCCGCCAGTCCCACGCAGATGGCAAAGATCTGCTCACCCAGCAGGGGGATGATCAGCTTTCGCAGTTCCCTGTTCGTGAGATCGCTCCCCTGCGCTCTCTCCGAAAGTTTTGTCTCTTGCATGAAACAGTCGCCTCTTCTCTCTTTCACATCTGTCCCTGAAACTCTCGCGGGCTCATGTGATAGGTGTTCTGGAAGGCCCGCAGGAAGGTGGAATATTCTCCGAACCCCGCCATTTCCGACGCTTTCATCACCGCCGTCCCCTTTTTCAGCAGCTCACCCGCATACTGGATGCGCTTCTGGTTCACATACTGGTGCAGGGTATATCCGCTGATCTCCTTGAAGCGGTGCATGAGATAGTAGCGGCTGAGGAAAAAGCGCCTGCTGATCGCCTCCACCGAGAGATCCTCCGCAGGGTTGCTCTCCACATAGCGCATGATCTCCTCGATCTTGGGGTCAAAGCGATAGGTCTCCGTCAGCTCTGCCGTGCGATCCTCCCGAATGTCGCGGTTGAGGTGGATCAGCAGCTGCAGGAAGTACGTATCTGCCAGCAGTCCCTGCCCGAAGCCCTCCTGCTGCAGCGCCTCCTCCAATGACTGAAAGAGGGCAAGGTATTTCTTTCGCATCTCACTGCTGCCGCGCAGCAAGTGAAAGCTTCTCTCATGGGTCAGTGCAAAGCAGTCGGAGAGGGATTCGCCATCTCGTTTATGCTGCTCCAGATAGTCCTCCCCCAGCCACAGCACCATGCGCTCGTAAGGCTCGGAGGGGTCGATCTCCGGCAGATGGATCATATTGTGGCGCACCAACAGGATGTCACCGGGCTTGAGAAAATAGCTCTTGCCCTCCACCACATAGGTCACCTTGCCGCTGAGGAGCAAAATCACCTTGTCAAATTCATGGTAATGATACTCCAGCTTCTGGGCGCGGCTGTCCCGCAGATGGAACAGTCGAAAATTTTCCTTCAGATATCCGCGCTTACCCACTTCGCTCCGGTCCAGCATCCTCGCGCCCTCCTTCCGTTTTTTCTTTATCGTAGCGCATATTTTGCAAGACAGCAAGGCTTTCGGAACATTTTTCTTGCAATCGGTTCGAGCCTTCCCAAAACCTGCTCTTTCTTTTTCTATTTCAAACTGTTATAGTAAAATAGAATATACTCTTCATGAAAATACCTTTACCAAATCATCAGAGGAGGCAGCACCATGAGCTATGCCGATTTTGTCTTTATCGCCAACTGTCGCGAAATTCTGAAAAACGGGTTTTGGGACACCGACCAGAATGTCCGCCCCCACTGGGAGGACGGCACCCCTGCCCACACCGTGAAAAAGTTCGGCCTTGTGAATCGCTATGATCTGCAGAAGGAGTTCCCCATTCTGACCCTTCGCCGCACTTATTGGAAGAGCGCCGTGGATGAGCTGCTCTGGATCTGGCAGAAGAAGTCCAACAATGTCCACGATCTCTCCACCCACATCTGGGACTCCTGGGCGGATGAGAACGGCTCCATCGGCAAGGCTTATGGCTATCAGCTGGGCATCAAGCATCAGTATAAGGAAGGTGCGTTCGATCAGGTAGATCGCGTGCTGTATGATTTGAAGCACAATCCCGCCTCCCGCCGCATCCTCACCAATCTCTATAATTTTGAGGATCTGCACGAAATGGGTCTGTACCCCTGTGCCTATTCCATGACCTTCAATGTCAGCGGCAACACCCTCAACGCCATTTTGAACCAGCGCTCGCAGGATATGCTCGCCGCCAACAACTGGAATGTGGTGCAGTACGCGGTGCTGGTACACATGATCGCGCAGGTCTCCGGGCTCGTTCCCGGCGAACTGGTACATGTCATTGCGGATGCCCACATCTATGACCGCCATGTGCCCATCATCGAAAAGATGCTGCAGCAGGAGCCTCTGCCCGCACCGAAGTTCGAGCTTGACCCTGCCATCACCAATTTCTACGATTTCACCCCCGACAGCTGCCGTGTGACGGACTATCAATTCTCTCCCTTTGAGGATAAGATTCCCGTTGCCATTTAATGCAGCATCCGTACATTATGTAAACTTGGAGGTTTTCCTATGGTTGCCATTGTTGCCGTGGCGGAAAACTGGGGCATCGGAAAGGATGGACAGCTCCTCTTTTCCATCCATCAGGATATGCGCCGTTTCCGCACCCTCACTTCCTATATGACCGTTATCATGGGGCGCAAAACACTGGAATCCCTGCCCGGCGGTAAGCCCCTGCCCAAGCGCCGCAACATCGTTCTCTCCTCCCGCATGGAGCCCACCGAAGGCGTGGAGATCGCCCACAATATCGAGGAAATCCTCTCTCTTTTGGCAGATGATCCCGCAGAGGAGATCTATGTCATGGGCGGCGGACAGGTCTATGCCGCTCTCCTGCCCCACTGCGAGAAGGTGCTGCTGACGAAGGTCTATGCTTCGCCCGAAGCCGATGCCTTCTTCCCCGATCTCGATGCCGATCCCGCGTGGAAGATTGAGAGCGAAAGCGAACTGCTGGAGGAGGACGGTCTGAAGTTCCAATTCATTGACTACGTGCGGGCATAAAAAACGCTGACTTTCCGGAAAAGGAGGAGATCTCGATGCCGAAGCTCGACACGGACATCCGCTATCTTGCGGGTGTGGGCGAAGCGCGGGCAAAAACGCTCCGCAAGCTCGGCATTGAGACCGTGGGAGATCTCCTTTCCTATTTCCCCCGCACCTACGAGGATCGCAAGCTTTCCCCCTCCATTTCCTCGCTGATCGTGGGAGAAAACGCCGCTGTTGTCGCCATGGTGGCATCCACCCCCACTCTCAGCCGCATCCGCAAGGGGCTGAGTCTGGTAAAATTCCGCGCTGTGGATCAAAGCGGGGCGCTGGAAATCACCTTTTTCAACCGCCCCTATGCGAAAGAACAGTTTCACCGGGGCGAAAGCTATGTCTTTTACGGCAAGGTGGAGGGCACACTCCTCCGCCGCCAGATGAACAACCCCGTGGTGGAAAAAGAGGGGGCAGCCCAGCTCACAGGCAGCATCGTTCCCGTCTATCCCCTCACCGCAGGGGTGACGCAAACCCTGCTCATCAAGCTCATGCGGCAGGGACTTGCCGCTGCATCAGAGCTCCCCGAGGAGCTTCCCGACGACATTCGGCAGAAACACAATTTATGTTATGTCAACTACGCTTATGAAAACATCCACTTCCCGCCCTCGCCCGAGGAACTTGCCATCGCGCGGCGGCGTCTGGTGTTCGAGGAACTTTTTTTCCTCACCGCAGGGCTGCGGCTCTGGCGCTCTCAGCGCGCCCGCATCGCCGTTACCCCCTGCGAGGCAATCGACCTTGCGTCCTTCTATGACGCTCTGCCCTTCACCCTCACAGGCGCTCAGCGCCGCGCCATTGCCGACGGCGTGTCGGATATGTGCGCAGGCACACCCATGAGCCGCCTCTGTCAGGGTGACGTGGGCAGCGGCAAAACTATGGTGGCGGCAGCGCTCACCTATTTCGCCGCGAAGAACGGCTTGCAGACAGCCTTTATGGCGCCGACCGAGGTGCTGGCAGAGCAGCATTACAAGGGACTTGCGCCGCTGATGGAGCAACTCGGGCTGCGCACGGCGCTGCTCACAGGCTCAACCGGGACAAAGGCGCGGCGGGAGCTGCTTTCACAGCTCGCCGCGGGCGAAATCGACCTGCTGCTTGGCACCCACGCTCTCATCAGCGAGGATGTCACATATCAGAAGCTTGGACTGGTGGTCACGGACGAACAGCACCGCTTTGGTGTGCGGCAGCGCGCCGCCCTCTCTGAAAAGGGCGTACACCCTCACATGCTGGTCATGTCCGCAACGCCCATTCCCCGCACACTGGCACTGATTCTTTACGGCGATCTGGATGTGTCCCTTATCGACGAGCTGCCCCCCGGGCGGCAGAAGATCGACACCTTTTTTCTCCACACCGGCTATCACGAACGGATCTACAGCTTTCTCCGCAAGCAGGTGGCAGAGGGGCGGCAGGCGTATGTGGTCTGCCCCATGGTGGAGGAGAACGAAGAGATCGAGGACGAGCGAAAATCCGTCATGGAATACGCCCGCTTCCTGCAGGAGGAGATTTTCCCCGATCTCAGAATTGGCTATGTCCACGGACGCATGAAAGCCAAGGAGAAAGCCGCTGCCATGGCAGACTTTGCAGGCGGCGTGACCCACATCCTGGTCTCCACCACCGTCATCGAGGTGGGTGTGGACGTACCCAATGCCACTGTCATGCTGGTGGAAAATGCGGAGCGCTTCGGTCTCAGCCAGCTCCATCAGCTCCGCGGACGGGTGGGACGCGGCAAGCACAAATCCTACTGTATTCTGCTCTCCGACAATCGCAATCCCGAAACCCGGGAGCGCTTGAAGGTTATGACAGAGACCGCAGACGGTTTCCGCATCGCAGAGGAGGATCTGCGTCTGCGCGGTCCCGGCGATTTCTTCGGGCAGCGCCAGCACGGTCTGCCCGCCATGCGGGCGGCAGATCTCAGCTGCGATATGCCCCTGCTGCAGGAGGCGCAAACGGCGGCAGAGGAACTGCTGCGGCAGGATCCGGGACTGCTGCTGCACCCTGCCATGCGGGAGAAAGTCACCCGACTGTTTGCCGCAAGCGCAGAAACACTGAACTGAAAAATTTTTTGCCGGGCTTCCGGCGGGAGGTATGATTATGAAAATCACATCCAAACCCTTTGGCGTGACCCGTGACGGACAGGAGATCACCGAATACACCCTCTCCTGCCCCAATGTGCAGGTCGCTGTACTGAACTATGGCGCTATCATCCGCAGCATCATCGTTCCCGACAGAAACGGCAAGCCCGTGGACATTGCCCTCGGCTATGACAACCTTGCCTATTATGAAGAGGACAGCAGCACCAACTTCGGTGCGCTGACGGGACGCTTTGCGGGTCGCATCCGCGAAGCCCGCTTCCCTCTCAACGGCGAAGAGGTGATTCTGCCCCCCAACAGCGGTCGCCACCACCTCCACGGTCCTTTCCGCAACAAGGTGCTGCAGGCTTCCGTCTGCGGTGGCTCGCTGGTGCTCAGCGGCGTTTCCCCTGCGGAGGAGGAGGGCTATCCCGGCGATCTCAGCTTCTCCGTCACCTATACCCTCAGCGACGACGGTATCCTCGCCATGATCTATGACGCGGACACCACCGCCGACACCGTGGTGAACCTCACCAACCACTCCTACTTCAACCTCAACGGTCACAGCAGCGGCGATGTGCTCGGTCAGGAGCTGCAGCTCGGCGCATCCCACATTCTGGAAAACACCGATGAGCTGCTGCCCACGGGCGAAATTCTCCCCGTTGCGAACACCCCCTTTGATTTCCGCCGCCTTGCCCCCATCTCCCAGGGCTTCCCCCTGCAGGGCGAGCAGATGGAGTTTGCAGGGGGCTATGACCACTGCTTCCTGCTGGACGAGGATGCCAAGATCGCCGCCATCGCCCACAGTGCCAAGACGGGCATCACCATGGAGGTCACCACCACCCAGCCCGCCGTGGTGTTCTATAGCGGCAACTTCCTCATGGATCACCCCTATCGCGGCAAGGGCGGCTGCCAGTATGATGCGCAGCACGGTTTCTGCCTCGAAACCCAGCACGCCCCCAACAGCCCCAATATGCCGGAGTTCCCCACTACCACGCTGAAAGCAGGGGAGCATTACCACGAAGCAACCCTTTGGAAGTTCCTCACGCTGAAGTAAACAGGAATCCATATCAACAAGAAGAAAGCAGCTGTACGGCAATGCCGTACAGCTGCTTTTGTTTACACCACTTTCAATTCTCCATTCACTGCATCCACTCGCAGAGTTTCACCGCTGCTGACATTACCCGCAAGGATACGCCGTGCCAGCAGGGTTTCCACCGTGTGCTGGAGATAGCGACGCAGAGGTCTTGCACCATACTGGGGATCATACGCCTCGTCAATGACGAGCTGCTTTGCCCCATCTGTCAAGACGCAGGAAAGCTGCTGACCCGCGAGACGACGGTTCAGTGCCGCGATCTGCAGATCGATGATCTTCGTGATATGCTCCTTGCTGAGGGGCTGGTAGTAAACGATTTCGTCAAGGCGATTCAGAAATTCCGGGCGGAAGCTACGGCGCAGCAGCTGATCCACCTGCGCTCTCGCCTCTTCGCTGATGGTGCCGCTTTCGCTCACACTCTGCAGCAGATATTCACTGCCGAGATTAGAGGTCAGAATGATAACGGTATTCTTGAAATCCACCGTCCGTCCCTGGGAGTCGGTGACGCGACCATCGTCCAGCACCTGCAGCAGCACGTTGAACACATCCGGGTGAGCTTTTTCCACCTCGTCGAAGAGGATCACACTGTAAGGACGGCGGCGCACCGCTTCCGTGAGCTGACCGCCCTCCTCATAGCCAACATAGCCGGGAGGCGCACCGATGAGGCGGGAGACGGAAAACTTCTCCATATACTCCGACATATCGATGCGGACGAGGTTCTTTTCATCATCAAACAGGCTTTCCGCAAGGGTCTTTGCCAGCTCCGTCTTGCCCACGCCCGTGGGACCGAGGAACAGGAACGAACCGATGGGGCGGTTCGGGTCCTGAATGCCCGCGCGGCTGCGGAGGATGGCATCGGAGACGGAACGCACCGCTTCCTCCTGTCCCACCACACGGCGGTGGAGAATCTCCTCCAGATGCAGCAGCTTTTCCCGTTCTCCTTCCATCAGTTTCGCAACAGGAATTCCCGTCCAGCGCTCCACAATGCGGGCGATCTCCTCTTCCGTCACCTTGTCACGCAGCAGACTGTTTTCCCGTCCGCTTTGGGTGCGGCGTTCCTCTTCTTCCAGTCGCTTTTTCGCCTCGGGCAGGCGACCGTATTTCAGCTCTGCCGCCTTTTCCAAGTCGTATTCCCGTTCTGCCCGCAGGATCTCCGCATTCAGCCGCTCGATCTCCTCACGTAGCTGCTGCACCCGCAGAATTTCACTCTTTTCGTTTTCCCAGCGGGCTTTCATGGCGTTAAAGCTGTCACGGTTTTCTGCCAGCTCCTTCTGCAGTTCCGCAAGGCGCTGTCCCGCAAGACTGTCCTCATCCTTCTTCAGCGCCGCTTCTTCGATCTCCAGCTGCACGATCCTGCGGCGCACCACATCCAGTTCCGTGGGCATGGAGTCCATCTCCGAGCGGATCAGTGCGCAGGCTTCATCCACCAAGTCAATGGCTTTATCCGGCAGGAAGCGGTCGGTGATATAGCGGTCAGAAAGCGTGGCGGCGGCAATGATGGCGCCATCCGTGATCTTCACGCCGTGGAACACCTCGTAGCGCTCCTTCAGTCCTCGGAGAATGGCAATACTGTCTTCTACCGTGGGTTCCTGCACCAGCACGGTCTGAAAACGGCGTTCCAGCGCCGGGTCTTTCTCGATATATTTGCGGTATTCATCGAGGGTCGTTGCGCCAATGCAGTGGAGCTCACCTCGCGCGAGCATTGGCTTGAGGAGATTGCCCGCATCCATAGCGCCCTCGGTCTTGCCCGCGCCCACAATGGTGTGGAGCTCATCGATGAAGAGGATGATGCGGCCCTCGCTCTGCTTGACTTCGCTCAGCACTGCCTTCAGTCGCTCCTCAAATTCACCGCGGTACTTCGCGCCCGCGATCAGCGCACCCATGTCGAGGGAAAACACCGTCTTGTCCATGAGATTCTTCGGCACATCGCCCCGCACAATGCGCTGGGCAAGTCCCTCTGCAATGGCAGTCTTGCCCACACCCGGCTCGCCGATGAGCACGGGATTGTTCTTGGTTTTGCGGGACAAAATACGGATGACATTGCGGATCTCCTCATCACGTCCGATGACAGGATCCATCTTCTGTTGCCGTGCCCGCTCCACCAGATCTGTGCCGTATTTCTGCAAGGTATCGTAGGTATCCTCCGGATTGTCCGAAGTCACCCGCTGATTGCCCCGCACGGTCTGCAACGTCTGTAGTGTCCCTTCCTTTGTGATACCGAAGGCACGCAGCAGCTCCTTCATGCTGCTGTCCGCACATTCGATCAAACCGAGAAACAAATGCTCCACAGACACAAATTCATCCCGCATCTGCTGTTGAATCTGCTCCGCTTCATTCAGCGCCGCCTCCGTCTCGCGGGAGACATAGAAGCGATCTGCTTCCCAGCCGCTCCCGCTGACCTTCGGCAGCTTCGATACCTCACGCAGGGTCATCTCTTCCAGATTATCCGCCGCAAGCCCCATCTTCATCACAAGCTGGGGGATCAAGCCTCCCTCCTGCCGCAGCAGGCTCAGCAGCAGATGGCACTGCTCGATTTGCTGATTACCGTATTCCCAGGCAAGGTTTCTTGCGCTCTGCAGCGCTTCCAACGATTTCTGTGTGTACTTCTGTGCATTCATGTATTGCACCTCCTCAGTCGTTTTAGCACTCTATCCATTCGAGTGCTAATCTTCTTTTGGCATCATCATAGCGCGGTAAATCTTTTCTGTCAATTCGCCCAAAGTGGATTTTACAAATTGTTCATCATGTCTTAGTCTCAGCCATTCCTGTTGCATTTGTCCCTTGTCAACCGTGATTCAATTGTGTACAATAAATGCAAAATCAAATCAAAAGGATCGCTTTATGCTGGAATTTAAGCCACTTTTCGTAGCAGACACGGCGCTGCTGCGCTCCTATTATGAACACTGTCCCTTCCGTTTCTGCGAATATACCGCGGGCATCAAGCTCATGTGGACCTCTCTCCGCCCCGCCTATGCGGAAGCCGCAGGCTGCCTGCTGGTGCGTTTCGAACTGGATGGCGAGACCTTCTTCGACTATCCCGTGGCAGGCGCAGAGGGAGACGAGGATGCGGCGCTTACAGCGTTGGAGCAGCACTGGATCGAGCAGGGCATTGCCCCCATCTTCTCCGTCATCCCGTCCGAAAAGCTGCCGCACCTGCTGCGCCGCTACCCCTATGCCCGCGTCAGCGCCCCCCGTCTCTGGCAGGATTACCTCTACCACGCCGAGGATATGCAGTCCTTTGCGGGACGGCGATACAGCGGACAGCGTAACCACATCAACAATTTCACCAGACGCTATCCCACGGCGCACTTCCGCCCTCTCACCGCAGAGGATGAGGACAAGCTCGCTATCTTCTGGCGGGAGTTTGAGGAGCAGTTCGCAAAGGGCGACAGTAAAAGTGCCGTGAAGGAGCTGCGCCTTGCGGAGGAGTTTTTCAACGCCCACTATGCGGACGGGCACTTCCTTGCGGGCTGCATGGAACTGGACGGGCGCATGATCTCCGTCGCTCTCGGTGAGCGCTGCGGTGAGACCGTCATCGTCCACATCGAAAAAGCCATGCAGGAATTTGAGGGCATCTATCCCACCATGGTGCGGGAATTTGCCCGCACCTTCGGCGGCGATGCGCTCTGGTTCAACCGCGAGGATGATGCCGCGAACCGTGGACTTCGCATGAGCAAGCTCCAGTATCTCCCCGCCGAAATGGGCGAGAAGTACCACGTGGAGCTGGAAAACGAGCTCCATCACCTCCGTGAGATCCCCACACTGCAAACGGAGCGGCTGACCCTCCGTCCGTTTACGGATGCAGACAAGCCCGCCTACAACGCCATCTGTCTCGATGACGAGCGCAACCGCTGGTGGGGCTATGATTACCGTACTGATCTCGGCGATGCACCCCTCACGGAGGATTACTTTCTCTCCGTCACACGGGAGGATTTCCGCCGCCACCTTGCGGTGAATTTCGCCATCTGCCTCGGTGAGCGCTGTATCGGCGAAGCGGTGCTTTATCGCTTCGATCATCGCGGCGGCGCAGAGCTTGGCTGCCGCATCGTCAAAAGCGAGGCGGGCAGCGGCTACGGCACGGAAGCCTTCACCGCCGTGAAGAACTGGGCGCTGTACAAGCTGGGACTTCGGAAGGTGGTCGCCAAGTGCTATCACGAAAACACCGCGTCCTTCCGTATGCTCAGCTCCTGTATGCGGAAAACGGGCGAGGATGAGACCTTTTCTTATTTTGAAACCACAGTATGAGCAAAGCGGCGGTTTTCCGCCGCTTTGAGACTGTCAATAAACCCTTTTATCCGATTCGACGGGAAGGAAGGGTGTGTGCGGGAAACCCAGGAAGGGTGTCCTGCACCTTTCAAATAAGAAGTTTTTAGAACTTTTTGCAAGTTCTAAAAACTTGCACAGCGGGG
>JAFVXA010000005.1 GCA_017501355.1 Oscillospiraceae bacterium
ATATATGAGGAGCCGGACTTTGTCACATAACTACTGATATTTCCCTTCGTCAGCTTAATCCACTCGTTTACTTCGCTGTGGTTATGGGTAGTGTTGGTGCAGTTCGCCACACCGCAGTTATCGTGGCTGTGAGTTTCGGCGGCAGAAGGCTCTGCCAGCTTCAACTCGTTGCCGTCCGGCTGAACGGTATAACCGTCCATCGCAGAAGTGAAATAGCTGCCGTAATTCTCGGCATTTCCGCCCATCTTGGCTGTCCAGCCGCTGGTAAAGGTACCCGGGGTATTCATCCTCACGCTGATGGCCTTGTCCGATGTGTAGGTCAGACCGCCCTCGCCGATGGTGATGAGCTTGTCGGAATTAAGATAGATGTCTGCCCAAGTACCTGTGATGGTGGGGGCACCGCTGAGGTTAAGGGTGCCGTTGTTGCTGATGCCATAGTTGCCGTCGAGATTGCCGACACTGCCGCCGCTGAGGTTAAGGATGCCGTTGTTGGTGATGCCGTTGGTGGCACCGATGACGGTGCCGCCGTAGACGTTGACGATGCCAGAGGTGAAATATTTTTTGTTTAGGATGCCTTCGCTGCTGCCGCTGCTCACGGTGCCGCCGTAGATGTTGGCGGTACCTTTGGCCTCGTTGTAGATGCCATGACCCTGGCCATGTGGGGCTTTAACGGTGCCGCCGTAGACATTGACGGTACCGTGGTTGTCGATGCCGCTGCCTTTGACGGTGTTTCCACTTCCGCTGCCTTGGACGGTTCCGCCGTAGACGTTGACGGTGCCGTTGTTGGTGATGTTGCCATCGCTGTTGACATTGGCTTTAACGGTGCCGCCGGAGCCGCAGTCGCAGATGTTCAGGGTTGCACCGCTATTGACGGTGATGTTTTTCTTGTTTGTAATGGTCTTTCCGTTCAGGCAGAGGTTGACCGTGCCGGATGAAATGGTAAGGGTTTCGGTAAGGTTGACATTATCGGTCAGATACCAACTGCCCGCTGTGAGCTGGATGCCATCGGTTTCGCCGTCTTTATCCGTGCCGTCCCACGCCACCCATGAAGTGATGTTTTCGTGAGTATGACCGCCCACTGTCACGCTGCCGCCGCAGACACAGTGGCTGTGGGAAGGCATCGCCAGCGACGTTGTCGGCAGCAGGCCGACGAGCATCACGATACTCAAAATTATGCTCAAAATCCGTTTTTTCATTTTGTGTTCCTCCTATGGTAAAGCAGATTGCTATGATTTACGGTTTCTTTTTTGCCGGGCAAAGAACAATCGCCACCGGCTATGGCGGCTAATATCGGCCACAATGTTTCTGATATTTCCGCAGCAGCTGCACAGTTCCTGATAAGGCAGGTAATAGCAGTCCCGGGTTTTCAGCTGCAGACCATATTGCTCATTGATACATTGTCGGCACATGGAATGAAAGGCTTCCTTTTTCAGTTTCTGATATTTCATCGGGTCTGCACCTCCGGGTATCGGCAGATGCCGACCTCAAGGGCGGTTTTGTTTTCAAGACCGAAGTAGGCGCATCGGCAAAACCAGCATTTTGGTACAAAGCGTATGGCGCTGCGCCTTTCTGCAAAGGCCGGACACCATTGGCGCGGCCAGACATTTTGTCCTGTGTGCGGTTCACTGAATTCTTCGCTGTGCTCCAGCCTGCGGATGATCTCGCGTCCGAGCATACGCATCCTCCTCTCGCAGTCTTAATAATAAACAGACTTTTCCTTACAGAAATTATACTCCGAAAATCGCTCCGAACTTTGCAATTCACATATTTCGCCCTTTTTTTCACATATTTTTTATCTGCACAGAGAATTTGAGGCTCTGAACAAAAAATCGGCTCCCTTTCGGAAGCCGAAAAACAATTATTTCTGTATCAGAATACGCAGGGCAAACATATTGTCCTCGATCTTAAATTCAGCCTGTGCATGGTTCCTCTCGCAGAAGGAACGAATGGAACGGATGCCGATTCCGTGACCTTTAGCATCGGTCACAGGGAAACCTTCCGCATCGAGCCTGATCTCGCCATCGAAGGGATTTCTGATCTGCAGCATAAACTGGGGCTTTTCAATGCAGCGGCAGGAGATCACGCGTTTTTCCTGCGGCAGCCTCTCACAGGCATGGATCGCATTCTCAAGCGCATTGGCTATGACGATGGACAGCTCCGACGGGTCTGCCGGAAGCTCCTCGGAGATCGACAGCGTGGATTCGATACGAATGTCTTTATCCTGCGCCTGTTTGAAATAGAAACTGAAAACAGCATCCAGAACCGGATTCTTGCAGTAGACAAGCCCTGTCGGAGCCTGCAGTGTTTCATGGGTGGAGCTGATAAATTCTCTCGCTTCTTTTATCTCACCTTTCTGCAGCATAACATCGATGATCTGCAGCCGGTGTCGGATATCATGCCGCTCACAGCTCACCCGCTTATCCGCTTCGGCCATGGACGCGATCTGCTTCTGCATATGCGAGGACTGTATCTGCCACAATTCCTGCTCACGTTCAACGGTATTCAGCCTGTTCTGATGATGGAGTATCTGGAAAATATTCAGATACATCAGCGGCATCAGGAGCATGAAGATCAGCATAATGGGCATATCGTTGGGACGCTCGGTTATTACCGTCGGGAAAGCAGTCATCACAAGAATCAGAACATAGAATATCACCGACACAAGGGAAAAGGTGCCCCATCCTTTCTTTACACTGTTCTGAATTTCAAAATACGGCTTACGCAGTTTTTTAACGACAAAGTATTCCACCAAAGGAAATCCCAAAATGCGGATAGCAAACATTACGATGTTGCTTTCGGGAGTTATGTACTGATTGAGGAGCATGGAAATGATAATCAACTCTGCGGATATGGTATCCACAAGGCAGAATGTAAACACGAAACGAAAATCCCGGTGCTTTGCAAGGAAGAAGAAAAACGCAAAGCTTGGAATGACCAGCAATAATAAGATCAGCTTTCCGTAGACAGCCCGTTCCAACAGCACCAGCAGCAATGCGTTGACGATCACAAGCGGCACCATTGTGGCACAGGTAATAATCGTAGTCTTTTTTCTTGAAAACCGCGGCGAGTAAAAGAACATGAACAATATCAGAATATGAAACAGTGACCACGCCGCCGAGGTCAGTCTTAATATCTCACTCATACGTTGTTTCCTCTCTCCATCCAATAATCAAACCAGGCAGAGGTCAGAGCACTGCTTGCGTTTTTGGGCAAATATAAAGTGTTGGGAACATGGCGAAAGTGTACGGCGTCCTTATCAACAGCCGATATGTAATACAGATTCAGAACAAAGCTCGCTCCGCAGCGGAAAAATCTCTCATCACTGAGAAGCGGCTGCATACTGTCGGCAAAAGAGACGCGCTGCTGCGTAGCGGTAACGATGTCGCCGCTCTTTAAGTGGAAATTGCTGCAACGGTCAACATACTCGACATACACAATGTCATCAAACATGATCCGCAAGGAGCCGCCTTTGCTTTTGACACAGATTGCCTTGTTGACACGCTCTGTCAATATGGCGGCAGCCTTGTCCAGTACCGCAAAAAGACTCTCGCGTTCAACAGGCTTGAGCAGATAGTGGAAGGGCTGAACGGCGTAGGCGTCCAGAGCGAAATCCTTTGAGGTAGTAAGGTAGATGATCAAGCCCCGCTTATCTGCCTCGCGAAGCCATGTTCCGACTTGGATCCCGGTCTTTTCCGGCATGACCACATCGAGAATATAAAGGTCAAAATCCTCGTTGTCATCAACATATTCTATGAGATCGTAAGCAGAGAGAAACGTATGTATCTTCATCGGGATACCGGTGCTCTCACTGTATTCTCTTAGTAATTGCTCTGTACTTTCAAGCCATAACAACTCGTCATCGCAAATTGCGATGTTGATCATGAGCCGCGCCTCCCTTCCGCATGGTATGTAGTTAAGGTTCTTTGTTGGTTATTTCATAACCAACAAAGGGATATCCCTTTGTAAAAAAAGTTCCTCACAAAAATGGACACAATTCTACATAGTAATTTTACCATATCGAAGCTGGGTTTACAATCAGGGTGAGCAAACTCATTTGTAACTTTTTTTGCATTAGGAGAGTATGTTCCTTGAATAAGTGTAAAATCGTTCCCGTGTGTTCTCCTATGGCAAAAAGTTTTTGCCTTTCAAAACAGGGGCATATGCTCCTGTTTTGACACTCAGAATTGATGTTGTCATATCAGTTTGACTTGGCGTAGCTGTGACGATGCTGTTGAATTTTGGAAGCAGCTACCGGAATTCGG